>JANOCT010000043.1:0-115012 GCA_031412335.1 bacterium | reverse complement strand
CCCCCCCCCCCCCCACCTATTTACTATTTTAATGCTATTAGGGCTATTATCTACTAGTGCTCTTGCTCAAAATTACGATGCTGGGTTTTTGAAGAATGATGGGCAAGAAAAGAATATAGATGGCAGTTACAACAGTAGCCTATTGTATACAACTCAAATCAATAATTCGAAAATTTATTTTACGAAAACAGGTATTAGCTTTGTTGTTAGTAAAAAGGCAACTAATACTTTAACTGAAAAGGATTC
Source organism: bacterium (assembly GCA_031412335.1). Classification (GTDB taxonomy): domain Bacteria; phylum Bacteroidota; class Bacteroidia; order Sphingobacteriales; family Sphingobacteriaceae; genus JBBQYA01. The sequence continues at coordinate 114,766 of JANOCT010000043.1, read as the reverse complement.
AATTTATCGAATGGAGATGAGTTTTCTAAATAGTAATGTTACTACAACTTGCTCTCCTAGCCAATTATTAAGTTCAAATACTAATTTTTATATTGGCACTCTTGAAAAAGTTGATGTTCCAGAATATGGTAATATTACTTACACGAATTTATGGAACAATATTTCTCTTGATGTGTTTTTTACTCAAACAGGTATTCGGCTTAACTACCGCTTAGCGGTAGGTGCAAACCCCAGTCTAATTCAATTAAAATTTAACGGTGGTAGTAATCTTGCTTTACAAAGCGGGAATTTAAGTCTTAACCTCCCTTTCCAAAATCCTGTAAATGTTTCTAAATTTTTGATTTCTCAAACTTCTGGAAATTTAGTTGCAATTTCTGCTTCATCATCCTTAGTAAATGGGAATGAATGGAAACTAAATACTACAGGCTACAATTCTAGCAATACCTATGAAGTGAAACAAGATATTATCAATTTCACAACATCTTCTCAACAACAAGTTACTTCATCAAGTACTACATTTAATAATAAATGGACCACATATTATGGAGGAACTAGTATTGATGAAATAACTGATAACTACACGGCACCCAATAATAACATTTATATTTTAGGGGAAACAGAAAGCAGGGATTTTCCTCCATTCTTTAACGGTGTTTATCCAATTTATAAAGATTTGCAAGATATAATTATTGCTTGTTTCGCACCAGACCGTAGTCGCCTTTTTCAAACATTTTATGGTGGTAGTAGTTCTGAATATGCCAAAAGTATTGCAGTTAATAGTTTAGGCTTAGTATACTTTTATGGATCAACTACTAGCACAGATTATCCTTGCCAACCTGGTAATGTTGGTAACTATTATTTTAATGATGTTTTTCAAGGTGATGAAGTTGGATTTATTACTAAACTAAGCGCAAATGGAAAATATAAAACATGGAGCACATTTTTTGCAACGAATAATACAACTTATGTTAATGGGTTGGCGATAGGAAACGATGATAAAGTTTATATGGTTGGAAAAACAAGTGGAACTAACTTACCTTTAGTTAACTTAACAAACGGATTTAACCAAAATTATAACCAATGCAAAAATACATTTAACTCAAGTAACGGATTTATTGCAAAATTTGGTAATAGTGATAATTTAGAGTGGAGCACGTATTACGGTGGTGCTAATTCCGATGAATTTCAGTCTTGCATATTAGATAAATTTAATAATTTAATTGTTAGAGGTGCATCTACAAGCATTGGTAACTTAGGCGGATGTGGAGCATTTTCTCTTGCAATGCCTATATGTGGTCTTACAGGATCATATTTACAAAATAAAAATGTTGTCAGTGGCAATTCCTTTGACGATTACATCGTCAAATTTAATCCTCAAGGACAGGTTACATGGGCAACATTTTTTGGTGGCCCATCAAATGAAATCGTAGGTAATGCTATTAACACGCTTATGAGTACACCGCAGGGAGATATTTTTATGGTAGGGCATACTGATAACGGAAATCTACCTATGCCAGTTTATGCAAATAGTCAAACTAATTACGGAGGCAATGGGGATGGTTATATTATTCGTTTTGGGAATAATGGCAATAGAAAGTGGTCGAGTTATATAGGTGGTAGTGGTTATGATGAAGCTAATGCAATTTGTTCTGGTGCTGGTAGTGGTTATATAATTGCTGGAAAAACCGCAAGTTCCAATTTTGGGGTAAATAATAATAATGCAGATTTTTATCAGCCAACTATTAAAGGGTTAGAAGATGGTTTCTTAAGAATTTACACAGTTGGCAATTCGAGGACATTTAGTTCGTATTTTGGCACAGTAGCAGATGATGCAATTAAAGCTATAAGTTCTATTAATGATGGAAGTAATATTACAATAGGTGGTAGTACTCGGGGTGGTGATTTACCAGTAAAAGATTTCAATACAAGCTCCACTCAAGATTATTTTGATCCAAGTATTAACGGTAGTTTTTTAGATGGATTTATATCCAATTTAGTAACTACAACTGTGTCTATTCCATGCGGTCCTGATCCATTAGCCTGTAAAACAGCATTAGAGAATTTATCGGATTTAGGAAGTTTAATAGTCTATCCTAATCCATCTGACGGTTTATTTGAAATTAAGTTAAATGATTTCGAATTGGATGCCAATATTCTTATCTACAATACCCTTGGTGAATTAATTTATAGTCAGTTGTTAAATGAAAGTAATTCTACCATTAATTTAAAAGATAAAAGCAGTGGCTTATATTATATGGTATACTCTTCAAATTCCAAAAGATTCACCAAAAAAATTATAATCAATTGATTTTAATAACCTTATAAAATGAAAAATCCAACATTAAAAATAAGTATAATTTTAGGTTTACAAATTTTCTTTTTAAGTAATAATGTACATGCTCAATTTCCTATTATTTCTCCTTTGGGATCAGGAACTAATCCGGTTCCTAATCCAATAGGAGATATTCGAAAATTGTATACAGATACGATTGATAATAAATTGTATGCAGTTGGTTCTTTTGTGTCTATAGGAGGTAAAAAATGCTATGGAACCGCGGTTTGGGATGGGCAAACTTGGGACAGCCTTGGTTCTGGAATACGTGAATTTACATGGTCTGATGCGATACAAACGGTGTATGACGTAGTTCGGTATAAAAATGAGATTTATATTGCAGGTGCATTTTACAAATGTGGAGATAAAGATATGGTTGGGATAGCGCGTTGGAACGGAGTGGAATGGAATAATGTTGGAGGCCTGCTAAAACCTGACAATTTAGGAGCTTGGGGAAGTGGAAATTCAATGGAAGTATGTAATGATACACTTTATTTTGTAGGTGATTATGATTCATTGGGAACTGTTGCAAGTAGAGGAATAGCCAAGTGGGATGGTCAAACGTGGACAGATATTTCGTATAATTTCCCAATTGCTTGTGATTTTACTTATGCAGGAGCAATAATTCATAATAATGGAGATTTACATTTAGCAGGTAATATGAATTGCAGTCCAGAGTTAGCTGAAGAACCTATTCTAAAATTAGTAAATAATCAATGGGTTACGGTAGGTCCAGGAATTGGCGGGGATGGATATATAAATACTTTTGAGAATTTTCAAAATAGTTTGTATGTAGGTGGCTACTTCTCAGCTCAGGCAGGAAACATAGAAAATAATATTTTTTATACTAATAACAATCAATATTATTCTATGAGCGGTGGTACACTCCCGTCAGTTGTTTTTGATATGATGGAATATAATTCTGAATTATATGTCATAGGACAAATAAATACAGCTGGTGGCATTCCTGTAACAAGGACAGCAAAATGGGATGGGCAGCAGTGGTATTCAGTTCCATTGCAGCTTCAAAATAATAGTGGTTATGGAACAGCTTTAGCGTTAGCAGAATACAATGGTAAACTAATCATAGCTGGAGGTTTTTCAAGTATAAATGGTACACCAGTGTCAAATATTGCCTCAATAGATTTTGGTACCTCCAGAATTAATACACTTTCATCAAATTCAGCTTTTACGTTATATCCAAATCCTACTAGCAATTCTTTTTCTATAAAAGTCAACGATCAGGTTCAAATTAAAAAGTTAGAAATGTACAATTCAATCGGGCAAAAAGTTTATAGCCAAGTAGATAATTTGCAACAAGCTATTGATGTTTCAAAACTTAGCAAAGGCATATATTTAGTTTCCATTGCTACAGACAAAGGAATAGCAAGAGAAAAATTGATAGTAGAATAAATTTAGTATTAATTGCTTATAAACCCGTCTGGTAGTAAAATACGAGGCGGGTTTTTTATTGAATGGTTTGCAAGTATTATTTCAAGCTCATGTTTTCTAACGTATTTAATTATAATTGTTAAGAATTTTATACCAATTTAGCTTTTACTTTATGAAAGCATTAATAACAGGAGCAACTAAAGGTATAGGCCGTGCAATTGCAATTGCATTAGCAAAACAAGGGTATGATTTAGCTATATGTAGCCGCAATGATCAGGATTTGAAAGAGTTTGCGGTCGAATTATTATCAATTAATAAACAGATAAGCATAGTTTATATTAAAACTGATTGCGCAATTAGAATGGAAGTTCTTGCTTTTGCCAATAAAGTAAAAGACAAGTTTGGGATCATAGATGTGTTAGTGAATTGTGTAGGTTTATATCAGCCGGGCAAATTATTGGACGATAAAGGTGGGCAATTAGAAAAAATGATGGAAACCAATGTGTATGCTGCATACTACCTTTCCGTTTTTTTCTCAAAAGGTATGATACACCAGAATAGTGGTTATATTTTTAATATTTGTTCTATAGCTTCTAATATAAATGAGCCAATGGCAGCCAGTTATTCTATTACCAAAGCTGCACTTTTAGGTTTGTCTCGGTCATTGCGTGACGAGTTAAAACATTATCAAATTAGAGTAAGCAGTATTTTGCCGGGTGCTACTTTTACCGAATCGTGGATTGGGACTCATTTGCCAAAATCAAATTTTGTTCAACCTGAAGATGTGGCAGAATTGGTAGTTACCGCCCTTGGTTTATCCGCTTCTGCAACTTTAGACGAAATTATTATTACACCAAAAAGCAGTTATCTTTGAGTTTGTAAATCCAATTTATATTTTTAATAGTTAAAAAACGTAAAATATCATGACAAAAAAACTTTATCGTAATAAAAGTCAAAGCATATTAGGTGGTGTAGCTGCTGGTATTGCTGAATATTTTGACTTAGACACAACTCTGGTTAGGGTTGGGTGTCTATTAGCATTTTTTTTAGGAGGTTCTGGTCTATTAATCTATATCATATTGTGGATTGTATTGCCTGAAAAACAAGAACTTATGGCAAATGGTCAATTAATAAATGATAACCCTTACCTTGTAAATGATTCAAACCAAATGAAAACAAAGAAAAAAGAAGAAGAAGGCTACATAGGTGGCGCAGTTTTGATACTTATTGGTAGTATATTTTTGATTAATAATTTTGTTCCAGGTCTTAGAATTGAAAAGCTTTGGCCAATAATTCTAATTGTAATCGGAATTTTATTATTGTTTGGAGTTGCTAAAAAGAAAAATAATAAAGAAACAGATTATCGGACAAATAATTCAGATATTCCACCATACCAAAATACAGGCACAAAAAAATCTGAATTTTCGGATGAAAATGAAAATCCAACAGGACAAAACTACGATTCAACAAAACCAGAATAATTTTCAACATCAAAATTAAACACAAAATGAACTACAAGAATATTTTTTGGGGATTATTGCTAATCGTTTTAGGAACCCTATTTGCCTTACAAAATTTTAATTATATATCAATTAACTGGGATTCAATCTGGCAATTTTGGCCACTGATTTTAATTTTTGTTGGAATCAATTCTTTAGTTAAGAGAGATTCTACAGCAAAAGTTGGTTTAATTTTAGGTTTAGTGTTTTTGCTTGGGTTTTTTGTATTTGTTTTCACGAGTGTGAGTTTCCAACCACAATCTGATAATTCTTTTAATTATAATGATGAAGAAAGAGGGATATTTAATAAAAAAGATAAAAAAGAAGTAAACAACCAAAATTTTTTCCAAGAAATGGATTCGGGAGTAACTTCTGCTAAATTGAATTTTCAAGGTGCTGCAGGCTCTTTTGATTTAAAACAACCAACTAGCAAACTTTTTGAAGCAAAAGCAAATCTTTCCAATGGCGAATATATCATGGAAAGAATAAACAATGGAAAAGATCAGGAAATCACCTTGAAATTAGCTGATCAAGATATATCTTTTAATGGTAAATTTAAAAATGAAGTTACCATGATGTTGAATACTAAACCAGAATGGCAAATGGATTTTGAGTTTGGCGCTGGTTCAGCAGATATTGACCTAAGTGATTATTTGATTAAAAAATTATCAGTAGAAGCAGGTGCAGCAAGCCTTGATTTAAAACTTGGTGATAAATCTAAAAACCAAGAAGTGGTAATTGAGGCCGGAGCGTCGTCGATTGATATCGATATTCCTAGAAGCGCGGCTTGCCAGATTACAACCGAAACAGGCTTATCAAGTACTGATTTTGAGGATTTTGTAAAAATTAGTGATGATTTATATCAAACCGAAAACTTTTCTACTTCTTCAAATAAGATAATTATTACTCTTTCGAGCGGTGTTTCAAGTATTAGTGTTAGTAGATATTGATAAAACTTTTTAGCGATTTTAGAAAAATTGGTAGAATTAAAATTTAACACGTTCTACGGTATAAATTAATTAACAATAACCTAAAACCGGAGTGCTTTGGACTAGGGATATCGGCGGTCTAGTCATTGCTGACGAGATCCTTTAAAAAGCAATTAAATAAAAATTCTTCGTTACTCTCAGAATGGCAAAAAAGCGGATAGCCTGACCTCGACTCGTCAGAAATTACGAGACAAGGTAAGCCCAAAATAATTTTAAACACTTTGTTTGTCAATTGATTAACAAAATGAAAAGTGAAAATAAAATATAAGCAAAATTCTATACTGGATAGAAATATAATTAATATAACCTCAATGAGTTATTTGTCCTATTTAAATTTATAATAAACTCCAAATTGGAAATAGGATTTGGCCAAACCGACTTCAGAATATAATCCTAAATTTTCAACGAGCGCCGCTTGAATTCCCATTGTTATTTCAAAACCTACCGGAAATCCATCTTTATCTGTTCTGTAGTCATAACGAGAAATGCCAGGATAATCATAGGTGTGAAATGAACGTCTGATTCCGGCTCCTAACCCTGCGTATCCAGCAAATTTTTCGCCTCCAGTCGAAAAATTTATTCTACCATTTAAACTTACATTCGTAAATCTAAATTCATATTGTTTGGTTGATACATAAGTTCCAATGCTATCATTTAACTGTACCCATTCATACAAATAATTGTCCATTGAGCCTTGCGCTAAAGCAAAATTTGCCCCAACCAATACATGTTTATTTAAATTATATTCATATTTTAAGAATAGATGTTTAGACCTTACATTTTTATAGTAATCATCATTTCTACTACTTAAGAATTTACCCGGTCTGTAGTCCCTTAAAGCAAAATCAACATTTTCAAATCCCGTTCCTAATTTAAAGGTATTTCTGATTGGTTTTGGAAGTTGCTGAGCAAAGCAAAAAGAAGATAGGAAACTCATAAAAATGAAAATAGGTAATTGAGAACTTTTCATAAATAATAAGGTTTAGGATAAAGGTATTATAAATTCTTATTTTTGTTTATAAAAGTAAAGTACAAATACATGCTAAAATTGCCAGGTAAATTCTGTAATTCATTATCAACTTATTCAAGATTTGTTACCAGAGAGGTTGCAATTGGCGATATTCCGATGGGAGGGAACAACCCAATTAGGATTCAATCTATGACCACAACTGATACAATGGACACGATTGGTACAGTTGAACAAACGATACGAATGGTTGAAGCAGGATGTGAATATGTAAGAATTACGGCGCCAAGTATCAAAGAAGCTCAGAATTTAGCAGAGATAAAAAAGCAACTTTTAGTTAGAGGTTTTAATGTTCCATTAGTAGCCGACATTCATTTTACGCCTAATGCTGCTGAACTTGCTGCAAGAATTGTAGAAAAAGTACGGGTTAATCCAGGAAATTATGCTGATAAAAAGAAATTTGAACTAATAGATTATTCTGAAAAATCGTATTTCGATGAGTTAGAAAGGATTCGTAAAAGATTTACTCCACTTGTAAAAATTTGCAAGGAATATGGTACTGCCATGCGAATAGGGACGAATCACGGTTCATTGTCCGATCGAATTATGAGCCACTATGGCGATACGCCAAAAGGAATGGTTGAATCAGCCATGGAATTCATTCGTATTTGTGAAGAAAATAATTACTATAATTTGGTAATTTCTATGAAAGCCAGCAACCCACAAGTTATGGTACAAGCGTATCGGCTTTTGGTAGAAACAATGGTTTCAGAAAATATGAATTATCCTCTGCATTTAGGTGTTACCGAAGCAGGTGATGGAGAAGATGGTCGAATAAAATCGGCTGTAGGTATCGGCACTTTGTTGGAAGATGGCCTAGGTGATACTATTAGAGTTTCATTAACTGAGGAGCCAGAAATGGAAGCTCCTGTTGCAATTGCATTAGCCAAAAGATATGAAAACAAGAAAGTAATAGAAGTACAGGATGATGAAAAATTTCCTGAAGTTTATCATCCCTACATATATGAACGTAGAGTTTCTAACGCGGTTAGTAACATTGGAGGGCACGCTGTACCTGTAGTTTTTGCTAATTTGAAATCCTTAAATTTAAAAGATCCTTTTATATTAAATGCTGTTGGTTATACATACTCTGCACTTTTAGATAAGTATAATATCAGTGATATGGCGGCTGATTTCGCTTTTATGGATAATCAACTTCCTTCTTTCAATTTCCCTGGAAATCTAAGGCAAGTTTTTAATTATGAAACCTGGTTGGCATTAGAAAACAAAAATAACTGTTTTCCAATTATGCAGTTGTCTGATTATTTATCTGATAGTGAGAAAGATGAACATTTAAATTTTATTAACGTTTCTATAAATGAATTTAATTTAAAAGAATTAAATAAATGCAGAGAAAACAAAAATTTAGTTTTGATTCTCCAAGGTTCTGAACATAATACCGTTGCAGATTATCGAAGAATTGTAATTCAATTAATTGAAAATGAGATTAAGTTTCCGATAATTTTCAAGAAAGAATATACAGAAATTCGTAATGATGATGAATTTTTATTGCATTCTTCGACAGATATTGGAGCCTTATTAGTAGATGGTTTTGGTGATGGAATATGGATTGAAAATCCATCACAAATACAAAAAAGCTTAAATTCTGCTATTTTTGGAATTTTACAAGCAACAAGAACTAGAATATCTAAAACTGAATATATTTCCTGCCCATCATGCGGAAGAACATTATTTGATTTAATGGAAACAACTCAACTAATAAGAAGCCGAACAGATCATTTAAAAGGAATAAAAATCGGAATAATGGGTTGTATTGTAAATGGTCCAGGAGAAATGGCAGATGCAGATTATGGTTATGTAGGTACCGGACCTGGCAAAATCACTTTGTATCGTGGAAAAGAAGTGGTAAGAAAAAATATTAATAGTGAATCTGCAGTTGATCAGCTTATTGAATTAATTCAGGAAGATGGAAATTGGGTTGAATTAGTAAGTGTAATGGAATGATTATATAATATTTCGCTAATTAAATTTAATATTTGAATATTATTTATTTTCAAAAAATATAAATATTAAACAATCAAATCATTCCAAATAATTATTCCCCAGTCAATTCCATCAATAAATTTTCTCCCACATTAAAATCATTTAATGTAATTTCTGGAGCTACAAACTTACCATTTACCAAATCGAGTAAATTGTTTTCACCTATCGCAAAATCACTATCAGATATTGATTTAGTCGTATTGTTTTGATTTACATAAAGCATAAGTAAGTTTTCTCCACTTTTAAAATCAATTTCGCTAATTTCAATTTTTGGATTAAACGATAAATTGTTAGCGAAATTTAAATCAGATTTATTTACGCTAGTATTTGATATTTTACTTTCATAATTATTAGCAAATAGGACCGGTACTCCAAAATTATTTGTAGCATTTAAGACAACTTCAGAATTTTCTTTTTCTAAATTTCGCACGCTTGTATACACACTTGCTGTTGCAACAATACCAATGCTTAGGACGATAGTGGTTAAAATTTTCATAATATTTAATTTTTGCGTTTAATAATAAGACAGCATCTTGGTTGATTAGGTTGCATGCCTGGTTTGAATTACATTACAAAGATATATGTTTCGCTTAGTAATATGCTATACATAGTACTAAGAATAATCAAGATATTGCTAATTTATTATTTAAGTACTTAGTAATGAATAGATTATTTTTTATAATATTTTTGTTACATAAATAATTTATCTTATTCATACGAATTCTAAATAAGTTAACTTACATAGTTATGACATTCGGCGGTTGCCAAAAAAGCATCTTTGTATAGTTAAAAAGCAGATTTGAAAGATTTAAAAGTTATAGCGTTCACACATCAGCATTTCGATCTTAGAGAAATAGGTCAACTTGTTATTCCATTAGAACATCTTGAGGAAAGGCTAAAAAAAATACAAGCCAATCTTAATCTGGAAGAGATATTTTATTTATCGACTTGTAATCGGGTTGAATTTATTTTCACTGCCTCTTTCGAGATTAATCACATTTTTGTTCATACTTTACTTTCAGAAATTAATTTAGAAAATACCATTTCAGAACTTGGAATTTTTGTTGAACGTGCTCAATGTTATGAGAATATCAATGCACTTAATCATTTGCTAAAAGTATCTTGTTCGGTAGAGTCATTGGTTGTTGGCGAGAAAGAAATATTAGCACAACTCCGATCTGCTTATGATTTTGCAAATAAAGCTGGTCTTACTGGAGATTTTTTGCGGATTGTGATGAACAGGGTAGTAAAAACGGCTAAAGAAGTTTATACCAATACAAAAATTTCTGAAAAACCGATTTCAGTTGTATCTCTCGCTTACCGAAAACTTAAAACATATAAAATACCGACCGATGCACGAATTTTAATAATTGGTGCTGGAGAAACCAATAATTTATTCGCTAAATATTTGTCAAAACATGGTTTCAGTCACTTTTCTATTTACAATCGTACGTTTGCAAAAGCAGCATTACTTGCTCAGGAATTAAAAGGTGAAGCTTTTTCTTTAGATAAATTGAAAGAAAGAAATCAAGGATTTGATGTTATAATTACATGTACTGGCGCTACAGAACCTATTATTACCCCAGTTTTATATAAAAATCTACTTGCAGGAGAAACAGATAAAAAAATTGTATTAGATCTAGCTGTACCAAATGATACCGATCCGGATGTATTAACTCAGTTTCCTGTTAATTTTATCAGCTTAACAGAAATTAAAGAAACTGCGGACAAGAATTTAAAGGAGCGCTATAATGAATTAGAGCATGCTGAAAAAATAATTCAGCAGAATATGGAAGAATTTAAATCGATAATTAAACAGCGAAAAGTTGAAATTGCAATGAAAGTTGTTCCAGAAAAAATAAAGGAAATAAGGAACCAAGCAATTGATTCAATTTTTGCTGAAGATATCGAAAAATTGGATCCGCAATCACGTTTGGTATTAGAAAAGGTACTTAATTATTTAGAAAAAAAATACATAAGTGTGCCAATGAAAATGGCAAAAGATATATTAGTACAAGAAACAATTTAGGCTTCGCAAATCAATTTTGCAGCCGCTCAGCTCAATGGATTCCGAATCAACTCTCATTTCTCAAGAAAATTCATTTAATCAACTCGTTAAATCCATAATTATTGGTTCAAGAGGGAGTGATTTGGCGCTTTGGCAAGCATATCATGTTTCAGCATTATTGAAACAACAAGGAATTGAATCATTTATTAAAATTATTAAAACTCAAGGCGATAAAATTCAGCATTTGAGTTTAGATAAATTAGAAGGAAAAGGTTTTTTTACAAAAGAATTAGAAGAAGAATTATTAGCTGGAACGATTGATTTGGCTGTTCATTCACACAAGGATTTACCAACTAATTCGCCTCCTGGTTTAATGATTGCAGCGGTTTCGGATCGTGAAAATCCATCGGATATGATTTTGATTAGAAAATCATCTGTTGATGAAAAAAAACAATGGAAACTTAAAGAAAATGCTGTTTTTGGTTCTTCTTCTGCAAGAAGAAAAGCCCAAGTTTTAGCATCTAGGTCTGACTTAATTTTAAAAGATATTCGTGGAAATGTACCTACCAGAATTGCCAAGCTTAGAAATGGAGAATATGATGCGATAATGCTTGCCTCCGCTGGTGTAATTCGTTTAAATCTCGATCTATCTGAATTTGAAAAGATTGAATTAAAGCCAGAAATATTTATTCCCTCTCCAGCTCAAGGTGTTTTGGCTTTGCAGATAAATGAAAAAAATCAAAATTTATTTTTGGCTTTGCAAACCATAAATAATAAAAAAGTGCAGAAAGAAATTAGCGTTGAAAGAAAAGTTTTAAACCTGTTTGAAGGTGGTTGCCACATGCCTTTAGGTGTTTATTGTAAGGAAGTTGATCATGGTTATGAGGTTTTTATTTCAAAAGCCGATTCAGCTAATGATGTACCAATACGCCAATTTCAATTCATTGATAGTCTGGATGGTGCGGCAGAAATGATCGTAAATAATTATGAAAAGATTTCTACAATTTCATCTGTTTTAATTACCAGAAATGAGAGCCCAACTAGTTTTTTAAGTCGAATAGCATTATCCATGAATTTTACTTTATCTGCTATTCCATTTATTAAATTTGATAAAATTATAAATAATAGAGAAAGTATTATAAGAAGTTTGGAACTTAGCAATTGGATTTTTTTTAGCAGTAAAAATACAATTGATTATTTTATTGAATATGAAATCCAAATACCTTCTAGCATTAAAATTGGATGTATTGGAGCTTCAACTGCTTTTCGAATCAAGGAACTTGGGTTTTCAGTTGATTTTGAAGGAACAGGAAATGATCCTCAACAAGCTGGGATTGAATTTGCAAAACTATGTACTGATGAAACTGTTTTATTTCCAATTGGGAAGCAATCTTTACGTAGTATTCAGAAAGAATTGAAAGAAAATCAGATTATAGAAATTGAAATTTACGATACCGTTCCCAATCCCGTTAAATTGGAAAACATGCCCGATGTTTTTATTTTCACTAGTCCATCTAATGTTATGGCATATCTAGAAAAAAACGATATTGAATCTACGCAAAAGGTAATATCAATTGGAAAAAGCACGGCAAAAAAATTGCATGAAAACGGTATTTATGAGCCGATAATTTGTAGAACAACTGATGATTTTGGTATAGCTGAGGCCATATTTAAATGTAAATAATTAATGATAAGCAGACCTAGACGTTTACGAAAGAATTCCATTATAAGAGAAATGGTTGCAGAAAATAGGCTTTCGGCAGATATGTTTATTTACCCATATTTTGTAGTTGCTGGCAATGGAATTAAACATGCTATAGATTCTATGCCAGGTATTTACCACTTTTCTAGTGATGAACTAATTAAGGATGTTGCCATTCAATTAAATCTGGGGTTAAATAAAATTTTATTATTTGGAGTGGGTGAAGCTAAAACTGAAAATGCAAGTACTTCTTATTCTGCAAGTTCAATTATAGCAACTGCAGTTGCTGAATTAAGAAAAGAATTTGGAGATCAGTTATTGATAATAACAGATATATGTGCTTGTGCTTACACAACTCACGGGCATTGTGGTATTTTAGAAAACGAGTACGTTGTCAATGATAAAACGTTAGATGTTTTAGCAAAAATGGCTTTAAGTCATGCTCAAGCAGGTGCAGATATGGTTGCACCTTCTGATATGATGGACGGAAGAGTAGGAGCTATTCGTGAAATGCTTGATAACTACGGATTTGAAAACACGTTAATAATGTCGTATTCGGTCAAATTTGCTTCTGCTTACTATGGTCCATTTCGAGAAGCAGCAGATTCCGCACCAGGCAAAGGAGACCGCAAATCGTATCAAATGGATTTTCGAAATAGTAAAGAAGCAATTATAGAGGCAAATATGGATGAGTTAGAAGGTGCTGATATACTTATGGTTAAACCAGCTCTAGCTTATTTAGATATAATTAAGTCGGTACGTGAGAATACAAATTTACCAGTCGCTTGTTATAATGTATCTGGTGAGTATAGTATGGTGAAGGCGGCGGCGCAAAACGGTTGGATTGATGAAAAGAAAATTGTGATGGAAAACATGTATGCGTTTGTTCGCTCTGGAGCTGGTATAATTATTACCTACCATGCACACGATATATTGGCAAATAATTGGCTAAATAGCTAATAAAAGTTTTAATAATAATATGCTTGAAAATTTAAAGAAAATATTTACAACAACTGAACTGGAGAGACCTTTATCTACAACTGATAAGCCAGATATTTCCAGAAGTAAATCTGCAGAGCTATTTGCAAAAGCGAAATCATATTTCCCTGGCGGAGTAAATTCTCCTGTACGTGCATTTAAATCTGTTTCAGGAACTCCATTATTTATTACTCGTGGAGATGGCCCATTTTTATGGGATGCTGATGGAAATAAGTTTATTGATTTTTGTTGTTCTTGGGGGCCATTAATCTTAGGTCATAATCATCCTAAAATTCGCGAAAATGTAACCAGAAATATTGCGAATGGTATGTCCTTTGGTGCTCCAACACCTTTGGAAAACGAATTAGCGGAATTGATTTTAAAAAATAATAAATTCATTGAAAAAATTCGCTTTACGAGTTCTGGTACAGAAGCAGTAATGTCGGCAATCCGATTGGCAAGAGGATTTACTGGAAAAAACAAGATTGTAAAGTTTGAAGGGTGTTATCATGGCCATCTTGATTCTTTATTAGTTAAAGCTGGTTCAGGCTTGGTTACTTTGGGTGAAACCTCATCTGCTGGAATACCAGATTCAGTTGCTAAAGAAACAATTGTACTTTCATTAAATGATAAAGAGGCTGTAGAAAAAGCTATTGCTGATTATAAAGATGAAATCGCATGTATTATAATTGAACCCATTCCTGCAAATAATGGGTTGATATTACAAAGCATTGAATATTTGCAATTTCTGCGGGATATTTGCACAAAAAATAATATTCTATTAGTTTTTGATGAAGTTATATCTGGTTTCAGAGTTGGTTTTGAAGGTGCAGCTGGGTATTATAATATTGCACCTGATATAATTACATATGGAAAAATTATTGGTGGTGGTTTACCGGTTGGTTGCTATGGTGCTAGTAATAAAATTATGGCATTTATTTCTCCAGATGGTGCTGTTTATCAAGCTGGTACGCTATCTGGAAATCCGGTAGCAATGTCTGCAGGAATTGCGCAACTTACTGAATTGCTAAGAATGGGATTTTATAAAGAATTAAATACTCGTACCAGTGATTTTGTTGCTGCAATTAATCGTTTTGCAGCAGCAAAAAGTTATTCCTTTAAAGTTTTTAGCATTGGATCTATTTTTTGGTTTGCCTTTACTGATAAAAATGAAATAACGCGATCTGAAGATATTGAACATTCGAGCATGGAGAAATTTAAGATAATGCACCGCGAATTGTTAAATAGAGGAATTTATTTAGGTCCTTCTGGCTATGAGGTTGGATTTGTATCTCAAGCACATAGTAAAGTTGAGTTAGAAATTGCAAAAAGAGCTATTTTTGATTCGCTTGATAAAGTTTTTGAACGATGAAACCATTAACTATTTTTTATTTAATTGTAGGTTATGTTTTTGCTCAGTTTTGCTGGTGGGCATTTTTATTAGTCGAATTGCAAAAAGAAAAGTGGATGATGATTGTTGGAGAAGGGGCAGTATTTTTGTCATTATTGCTTTTTGCTGCTTACAGAATGCGAAAAGCAATTGGTGATGAAGAAGCATTACAAAATCGTCATAAAAATTTTTTACTTTCTGTGACTCATGAATTCAAGTCACCTTTGGCTGCTATTAAGTTATATCTTGAAACGTTAGAAAAAAGGGATTTGGATAAAGCACAACAAAAAAAGTTTATTTCAAATTCCATTCAAGATATTGATAGATTAGATGATTTAGTTGAAAACATGCTAATTGCAACACGAATTGACAGTAAAAATTATTCTTTTCCTAAAGAGGATTTTAATTTTTCAGAATTAATACTGGCAATAATTAATCGATATAAAAATCATGCAAGCAAATCAAGAACAATTGAAACTAGCCTTGAAAGCGATGTTATTTTGAATGGAGATCGGTTTGCAATGAGTTCTGTTGTGTCTAATTTAATTGAAAATGCAATGAAATATTCACCAGAAGCATCAACAATTGCAGTACGTTTAATGAAATTAAAAAATCATATAATATTTGAAGTTGCAGACCAAGGTGATGGAATTACTGATCCGGAGAAGCTTAAAATATTTAATAAGTTTTATCGAATCGGAAACGAAAATACTAGAAAAACTAAAGGTACCGGGTTAGGACTATTTATTGTAAAAGAAGTTCTGCAAAATCAACAAGCAAGTATCAAAGTGCTTAATAATGAGCCTAAAGGAACTATTTTCAGAACAGTTTTCGAAGATAAAAATTTATCGCTAATATGATCTCTCGAATATTATTGGTAGAAGATGAAGAACATTTACTCGAAGCAATTAAATTAAATTTAGAGTTAGAGGGATATCATGTTTCTGTAGCAACAGATGGAAAAAAAGCTCTAAAATCCTTTAAAGAAGAGCGATTCAATTTAATTATTTTAGATGTAATGCTCCCAGAGATGGACGGTTTTCAAGTTTGTGAAACAATACGACTTGAAAATTCTCAAGTTCCTATTTTATTTCTTACAGCTAAAAATTCAACTGAAGATCGAGTAATGGGTCTTAAAAAAGGGGCAGATGATTATTTGGTTAAGCCTTTTAATCTGGAAGAATTAATTCTAAGGGTTGGAATCTTGGTAAAAAGAAGCTTATCATCGTCAACAATGTCTTTAATATCTACCTATAAGATAAATGATAAAAACATAAATTTCGATAATTTTCAATTTACAGATGCTTCCAATAATGAATTTAGTCTTACGAAAAAGGAAACTATGTTACTCAAATTATTAATTGAGCGAAAGAATAATGTAGTATCTCGAGAACAAATTTTAGAAACGGTTTGGAATTATGATGTATATCCTTCAACTAGAACCATAGATAATTTTATATTGGTATTTAGGAAATACTTTGAAATAGATCCAAAAGTACCACAACATTTCCATTCCATTCGTGGTGTGGGTTATAAATTCACAGAGTAAATATTTACTAAATTAATTAAATGAGTCATATATTTTTAGATGCAGCTTTTGGCAAACCTACTCCTCGTCCTCCAGTGTGGATGATGCGCCAAGCAGGAAGATTTATGAAAGAATACTGGGATATTAAAAACCGTTATTCTTTTATGGAAATGTGCAAAACACCTGAGTTAGCTACTGAAGTTACTCTTTTGCCGGTTAACCTATTAATGACTGATGCAGCGATTATGTTTTCAGATATTTTAGTTACTGCAGAAGCAATGGGAGGGCAACTTACATTTACTAATGGTGTCGGCCCAGTGTTTGCAAATCCAGTTCGAAATAAGCAAGATATAGAGAAATTAATTATACCTGATGTAGAAATATCTTTAGCTTATGTTAAAGACATGATTAAAATGGTGAAAATTGAACTAAATAATAAATTACCATTAATAGGTTTTGCTGGTGCTCCATTTACAGTAATGAGTTATTTAGTAGAAGGTAAATCATCAAAAGATTTTAAATTGACAAAACTTTTTATTCATAACCAACCAGCATTAGCACATATTTTATTGCAAAAAATTGCTGATGTAACTGTTGATTATTTAAATATGCAAATTGCTGCTGGTGTTGATGCTGTTCAATTATTTGATAGTTGGGCATTAGCTTTAAGTTGGGATGATTATAAAGAGTTTTCTCATCAATATAATGTGCAAATAATTAGTAGATTAACCAGAAATAATGTACCCGTTATATCCTTTTGTAAGGGAAGTTCAGTTTTTGCACCTTTAATGGCTGATTCAAAACCTGATGTAATTTCTGTTGATTGGAATGCTGATTTATTAACCATTAAAAAATCGTTACCTGAAAATATAGCGGTGCAAGGTAATCTGGACCCACATATTTTATATGCAGATAAAGCAGTAATCAAAAAAAGAATTCATAAACTTTTTGAAGATATGCGTGGAGAGAATGGATTTATTTTCAACCTTGGTCATGGCATTATGCCTGATATTCCGTTTGAAAATGTTCAGTATGCTTTTGAGGTTGTAAGAGAGTTTGAGTATTAGAAAATTTATTTTCTTTTTGATTTTATAAAATGTAAGAGTATTGTTTTGAAAGAAATGTGTAATTGAAATAACATATTTTTTGTCAGTATCGATTACACTTTTTAATTATCTTTCACCGTTCTATTTTACTTGAATATAAAAAACCTAAACATCCTTAAACAGAAAAACACAAAATCATGAAAATAAAATCAATCAAGATTATTGCACTGGCACTTTTATTTAATTATGCATCAGCTTTTGCTCAAAATGAACCTGCTAAAATTTTGGAATATGGAGTAGGTCTTAACAGTCTAAATAGTTTCTCTTTACAACATAGATGGGGAAATGAAAATAGAATTTATCGTATGACAGGCACAATTAGTGGGCAGTCTACAAATGATGAAGCAAAGGGTAGTCAAACTGTAAGTCAGGATTCTATACCCAGTAATACAACATTGTCAAATACTGAGAGTAAAATTCCTGTAAGTTTTAATGTAGGAGGAGAGTTTAGTATATTAAATCTAAAAAAGGTTACTGATAAATTTGGTTTGTTTTTTGGATATTCTTTGGGATTTGATTATTCTTATTCAAAAAATGAAGTAACAAATACATTTATTGGTATAAGTAATCCAGGATATAATAGTACTAATTTTAGTAAAAGCGAAAATCAAAATTTATCCCCAAACATTGGTATAAATTTGGGTGGTTATTATAACGTTAGTCCAGCGTTTTTAATTTATGCGGAGTTGGCTCCAAACATTTATTATGGTTATTCAAAGTCAAAGTCAGAATCAAAAAATTCTAATAATACGTCAAATATAATTAATACAAATTCTAATGATAATACATCGAATAATTTTGGAATTTCTGGATTATCAAATTTTGGAGCTTCATTAACTTTCGCATATAGGATTATAAAATAATTAGAGATTCGAATAGAAAATTATAATAATGTTGATTTGAGAGAAATTGAAAAGCTGGTAATAAATGAAATAAAAATAGAAAACCTAATAAATTCGAGATCAGGACCTTCAAATCATTTTATAATTTCACATTCAACTATCGAGTTAGGAAAATAATTTAAATTTTGCATACTTTAAATTTTTAATCAATTGTACAATGCAAACAATACTCGGAGCTGGCGGTGCAATAGGGGTTGAACTTGCTAAGGCATTACCATCCTACACCGATAAAATCAGATTAGTAAGTAGAAACCCTCAAAAAGTAAATTTAACCGATGAGTTGGTTTCTGCTGATTTAACAATTAGGGATGAAGTTTTCAGGGTAATTGAAGGAAGTGAAATCGTTTATGTGGTAGTTGGTTTTCCGTATGTTACTAAAATATGGAAAGAGCTATGGCCAGTTTTTATTAAAAATGTTATTGATGCCTGCCTTAAATTTAATGTTAAGCTAGTTTTTTTTGATAATGTATATGCCATTGGTGGAGATAATGTGAAACATATTACAGAAAGTTCGCCAGTAAGTGCATGCAGTAAAAAAGGAGAAACACGTGCAGAAGTAGATCGATTAATTCTGGACGCAATAGATAAAAAAGGTTTAAAAGCTATAATTGCCAGATCTGCAGACTTTTTTAGCGATTTGGGCAGAACCAGCATTATTATGAATTTGATTTATAATAATTTGGAAAAAGGTAAAAAGGCACAATGGTTTTGTAATGCTAAAGTAATTCATAATTGTGGCTACACACCTGATATGGCAAAAGGGTTTGCCATGCTGGGTAATACAGAAGATGCATATAGCCAAATATGGAATTTGCCTACTTCTGGTGAAAAAATTACGGGTGAACAATGGATTCAGTTATTTGCTAAAGAAATGAAAGCAGATAACAGTTTTACTACGCTTCCGGCTTGGGGAATAAAAATCTTAGGTTTATTTATTCCTATTTTGCGTGAAACTCATGAAATGCTTTATCAATATGATCGGGATTATTTTTTCGATAGTTCTAAATTTAATAAGCATTTTAATTTCACACCAACTACGAATGAAATGGCTGTAAAACAGGTGGTTGAAAGTTTAAGAGGAAATAAATAAATACATAATAGTAAAGCTAAACAGGATTCATGTCCGATCTGTATTCCATCATAAAATCCGTTCATTTAGTATTTTTAGTAAGCTGGTTTGCTGCTTTATTTTACATTGTACGCCTTTTTGTTTACCATACAGAAGCAATGCAAAAAGCAGAACCAGATCAGCGTATTTTAAGTGCGCAATATAAAATAATGGAAAACCGATTATGGTCAATTATTGGAAATCCTGCGATGGTTTTAACATTGATCACAGGTTTTTGGATGTTATATCTTGCACCATATTGGTTGCAACAGCCATGGATGCACGTTAAATTGGGTTTCGTATTTTTATTAGTCGCTTATCATTTTGTCTGCACTTATTTTATCAAGCAGTTTAAACATGACATAAACAAACGTAATTCAACTTTTTTTAGGATTTGGAATGAATTGGCAACTTTATTTTTAGTTGCAATCGTGTTTTTAGTTGTTTTGAAAACTGCTGTTAGTTGGGTTTATGGAGTTTTAGGTTTAATTACCTTAGGTTTGTTGTTAATGTTGGGCATAAGGATTTATAAATTAATTAGATTAAAAAAAGGAGAATGAAAAAAAAGTACGCTAGTATCATTTTTATTTTATTTTCTTTTTTTGGTTTAAAGTCTTTTGCGCAAATTGATAATTCTGCATTTTCCGATAAAATCACTCCAGATTCTGCAAAAAGTCGAACGCTTGAATTATCCATTTATAGTTATAATTATCAGCGTAATTATGAATACTTCAACAAATTTGCTGATGGTTTAACTTGGTTTGGTACACAAAATATTCCTTCTCTTACTTTTTATTCAAATGAAAATGTTGCCATAAATGCTGGAATATTAATTCGAAAAGATTTCGGGTTTGATGGAATTAATGAAGTTCTACCTGTTTTTTCAATAATTTACGAAAAGAAAAGTCTGAAGTTAATTAATGGAGTTTTGCAAGGAACAACAGATCATAATTATTTGGAAGTATTGTATGATCAGGATCGAAAAATATTCGATCCGCTTGAATACGGAACTCAGTTAATTGTAAACAAAAAATATTTTTACTCTGATTTATGGGTAAATTGGGAAAAGATGATTTATAAACCAGCTAGCGAACAGGAAGAAATTACAGGTGGGCTTTCAGGTCGGATAAAACCTTTTCAATTCAATAATATTAGATTGGAGTTTCCTGTACAGGCAATTGCATTTCATAAAGGTGGGCAGATTGATACCTTATCTGCTCCAATTCAAACGAGGTTAAACACAGCAGTTGGTTCTGAGTTTACGTTCACTACAAAAGGATTTGTGAAGCAAGTTCAATTATCAGGATATTTTTTAAATCAAAAATTATTTTCTCCAGCCAACTATCAGATTTTTGAATCCGGGTATGGATATTCCTTTAATGGGATGATCAGAACAAATTATTTTGATTTTCACACTACCTATTTTAAAGGATCTGGATTCGAAAGTATTGTAGGTGCACCAGTTTATGAATCGGTTTCAGAACAGTTTAATAATGTTGGATATTCTCAAAAAAATAGAGAATTGATTATTTTTCGATTAATAGGAAATATTAATTTAAGTAAAAATCTTGTTTTAAGTTCCCGTTTCGAACCCTATATTGATTTTAAAACAAAAGATCAGTTCCAGTTTTCCAATAGCCTTTTTCTAATTTTCAATGAAGATTTTTTCATTCGTAAAATCCGTTAGATTGGAATTTTTCCTTTTTTAAATTTTCCATTTCCTTGTTAAATTAGGTTTATTAACACAATTGCTGAATAATTTTTTTTTTCAATGCCATGCAACCATTTTGTGTTGCCAGGCTTCTTGTAAATAGAAACGCTCAAATGACATCTAACAAAAACATACTTGAAGAAATTATACAAGGCTGCAAAGCTGGTAAAAATCGTTCGCAGGAAATGTTATACAGCATGTTTGCCGGTAAGATGTTAGGAATTTGCGCCAGATACGCAACTGACAGATCGGAAGCAGAAGATATGATGCAGGTTGCTTTTGTTAGAATGTTTGAGAAAATTCAAGATTTTAGAGGTGAAGGTTCTTTTGAAGGATGGTTAAAAAGAATTATGGTTACCACCTCAATTGGATTTTATAGAAAGAAACTAAGAATGTTGCCTGTAGTTGCTAGCGACGAATTTGAAGATAATGTAAAAGGATGGGAAATGGCAGATAGCCGATTGAATACTCAGGAATTATTAAATCTAATTCAGAAATTATCGCCAGGTTACCGAATTGTTTTTAACATGTATGCAATTGAAGGGTATTCGCATAAAGAAATTGCAAAAGAATTGGCAATAAGTGAAGGAACATCTAAATCACAACTAGCAAGAGCTAGAGGAATTTTAAAAGAACAAGTATTACAAATGGAGGGAATATCAAATGAAAGATCAACCAAATAAAGTAGACGAACTATTTAAAAATTCGTTTCAAGATTTTGAGATAGAGCCAATGAATAATTCGTGGGTGGCTATTGAAGAGAAAATAACTACTAATCGACGTGCAAAAAGAACAGTTTACTTTTTCAGATATGCAGCAGCAGCTTCTATTTTGCTAATGCTATTTGCAGGTTATTATTTTATTGGAAACCAAAAATTAAAAACTGAATTAGCCGCCAAAAAAGAATCTATTGACAAGAATAAAAAGGGAACTATCATATCAAATGATTCGATAGCTAATGGTAAGGAAGTAAAAAAAGTTGAATTAAATGATTTAAATAATGATATAGAGAAATCTTTAAAAAATAATTCAACTATTGCTGATAATAAATTAGCTAGAAACAAAGGTAAAAGTGATAAAAAAGAGAATAACGTAAAAGAGATTAATGTAAATGATGTACCTCTAATTGCCGAAAAATATGTACCGATTTTAGACAAAGAAGTTCCAGAGATAATTATAAATGTAGATAAAAGTAATCAGGAAAATGTCCAAATAGTACAAAACCAAATTGATACAGTTCCTGATAAAAATGAATTAAATCCAGTTGAATTACCTAAAAATATTGCGATAGCAAAGCAAAATGCAAATAGTAAATCTTACTTAAACAAAGATAATGAAGGCACTAAAACAAGCATATTAAATTTTGCAGATGCAGCAAACTATGTGGCTGGCAAATTAGACAAACGGGAAGAAAAATTCTTTAGCATAAATAAAAATGCCGGGCAAAATGAAGGATATTCCTACCAATTAGATTTAGGACTATTCAAAGTAAAAAAATCAAGAAACTAAATAATAAAATAAATTAAAAAAAAAGGATATAAATTATGAAACCACTATTAATTAAAACGGAAAAAGTAATGCGAAAAATTGTAATCATAATCATTTTAGGTTTGACTAGCATGCAAAGTTATGCTCAAACGGTTAAATTCAAATCAAGTGATAAAAAGAATTCAGAAGTTAAAATGATCAAAACATTTCAAACACCAGTCATTAACATAAAGAAAGCTGGTTCTGAAAAAATTATTAAAATTGACGATACTTATACCGACTGGAAAGCAGATACCACGAATTCAGATGATACAACTATTATTCGAAAGAATGATACAACTGAAATTAAAATAGGCAAAACGCGGATTGTAGTAATTGGAGATTCTAAAGTCGATAAAATTTATACCGACGAGGATACAACATCGGATGGCAAAAACTCAATTTCTATCGGAAAGAAAAGTGATAAGTATGAGAAAAGTTATTTTGGACTAGACTTAGGATTTACCTCATATTTAGATAATGGCAGTTTCGATTTAAAAAACAATGATCTGGAATTGCGACCTGGCAAATCATCACATGTTGCGTTAATTTATCATAAAAAAATTAATATAATTAATAAAAGAGTAAATTTCATTCCAGGTTTAGGTATATCATGGTACAACTATCGATTTGAAAAAGACATTACACCAAAAAAGGACACCAGCGTTTTTTCGTATACCATTGACCAGAATGTAAATCTTTCGAAAAATAAATTGACCGCAACTTATCTAGAAGTTCCATTGATGTTGCAATTTCAAGCAAACTCGACCAAAAAGGGTAAAGAAGGTTTTAGAATTGCAGCCGGAATGGAATTTGGATACTTGCTTGGTGGAAAATCAAAGCAGAAAAGTGAAAAAAATGGAAAACAAAAGCAACGAGACGATTATAATTTGCAAGCATTTAGATATGGAGCTGTAGCCAGAATTGCTTATCAGAATTTCTCGTTCTATGGAAAATATGCGTTAAACGATTTATTTCAAGACAGCGATCCGACTAAATTAACTCCAGTTTCATTTGGAATTTCTTTCGGAGGCTTCTAACAAGTGTTTTAGTTTACGATTTTATAATAAAAAGGGAATATGGAAACATGTTCCCTTTTTTTATCTTTAGACTTTTAATATATAAACTAATGAAAAAAATCCTTCTATTGATGAGTGTTATTGTTTGTTTTTTCAATTCTTTTGCCCAAATCAACCCTGGTTTTGAGCAATGGACTAATTACTTTATCTATCAAGAACCAGAAGGATATGTAAGCACAAATTTTGCCTTTATCTTAACTGCAGGTAGTCCTAGACCTAATGTTTTTAAAAGCAATGATAAATTTTCTGGAAGTTTTGCTGCTAAACTTGAATCATATCCTCAAAATGCGGGAGATACAGTTGGCGTTCCAGGAGCAATGTTTACTGGTTCGGTAAATATAACTGCTCAAACATTTAAACCAGGTTTTGCTTATTCCAATCGCTCTGCAGAATTGCGTGGCTCGTATAAATATTCTTTTACAAATGCTCCAGATTCTGGTTTAATTACAGTAATTCTGACTAAGTATAATGCAACTATTGGCCAGTCTTTGCCCGTAGGAGGAGGAATAAAATTGTTTGGTCCAGCTTCGTTATATACTTCATTTTCTATTCCTATTATTTATACTGCTAACGATTCTCCGGACACTGCAATTATAGCTGTAAGTACAACCAAAGGATTTAATAATTTATTAGACACTTCAACTTTGTTTTCTGCTCCTTTGGGAGTTACCATGTTTGTAGATAATTTTGCATTTTTTGGTTCAGTACCTACTACTGGTATTAACTCTTTTAACGATATAATAACTTCTTCTTCTATTTTTCCTAATCCTGTAAGTGGAGATATGTTAAAGATTAGTTATAACTTAAAAAAGTCTTCTGAAGTAGAGTTATTTATTTACAATAAATTAGGTCAATTGGTTGAAAAGAAACTTGTAGAAGGTAATGCTGGTATGCAAGAAATATCAATTAATACAAGCGATAAAACTAACGGTATTTATTATTACCAATTACAAACTGGCAACAACTTAGCTAAAGGGAATTTCATTATATTAAAACAATAAAGAACATATATAAGCCAAAAAAGCCCATTTGATTTACTCAAATGGGCTTTTTTATGGCTAAAACATTTTAAATTTTAGTTGCTTATACCTTCGGCCAAAAGTGTTACTTTATTTTTTACCACTTCAATTACTCCACCTTCAATTAAAAAAACTTCTGTTCCAGTTTTAGATTTTACTTTCACCTTACCTTTTTCTAATGTTGAAATAATAGCTACGTGATTTTTCAAAATCTCAAAAGATCCGGATGTGCCTGGCACCTGAACTGAAATTATTTCTCCTGAATATATTTTTTTATCAGGGGTTAATATGTCGAGAATCATTTGTGTTTTATTAAGTGTAAATTCAATAAGTATAGTTCAAAACTTTTATTTTATTAAAATAAAAACAGTTTTTAATTTATGCTTCTGCCATTAACTTTTTACCTTTTTCGATCGCATCTTCAATGGTACCAACCAAGTTAAAAGCTGCTTCTGGATATTCATCAACTGCACCATCCATAATCATATTAAAACCCTTGATAGTATCTTTAATGTCGACCAAAACGCCTTTTAATCCAGTAAACTGCTCAGCAACAAAAAACGGCTGAGAAAGAAAACGTTGAACTCTTCGGGCACGACCAACAACCAATTTATCTTCTTCAGATAGCTCATCCATTCCAAGAATGGCAATAATATCTTGCAATTCTTTGTATCGCTGTAGTATTTCTTTCACTCTTTGTGCAGTTCTATAATGTTCTGCTCCTAAAACTGCTTCATTCAAAATTCTAGAGGTTGAATCCAATGGATCAACCGCAGGGTAAATTCCTAATTCCGCAATTTTACGCGAAAGTACTGTAGTAGCATCCAAATGGGCAAATGTAGTTGCTGGAGCCGGATCGGTTAAATCATCTGCTGGCACATAAACTGCTTGTACAGAAGTAATTGAACCTCTTTTTGTAGAAGTAATTCGTTCTTGCATCAATCCCATTTCGGTTGCCAATGTTGGTTGGTAGCCTACAGCTGATGGCATACGACCTAAAAGCGCCGATACTTCAGAACCTGCTTGTGTGAAACGGAAAATATTATCAATAAAAAATAAAATATCTCGTCCACCACTTTGCTCATCACCATCACGGAAATATTCTGCAACCGTCAAACCAGAAAGTGCAACACGAGCTCTTGCTCCTGGAGGCTCATTCATTTGACCGAAAACCAATGTTGCTTTAGATTCTTTTAATTTTTCTAAATCAACTTTAGATAAATCCCATCCACCTTGCTCCATTGAATGATTAAATTCTTCGCCATAATTAATAACACCAGATTCTAAAAATTCTCTCAATAAATCATTTCCTTCACGGGTTCTTTCTCCAACACCTGCAAAAACCGATAAACCTTCATATGCTTTAGCAATGTTGTTTACCAGTTCCATAATTAGAACTGTTTTTCCAACACCTGCTCCACCAAAAAGACCAATTTTACCACCTTTAGCATAAGGCTCTAATAAATCGATAACCTTAATTCCAGTAAATAAAACCTCATTCTCTGTGGAAAGATCTTCGAATCGAGGGGCTTTTCGATGAATTGAATAGCCACCAGCATTATCAACTTCGTTAATTCCATCAATTGCTTCACCAACTACATTGAATAATCTTCCTTTAATTTTATCGCCAATTGGCATTTTTATTGGATTTCCAGAATCTACAACATCCATACCTCGAACTAGTCCGTCGGTTGAGTCCATTGCAATTGTTCGAACACGGTCTTCTCCCAAATGCTGTTGGCATTCAAGAATAATTTTTTGACCATTTTCTTTTGTTACAACCAGTGCATCCAGAATATTTGGCAATTTTGCGTTAGCATCTGTAAAGCTTACATCCACTACCGGACCAATTATCTGAGCTATTTTTCCAATGTTTGGCATAAAAATGTTTGAAATTAGAGGTTAATCACCTTTTTTATAATCATTAAGGCATTTTTGTTAATGGTGCAAAGTTAATTTTTATCGGCTAATAGTCAAATGATTTTTTAATTTCATTGTTTTTATTTTATGGAAACTCTAGGAAATTTCATAAAACTTTAAAATTATATCAAAGTCCGATTTGTAGGTTGGTTATTTCTTACAGAAAGAATAGAAAATCATGTAAAATATTTTTAGAAAAACTCTATGGCATAGCTACAAGTAAACGATTCGTGTGGAGCAAGTTTTAAAATACCTTCTTTTTCAGTCATTTCACCTGTTGCATTTTGTGAGTCGGTGATTCCATTCCAAGGTTCCAGACATACAAAATCAGCATTGTTTTTACTCCAAATTCCGAAATATGGAAAATTTTGAAATTGAAACCGAATACCATGTTGGTGGTTTTGATTTCGAATAGTTATTTCGTTAGATTTTATATTTTTAAGCACAATGGCATCTGAAGCAAATAAGCTGTGGCTTAAGTGTAATTTTTGATCCTCAAGTGTAATAGTTTTTTGTTTACCTGATAGTAAACCAGCATTTAACTCCCATTGGTTTATTTCTTCCTCTTTGTCAAACTCTAAGTAGTAATTATCATAACGCTCATCTTTAAATAAAGGCATTTTAAATGCTGGATGAGCACCAATTGAAAAAAGCATTTCCTTCGTATCAGAATTCAGAACTTCATATTTTATAGATAAAGTTTTATCTGATAAGGTATAAAAGATCATTAATTCAAATTTGAACGGATACATTTTCAAACTTTCATTACTCCATCGTAATAAGAATACCAACGAATTACTCGTTTTTCCGATTAACGTAAATTTGCTATCTCTTGCAAAACCATGCTGAGATAATTCATAAACTTTTTGATCGTATTTATACTTGCTGTCTTTAAGTTTTCCAACTATTGGAAAAAGAATAGGAGCATGTCGGCCCCAAACGGCAGGGTCGGCTTGCCATATATATTCAATCCCATCGATTGATTTAACGCTTGACAATTCTGCACCGTGACTTTGAATCTCAATAGAGAGATTTTTAGAATGTAGTTGATATTTCATTTTTTATTTTCCAGGCTGATGTTTTCATCGCCAGTTTTATAGGGCATGTAGGTAATTATAAATTGTAACATTTCATCGGTAGATCGCATGCTTCCTTCTTTTTCTTCTATTAATTGAGGTGGATCAAATGGATTATCTTCGTTGTTTAACGTATTGTCAAAACTGGCTTCTACCCGAATTATAGAGCCTTTAGGTATTTTTAACATTTTACGAAAGGTGTAAAAATATTGCCATCTGAAATCCCAGTCGTTTATTTTAATCAAAGGAATAATAATTCCTTCGGGTGTAGTAGCAAAAGCCTTGAATGTTTTACCAATTCGGTGCATGTGTGGATTAATGGTTAAAATCGAAATATCTACTGGTACACCTAATTCCGATGTAAACGATTTAACCGTATTTGCTGGTATACTTAGTTTCGGAATTATTTCTGAAACACCATACGTTCCCATTTGGATTTCTACTGTTCGGCGTACTGGTGGTTTATTGTCAAAATAAAAATTGAAATACGAATTTTCCGTTACATTTTTTGCAGATGGGCCGAGATGCAAATCTCTAAGAATCATTACTCCATTTTTACGAAGCTTGAACCCTCCAATTCCATCGGGATATCTGGAAGCAAATACACCTGGCAAATAATTGGAAACAGAAGGAGTAAGAAGAGGATAACTTCCGTCATCATAAAGTACACCTAATTTTTGGTAAAGAAATTTATCGTTTTCTATTTCACTATTTAATATGAATGGCTCTTTGTACATCCGGGAAGATGCTTGTTTTTCATATTGGATTATAGATCCATTCATGTGGTGAAGTAAATTTTTTTGATTGGGTACAAATTCGATAAACTTCACAAATGTATCTTTTTTCATTGTAAAAGGAATTTTTACTATATAAAAATTTTCAGCACCATCTCCTTTTATTATAATCGGCTTTTGCATTCTCAATACCATGTCCGGTTTGCCGAACTTTGAATAAGCAGAAAATACTGGAATTGGGGGCATTAATTTTTTGTCTCCTTCTTTTTTTCCTTGTTTTACCCATTGGGCAATTAATTCTATTTCTGATTGTTCCAATACACGTTCATCGCAAAAGTTACTGTATGTATGATCGGCCGGCCAAGGTGGCATGTATCTATCCTCAGTTACTTTTTTTATCATGCGAGATCGCTTTGCAACATCTTTATAAGTCTCTAGTACAAATGGCCCTGCCTCGCCTTTTCGATGGCATGGAGTGCAATTTTGATGAATTATTGGTGCAATATCTTGATTGAACGTTACCTCTCTGTTGGTTTCGGATGCAACATCTTTTTTAATTTCTTTGCAGGAGAAAGTAATAAATAAAAGTAAAAAACCGATTAGCTTTTTATGTTTGAGTTTAATTTTCTTCATGTTAAAATTATTCAATTAAACAACCAATAGGATTAGTTTCTGAAACAGCAATATTTTTTTCTTCCAATATAGATCTTATTGCATCTTTCAAATAAAATTTTGTTGGTTTAGGTTTTCTTCTACCTAATTCCATTACCCAATTATCAATTGCTCCTCGGTAAACAATATTTCCGTTTTGGTTTATTACTATTACTTCTGGTGTTATCGTGGCCTTATATTTTTTAACAAACAAATTAGCAGTATCATTTATTATCGGAATCAATGGTTGGTAAGTTTGCAGGTATGTTTGTTTTTCTTCTTCTGTATAATCGCTTCCACTGAAAATACCTTTCATGTTTATTTTTTCACTCTGAAATTCTTTTTGTAAGTCGGAAATAGTTAATGCATAGTCAATGCAAAGTGGACAAGTAGGCGACAAAAAGAACAGAACAGTAGCCTTATTTGCATTTACTTCTGATAGAGGTAAGTACAATTCAATCGAATTGTTTTGTTTATTGTCAACTTGTTGCTTACAAGCATATATTGAGAAAAGGGCAAAAAATATTATAAAAAAAAGTTTCGATACTGACATATTCAAAAGTAGTTAAAACAGTTAACGCTCATTCAGCTGTTGAAAAGTTCTGGCAGCAAAGCGTGCACAATCATTAACTTTGCAATCCATTAATTTTATTCAATGCAGTTCACCCACCTCCACGTACATACTCAGTTTTCGCTTCTTGATGGAGCTGCAGATATTTCTAAACTAATGCATAAAGCAAAAGCTGATGGAATGAAAGCAATTGCAATGACTGACCATGGAAACATGTTTGGTGCGTTTAAGTTTGTTGCCGAAGCTCAAAAGAATGGCATAAAACCAATAGTAGGCTGCGAATTTTATATGGTTGCCGATCGGCATAAAAAGCAGTTTACCAAAGAAAATAAAGATCAGCGTTTTCATCAATTATTATTGGCCAAAGATCATGAAGGGTATAAAAACCTTTCAAAACTATGTTCTTTAGGCTTTATTGAAGGTTTGTATAGTAAATGGCCAAGAATTGATAAGGAATTATTACTCAAATACCATAAAGGATTAATTGCTACAACCTGTTGTTTAGGTGCCGAAGTGCCTAGAACTATTTTAAGTAAAGGAGAAGAAGAGGGAGAAAAAATATTTAAATGGTATCTGGATATTTTTGGTGAAGATTACTACATCGAACTTCAACGCCATGGAATTGATGATCAAGAAAAAGTGAACATCGTTTTATTAAAGTTTGCTAAAAAATACAATGTTAAAATTATTTGCTCCAACGATTCACATTATGTGGATCAGGAAGATGCCAATGCACATGATATTTTATTATGTGTGAATACTGGCGATTTGCAAGAAACCCCAAAAGCAACCGATGAAGAGGGTGGCAAAGGCTATCGTTTTGGTTTTCCAAATGATGAGTTTTTCTTTAAAACGACCTCTCAAATGGAAAAACTCTTTCACGACTTGCCGCAATCTTTAGATAATACCAATGAGATTGTAGATAAAGTTTCAGAATTTTCGTTGAAACGGGATATTCTAGTTCCAAATTTTCCGATTCCGCCTGGATATTTGGATGGCGACGATTATCTACGGCATCTAACGTTTAAAGGAGCAGCAGAAAGATATAGTAATCTTTCAGCAGAAATTGAGGAACGACTTAATTTTGAATTACATGTTATAAAAACCATGGGTTTCCCTGGTTATTTTCTGATTGTTGCAGATTTTATCCGCGAAGGACGTGATATGGGAGTGATTATTGGTCCTGGCCGTGGTTCTGCAGCCGGATCCGCAGTTGCTTATTGTATCGGAATCACCAATATCGACCCCATAAAATACGCATTACTTTTCGAGCGTTTCTTAAACCCTGAGCGAAAATCAATGCCCGATATTGATACGGACTTTGATGATGTTGGCAGGCAAAAAGTTTTGGATTATGTGGTGGAAAAATATGGCAGAAATCAAGTAGCCCAAATCATAAACTACGGTACCATGGCAGCAAAATCTGCTATCAAAGATGTGGCTAGGGTTCTAAACTTGCCACTTGCCGATTCAACTTCTTTAACCAAATTAGTTCCAGATAAAGCAGGTTCGAATTTAGTTTTTTTAATGACTTCGCCCATAGAAAAAGTAGCGGAAGAGATTAATGCGGATGATTTAGCTAATGTAAAACAACTCCGAAAAATTATTTCAGATGGTAATACTCCACAGGCTAATGTTTTGAAAGAAGCACTCAAATTGGAAGGCTCTGTGCGTAATACCGGAATACATGCATCCGCAGTTATAATTGCACCTCATGATTTGATGGAATATATTCCATTGACAGTTGCTAAAGATTCAGATTTATTGGTTACTCAATTTGATGGAAAAATAATTGAAGATGCTGGACTACTTAAAATGGACTTTTTAGGATTAAAAACCCTTACCATTATAAAAACGGCATTAGACTTAATCGAAAAAAACCATCAGGTGAAAATCGATATTGACACTGTTCCGTTGGATGATCAAAAGACGTATGAACTTTTTCAACGGGGAGATACCGTTGCAATTTTCCAGTTTGAAAGTCCGGGAATGCAGAAATATTTGAAAGATCTGAAACCCGATAAATTTGAAGATTTAATTGCCATGAACGCCTTGTACCGACCAGGTCCGATGGAACATATTCCTAAATTTATTAAACGAAAACATGGATTAGAAGAAACCAGTTATGATTTTGAAGTAACAGCTGATCTTTTGAAAGAAACGTATGGAGTTACGGTATATCAGGAACAAGTGATGTTGCTTTCACAGTTATTGGCCAATTTTACCAAAGGCGATGCAGACACTTTGCGAAAAGCAATGGGTAAAAAACAGAAAGATGTATTGGACAAAATGAAACCCAAGTTTTTGGACGGTTGCAAAGCAAATGGGCATGATTTGAAAATTGCAGAAAAGGTTTGGGTAGATTGGGAAGCATTTGCATCATACGCATTTAATAAATCGCATGCTACTTGCTATTCATTTATTGCTTTTCAGACTGCTTATCTAAAAGCACATTACCCGGCAGAATATATGGCTGCTACGTTGAATAGCCAAAATAATATTGAAGATGTGACATTTTTTATGGAGGAATGTCGCAAAATACGAATACCAGTACTTGGTCCAGATGTAAATGAAAGTAGTTATGGTTTTGCGGTGAATGCAAAAGGCGAAATTCGATTTGGACTTACTGGAATAAAAGGAGTGGGAGAAAAAGCTGTGGATGCCATAATTGCCGAACGAGAAAATGCTGGACCATTTCGCTCAGTTTTTGAATTTGTGCGCAGGAATAATATGCGAACGGTGAATAAAAAATCCATCGAAAACCTCGTTTACAGTGGTTCTTTCGATTCTTTTAAAGAAATAAACCGAGCTCAATATTTTGGAGTAGTTGGCAGCGATAGATTGAACGGAATTGAAAAACTGATAAAATACGGATCAGATTATCAGAATAATTTGGCCAGCTCTCAGAATTCACTTTTTGGCGATTCGAGTGCAATGGATATTGCAGAACCATCTTTACCATATTTTGAGGAGTGGCGCAATCAAGAAAAGTTAGCGCATGAAAAAGAAATGATCGGAATATACCTTTCTGGTCATCCGCTTGATGCCTATAGAATGGAGTTGGAGAATTTTTGTAATGTGAGCATTGCAGAATTGAAAGATCCAGCTGCTTTAAAAGGAAAAGATCTCAAATTCGGAGGAATGGTTTCTTCAGTAAGCCATCGTATTTCTCAAAAAAATGGAAATCCTTTTGGGAATTTCACAATTGAAGATTTGAGTGATAACATTTCATTGACTTTATTTTCTGAAAAATACTTGAAATGGAAACATTTCTTGGATCCATTAAATGTTTCAACCGGATTATTTTTATTTGTACAAGCGAAAGCGGAAAAAAGAAAATTTAATGATGAATGGGAAATTGCGATTTACAACATTCAATTGTTGGCCGAAATAAAAGACAAAATGGCTAAAGGAGTAGTTTTTATGTTACCCTTGGGCAAATCGTTTGAAAATCAGATGAATGTAATTGCAGAAATGGTAAAAAGCAATCCAGGAAATTTGCCTGTGCGATTTAAATTTACCGATCCAGTAGATAATGTAGTTGTGGAAATGACTTCCAGATCATTGAAAATAGAAATGAACCAACATGTGTTGGATCAAATACAAAGCGATCAGGATATTCAGTATAAATTGATGTAAGTGATATAATTCAGAGCTGCCTTTAGCCCGGATTGAAGCGGCATCTCGTCTGAAATAACGGGACAAGTTCCTTTTTTTCAATTAAAAAACAATTAAATTTAAAAAAGATATAGCGTAAAGCCGGATTAGCTCCAAAAATTCAGCATCGTTAACATGTGCAAAAAAATAACTGACAAAATGGCGAATAAATTCAGCAAGTATTTGTTATTTTTAAAAATCAGATTCAAATTGTAGTTTAATTGCTTGATTATGCTATTTGGCTTGATTTTGATACAAACAGTTGAACAATAAATAAGGTATTCATTATATAAAATCAATAAATAAAATGGCATTAGAATTTACAGACGCAAACTTCGACGAATTAGTGTTGAAATCAGACAAACCAGTTTTGGTAGATTTTTGGGCAGAATGGTGTGGACCATGCCGCATGGTAGGTCCATTGGTTGAAGAAATTGCGAAAGATTACGATGGCAAGGCCGTTGTAGGAAAAGTAAACGTAGATACAAACCCGGAAATTTCAATGAAATTCGGTATCAGAAATATTCCTGCATTACTTTATTTCAAGAATGGGGAAATTGTAGACAAGCAAATTGGTGCAGTACCTAAGTCGGTTTTGGCTGGTAAACTGGATGCTCAATTGGTATAAGCTTGTTTAAGTAAAAGATAAATCCTGCTCAAAAGGCAGGATTTTTTTTATAGCAGCTTATGAAATTCGTTAAAATATTTTCGTTATTTAAGGTATGGAAAGTTTTCACCAAGAGGCAGGTATCCGAAATTTTGAAAACCTGGAACTATTGGCTGCTCAGGTAGTTGAGGGATTCATAACGGGATTGCATAAAAGTCCATTTCACGGTTTTTCGGTTGAGTTTGCCGAACACCGATCTTACAATTCAGGCCAGTCGATAAAAAACATTGATTGGAAGTTGTATGCCCGCACCGATAAATTGTTTGTAAAACGATTTGAGGAAGAAACAAATTTGCGTTGCCAGCTTGTAATCGATCAATCATCGTCGATGTACTACCCAACAGTAGGATATTCTAAAATACAATTTGCAGTAGAAGCTGCTGCTGCGCTGGTTTATTTGCTAAAAAAACAACGAGATGCTTTTGGATTAAGCGTTTTTTCGGAAGAAATTGATTTTCATTCGGAAGCAAAATCTACAACTGTGCATCAAAAATTGATTTTCAATCAGTTAGAGAAAATGTTAAAAACGAATGTGCAGCGTAAAACTGGAATTTCTGCTGCTTTGCACCAAATAGCAGAAAGTGTACATAAGCGTTCGCTCATTATTTTGTTTACCGATACGTTTGAAAATGTAGGCGAAAGTGAATCTGTTTTTGCTGCCCTGCAACATTTGAAGCATAACAAACATGAAGTAGTGGTATTTAATGTTACCCAAAAAGAGCAAGAAGTGGACTTCGATTTCCCCAACCGTCCATACATATTTGTAGATGTGGAATCGGGTGAAAAAGTGAAATTATTTCCCGACCAAGTAAAAGAAGAATACTTGAAAGCCATAACCATGCACCGCAAAGAATTAGAAACTAAATGTGCTCAATACCGCATTGACTTAATTGATGCAGATATAAAAGATGGCTTTTCGGGAGTGTTGAATGCGTATATGATTAAGAGGGGGAGGATGAGGTAGGGGGTGTTGGTTGTTTTCGTATTAATTAGTAATCTTAAACTACCTTGAAAAATTTCAAAATCTATTTAAAACTGTCATTTAAATTTTAATTTCGAAGTTAAATGTCAGCCAAGACTTCCTTGAATTATTTTCTATCTT
Source organism: bacterium (assembly GCA_031412335.1). Taxonomy (GTDB): domain Bacteria; phylum Bacteroidota; class Bacteroidia; order Sphingobacteriales; family Sphingobacteriaceae; genus JBBQYA01. The sequence goes on along the minus strand of JANOCT010000043.1, from coordinate 79,087 downwards.
TTTTAAATAATCTCTTTCTGAAATAATAAATAAAATACGAGAGATTAATGCTTTTTATTAACGAATTTAAAGAGTTTTGATAATTTTAAAAATTAAAGCAATTATAGATTATTTCGGCACGTATACTGACAAAAAGTTATTTACTGTTTTAAGATTATAATCAGAAACAAGTTTAATTTTTTCATTTTCATCAGTAACTATATAAAATGTTTCTAGTCGTCTGTAAATTTCATTGATTCCTTTAATTGACCTATTTTTTTCTTTTGTCCAAATCAAATAGTCTATTCCATTTTGTCGAAAGCCAATTTTGTCAATAGTTGAATTCTTTAAAAATTGAGAATTATCTATTTGAGTAAGTATTTCTTTTATTTGAGAAATAATAATTCTCGGTTTAAATTGTTCATTGTGAAATGATTTTTTAGTGTCATAAGCTTTAGTTATTGCAGAAAAATGTCTATTTAAAATATGTATTAAACTGTATTCATTAAATTCAATTTTAATTGAATTAACTTTTAATATTAAGTCATTTAATTCAATTGTTTCAAACACTTCAATTACTATACAATAAATAAACTTTAAACTTAAAAGGATTTCTCTCTCCATTAAAATATAATGATTTGATCCTTTCCGCCAAAAACCATTCAAAACTTCCGGTAGATTTGATAATTCTTTTAATCCTTTCCTAGTTTCTATTGAAATTTCTTGTAGTACTTTATCCTTATGGTTTGTCTTTTGTATAATTAATTTCCAATCTTCAGCTGTTGTATATAAATATTTAAGGTCAATTTCGGCTTCAATTTGTTCAACTTTGTAAATTTCAGCTCTATTTCTTTTATAAAATATACTACCACCAGCTAAGTCATAAAAGTAACATAAGTAGATATATTTAAACTTATAATTCTTACAACAATAATAATCTTCCAAAATTCCAACATTTAATTTTGAAAGTTGAACTCCTTTACAGAAGAAATTTTTCTCATGTTCTGATAGAGTTTTTCCTCTAATTGCTTTGTTCTTAAGTGTTTCAAATATCTCTTTAGATCTTACCTGTTCAGTTTCGCTGTCATTTTTAATTATTAATTCTTCTATTTTAAATGTCATTGTTATTATAAGTATCTAGGTATTCATTTTAATTATAATTATTTCGGATAAGTCATGTTTTGCAAAAGAAAGAGCTAAAATTAGTTTAAATATTTTTTCAAAATTTTATTTAGGTGTATTAAAATATACTAAAATTCTATAAAATTTTGGTATCTAATTTTAAATATTTTACATCAATTGTATTTTCATTTTTAAAAATTCTTGCAATGATATACTTATCACTTGCTTCGTTTTTATCTAAGAAAGTCCATTGTGCAATTCTCATAAAGAATGGTACATTATCACTGTTCGAAATTCCTTTTCCCGTGGTTTTTGCATCTATATAATATTTCGTATTGATCAAATCGTTCTCTAATATTCTAAAATCATATTCCGAAGTGTTTTCCCATAGTACTTTATCTTTTCCAAAAACCTGAATTAAATGATTATGTAAAAACTCTTCTCCAATTTGACCCAATTCTTCATTTGGATTATCTTCTTGTTTACTGTTAAGAAACTTTACAAAATCTAAAAATGAGCTAGAATTTTCAGCAATAATGTCTAAATCTGAAATAGAAAGCGAACTTTTAGCAAGTTTTGCCAATACCTCACTTTTTCCACTTATTTCAATGTCAAAAGCATATTCCAGTTCTTGTGATGTTTTTGTATTTAAGTATAATTGAGCTTTGTTTTGCGAGAAGTATGGAAATAAATTTATTAAGGTATCTTCTGAAAGTTCGCAAGTGGTGAACCAATTAAAAAGGTCTTTTAATATTAACAAGAATCCTTCATCTTGAAAGTTCCCTTCATAATTTCTAAGCTCTTCGTCAGTGTTTTTAGCAAGATCTTCAAAATCGTATTTACAATCATTCTCAATTATGTTCTCTATTGTCTCGAATTCCTTATGAAGGAGATTTTCTCTACAATCTTTGCCAGATATTGAATTATAAATATCTTTTAGCTTTTCACTATCACTTTCTTTTAAACTTTTATGTTTTGTTCTGTCATTCTTTAATAATTTTATTTTTTTTAATTGAAGTTTTTGATTTGATAGCAAACCGTATTTATCTAATAGGTCTTTTCTATCTTTTGAAATTATAAATGTCACAAGATCATAAAGATACTTTATGGAAAGTTTACTTATTTTTTCTGGATTTGCAACGATTTCACACAGTTTGTCAATATCTAATTTAATTTCATTAAATATTTCAAAATTGATAATTTGATACCAATTTAATATATGATCTTTCTTTGGAAGCTGTTCAGGAATTAATTTAAATCCTAAATTGTAAATAATTTCAATAGTAATTTGCGGTTCTTTTATTTTTCTTTCTACATATGGAATATAAATAGAACTTAAGGCTTTCCTATGAATATTTAAATTTAAAGATGGCTCAAGTTCAATCAAATTAGTATTAAAAATACCTTCCTTAATAGGATTAAATACTTCTTTCATGAACCATTCTTTTGTCTCTATTTCTTTTATATCAGGATTTGTGATATTGCAAATATTGTAGGTTTCTTTCCATTGGTTTTTCTCAACAATTTCCAGTAGGATTTTGAATGCTTTCTTTGCTTCCAAAAGCCTTTCCCTATTTTCTTTATCAAATTTTGAAAGTTCAATTCCATCTCTATTTATGTTTGGAACAAACTTTTCACTATGAAGTACAACTGGAAAATTGAACTCACTAGTTCCTATCATAGGAAACGCACAAAAAAGCTTTGGACAATTCTTAGGGAAAGGAAGAAGAAGAAATTTTCCTCCTTCTATTTCTTCGATTGGAAAAGCAATTTCAGTTTCGCCTTCAAGAATATTTCCTATTAATTTATCTTCGAAATGTTTGTCGTTTTTATAACAAATAGTTTTTATTATTATTAAACTGTTATGAATTTCACTTTTCAACTCTTCTCTTTTAAACATTAATTTAGAAGTTTCAATTCTATAATCAATTATTTCTATTTCTAACAATTGTGACCTAAAGGCAAAAACATAAGATATCAATTCTATAAAACTTTCAATTCCGTCATCAACGATTTATTGCCCTATCAAAGATGAGTAGGTGTTGTCAATGTAATAAGTAAATGAAGTTTGAAATTCATCATCTGGAAGCTCGTCAATTTCTTTAGGATTTTCCCAATACTGTGCTTCTGAGTTTTTAATTGATTGAATTAGAAAGTCTTTATCGTTTCGTTCGCTTCTGTCAAGTTGAAAGTTGAAACCGTAAAGTTGCTCTTCATCTTCTATTATTCCTTCGATCTGAATAATTTTGGAAAGTATATGTGTTGAAATAAAACCTGTTCCAAACTGTCCGATAACACTCTTCTTATGTGTAGCTTCATCATCTTTATTAGAGTCCGGCATAATTAAATTATATGCTTCGATTAAAGTGAATGGTTTTCCGTTATGACTGAATTTTAATTTATCAGTATTTATTTCAAACCTTGCTTTTACATTGTCTCCTAAGTCACTTGCATTTTGAAGTAATTCCCACATCCATCTTTGTCGCAAGTCGTTTGATTTGTTGAGGATAGGTTGCAAATGTTCCATAACTCTTTTTGCTGGACTACTATAACTTTTTTGGTCCTTAAGGTCTTTAAGTTTATTTTGTATGTTCATTAGTAATCAAATTCTTTTTAATATCAATTCTCGTTTAATTTTATTTAAAAGTTAATCTATTAGTTTCCTTCTCATCCAACCCATCCAATATCACCCCACAAGCCTCCCTTATCTCATCTTCTGTTATAATTAATGGTGGAGCCAATCTCATGCTATTGTTATTGTGCAGAAACCAATCTGTGATTACTCCTTTTTGTATGCTGCGATCAATAACGTTCTTGAGTGTTTCAAAATCAGGGAGTTGGAGTGCCATCATTAGGCCAATTCCTCTAAATTCGCTGATGAGTGGGTGAACTAATAATTCTTTGAATAATTCAGATTTCCGTGCGACAGATTGGGGCAATTTATTTTCAGTTAAAAAAGTAAATGCGGCTAAGCCAGCAGCACAACAAACTGGGTGACCACCAAAAGTGGAGATGTGACCTAATATTGGATTTTCTTTTAATACCGATATTAATTTGCTTGAAGCACAAAATGCACCTAAAGGCATTCCACCACCCAGCGCTTTTGCCAGTACCAACACATCTGGAATTACATCAAAGTTTTCAAAAGCAAATAACTTTCCGGTGCGACCAAAAGCACATTGTATTTCGTCAAAAACTAATAAAGTACAGGTTTCATCACAGCGCTTTCGTAAGGCTTGTAAATATTCTTTAGTGGGGATGGTAACACCCGATTCCCCTTGTATGGTTTCAATAAATACTGCGGCAGTTAGGCTGGTAATTAATGAAATATCTTCTATCTCATTGTAGCGGATGAAAGAAATATCTGGGAGTAAGGGGCGATATGCCATCTTGTATTCTTCATTTCCCATGATACTCAATGAGCCTTGGCTGCTGCCATGGTAGGAGTTTTTGCAGGCAATAATTTCTGTTCTTCCGGTTACTCTTTTAGCCAGTTTCATTGCGCCTTCTATGGCTTCCGAACCTGAGTTTAGGAAATATATAGCATTTAAACTTTCGGGTAAAAATTTAGCTAATGCTTCTGCATAGCGAACTTGTGGTGTTTGTATATATTCTCCATAAACCATCAAGTGCATATAATCTGCCGCTTGTTTGCTTATGGCATCTATTACTTTTGGGTTGCTATGTCCAATATTACTTACCCCAATTCCAGAAATCAGATCGAAGTATTTTTTACCTTCCTGATCATAAAGGTATATGCCTTCAGCTTTTGCAATTTCAAGCATAAGCGGAAAGTCGGTTGTTTGGGCGTTATGCTCCAGAAATAATTGGCGAAGGGTTTTCATTGGTGTAAAAATAAAAAAAGGCTTGCAGAAACCACTATCTGCAAGCCTAAAACCAACTCAAACCACAATTAGTTTTTTCTACTTTCCTGTATCTTTTTTAATAAAGCTCTTTTGTAGCTCTGCTCTGCAGCGTATAGTTTTGCGACTTTTCTTATTGGTAATATCGATTTGAAGCGGCTATGATACTTTTTTTCAATGTCTAATTCTTTTTGTCTGAATAAGATTTCATTGTCTACCACCAATTCAATTTCTTTATCTTTTAAATCATCCATATTTTCTTTCGCATCCCTAATTCCAAATCTGCGGTCTTTTCGGATGAGTTCAAGTTCACGTTGAAAATCATTATAAACAGGCCAAAAGGTTTTAGCTTCATCACTACTTAGCTCTAACTGTCTAGTAAAATAGGCAATTTTAAAATTTTCGATATTTTCACCTATTCGGTTTGTTTGAGCAGAAGTTAATCCCCTCATTAAAAACAGCAGTAAAAATGTTATTAATATTTTTTTCATAATTGTTCAGTCAACGTTTTTTCATCAATAAAATCAAGAAGAATTAATTCTTCTTCAGTTAAATTATCACCTGTTTTTTCAGATGCTAAATAAATAGAGGTATAGGTTTCTTCTAGTAAGCGATTATCAAAATCTTCAGTCGGTATATCATCAAAACTAATTGAAGCCTGTTTAAAATCAAGAGTAGAGTTTTGTTTGCTAATGATAAAAATAGAAGCACCACCTAAAATAAATAAGCAAACTAAAGCGGCAATTCTCGCATATTTTGAGAAAGTAAAAGTTTGAACTTCCGTTTGCTTAGCAATGCCTTCAATTTTTTTAAGTGTATCAATTCGTAATGTTGAAAAATAATTTTCAGGTACTACAAATGGATTACTTTTATCGGCATTACCAAAATCTGGCAGGTATTCTTCGTCGTCGTTTGGTGTTAAATGTGATTGCATAATATTATTACGATACTTTTTATTTGAATTGGTTTAATCTTCCTTTAATAATTTTTCAATTTTTTTCACTGCAAAGTGGTATGATGCTTTTAAAGCGCCAACGCTAGTGCCTACTACTTCTGAAATTTCTTCATATTTCATTTCTTCAAAATATTTCATGTTGAAAACTAAACGCTGCTTGTCGGGCAGTGTTAATATGGCTTTTTGTAACGCTAGTTGAATTTTATTACCATCCAGATAAGCTCCATCTACTAATTTATCAGCAAGATCATGGCTTACATCATCAAAAGAAACAGTCGGACGAAGTTTTTTTCGGTTTAAAAAAGTAATACATTCATTGCTTGCAATTCTATAAAGCCAAGTATATAGTTTTGAATCTTCCCTGAAATTATCCAGATTTTTCCACACTTTAATAAATACATCCTGCACCAGATCATTAGCATCATCATGATCCAATACCATACGCCTCACATGCCAGTAAACGCGCTGCTGATACTTTTTCAGCAGACTATCAAAAGCCTGATTCCGGGTATTTTGATTTTTAAAATTAGCCAGAATGGCTGCGTCTTCCTGATGCAAAAGTTTAAAAAGTTATGATGTACTTATTACTCTTTACTCAGTAAAAAATTATTTTCTGCCAAGTACTTTATGTACAGCATTTACAATATGTGCTGCATCCAATCCGTATTTTGTCATCAATTGGTCAGGAGTGCCACTTTCACCAAAACTATCATTCACCCCAACATATTCAATAGGTGTAGGATTGTTTCTGGCTAAAAGTTGAGCAATACTATCGCCCAATCCTCCATTCATTTGATGTTCTTCGGCTGTTACCACACATCTTGTTTTTTTTACCGATTGTAGGACGGCTTTTTCATCCAGAGGTTTAATTGTATGAATATTAATTATTTCTGCACTAATGCCTAATTCTGCAAGCATTTGGCCAGCTTCTATGGCTTGCCAAACCAAATGGCCAGTTGCAAAAATGCTCACATCTTTTCCTTCATTTAATAAAACTGCTTTTCCGATTTCAAAAATCTGATCGGCAGGGGTAAAGTTAGGTACTGCTGGCCGACCGAAACGTAAATAAACTGGACCAACATAATCAGCAATGGCAATAGTTGCTGCTTTAGTTTGGTTGTAATCGCAAGGATTAATAACCACCATGTTTGGCAGCATTTTCATCATGCCCAAATCTTCCAGAATTTGATGTGTTGCTCCATCTTCTCCCAAAGATAATCCGGCATGTGATGCACAAATTTTTACGTTTTTATTCGAGTAAGCTATAGATTGACGGATTTGATCATATACTCTACCAGTTGAAAAGTTGGCAAACGTTCCAGTGAAAGGTATTTTACCTGCGGTTGCAAAGCCAGCGGCAAGTCCCATCATATTAGCTTCTGCAATACCAACTTGTACAAATCGTTCAGGGTGTTCTTTTGCAAATGCATCCATTTTCAACGAACCGGTCAAATCGGCGCAAAGTGCCACTACGTTTTCATTGCTTTTGCCTAACTCTGATAATCCAGCTCCAAATCCAGAACGGGTATCCTTTTTCTCACTAAACGTATATTTTTTCATTCAATTTATTTGATTGCAAAAGTAGAAGAAAATTTGAAAGGGGATGATAAACTCGAAGTTTGTGTTTTTTTTCTTTTTTAGTTTTGTATTGCTAATTTTAATTGAAATACAATATTTTTTAAATTATTAGGTCTCGTCATTTCTGACGAGATGAAAAACGGGTCGGGCTTTCCGCTTTTTGCCATTCTGAGAGAAACGAAGAATCTTTATTTAAATGTTTTTTAAAAGATCTCGTCAGAAATGACTAGACCGCTACTATCCCTAAGCCTTATCGCTCTGATGTTAAATTATTTTTTATTGAATTAAACTACATAAGGAGTATTATTATTTAATTTATTTTTTATTAAACTCTTTATAATAAATCTATTAAAAGACATAATACCGTTTGTTCTTTAAGTAGTTATCAAAAGAATTAAATAATATTGCAAAAATATAAATATGGAAATAAAGCCTATAAAATCAGAGCTTGATTACAATGAAGCACTAAAAAGATTAGAAATAATTTTTGATGCAAAAGCCGGAACTTCTGAAGGTGATGAATTAGAAGTTTTAGCAATATTAATTAATCAATACGAAAATGAGCATTTTCCTATTGGTTTGCCAGATCCGATTGAGGCAATTAAATTTCGTATGGAACAAATGGGTTACACAAAATGATTTAGCAAACATTGTAGGACTAAAAAGTAGAGCAAGTGAAATTTTAAATCGAAAAAGGAAATTATCATTGGCAATGATCAGACAAATTCATGAAAGGTTAAATATCCCAACTAATGTATTGATTCAAAACTATTAATAATCCAAATAAGATAATTACAATTTAAAAGAAATTGATTTTCCTGAAATAATTCCGAATGAAAATTCTTTGGTTGAATCTGATTTTTTAGCAGCGCGGTTCCTATAAACCAAGCGGTATTTGCCAGGTTGCAAAGCAAAAGTTTCGGTAGTAATGTTTCCTGTTAAATCTGCCACCCAATTTAATTCGCGGCCGTTTTCTTCATAAATACTAGCGAAAACGGGCACTGCATCTGTATTTAAAACAGTGAGAAGTCCAGAGGTTGGTATGGTGAGTGTAGTTGTTTTGCTTTGCGAAATTTCAACATTGTCGACTGTAGTTTTTGGTAAGGTAAGTACCTCGACTTTATATTTCCCAAGCAGTAATTTTGATGGTGAAGATTCTTCTAAGGTGCTAATAAATTTCTTGCCACTTTGGTCATAAACTATTGCTTGTATTTTTCTGGAATCAGCACCTGGAATATTGAAAGTAAGGAAGCCTTGAGCAGCATTGACCGAAATTATATTATGTACCCCAGGTTCCAAATCAAATTTTCTCTTTTCGACTTGTGGTGTGGTATGTACCAGCAAATTGTAGGTATTTACCTGATCAATAACCATGGTATCTGGCACTCCGCGAGCATTTAAGGTATGTATAAAATTATATTTAACTTTTCCAGTAACTGCATCTTCTAAGGTAATTCCAACATTTGTTTCGGTTGGTTTATCGTTTATATCTAATAAATTTACCTGCACGGTAGTAGAGCTTATCACTTGATTTACAACATTCTCCAGAATTTTTTTAAATGCTTTCTCGTTGGTTGCATCATAATATTTCCCCATGCAACTAAATGCCTTTTCAAATTCAGGAGTAGATCCTAATCCAATAATAAATGGCTTTAAAATTAAACCTTGTTTTTGCATTTTTAGCGATACTGCACATGGATCTCCACCGCATGATTCAATACCATCCGTTATTAAAATTAATATATTTCTTTTATCTGATGTTGTATATGGAAAATCATCAGCACTTTGTAATAGCGACCACGCAATCGGAGTAATTCCTTTTGGATTTATATCTTCTATTTTTTCTTTAATTAAAGCATGGTTTTTAATCTTTACAGGTACTTCTAACTTGGAGTCTTTACAATCATTAGCACTTAAAGAGGATTGGCTGCCAAACAACCTCAATCCGATTTCAACTTCAGGATAATTTTCCAACGAATCAATAATGCTGTACATTACTTTTTTTGCCACATTCATCCGGTTGCTGTTATCAAACGAAGTAAGCATACTGCCAGAGCAATCCAATAAAAATAAAATACGGGTTTTAGGTGGTATTACCTTTTTTTTAACCTGAGCAGATAAATTAGTACCTAAGCAAATACAGGTTATTAAAACGAACAAATAGCTAATTCTTTTCATCAAAAAATTACATTAGTAGTCATTGAAGAATTTATTTTTACCACACGCTCCTTGGTTTCAAAACTATTTGCATTTATTTTTTCACGATATACAACCAAATAATTTCCGGGTTGAATAATTAATGTTTCTCGCAAAATGTCAGGATTAAATGTATGGACTTTTTCAAGCCTCGGTCCATCAGCAGAATAAACAATCGTATGGCCAAGTTTAGAAGAGTTTACAATCAATGAACCTGGAGCGGGTATATCAATCAATTTTATTTTAGATTGGCTGATTTCTACATTGTCAAAATGTGTAACGGGCAAGGTCAATACATCTAACGAATATGTATCTGTCAGGTATTTTTTTGCTGTATTGATATCCTGAACATTTATTATCTCGTTGTTTTTGCCGTGAACAATTATTTTAAGATTATTATATTTCATTAACCCGGTTATTTTAACCTGCAATGTTCCTTGTCCGGCATCAACTGCTCTTGTGGTGTGTTTCCCGGGACTTAATTTTACTTCATCTAATTTTACGGGTGGCAAACTATGAACTACAACATCGTATGTTAGTTGTGCATCAGTTTTCAAAGTATCTGGCAAACCAGATGGGGTAAGTTTGTGGTAGTAATTATAGCGTATTTCTTTTGACTGATGATCATAAAATGTCATATCTACATCTGTTTCAGTAGGTTTTCCATAATCATTCAGCAAGTTTATTTGTAAAGTTGTTGGATTTAAAAATGAAGTAATTACCACTTTTGTGACTTCTGCTACAATTTTTTCATCATTTACTTCATACATTTTACCTACACAATCCAAATTTTTTTTTTCTGTTTCATTAAGTCCTAATCCAATAATATAAGGCTTGTAAAAAATTCCATTTCGTTGCAAAGCATTAGAAGTTTCGCATGGATCTCCATCGCAATTTTCTATTCCATCGGATATTAAAATAATTACATTTCTGGTTCCGGCTGTTTTAGGAAAATCTGTTGCTGATTGCGTTAATGAATAAGCAATCGGAGTTTGCCCTTGTGGAATCAGACTATTTATTTTTTGCTGAATTTCTGCCATGGTGTGTTTTCCGAATGGAATTTCCAGTTTTGAGTCCAAGCAATTTTTCTGATCACGAGGTGATTGATGCCCAAAAATACGAACAGCAGTTTGGATATTAGATTTTTGAGTTAATGAATCCATCATTTGAAAAAGCACTTTTTTAGCCGATTCAAATTTCTTTTGGCTTTGCCAAACATCATTCATACTTCCAGAGGCATCCAGCAAGAATAAAATATTTGCTTTATCGGACTTTGCAGGGTTTTGAGCGCTTGCAAATACTGGAAAAATTAGAAATAGGAAAACTAGTTTTTTATAGATAGGCATCAGGTAAGTTTAACGATAAATTTCGTTGCCTTGTTATCAGCAAACATGATCAATCAATAATCTCCGAGCGTTTCATGCAATTGTGACAAAGAGTTTGCCAATTGCTCATCATTCGGGGCAACACCATGCCATTTGTGACTTCCCATCATAAAATCGACTCCTGCGCCCATTTCCGTATGCATTAAAATAACAACAGGTTTGCCTTTACCACATTCGGTTTTTGCTTTTGCCAAGGTATTTACTACATCCTCCATTTGGTTTCCATCCATTTTCAACACCTCCCAACCAAATGATTTCCATTTTTCGTCGAGGTTTTGTAAGGAAAGCACATGAGCTGTAGAACCATCAATCTGTTGTCCGTTTACATCAACGGTTGCAATTATATTATCTACTTTGTTGTGTGCAGCAAACATGATAGCTTCCCAGTTTTGTCCTTCTTGCAATTCCCCATCGCCCATCAATGTATAAATTAATTTATCGTCACCGTCCATTTTTTTAGCCATTGCTACTCCCAAAGCCACTGAAAGGCCTTGTCCTAATGAACCAGAAGCAATTCGAATTCCAGGTAAATGCTCGGCAGTTGCCGGATGACCTTGCAAACGAGAATCTAGTTTTCGGAAAGTACTTAACTCAGCTACATCAAAATAACCAGATCTAGCAAGCACACTGTACCAAACCGGAGAAATATGTCCGTTTGATAAAAAGAAAACATCTTCATTTTTTCCATCCATTGCAAAAGCATGGTTATGATTCATTACTTCAAAATACAATGCTGTAAAATAATCAGCACAACCCAGCGAACCACCCGGATGCCCGGATTGAACGGCATGCACCATTCTCACTATATCTCTACGCACTTGTTGTGCAATTTCCTGAAGTTTTGCTATATCTGCCATTTTCCTTGATTTTTTCAAAAGTAAAAAAAATATCGGCATCGGTTGGAAGTTTGAACGATGATTGGAAGGGTTTTTTTGAACCACGAAAACAAGAAGTTGAAATAAGTATTTAGAACCACGAAGGCTCAAAGAAGAAATAAAGTTTTTTGAACCACGAAGACAAGAAGTAGAATTAAAGTTTTTTGAACCACGAAGACTCTAAGGCTCAAAGAAAAAATAAACAAATCGCTTTTTTAATTGATAGCAAATTTGTGTTTTGATGGAATTATTGCTGATTTTTTTTAATCTTCTTCATTTTCTTTTTTAAAAATTCGTGTCTTCGTGCCTTCGTAGTTCATTTTTTTCAGAATTTGCCTTTGTGGTTCAATTTTTCAGAAGTTCCCTTTATGGTTCATTCTTTCCTTACAATTCATAAAGCTCTACCTGCAACCCATCCGGATCTTGAATAAAGAAAAATTGCTTTCCAGTATATTCATCTGTTCTTATTTCTTCGCATTCAATTCCAAAAGAATGTAATGCAAGCTGAGTTTGTAAGACATCAATAACCGAAAAAGCTAAATGCCTTAACCCTTGTGCTTCTGGGTATGATGGTCGGGGAGGAGCATCAGGAAAAGAAAATAGTTCAATCAAATAATTTCCATTTAATTCAAGATCGGCTTTCCATGAATTTCGTTCCACTCTAAATACTTCGGCTTTTAAGGTAAAACCCAAAATATTTAAATAGAAATCTTTGGATGTTGAATAATCGCTGCAAATAATGGCAATATGATGTAGTCCTGTTATTTTTAAATTCATTTTAATAATCGTTTATTAATTATAGGTTTTGATTCATATTACAATAAATTAACATCGGAGTGCTTTGGCTTATGGATTGAAGCGATATCCTTTTTTGCTAAATCAAATATCCAAATTTAGGGTAAGCTGACCGCAAAAAAGATTAAGCTGAAAGCCCGATCTCGTCTTGTAATAATTGACAAGACGAGACAAGATAAGCCCAAAATAATTTTTAAAAGGTTTTAAATCAATTATGTAAAATAAACCAATTAAAAAATATTTATTTAAGCCAAGCGCCGGATTATATTTCTAATAAATATTGACAATATTAAATAAACTACAACATATACCTCCACAAGTATATTTTGAAATCAAAATAAAGATCAAAAAAAAACCCCGCCGAAGCAGGGTTTTTCCAAAAGGTACTTAAAATTATTCAGCTTTTGCTTCGTCATCAGCTTTAACTTCATCAACTGCATCTGTTTTTTCTTCTGCTGCTGGCTTAGCTTTTTTAGCTTTTGCTTCTGTCTTTGCTTCTGCATTTACTTCTGTCGTTGCTTCCGCTTCCGGGCTTGCAACAACTTCCGCTTTTGCTTCTGCTACTGGTTTCTCTACTTTATCTTCTTCCTTTTTTGCCATTTTCTTAGCACTTGCTTTCGCTTCAGAAGTTTCAAGAGATGATTTTAATGCAGATAATACATCTAAATCGCCCAATGTATTTTTCTCTACAGAATCTTTAACTTTTTTAACAGCTTTCACTGTTTCATTAGTTTCTTTCTTTTTTGTGTCAGCTTCTACACGCTTTTCTGCTGCTTTCGCTGCTTCGTGTATTTTGCTATGAGATAATACAATTCGCTTAGAATCTTTGTTGAATTCAATTACCATGAAATCTGTTTGCTCATCTGCTACAAGACTTGCTCCATTTTCTTTCACGCTATGTTTAGTTGGCGCAAAGCCTTCTAATCCGTAAGGTAATGCAACAATTGCTCCTTTGTCAGTTACTTTCAGCACGGTTCCAACATGAACTGAGTCCAAGTGGAATATGGTTTCAAATGTATCCCAAGGATTTTCTTCCAATTGCTTGTGTCCAAGAGATAAACGTCTGCCTTCAGCATCAACTTCTAACACAATCACATCAAGAGTTTCGCCTACTTTGGTAAACTCATGAGGATGGTTGATTTTCTTAGCCCAAGAAAGGTCAGAAATGTGGATTAACCCATCAATTCCTTCTTCAGTTTCTACGAAAACACCAAAATTGGTCATGTTTTTAACAATAGCTTTGTGCTTGCTGCCAACTGGATATTTTTCAACGATCTCAACCCAAGGGTCTGGAGTAAGTTGTTTAACACCTAATGACATTTTACGATCTGCTTTATCAAGTGTAAGAACTACTGCTTCCAGTTCGTCTCCAACTTTCATGAATTCTTGTGGCGATCGTAAATGCTGTGACCACGACATTTCAGATACGTGAATCAAACCTTCTACGCCTGGAGCGATTTCAAGGAATGCACCATAATCTGCAACGGTTACTATTTTACCTTTTAATTTACTTCCAACTTCTATGCTTTCAGAAATAGATTCCCAAGGATGTGGAGTTAATTGTTTTAAACCTAATGCAATTCTCTTTTTCTCATCATCGAAATCAAGTACAACTACATTTAATTTTTCATCCAATTTCAATACTTCTTCTGGATGATCAATTCTACCCCAAGAAATATCTGTGATATGCAATAATCCATCAACACCACCAAGGTCAATAAATACTCCGAAAGCTGTAATGTTTTTAACAGTTCCTTCAAGTACTTGTCCTTTTTCAAGTTTGCTGATTATTTCTAATTTTTGACTTTCTAAATCGTCTTCAATCAATACTTTATGCGAAACAACAACATTCTTGAATTCGTGGTTAATTTTTACCACTTTGAATTCCATTGTTTTTCCTACATAAATATCATAGTCACGGATTGGTTTAATATCAATCTGCGAACCTGGTAAAAATGCTTCTACACCAGCAACATCTACAATCAAACCACCTTTAGTTCGGCTTTTTACAAAACCTTCAATAATGGTGTCTTCTTCAAGGGCTTTATTAATATCATCCCATGATCGTTGAGTTTTTGCTCTTTTTCTAGATAAAGCAAGTTGACCGTTTTTGTCTTCTTGATCTTCTACATACACTTCTACTGTGTCTCCGATTTTTAAATCAGGAGTGTCTCTAAATTCAGAAAGAGGTACCAATCCATCAGATTTGAATCCAATGTTTAATACAACATCTTTACTGTTGATGTGTACAACAGTTCCGGTTACAATTTCATCTTTGTTAATAGAACTTAGCGTTGTAGTGTACAATGCTTCTAGTTTTACTCGCTCTGTCGAACTGTAATTTCCAAAACCTTTTTCGTCTGCATCCCAGTCGAAATCAGCATCAGGAATCATTACCGGATCTTTTAATCGTTCGATTCTAATCGGTTTTTCATCCACGAAATCTTCTGTTTCTTCTTCTTCAACAGGTGCTGCTTTTACTTCCGCAACAACTTCTTCAGCTTTTGCTTCTGCAACAACTTCTTCGGCTGTTACTTCTGGTTGAATTTCTTCAGTTTTGCTTTCTATTTGAGCCTCAGCTGGCTTTACTTCCTCGGTTTCTGGGGTTGAATCCGGTGTTTGTTCAGTGGTTGAAGATGTTTCTTCTACCTGGGTTTTTTCAATTTCAGCCTTCATTTCTGATGCCTCGAAATTTTCTTCAGTTGTTTTTTGTGTCATTAATAATTGAGTCTCCTTTCGTAAGGGACTGCAAAGATAGGAATTAAAACTTTTCGTGAAAATTAATTTTTAAATCTTTAATTATCAGCAAATCAGAGTTGAATATGCTTATCAATAATTATGTGGTGAACGAAATCAAGTTGTTCCTCCTCATTTAGGTGCGAATTGTCTAAAATTATAGCATCTGATGCCATTTTTAATGGACTTTCGGTTCTGGTTGTGTCTTGTTTATCGCGCTGAGTAAGGTTATCATAAACCTCTTGATAACTCACTTTTACGCCTTTTAATAATAATTCTCTAAACCTTCTTTGTGCTCTTATTTCTGGATCAGCGGTCATAAATATTTTTAATTGTGCATGCGGAAATACCGTAGTTCCAATATCTCTGCCGTCCATTACCACGTGTCCTTTTTTCGACATTTTTTGTTGCAAAGCTACCATTGCTTCCCGTACAGGCTTTAGTGCACTTACTTCACTTACATTACTCGAAATATACATTTGCCTTATTTCATCCGCAATGTTTTCTCCATTTAACTCAATTTGTTGTTTTTTGAAACTTAAATGAATTTCTTCTAAAGCTTTTTTTATTTCTTCTGGATTGTCGAGGTCAATATTATTTTTCAAAAAATAATAGGTTACAGCTCTGTACATAGCACCAGAGTCAATATAGGTATAATGAAGCTCAGTAGCTAAAGTCTTTGCCAGCGTGCTTTTGCCGCAAGAAGAATAACCGTCGATGGCAACGATCATGTGTTCATTCATATTCCTTCGACGCTTTTTTGATAGCATCAAATGTACTATAATTCTTAAAATGCTAGACTTAATTCAACACAGCTTTCTTCTTTTTATTAAAATTAGAAAGATTAGCGGCAATGCTGAAGTGATTGGTAGAACCTGCTAAGTGATATTTGGCAGAAGCATAACTAAAATCTATTTTCTTTATTTTAATGCCAAAGCCAAAAGAAAAACCAACCGTTGAACCTTTGCTGCTTAAGGCCAATTCTTTTCTTTTTTGATGATCGTATCCAAGTCTTATATTGAAATTTTTAGAAAAAAGTAATTCAGCGCCGACAATTAAATGTCTAGCTAGTTTATCAGCAATATTAATTTCTTTAACAATAGGTTCTCCAGTTTGCAAATCAATTTCACGGTTTGGATCGTTTGGATCGGTATAACTTAAATCAAATCGTTGTAAATCATGCAAGGTAATTGTATACCGTAAAGGAGCATATTTTAATCGTTTAGAAATTGCTAATTGAATATCAGTTGCCAGATTTTCTGTATTTCCTGGTCGGTATGTGCTTAATTGAGTACCTAAATTTTTTATTACAAATCCAACGCTTAAATTTTTAGCAGTATCGAAATAACATAAACCTAAATCGGCTGCTAAACCTACTGAACTATAATCACCGAGATTAGACGTAATGATTCTTAAATTGGTTCCAATACTCAGATTTGGTAAATAATTTCTTCCATAACCGAGGTTTAAAGCGTATTCGCCTGCCTTGAATGTATTTCCTGTTTCCTTGCCACTTTCATCGGTTTCAATAAAGTTTCCATAATTAATGGATTGAATTCCCGCAGAAAAAGTACCAATATTATCATAGTGCCTTCCGTAGCCAATATATCCAAATCTGATGTCATTAAAATAGTTCATGGTATTGAATGCGAAATGATTGTGCATTTCTTTATTCAACAAGGCAGGATTTTGGTAACCATTGTTTACATCGTAATCACGAGTTGTAATCAATATGCCACCTAATGCAGATTGCTTGGCAGAAGCTGGCAGATCCATAAATTTATATATACCACGACCACCAATTTGGGCTTGAGACAATGAACTGATAAAAAGAAACAGGAGTAGAAATTTGTATTTCAAGATTTTTAGCAAAAAGGAAAAAACGTACTCCCAAAGATATTATTTTAATGTATTGCTTGTTTTTACTTTTCCAGTGTTTAGTTTTGGTTATTCTCATTCATGAAAATTACTAGAGCCGATTTACTTCCTGAATTAAAATTTTTTGCAACACGAAGCAGTGGAAGCGGAGGGCAGCATGTAAACAAGGTAAGCACGCGTATAGAAGTTGTATTTGTGGTGCACGAATCAGCAATCTTTAGTGAAGATGAAAAATTAATACTTGCTGAAAAACTAAAAAATAAAATAAGTAAGGCTGGCGAATTGCGTGTAACGTGTGATACGGAACGATCGCAATATTTAAACAAACAGCAAGCGATTCAAAAAATACATTTATTGTTAATAAATGCTTTTAAAGTTCAAAAACCACGAAAAGCAACCAACCCAACTAAAGGATCGGTAAGAGAACGACTAAAGAATAAAGAGTTTTTGGGTGATAAAAAATTGATGAGGAAAAAGGTAAATCCGAAAGATTTATAAAAATCAACGATAAATAGTTTTCAATCTCGTATTTGAATAATAAGAATATGGCACTATCGTATTTCCATCGCGGTACAAATATTCTAGATTTCGTAATTGACCTCCGCCTTCTGGCAGCCTGAGCAAAACACCACTATTGGCAACGTCCAATTCTTTCATGCTGGTTAGATTAATGAGTTCATCTGGTAATTCTTCTAAACTATTTCTACCAATATATAACTGGTTGATTCGGTGAAGATTACCAATAGATGGTGGAATAGATAAAATAAAATTATTGCCTAAATAAAAGAATTTTAATTCTTCCAAATTTCCAATCTGGTCTGGTATTGAACTAAGTTCGTTGAAGCTGACATCAAAATATTCTAATAATGATAGTTCACAAATCTCATCGGGTAATGAGGTTAGTTTATTAAACTTCAAGGAAAGTCTTTTTAACTTTTGAAGATTTCCTATTTCTTTTGGAACTTGTTCTATTTGGCAGCTACTTGCAATAAATTCTTCCAGTTCTATTAAATTTCCAATCTCTTTCGGTAAGCTTCTAAGTTTATTTCTAAAAAGATTTAAGCGTTTTAGTTTTGTTAATTTTCCAATTTCCGGGCAAAGCTCTACAATCAAATTATTGTTTAATTCAAGAATCTCTAAGTTATTAAGCGTGCCAATTTCTGCCGGAATGGAAGTAAGTTTATCATACGAAACCCGAAGGTGTTTTACTTCCAATGGATTTGCAAATGCTTCCTCAAATGTTTTATAAATTTTGTAAGGAGGTTTTTGCTGTGCAAAACTTGAATTAATTGTTTGAAAGAAAATAAATACACTAATCAGTATATTTAAAATTGAAACGATGAGCCCGAATCCTATACCATGGTATAAAATTTCGGATTTTTTTTCGCTAATAACCATTTCA
The DNA here is from genome assembly GCA_031412335.1 of bacterium. Taxonomy (GTDB): domain Bacteria; phylum Bacteroidota; class Bacteroidia; order Sphingobacteriales; family Sphingobacteriaceae; genus JBBQYA01. The sequence goes on along the minus strand of JANOCT010000043.1, from coordinate 60,323 downwards.
ATAGATTTAGAACATGTAAGTTAAAGAATATTTTATTCACATAAAAATACTATTTAACTTACATAGACAAACGCTAAAATGATATTCTATAAAACTGCCGAATTCAATGGAGTAGTTTCTTCAATTATACTGATATCAATTGCATTTTCAACCTTTTCATCCATTAAAGCTAATTGTACAACTTCTTTCATATCGGTTACATAATGAAACTTCATGTCAGAAATATAGCTTGCTTTAATATCCTCAATATCTTTCCTATTAGATTTTGATAAAATGATTTCTTTAATATTTGCTCGTTTGGCTGCTAGTATTTTTTCTTTAATACCTCCAACCGGTAAAACTCTACCTCGCAAGGTTATTTCGCCAGTCATTGCCAGATTTGGCTTTACCTTTTTCTGAGTAAATGCTGAAGTTAAGGCAGTTAACATTGTAATACCAGCAGAAGGGCCATCTTTGGGAACCGCACCAGCTGGTACATGCACATGTATATCCCACTGATCAAATATTTTTACTGGTAGACCAATTAAATTAGAATGTGCACGCAAATATGCCAAGGCAATTACTGCTGATTCTTTCATTACATCACCTAAATTTCCGGTGAGGGTAAGTTTACCTTTACCTCTTGAAAGGCTTACTTCGATAAATAATATATCGCCACCAACGGATGTCCATGCTAAACCAGTAACTACACCAGCAGTATGATTATCTTGATAAGAATCTTTCTCGTAATCTGCTACGCCTAAAATGCGCTCTACATCTTTTTTCAGTACAACTTTATTATATTTTTCTTCAACCGCAACGCTTTTTGCAACTCCACGAGTAAGTGTTGCCAGTTTTTTCTCCAAACCACGCACTCCTGATTCACGCGTGTAATCTTCGATAACCATTTCAACAATATCTGATTTTATGGTAATATCTTTGGGTTTTAAACCATGAGCTTCTCGCTGTTTAGGAATTAAATGTTGTTTGGCAATTTCAATTTTTTCTTCAACCGTATATCCGTTTACTTCTATTATCTCCAGTCTGTCTATTAATGCTGGATGAATATTACTTAATGAATTTGCAGTTGCAATGAACATTACATTGGATAAATCGTAATCCTGTTCTACATAATGATCATAAAAAGCAATGTTTTGTTCAGGATCCAAAACTTCTAATAAAGCAGATGATGGATCGCCTCTAAAGTCATTTCCAACTTTATCTATTTCGTCTAAAACAAATACAGGATTGCTGGTTTGGGCCTTTTTCAAGGACTGAATTATTCTACCAGGCATAGCTCCAATATACGTTTTCCGATGTCCACGAATATCAGCCTCATCCCTAATACCACCTAAGGCAATTCGTACATATTTTCTGTTTAATGCTTTTGCAATAGATTTTCCTAATGAAGTTTTTCCAACTCCAGGAGGGCCAACCAAACATAAAATAGGCGCTTTCATGTTGTTTTTCAATTTCAACACAGCAAGATATTCTAGGATACGCGTTTTTACTTTATCTAAACCATAATGATCTTTATCAAGTACTTTTTGAGCACGGCTTAAATCAAAATTATCTTTGGTAAATTCTCCCCAAGGCAATTCTAAAAGTAATTCTACATAATTATATAAAACAGAATAATCTGCAGCTGCAGGATTCATTCGTTGCAACTTGTCTAATTCCTTATTAAATGTTTCATTAATTTCTTTAGACCATTTCTTTTTAGTGCCTCTTTCTCGAAGATTAGCAATTTCATAATCAGGATTATCGCCACCCAGTTCTTCTTGAATTGTTTTTAATTGCTGATTTAGAAAATATTCACGCTGTTGTTTATCAATATCAATTCTAACTTTCGATTGAATTTGATTTTTAAGCTCTAGCATCTGCAAATCACGAGTTAGGTGCTCTAATACTAATTGAGCTCGCTGTCTTAAATCTGCAATTTCCAGAATTCGTTGCTTTTCAGCAACTTCTGCATTCATATTTGATGATATGAAATTGATTAGAAATGAAGGGCTTTCAATGTTTTTAATTGCAAATGCAGCTTCTGTTGGTATGTTTGGCGAGAATTGAATAATCTGTGTAGATAATTCTTTCAACGATGATACTAAGGCAGTAAACTCTTTATCTTTTTTTGGTTTAATGTCGTCGATCGGCTGAATTATAGCTTTTACATATGGATCTGTATTCGTTACATCAACAATTTCAAATCTTCGCTTGCCTTGTATTATTACAGTTGTATTGCCATCTGGCATTTGCAACATTTTAACAATATAAGCTACTGTTCCTATTTTATTTAGGTCTTCTACAGTAGGATCTTCAACAGAAACATCTTTTTGAGAAACAACGCCAATAACTTTTTTGCCTTTGTAGGCATCTTTTATCAGTTTTATGGATTTGTCTCTTCCAACTGTAATTGGAATAACGACACCTGGAAAAAGGACGGTATTTCTTAATGGTAAAATTGATAATGTTTCTGGAGTTTGTTCGGCATTCATTTCCTCCTCGTCTTCAGCCGTCATTAACGGAAAAAACTCAGTATCTTCATTTATGTAGGACGGCGGACCGTTTAATTTATCAAAAGGATCGAAATAGCTCATGGATGAGATTTATGAAACCGTCAAACTGACAGTTATAATGAATAAAACAGAAAAATTGAATATGGGCTTAAAGTAAACAAGCCGTATGCCAACAAATAAATTCAACAAAAAATAGCAAGTAAACTGAAAAATAGTCAGTTTTAATGATAAAGTAAAACTTTTTCAGGCTGATCTGCATTGCAAACGAATGTTTCTTTTTTTTGAATAAAATTAATGTTTACAATATTGGTTTGACTGGGGAAAAGTTCTGTCAAAACGGAGTTTTTAATTCGTAAAGTATTCGCATTTGAAGATGATGAAGTTTCTAAATAAATAATTAAAATATCACGTTCCAGTTCAGTTCCGATTACTTTTGTTTGTAAGGTTTTTTGATTCGCTTGAATTAAAAATTTATCAGATAAATAGTTGATCAATAATTTATTATCTAAATCATTAGCAATTTTATAATTTTTTTTTCTCTGGACTGTAATTGACTTTTCCAGATCATCAACAAAAACACGCATGATAATTTCAAATGATTTAGACTTTTCGTTGTAATCTATTTGAGTAATGGATGTGTAAAATTTATGAGTTGCTGGTACTTTGCTCGTCAAAAACAAACAAATAATTAAACTGCCTACAAATTTAAAGTTTACCATCTCGCTTCAACTGCATTAAATTTTGCTGTTTAATTTGTCGTTCCTTGAAAAGTTGAAATGGAGTTTCCAAGGTTTTTGCTGGATAAAAGTTATTATTTCGATTAATATCTGCAGTTTCTTGAAATGGATCTAAAGAAAATTGTTTTACAGCTTTATCAGTTATCAACAATTTAGATACTTTTTGTGAATTTTTACGCCAAATTTCTGCAGGTATTCTTTGTACTTCTTTTTCTCCATTGGCAAATTCAAGCTCTATAATTACCGGCGAAACTAAGCCACCAACATTCTCTAAATCCAATACATAATAATACATTCCCGACTCTAATTTTTTACGTTGTTTTTCGTCAAGAGCATCATAATAGGTTTTGTACTTTCCTTTATCATAATCAGTTACATCTAAAGCATCGTACTTTGAATAGAAATCTGAAAGCTCAGGATAATCTTCTACACGATATTTTTTGATAGATGTTTTATTTCGTTGCTCAGAAATAGATAATGGCTCACTATCTCGTTTTTGCTTTTTGTTTGTTTTTTCTTTTTCTGGGTTCCGAGTGTCAATTTTATAGGTAGAAACCTTTTTCAAAGAAATATCTACAGGATCTGTTCCATAAAACCAACCTCTCCAAAACCAATCTAAATCAACCGCCGAAGCATCTTCCATCGTTCTAAAAAAATCTGATGGCATAGGATGTTTAAAGGCCCATTTTTCAGCATATTGTTTGAATGCAAAATCGAATAATTCTCTACCCATCACGGTTTCACGCAAAATATTTAAGGCTGTTGCTGGTTTTCCATATGCATTATTTCCAAATTGCAGAATCGATTCAGAATTAGTCATGATCGGATCTAAAACATCTTTATTGGATGACATATAATTGACAATGTTTCTGGCTTCACCACGACTGGAAGGGTAATTTTCTTCCCATTCTTGTTCGGTTAAATATTGGCAAAAAGTATTCAAACCTTCATCCATCCAAGTCCATTGCCGCTCATCTGAATTGATAATCATTGGAAAGTAATTATGGCCAACTTCATGAATTACAACACCGATTAAGTCATATTTTGTACTTGAAGAATACGTTCCATCTGTTTCTGGCCGAGGTCCATTGAAACAAATCATCGGATATTCCATTCCGCCTATTGGTCCGTTTACAGAAATTGCAACAGGATATGGATAATTGACAGTATAGCGAGAATAGGTCAGTAAAGTTTGAGCAATTGCTTGAGTTGAATATAATTCCCAAAGTGGATTTCCTTCTTTTGGATATAAGGACATCGCCATAACAGTTTTGTTTCCAACTTTTACACCCAATGCATCCCAAATAAACTTTTTGGACGAGGCCCAAGCAAAATCCCGAACGTTTTCAGCGTTAAAAATCCATGTTTTTTTGGACTCGGATTTTGATTTTTCATTTTCTAGTGCTTCTGCGGGAGTAATAACCAATATTGGTTTTTTACTGTTTTCTGCTTCTTTTAATCGGTTTTGTTGTGATTTACTTAAAACTGAACCTGCATTTTGAAGCACTCCAGTAGCGGTAACCACATGATCTGCCGGAACAGTAATTGCAACTTTATAATCGCCAAACGTTAAAGCAAATTCACCATTTCCAAGATATTGCTTGTTTTGCCACCCATCTACATCATCATAAACTGCCATTCTAGGAAACCATTGTGCCATTTCGTACAAATAATTATTATCTGTTTTAAAATATTCATAGCCTCCTCTTCCTCCGTTCGTTCTTGCATTATTAATAAAGTTTTCCCAATCAATTGAAAACTGAAAAACACCTTTGCTTTTAAGTGGTGAAGAAAGATCAATCCGCATCATGGTATTATTAATCGTAAATTTTAGCTTAGTTCCTTTACCATCTTTTACCGATGAAATTTTATAACCGCCATCAAATGAGTTTCTGGTAAGCATATCAAATCCTTCAAAACTTAGGCTATCGCTTATATTTCTGGTCTCTGTTAAATAGGTCATCGAGTTTGGATCAAAAATATTTTGATCTAACTGAACCCACAAATAGCTTAAAGCATCTGGTGAATTGTTGGTGTAAGTAATAGTTTCAGATCCTTTTACACTTTGGTTTTTATCATTTAACTCAATTTTAATATCATAGTCAGCTTTTTGTTGCCAATACTCAACTCCTGGAGAACCAGAACCAGTTCGATAAGTATTTGGAGTTGGCCAGATTTCTTCTAGTTGATGAAATTTTGATTTATTGTAACTGTCTTGGCTAAATAAATTTGTTTGAAAAATGAGTAAAAATAAAGCGGAGATAAAAATTTTTTGCATTAATACGATTAAAATAATTTTCTAAACTATTGATTTTATTATCAAAAGTGGGTAAATGGCTGTATTGGTAATTAAAAAATTACTTAATTAAGGTAAAAAGATCAAAGCCTACAATCAAAAAAACAGAACATAGTTTTTTAAAACAGATTTTAAAAAAATGCTAAAGTTAATTTTGTATGAAAGAAAAAATGGAAATTGGAATAAAATAAGTTACAAATTAAATGCTTTCATTTTATTGTAAAGGGTTTTCCTGTCAATATTCAATATGGTAGCAGCTTTAGTTTTATTATAATTCACTTGTTTCAAAACCTTTAAAATAGTTTCAAATTCTGCTTCCATAGCTGTGGCCTTTAAATTGGGAGCTCTATCCGATCTATCTTCTGTTACAAATTGAAATTTAGAAAAATTAATAATTTCTGATGGTAATGATTTGGATTCAACAAGGTTTCCATCAGATAATAAACACGCCCGTCGTATCACATTTTTCATTTCTCTTATATTTCCAGGCCATTGGTAGTTTAAAAAACTCTCTCTTACTTCGGCAGAAAAACCTTCTACGTTTCTTCCTAAATCTGTTTTAGCTTCATGCAAAAAGAAATCGGCGAATGCTAAAATATCATTTCCACGTTCGCGTAGTGGAGGCAAAGTCATTGCAAACTCATTAAAACGATGAAATAAATCTTCTCTGAATTTACCTTTCTGAAATGCCTCCTGCAAGTTTTCATTCGATGCTACAATTATTCTTACATCCAAATCCAATTCTTTTGTACCACCAATTTTTTTCACTTTTCGTTCTTGCACTACTCTTAAGAGTAATGCTTGAATTTCGTAAGAAAGATTTCCTACTTCATCTAAAAATAAAGTACCACCATTAGCCAGTTCAAAATGTCCGATTTTAGTAGCGAATGCTCCAGTGAATGATCCTTTTTCATGACCAAAAAATTCACTGCCAGCCAATTCCTTAGACAATGAACCACAATCCATAGCGATAAAAGGTTTATCTTTTCTTGGACTTCTTTCATGTATACTTCTTGCGATACTTTCCTTACCTGTTCCGCTTTCCCCAAAAATAATAACACTGTAATTGGTAGGAGCAACCAAATCTATCTGTTTATAAATTTCTTTTATTGCTGGACTATCTCCAATAACAAATTGACCTGATGAGTCCTGAAAACCATTTCCTGATTTAATTTTAGCTTTAATTGGATGAAAGTTTATTTCATCAACATCACTTGTATCTAATGCTCTCTTTATTGTATGAAGAATTTCGTCGGGGAAAAGCGGTTTGGTTACATAATCAAAAGCACCTAATTTAATTACTTTTACAGCAATTTTTATGTCGGAATAGCCTGTTATAATTATAACTGCAGCGTTCGGGTTTAATGCTTTTATTTTAAGTAATAATTCCTCACCAACTGTATCTCCTAGTCTATAATCGCATAAAACAAGATCAAAAATATCGTTTTTTAAAATCTCGACTGCTCTTGCACCTGATCCTGCTGTTTCTACTGTAAAGCCTTTATTTGTCAAAAATTTTGACAAAAGCTGACAAATTGTTACTTCGTCGTCAACAATTAATATTTTTTTCATTAAAATCCTTAGATCCTATTTTATTTAAGATTCCCCAAACTTATTAAATTTTATAGAAAACCGATAACTTGAAAAAAATAGTAACAATAATCAATTACTAATTTGATAATTCGTTTATTCTGGAGCCACCATATTTACTTGAAATATGATTGATAGATTCATAGATTGTAGAATTATTGAAGGGCTTACTTACATAAATATCTGCTCCATTTTGCAAGGCAATAATTTTGTCTTTTTGATTGTCGTACGCACTTATTACAATAATCCCAGCTTTGGGGTACTTTATACGAATTTGAGAAATTAGCGATAAGCCAGATCCATCGGGCAAGTTTACATCTAGAAATAAATATTCAGGATAAATGGTATCAATCAAAACAAGCCCATCTTTAATACTATTAGCAGAATAAACGGTAAATTTTTTCTTTCTAAGTGCAATACTGAGAAGCTGACAAATGTCCTTCTCGTCATCAATAATCAGGATTGGGTGTTCAGACATTTAGCAACAATATGAAAAATATATTGCAAAAATCATTCCTCTTGAAAAATTATTCATTATTTGATTTGAATAAAACAATCAAGAGGAATGAGCGGTTAAAGATTTTTAAAATCATTAAACAAGCTTACACATAAAGAGATAAAGTGTTTCCAACCATTATCAACATAAGAGATATAGTAGTGTGAAGAATTATTTTTTGTGAAAATTTGTTGATAAAAAGTAGGTTTTTCATTTTTGTTGAATTAGCGATTAAGTATTTAGAAAAGGAGTAGATTAATTATTTCAAAGGTAAATAGGGCTTTAAATGCCATCAATACGCTATTTCGTGTATATTTTCTAAGTATTAAATGATTTTCAAATACGTATTATTACTTACGTAAATTTTATTATTTTTGAATGTTTGAATAAAAGTAGATTCTGTTAAACAATTGATTTTTGAATAGTTTTTAATAAACCTTTTATGATTAAAAATAAAATATGTATCCATTTCTTTCCTTACTACGTAAAGAGGCTTAACAATTGATTAACATCTCACGTTAAAGAAATCTATCATGTCTAATACTCAAATCCGTTTAATAATCGCAGATGACCATAAAATGATGCGTCATGGATTAAAAGCAATACTAAAAGGAGCGAAAAACATATCCATTGTAGGCGAAGCTGAAAATGGCAAAGAAGTACTCGATTTAATAAATACTATTGAAGTTGATGTCGTTTTGATTGACATCAATATGCCAATAATGGATGGACTAGAGGCCACGTCTTTGTTGAAAAAAAGCCACAATCATATTAAAGTAATTGCATTGTCAATGCTAGACAATTATACTAATATTGATAAAATGTTGCAAGCAGGGGCCAATGGTTACTTATTAAAAACCTTGGGTAAAGATGAACTGACTGTTGCCATTGAAGAGGTTTATAAAGGCAACGCTTATTTGCAAAAAGAAATATCTGAAGTTATTGTGTCAAGATATTTGACGAAAAATAATGAACCTAAGAAGAGTAATGCAGAAAATATCATGCTTACAGAGCGTGAAATAGAAATTCTAAAATATATTTCGAATGAATTTCCTACTAAAAAAATCGCTGATTTACTAAATATAAGCGCAAGAACGGTTGATACACATCGAAGAAATATGATGATTAAACTAAATATAAAAAAGAATATTGGCTTACTCAAATACGCCATTCAGCAATGTTATATTTAAACTAATTGAAAGCTGGTTTATCCAGCTTTTTTTTTGCATATTAATGATCATATTTTAATTTCAAGAATAATTTATCGTTAGTTTTAAATTAATCTCTAATACTTTCAGTGGATTATAACGAAGAACTCTGCAATGCTTTTTTTAAAAACAATTGTTCGGCAATGGTAATTTTTGCGAATGATAGTTTACACCTAATTGAAATAAATGAAGAGGGTAAGAGGCTTTTTAATTTCAATAAGGAAATTGCCTTACCTTATTCAGTTTCAAATTTTATAGGTGAAGAGTTGACAAAGAGGATTAAGGAACATTCAAAAAAAATTACTGAAAAACCTTTTAGTTTAGGAGTTTCTAAGATTTATGATAAAAATGGGACAGAAATATACCTAGATTCTTATATTCAAAAAACCAAAAAAGGAAAATCATTTGATTATTTATTAACTAGTCTTGATGTAAATTATCAAGTTCTTGCTAAAAATCAAGAGATTAATGCAAATCTTCAATTGCGTGCGCTTTACAATAGAATTGAAAAAATTCAGGAAGTAGAGCGAAATAGAGTTTCAAGAGAAATCCACGATGAACTTGGCCAAGTACTTACTGCTTTAAAAATAAGAATATCTTTGTTCGGGCGAAAATTTACCCGTTTATCTATAATTGAAATAGATGACGAACTAATAGATATAATGGGTTATATAAATGATACCATAAAATCAGTAAAAAAGATTGCGACTGAGTTAAAGCCTGTACGAATTGAAGAATTGGGATTTACTGATGCTATAAAATGGTATGTTCAGGATTTTTCAAAAAAATCTGCTATCAAATATAAACTTACCTTAAAACAGGCAGATGAATTACTTTCTGATGATTTAACAACGACTGCATATCGATTAATTCAAGAGAGTTTAACCAATGTTGCAAAGCATTCAAAAGCCATGAAAGTGAACATTAAGATAAGAACTATCAATGAAAAACTAAAAATTGAAATTGCAGATAATGGTATTGGAATGAACTCTCCAATTATATTTTCAAATGACTCATTAGGAATTATTGGAATGAAAGAACGTGTAAATACAGCTAATGGAACAATACGATTTCAACCAGGAAAGCTAAGCGGTACACGAGTAATTATTGATCTTCCAATTAAAAATTAAAAAATGGTAAAAATTATTTTGACGGATGATCACACGATAGTTCGAGACGGTCTTAAAAAAATTTTAGCAGAAGAAGTCGATATGAAAGTAATAGGTGAGGCAGGTAGTTCAGAAGAATTATTTGCACTTAAACTTTTAAAAAAAGCAGATGTTTTATTGCTGGATATTTCACTTCCAGGAAGAAACGGTTTGGAAATAATATCAGATTTAAATAAGCAATATCCAAATTTAAAAATTGTAGTGTTAAGTATGCATTCAGAAGAGAAATATGCTGAACGAGCTTTTAAAAATGGAGCTAAAGCATACGTAGCCAAAGATGTAGCAAGTGATAAATTAGTTAAATCAATCAGAAGAATCCTGAAGAAGGAGAATTTTATTATTTCTGGTCTTGGGGAAGATTCAAACGAATTTAGCAGTAATGATAAATTCAAAGTTGATTTGTTATCAAAAAGAGAATATCAAGTTATGATGCTTATTTCTAAAGGAAAAACTACAGCAGCCATTGCAGAGGAATTAAATATTGGAGTAGCCACGGTTGCAACATTCAAATCAAGAATTTTGAAAAAATTAGAACTTGAAACTACTATTCAAATATCAAACTTTGTTTTTAGAAAAAAACTTAACCTTAATTAATAGGCTGATTCTTAGAAAAATAGTTATTAACAATCTACTATAACTTTTTAAAACATCAACCGTACAAAGGGCGACTAATAATACAGTGGCCTATGTTCAATTCTACACGTAAAAGGTTTAACGTTTTTACCTTATTTCTCTTTTCGCTACTCTTTAGTGCTGGTTTTGCTTCAGCTCAATGTCCCAGATTTTTCGATGGGACTCTTGCATTATCTTCAAATCCTTTGTGGGTAAGTTGTTCAGGTACAAGCTATAACTTAATTTTACAGTCTAATGTAACCATTGGTCCATTTACTGTAAATTTTGGAGATGGATCGCCAGTTGCTTCTTACCCTGGTCTAATTCCTCCTGCTTTTGTTTCCCATTCCTATCCATCTACAATTGACACATTCAATGTGACAATAATAACTGCGAGCGGATGCACGATCATCGGTAAAGTTGTAATGGAAAAAAATGTAAATGCATCCATTCAAATTCCAGTTGGAGGGGTAACAGCTACTTGTGCTCCAGCAACCTTGCAATTTATTAACTCAAGTACCAACGTTTCTAAAACTACCCGATTTATCTGGAATTTTGGTGATGGATCGCCATTAGAATATTATGATTGGACCAATGCTGGGCAAATTGTAAACCACACTTATCTTAAAAATACGGTTAGTTGCGAAACAAGTGTAATATTATCTGCTGAAAATTATTGCAGTTTTGGAAATCCAACTTTAGCAACTTTTTATCCTATACAAATTTGGGATGTTGATACAGCAGTAGTCGCAGCAGATAGAACCTTCCTTTGTTACCCGGATACTACAGTACGCTTTAAAAACCAAACGATTAAAAATTGTGTACCACAAGGAAACACCAATCAACGATATGAATACTGGAATTTTGGTAATTATTGGGGAAAAGGAACTGATTCAATAATTAATTGGTTACCTTTTGATCCACCAATTAGAATTGGCTATACAATAGCTTATCCAGGAATTGGAACGTATAATGTAATGATGATTGACAGTAATTTATGTGGTAGAGATACTGCTTATATTACTGTAAATATTGTTGCGCCACCAATTGCAGCTATGTCTGGACCAGATACAGTATGCGCTGGAAGTGTAGCTACATTTAATAATTTAAGTACAGGTGGAGCTAATCAGTATAGTTGGAATTTTGGCGCAGGAGGTGGTTGGATTAGCACCGGTAGTGGCTCTCAAAATTATACGTATGCAACCCCCGGAAATTACATCGTAAAATTTGCTATTAATGTAGCGGGAGGAACCTCATCATGTAGAGACACTGTTCAGAAAAACATTGTTGTATTGGCTAAACCCAATGCTTTATTTACCATAAATAATTCAAGTGGTTGCGATACAGTATTAGTAGCTTTTAATAATAGTTCATCTGGGGCGAATATTGTTTCCTATTTCTGGACATTTGGAAACGGACAGACATCAACTTTACAGAATCCTCCTCCAATGCTGTATACAGCATCAGGTACTTATATTGTTAAGGTAGTGGTAACTAATGCTCAAGGCTGTACTCATTCAAATTCAAAAACGGTTAGAGTTTATAAAACTCCGGTAGCAAACTTTACAGCATTAAATGTTTGCGTTGGTTCGCTAGCTACATTTGTAAATACCTCTACTACAGTTTCAGGGCAACCAATTACATCAAACGCATGGAATTTCGGTGATGGAGGTACTAGTACAGCAACGAATCCTACCCATACTTATTTACTAGCAGGTACTTATCTTGTTACCTTAAAAGTAAACACAGCAAATTGTACAAAGACAATTGTAAAAAGTATTACAGTTCAACAAAAGCCAATAGCTTCTTTTACTGCAACTCCTGTTACTGGATGTACACCACTTCAAGTTAGATTTACCAATACTTCCTTATTTGGTGCAACTTATTTATGGAATTTTGGTGATGGAAATACCAGCACACAAACCAATCCAACTCATACTTTTGTAAATACAACCAGTAGTATTGTATATTTTGTGGTGAACATGACAGCAAGCAACGCTTTTGGCTGTTCCACCAATTTTAGAGATACAATTGAAGTTTATCCAGCTCCTAATTTAGATTTTAGCTTTAATGGTGCTCCTGCATGTGCGCCATTAATTGTGAGTTTTACTAATTTAAGTACTTCTGCTGTTAGCTATATGTGGGATTTTGGGGATGGTACAACTAGCACGGTAACTAATCCTACTCATCAATATACCAACAACACCTTATTCATGATCAATTTTAATGTGGTGTTAATTGGAACTTCAGCCAATGGGTGTAAAGACACAATAACTAAACAAGTTGGAGTTTTTCCAGAGCCAAATTTTGGTTTTGCCTTAGTTCCAGATTCGGGTTGTAGTCCTTTAAAAATTGTTTTTCCTTCTATAATTGGAGCAGTAATTTATGACTGGGATTTTGGAGATGGAGTAACTTCGACTAGCCCTACACCTACACATAGTTTTCTAAATAATACTACTAATGATAAAATTTATACAATTCGCCTTATTGCGACCAATGCTTTTGGATGTAAAGACACTGCTTACACTACTGTAACTGTTTATCCAAATCCCACAGCTAATTTTTCAATAAATAAAACTGCTGGCTGTCAGCCCCTTGATGTTCAATTTCAGAATAATTCTATTGCTGCAACTTCTGTGTTTTGGGATTTTGGAGATGGAACAACCTCAACTTCAACAGCTTCCATTTTAAATCATGTGTACACTCATACCATTAATGTTGCTGTAAATTATACCGTAAAGTTGGTTGTAACATCCAATGGTGGATGTAAGGATAGTACTACGAAAATTATAAAAGTATTTCCGGTTGTTAAGGCCAAGTTTACAAGCGATAGTGTTGGATGTTCGCCTTTACCAATTAGTTTTATCAATCAATCAACCACCGGAAGTTCAAGTTTCTGGAATTTTGGTGATGGTTTTATCAGCGCAGCAGCTAACCCAAGCCATACTTTTATAAACAATGGAACTGTTGATAGTATATATAGCGTAACCTTAATTACAACTAATTCAAGTGGTTGTCAAGATACAGCTATTCGATTGATCACTGTTCATCCGAATCCGGCGGTGGGTTTTGATGTGGATAAAGTTTCAGGTTGCCAGCCATTTGAAGTTACCATTACTAACACCACTACTGGAGCTACAAGTTACTTATGGGATTTTGGAGATGGAAATACGAGTACCACAACTAATGCATTATTTACCCATACTTATTCACATAATTCAACTTCTCCAATTACTTACACTATTCGATTAACGGCTACCAGTCCTTTTGGATGTGTTAAAACAACAACCAAAGCAGTAACTGTTTTCCCGAAAATATCAGCTGCTTTTACCAGCAATACCATTGGCTGTAGTCCTTTAAGAGTTAAATTTAAGAATCAAAGTTCCGGAGCTTCTACCTATTTTTGGGATTTTGGAGATGGTTTTGTTGACGCTGGTATTAACCCAACACATAATTTTGTAAACCTAACCAGTTCTACCATTATATATAATGTATTGTTAATTTCAACTTCGTCAAACGGTTGTCAGGATTCTGTTTTTACTGCAATTACTGTTTTTCCTTCATCGCAATCAATATTTACTTCGGATGTACAAAATGGCTGTCAGCCTCTGGAAGTTACCTTTACCAATAATTCTGTTAATGCAAATACCATTTTATGGAACTTTGGAGATGGGACTACTTCAACTTCATCTGCATCAACAATTAAGCATACTTATTCTCATAATTCTCCAACTGCTACATCCTATACAGTAACATTAATAACGAATACGATAAATGGATGTGCGGATACTAGCCAACAAGTTATTCTTGTTCAACCTAAAATCACTGCATTGTTTTCCAGCAATCAAACAGGTTGTACTCCGCTTAATGTTAATTTCATCAACAAATCTGTTGGTGCATTAAGTTACTTCTGGGATTTTGGAGATGGAGGAGTTGATGCATCTGCCAATCCAACACATGTTTATGTTAATTCAGGTTCAACCCCAATAACTTATACAGTTTCGATGATTGCCACAGCAATTTCTGGATGCTCTGATACTGCAACTACTTTAATTACTGTTAATCCTTCTTCTTTGGCAGCTTTTACCGTTGATAAACTTGGAGGATGTCAACCTTTATCAATTCTTATTAACAATACTTCGAGCAATGCAACCATATTTTCTTGGGATTTTGGAGATGGAACTACATCTACATCATCTGCGAGCACTATTGCTCATACCTATACTCATACTTCGACTTCGAGTATAAATTATACCATACGATTAATAACCAATAATAGCACTGGGTGTGCAGATACAACTACTCAAACTGTTTTGGTTCAACCAATTGTAACATCTGCATTTACTTCTATTAATAATGGTTGTTCGCCACTAAAAGTAACTTTTACCAATAATTCGACAGGTGCTAATAGTTATTTATGGAATTTTGGAGATGGAAATGTTTCTGTTTCTCAAAACCCAACCCATACTTATAATAATATTACCTCAAGCAATCAGGTATATACTGTTACCTTAATTTCTACTGCAATATCAGGGTGTAAAGACACTGCAACAAAAGTAATAACTGTATATCCTGCATCTGTTGCTGCTTTTACTGTTGATAATACAAGTGGTTGTACTCCATTAAAAGTTAATTTTACAAATACTTCAACTGGCGCGTCTTCTTATTTATGGAATTTTGGCAATGGGACTACTTCAGTATCTGCTTCTTCTACGTTGTCGCATACTTTTGTAAACAATCAAGCTACAGCAACTACTTATTTAGTTAGTTTAATTACAATTTCATCCAATGGCTGTGCTGACACTGCTACTCAAAATATTGTTGTTCAACCAAAAATTATTGCTGGCTTCTCAAGTATTACAAATGGATGTGCTCCGCTAAAAGTAAAGTTTACTAATTCTTCAACAGGCGCAGTAAGTTATTTATGGGATTTTGGTGATGCTTCCACGGATGCGAATGCTAATCCTACACATACTTTTATAAATCTAACTCAGGCAACTCAGGTATTTACGGTAACCTTAATTGCTACAGCAAGTTCTGGCTGTAAAGATACTATCACCAGTCAGATAACTGTTTATCCTGCATCTCAATCAATTTTCAGTGCAGATAAAATAAGTGGTTGTCAGCCTTTAGATGTTACTTTTTCGAATAATTCTGTTGGAGCTGGCACAAGCTATTGGAATTTTGGAGATGGAACCACATTAAGTTCTACAGCTAGTAGCATAAACCATATTTACACGCATAATTTTCCAACCCCGATAAACTACACTGTTACATTAATAACAAATACAACCAATGGCTGTGCCGATACAAGCACCCAACAAATACTTGTTCAGCCTAAAATAAATGCTGCATTTACATCTATCAATAATGGTTGTTCGCCGCTTAAAGTTGCATTTGCCAACAACTCAACAGGTGCAAACAGTTATTTATGGGATTTTGGAGATGGAAATATTTCTGTTTCTCAAAACCCTACCCACACTTATAATAATCTTACCTTAATTAATCAGGTATATACTGTTACCTTAATTTCTACTGCAATATCAGGTTGTAAGGATACTGCTACAAAAGTAATAACTGTATATCCTGCATCTGTTGCTGCTTTTACTGTTGATAATACAAGTGGTTGTACCCCTGTAAAAGTTAATTTTACAAATACTTCAACTGGTGCGTCTTCTTATTTATGGAATTTTGGAGATGGATCTACCTCTGCTTCGGCTTCAACCTATTTATCGCACACATTTATTAATACACAAACAATTCCAGTAACATTTACCGTTACTTTAATTACCATATCATCCAGAGGGTGTTCAGATACAGCAACACAGCAAATTTTAGTTCAGCCTAAAGTTGTTTCAGGCTTTACAAGTATAAATAATGGGTGTTCTCCGTTGAAAGTCAAATTTACCAATTCTTCAACTGGAGCGATAAGTTATTTATGGGATTTTGGTGATGCAACTACTGATGTTAGTGCTAATCCACTACATACATTTACGAATTCAACTTTAGTAACTCAAAACTATACCGTCACTTTAATTTCAACAGCAATATCGGGATGTAAGGATACTTCAACAAAAGTTATTACGGTATATCCTGCATCTTTTGCATCATTTACAGTTGATAAAACAGGTGGTTGCGAGCCATTAAATGTTCAATTTACCAATAATTCGGTTGGAGCATCTTCCTATTTTTGGAATTTTGGAGATGGAGCTACTTCATCATCTTCCGCTTCCACTTTGTCGCATACATTTGTAAATAATCAAGCCACAGCAACTACTTATTTGGTTAGTTTAATTACAATTTCATCCAATGGCTGTGCTGACACTGCTACTCAAAATATTGTTGTTCAACCAAAAATTATTGCAGGCTTCACAAGCATCACAAATGGATGTGCTCCGCTTAAAGTAAAGTTTACTAATTCTTCAATAGGTGCAGTAAGTTATTTATGGGATTTTGGAGATGCTACCACAGATGCGAATGCTAATCCTTCTCATACTTTTATAAATCTAACCCAGGCAACTCAGGTATTTACTGTAACCTTAATTGCTACAGCAAGTTCTGGCTGTAAAGATACTATCACTAGTCAGATAACTGTTTATCCAGCATCTCAATCAATTTTCAGTGCAGATAAAACAAGTGGTTGTCAGCCTTTGGATGTTACTTTTTCAAATAATTCTGTTGGAGCTAGTACAAGCTATTGGAATTTTGGAGATGGAACCACATTAACTTCTACAGCTAGTACAATAAACCATATTTACACCCATAATTTTCCAACGCCTGTAAACTACACCGTTACATTAATAACAAATACAACCAACGGTTGTGCCGATACAAGCACACAGCAAATACTTGTTCAGCCTAAAATAAATGCTGTATTTAGTAGTATTAACGATGGTTGTTCGCCTCTTAAAGTTGTATTTACCAACAACTCAACTGGCGCAAACAGTTATTTATGGGATTTTGGAGATGGAAATGTAAATTCAAGTACCAATCCTGTACATACTTTTGTAAATAATTCATTAGTAACCCAAACATTTAATGTCATTTTAATCAGTACAGCCGCATCTGGATGTAGTGATACCATGCAGAAAATTATTACGGTTTACCCAGAAACGAAACCTGCATTTTCAACAGATTTACAAACTGGATGTCAACCTTTGCTAGTTAATTTTACCAATACAACTCAAAATGCGATTAGCTATTTGTGGGATTTTGGTGATGGAAGTACTTCTACATCTTCTGCTTCAACATTCGATCATACATTTGTTCATAATTCTCCAGTGCCTCAAATATTTCAGGTTAAACTTATAACCATATCATTGAATGGATGTACTGATACGATAAAGCAAGCTATAACAGTTTTTCCAAAAATTGAAGCCAAATTTATTGGAACAGATTCAGGATGCGCACCAATAACAATTGGTTTTACCAATGAATCAACAGGGTACATTAATAGTCAATGGGATTTTGGAGATGGTTTTATTGAAGTTACCACTAATCCTACTCATACATTTACCAACTTTACACAAGCTACTATTGTTTATGAAGTTAAATTAATTGTAACTTCTCTATCTGGTTGTCAGGATACAATTTCAAAAAACGTAACTATTTTCCCTAAACCTGATGCTGAATTTATTGCAGCAGAGTTATCAGGTTGCCAACCTTTTAATGCAGAATTTACCAACACTTCAGTTGGTGCTAATCAATCAAGATGGGATTTTGGAGATGGAGTAATAGTAAACGATACAGCAAAAATTATCCGACATACTTATGAGCATAACTCAGTTAGTCCAATCCAATATAATGTTAAACTGCTCATAACCAATATAAACGGGTGTACTGATACGATGAACAGATTAGTTAAGGTAAATCCTAAACTTTCTGCTAGGTTTACTAGCGATAGCATTGGTTGTTCACCTTATAAAGTTGATCTTAACAACTTATCAGAAGGTACGGCAAATTATTTATGGGATTTCGGAGATGGCTTTACGGATGTATTGAAAAACACTAAGCATACTTTTATAAACAATAGTGACAGTGATACAACCTTTAATGTACGATTAATTTCTAGTTCTGTTTATGGTTGTTATGATACTGCTTATAAAGCAATTACAGTTCATCCATCGCCAAAAATCGACTTTTTATTATCTGGTAATTCTGGTTGCCAACCATATATTGTTACCATCAGAAATAAAACAATAGGCGCAACAAATCAAACTTGGGATTTTGGAGATGGAAATTCAATTCAATCAACAGATTCGATTATTACACATAGTTATAGCCATAGCTCTTTAGTTCCTATTAATTATAAAATAACAGTAAGAGTTGATAATTTACAAGGATGTTCTGATACATCTTCCAAGTCTATAACTGTTTTGCCAGTGTTGAAAGCAGCTTATTCTTTTAATAAAAATGACTGCTCGCCAGTAACAGCATCTTTTGTAAATTCAAGTATAGGAGCTACAGGTTACCAGTGGAATTTTGGAGATGGGAAAAATGATGTGGTCGCTAATCCAGTTCATACTTTTTATAATAATGGAATTGCTGATACAATATTTAATGTTCGAATGATTGCTATTTCTCCTTTTGGGTGTATTGACACTACATTTAAGAGTATAGTTGTGGCTCCTTCTCCAAAAGCTGCATTTAAAATTGATGGTGATGAACTAATGCAGCCAAACACGACAGCAATAGTTACAAATAAAAGTAAAGCAGGGAATTGGACTTATAAATGGTCATGGGGCGATGGAACTTTTTCAACTTTAAAAGATCCTGGAACTCATACATATCTTACCTATGGAGATTTTGAAATTGTATTAATTCAGAAGAGCCAATACTGTGCTGATACTACAAAACAAACTTTACGAATAAATCCTGCATTGCCGGTTGCAAATTTTAAAGGCGAAGCATCGGGTTGTAAGCCAGTTATTGTTCAATTCTCGAATACATCTACTTATGCTACTGAGTTTTTCTGGGAATTTGGTGATGGTGGAACTTCTACTCAATCCGATCCAAGTTATGTGTACTACCGCCCTGGTAAATATGCAGTAAAATTAACAGCAATAGGGCCAGGTGGTAAAAGTGAAAAGGTACAATTGGATAGCATTGAAGTATTTGAATTACCAACTGCATTGTTTGTTGTAAATCCAACTATCGTATTTCTTCCAGATAAGCCTGCTGTATTTTATAACTTATCAACTGATGATGTAGGAAGTACATACGAATGGGATTTTGGAGATGGAAATACTTCTTTTGAAGAATCTCCGGAACATTATTACAAGAAAGTTGGCTCATTTACCATTACATTAAAAGTAACTAATGCTGCTGGTTGTATTGATACCTATGTTTTAGAAAATGCTGTAGTGGCAGAAAGCAAAGGTGAAGTAAGTGTTCCAAATGCATTTACTCCAAATCCTTCAGGGCCTTCAGGTGGATTAATAAATCCGAATGACATGAGTAATGATATTTTCTATCCAGTAATAATCGGAGCAGAGCAATTTCATTTAACAGTATTTAATCGTTGGGGAGAACTCATTTTCGAAAGTTTCGATCAACAAGTAGGATGGGATGGATACTACAGAAATGAAATGTGTATGCAGGATGTATATGTATGGAAAGTAGATGGAGTATTTGTGGATGGCAGAAAGTTTGCCAAACTAGGAGACGTTACTTTATTGCGCTAATTCTTTGCAATAAAGTAACATTTTTCCTTCAATAGAAGTATACGCTTACAAGTTGAATCTCGCTCTCAGGTAATTGATTCTTTTTGAAAAAATTGCTGTATTTGTTTCGAATAATTTACTGATAGCTATGAGGATAAAACTTTTACTCATTATTTATGTACTCCTTTTTTTACAAAACGCAAACGCACAGGATGTACACTTTTCTCAATTTTACTCACAACCTACATATTTAAATCCAGCGTTAACTGGTAGTTCTGAACAAACAAGGTTAGGAATGTCATATAGAAATCAATGGCCAGGCATACCCAATACGTATATTTCACAAGCAGTTTCTTTCGATCAACATTTGGCCGGCATAAATAGTGGAATAGGTTTAATGGTTATTCGTGATGTTGCAGGTGCTGGCCAATTGGGTTATACAAATTTTGCAGGTTCGTATTCATATCAAGCACAATTTTCCGAATATTTAGGAGCCAGAGCTGGAGTTAGTGTTGGATACACAGATAAAAGTGTTGATTTTTCGCGCTTATTATTTAACGATCAGATTTCAAGAGGAGGAGGAGTAACATTTGAAACCGATCCAGGAATCAAAGTTCAATATCTCGACATTTCCTTCGGATCAATGATTTTCTCAGAAAATTTTTGGGTTGGAGTATCTGGTCACCATCTTAATCAACCCGATCAATCTTTATTAGATGGTGAAAGCTTACTTCCAGTAAAATTAGGTGTTCAAGGTGGTTATAAAGCGAAAGTAAATCAATATCGTGCGGGTAGGGAACAAAGCGTTTCAGCAGCTTTCAGCTATGCCGCTCAAGGTAATTATGATAAACTTTCATTAGGTGCCTATTTCGTAAAAGAACCTTTGGTTACTGGAGTATGGTATTCAGGTATCCCAGTTTTTAAATCTTATGAAAAAGGATACACCAATAATGATGCATTTACAATTTTGATGGGTTATCAAATTAATGAACCTAATTTAAGAATCGGTTATTCGTATGATTTAACAATTTCAAAATTAGTTACTAATTCTGGTGGAGCTCATGAAGTTTCTTTGGTTTATGAATTCGCTTTAAGCGATCATATTCGATTAGGAAGTGGTGGTTCAAGAAGGAGATCTAAAGTTTCTTGTCCTAGTTTTTAATACTTTTTTGATCAAAAATTAAATGGATTAAAATCTTTACAAACTTTTGAAAGTTAAATGTCGTTTATTTGTATTCTGATATGCAAATGATTAAACGATTTTTTATTTATCTACTTCTTATTAATTACCTGATTGCCATAATTGGTTTTCCGGTAAGTATTGGATATTGTGGAAAAAAAATCCAAGAGGTTGTTATTGGTGTTCAAACTCATAAATGCCAATCGTGTAAAAAAACAGAAAGCAAATCTTGTTGCAATGATTCAGTAAACTATCTTAAACTTGATGTAAAACAAAATTCCAGTAATTTAAAAACAGTTTTAAATTTTTCAACACCTGTATTTACTGTCATTTCATCTTTTGATAAGTATGTTTTTTCAGATTTTGAATCGATAGCTTTTCTTTCTAAAATAAAAATTTCTCCACCAGAGAAACTCTTTCAAGCACCTATTTATCTTAAAAACCGTAGTTTCTTAATCTGATTTATTTGTTAATTCTTATTAATTTACAAATCACATTTATTTTTTAAACTATAATTAAGATAAAATGAAATCAATTATAAAATCAAGTCTGGTTGCATTATTTATGGCAATCAGCTTACAGTCATTTGCTCAAATTTCTTCTGCAACTATACAGGTTGCAGGGCTTACATGTTCTATGTGTTCTTTTTCAACTGAAAAAGCTATCCGAACCTTACCGTTTATACAAGATGTAAAAACCGATTTGAATACAGCAGAATATGAAATTACCTTTAAGTCTGATCAGGAAATAAATCTAGATTTAATTGCTGAAAAAGTAGAAGGTGCAGGATTTTCAATTTCTAAACTTCTTGCTGTTGTCGATTTTGACAACATTGAAGTTAAAGAAGATACTCACGTTTCTATTGGAAAATATAACTTTCATATTATGAATTCAAGCTCAAAAATTTTGAATGGAAAGACTCAAATTCTTTATCTGGACAAAAAATTTATGAGTCAAAAAGAATTCAAAAAGTTAGCTTTAAAGTCAACTTTTCCTTGTTTTGAATCGGGGAAAAAGGAAGATTGCTGTCAAAATTTGACAGGTTCTAATTCTCGGATTTTTCACATCAAAGTAGTTTGATAAATGATTTTTTTAAGAAATAAAAAGGCAGGGATTATTTTCCTGCTTTTTTTTCAGTTTAGTTTATTTGCAAACTCGCAGGAGCTCTATATGCAAACTGAACCGGCTAGTAATATGCCGAAAAACTCAATAGGCTTACGATTAACCAATAAATTATTTTCAGAAAGTGGAACTGATCGCTTAAGAATTTCTCCTGAATTAATGTATGGAATATCTGGAAAGTGGATGGTGCATATAAAACAAACGGTTATTTTAGGAGAAGAAAATAAATTTTACACTGGAGCATCAAGTTTGTATGCTAAATATCGATTTTTGTCTATTGATGATGTTCAAAAGCATACTCGAGTTGCATTATTTGGTAGTATAGGTTACAGCAAAATTCAGGATTTAGCAGGAGCGCATGATATTTTGGAAACTAATAGTTCTTACTCAACCGGTATAATCGTAACTCAACTTTGGCACAAATTGGCTCTTTCTACCACAATCGGAATGTATAAGCCTTTTGCAAATAAAAATTTTGATCAATCAGGTAATCCAGGAAACGTTTACAATTATTCTTTATCAGCAGGATATTTACTATTGCCAGTATCATATAAAAGTTATAAGCAAACTAATTTGAATGCCTATTTGGAAATTTTGGGAACAACTAATCGTATGAAAAATTATGAAGAAACTCATATTCATAAGTCAGAAGATGTTTCTCAAAAATTCAATAGAAATCAAGTAATGATTGCTCCTGGTTTGCAAGCAATTTTCTCTTCCAGAACACGAATAGAAGGTGGTTATTCCTTCCCATTTTTACAATCAAAATATTCCAAAGGAGAAAATATGGTAATGTTGCGGATTGAACATTTATTATTCTTAAAATAATTGATTTCTTGAACATTAACCAATAATATTTTGCTGATTTTAACCTATAATTTTAAACGTTAAATTTAAACTCAACGATAGAAATATGTAACTTGCGAGTTCGTTAGATCAATTTACCTTTTGAATTTGCATTTTTTTGATGAAGTTAATTTTTGTTTATTTTATTATATTCTTTTCTTTCTTCATCAATAACGCTAAAGCTACACATATCATTGGCGGAGAGCTTAGTTATGTATGTAAAGGAAATAATAATTATGAAATAACTTTTAAATTTTATCGAGATTGTGATCCAAATAATGCACTTTTCGATACATTAGTTAGGATTTCTATTTTCGATCAAATCGGAAATTACATTGATGTTGTAGAAATAAAATTTCCGGATACTACATTAGTTCCAGCTCAAATAATTGATAAATGCTTCGTCCCTCCACCAGATATTTGTGTTAGCCAAGCAATTTATAGAAAGACAGTAAATCTTCCGCCAATTGCAGGAGGATACATTTTAACATTTCAGCGCTGTTGCAGAAATAATACCATTTCAAATATAGAAAATGCACCAATAAGTGGTTCAACATATACAATTAGCATTCCCGGTAGCGTAATTTCTAGTTGTAATTCCAGTCCGGTTTTTAAAGAATTTCCTCCAACCTTTTTATGTGCTGGCAATCCAATAATTTTTGATCATAGTGCTATTGATGCCGATGGAGATTCGCTCGTTTACGAACTTTGTTCACCTTATTTAGGTGCAACTCAAAATAATCCTTCTCCCCCTATTGCTGAACCGCCACCTTATTCAGAAGTAGCCTGGGCGATTAATTATTCTGTAAATTATCAAATAGCTGCCAGAGATTCTTTAAGAATTGATTCCAAATCCGGACTATTAACTTGTACGCCAAACAGCGACGGACAATTTGTAGTAGGTATTTGTGTCAAAGAATTCAGAAAGGGTATTTTACTTTCTGAAAATAAAAGAGATTTTCAATTTAATGTAGTTATATGTGATGGGAGCATAAGCGTAAATAAAGAATACGTAGAATTATGCGAAGGCACATCCGTAAATTTAAATGCAAGAGGTTTTACAGACTATAAATGGTCGCCACCAACTGGTTTAGACACAACAAAAGGAGCAAACGTAATTGCAAAACCAGCCAAAAGTATTTTTTATACAGTTGTAGGAACAAACTTTGCGGGCTGCTCAGATACAGTACAAGTTGAAGTAAATGTTTTGCCAGTGCCATCAGTTTCTGCATTTGCATATAGCCCTCGAATTTGCATGGGCGATTCTACTATTATTAAACTTAAAGGTGCATCTAACTTTGTCATAAGTCCAGATTCAAGTGCTTTTCAATTAGATGATTCCACGTTTATTTTATTTCCCATTGTTACTACTGATTATAAAATTGAAGGTAATTCAGGAATATGTAATGATTTTATAAATGTAAGAATTGGTGTAAATACATTACCAGGCTTTAACGTTCTTGTTTCTAAGAAGGAAGTTTGTAAAGGTGATACCATAGAACTAGAAGCAAAAGGAAACTATTCATTTACTTGGTTTCCAGCTGCCGGCTTATCAGCAACAACAGGAAATAAATTATTGGCAAATCCAATAATTACAACTACTTACACAGTTGAAGCAACAGATGGTATTGGCTGTAAACGTCAATTGGTATTTACAATAGAAGTTTTACTTCCGGCTAAAGCAAGGTTTGTAAACACAGTAAGCATAGGCTGCGCGCCATTCAGACCAACGATTACTAACGTTTCACTTAATTCAGATTCGTATGAATGGTTTTTAAATGGCAATCTGGTTTCTATTGATGAACAACCAAAATTAAATCTTCCAAGTCCAGGAAAGAAATATACGCTAATGCTGATAGCTACTAATAAGCTGTTTTGCAATTTTGATACAATATCAATTACACTTTCAACATTTCCGGAAGTTAGTGCGTTGACGGTTCCTTCAGAATTCAGAACCTGCAAAGGCCCTTCAGTAATTAATTTTACCAATACTAGTTTTGGTTATAAAACTTTTTTATGGGATTTTGGAGACGGCACAACCAGTATCGACGATTTTGCACCTAGTCATTTTTATAGTATTCCTGGAACTTACAAAGCCAAGTTTATTGCCAAATCCCCAGACGGCTGTTTAGATTCTATCATTCATGTTTTAAGAATAGGTACTGATGTTAATGCAACGTTTACACCTTCCGCTACTATTGGGTGTGGGATTGTGGAAGTTAAATTTAATAATAATGCAACCAATAGCGTTTCTCAAACGTGGGAGTTTGATGATGGTTCAACCTCATCTAATTTTTCACCTAGCCATGTTTTTCCACCAAGAGACGAACCTTACTCTGTCAAACTAACTTCCGTAAACGAAGTTGGTTGCGAAAGTGTTTATATATATCCTATTCCTTTAAAAGTTTTTATAACTCCAATTGTTTCTTTTTTAGTTGATGATACAATAAAAACATGGCCTGAGAAAACATTTACTTTCAACAACACCAGTAATTTTAAAGTATCAGCTAGGCGTTGGGATTTTGGAGATGGAACCTTTTCTTTAGATATTGATCCAATTCATGAATATGAATTTGCTGGAACATATATTGTTTCATTAACCGAAACGGATAGCAATGGATGTGATGCAACAGTTAAAGTAAAATTGGTACTCGATGACTCCAAAGGTGCCTTATGGGTCCCAAGTGCATTTGCTCCTAGAAGCAGTACTGATAAATTACGAACATTTATTCCTTTGGGTTATGGACTAAAAACCTATAAATTAGAAATTTTCACTAGCCAAGGCGATTTGATTTTTACTAGTGATGCAATTGATAAATTGGGTAGCCCTGAAGTAGCTTGGGATGCAACCATAAATGGCACACCTGCCGCTCAAGGAGTTTATGTTTGGAAAATTGAGGCAAGTTACTTTAATGGTACATTATGGAAAGGCATGCCAGATTTGAATGGAAAATTTAAGCAGATTGGTACAGTAACAATAATAAGGTAGATGAGATTATTTTTACTAACATTTTTTTTGTTTCTCATTAAAGGCTTTGTTTTAGCACAGGATCACGCTTATTCCAATTTCTTGCAATCTCCGATTTATTTAAATCCAGCTTTGGCTGGTACTTCATTAGGCTGCGATCGTTTTGTTTTAAATTATAGAAATCAATATCCAGCTATAAAAGATGCATTTGCATATTATGGTGTTTCCTATGATCGTTATGTAGCAGAAATGAATGGTGGAGTAGCCGGCATGATTCAGAGAACTGTAGAAGGTGAGGGGTTTTATACCAAAAATGCTTTTTCTCTTGCTTATTCTTTTCAAGGGATTAAAAGTGAAAATTTCAGCATAAGTCTGGCATTGCAAGGTGGTTTAACTAATCGAAGTATTAATTATGATAAATTAATTTTTTACGATCAATTAGATAAAGAGTTAGGGTTTGTTCCTGGTTTACCCACAGCAGCTGACAATCCAGTGAATAGCAAAAAGTTTTACCCAGATTTTGGTTCTGGTGTAGCAATAGTTTATCGCAATTCAGTTTTAGGAGCGTCAGTTTCCCATTTGTCCGAACCTGATGAATCATTAATTTCAACTGAAAGTATATTGCCAAGAAAATACCAAGTACATGGATCTATTAATATTGGTATAGAAAATAGGAGAAATTTTGGTGAACCTGCCATAATTCCCGCATTTAGCTACGTGAAACAAGGTAATTTTTCCAATGCTACCGCTGGTGTTCAATATCGGGCATATTTTTTCAATATTGGAGCATGGTACCGATCTGCTGACATTTTGCAGGGTGGCAATGCAGCAATTGTTACCTGTTTGTTTGATAATTATTTAACCGATGATGTAAAACCACGTTTTACCGTTGGTTTATCGTATGATTATACATTGGCTAAAATAGCTCAAAGAAATTCTGGAGGCGCATTTGAAGTAAGTTTGGTTTACCAAAGTCGCAAATGTTCTACAAATAGAAATAAAGTAATTTGTCCTGATTTTTAATATCAGGATTTATATTAAACTCCTAATTGAAAACCGTAATCTTCCTGATCATCTTCTTCGTTAAAGAAAAAGCCTCTCATCATTTCTGTTTTTTGTGGAACTACAAATTCCATAACTACTTCTTTTGTCTGATTATCTGAAACCTCAAAATAGTCACATTTTGAATAGCAATTGCTTTTGTGATAATTATTTTCCGCTTCTTTAAATGTTTTAAAAGATTTTTGACCGATCAGGTTTTCGTTGTTAAAATAATGAATAGTAAACATGTCTTCGTTGGTTTTAGGTTATTAAACATGCTGATTTCTACGGTAATAGAATTAATAATGTTTCCAATAAAAATCACGAAGCAAAATTGGTTTCAGATTGTATGAAAAATTAAATTCATTTTACTCAATTAGGTTCAATCTTATTTTGATGCTGTCCAGAATAAAGAATAAGTTTTAAAAAATTAAATACTCACTAACCTTTAAATTTCAAATGTGTAATCAAATCATTAAAATATGTTGAATTCCAAATTTTAATAGTTGATTGATCTTTAATAAAACGGTTTATATCATCCTTAATATAATTCATATTTACCGTTTTAATCTTATCAAAAAGTAATTGTTTTAATTCATTTTCACTTATTTCATTTTTATTCCAATCACCACTTTCTTTTGCTCTGATTAAAAAATGGTTCAAATTAATTGTAGTACCTCGTTTTATATACCATTCCAAATCATACCAGTCACGGCCTTTTACATTTTTGCCCCATTTTCTAAATAATAATGCATGCATTTTTCCAGCAAATAAATCTTCTAAAACCAAGCATTTAACATAAAATGAAAAAGGTCTTAAAAGTAATTTTTCTTCTGTTTCAAATCCCAAAGGAGGAGTAGTATCAACTTCAATTTTAATTTTAATAGCAGCAATAGAATTAATACCAATTTGTGGTATAATATTTTCTAAAACGATTTCTTTCCAAATTGTTTCTGATTTTAAAAAGGTAGAATTGATAGCGCTTTTAATTGATTTCTCTTTTTCTTTAATGGATATTTTCATGCCTAATGCCTCAAATTCACTTATAATAGCATTTTGGTATTTATATAAAGAAAACTCAGGTTCTTCTTTTAATAAGGTAAAATCCAAATCTTCTGAAAATCTATTTAAGTTATAAAACATACGTAATGCAGTTCCACCATAAAATGCTGCTTTTTCGAAAAAACCAGCTCGAAATAGACCAGCTAATGCTATTTCCTGCATTATTTCTCTTAGAGCATCTTTTGCCTCTTGTTGATTTTTAGGAACATAACTATTTAACCATTCTTTTATCATAGATTTTTGATTGTTTCTATTATCATTAACAGGCTATTTTTCTTTGGCATATTTGGAAGCCATTCAAAAATAATTTCAACGTCAAATTCTTTTAAAGTTGATTCTTCCATTCTTAAATTTTCGAAAAGCCATTCATAAGCTTGTTTTTTATTTCTTATAATTAATCCATTTGTACATATTAATTTATCACATAATGCTTTTTCTTTACTGGCAATCATAGCTTGTTGCGTTTTTTCTAATAAAATAGATTTAATTCCAAAAGAATAATAAGGTAATGGTAAATGAGAAAAATTAAAAACACCAATGCCGGTAGTGAATTTTTTTGTCGGTTTAATTGTACAAGATGTTGTTTCATAAACTCTTTCAGGAATAAGTCCATAATAAGATAAAGCAGTCTCCATGGATACATAACTTGGTCCATAAATATGATTAGCTATTAAAATAGATTCTGGTTCTAAAGAATCATTAGCTTTTCCAGAAATATATAAACCTTTTTTAATAGAAGTTAAAACCCCTTGTTTTACCAAATCGTTGATTTTATCATTTGGGCGTTTGTAGTCTTTCAACCATGATGATAATAATTGATGCGTGAGCAGCTGATTAGCATTTTTTTTAATCAATTGATTAATTTCCATTATCAAATGTAAAAATTTAATAAGATAATCGGAAAAAAACCGATTATCTGTTCTTTATTCTACAAAATTCTTATTTTATTGGTTAAAAAATTTTTCGATTTTTAATAGCTTTTCAAAATGAAATGCATAAAAAAAGCCTGCTAATCTACTGATTTGCAGGCTTTTTATAAATGTGGAGCTGGAGGGATTCGAACCCTCGTCCAAACATGGGACGTGAAGCGCTTTCTTCATGCTTAGCTTTGCTTGATTGTCGGCATAGGGCAGGTGCATTGCTTACCAACCTTACACTTATCTTTTTTGTTCCACATCAGCTCAAAAGATAAACACCAATGTGTTCCCTGTTTTGTGGTATTCCCAGTGGACAGCCAACAAGAAAAAGCCATCCGGGAATAGTCAGTATGCTAAATTTCTAAAATTAAGCTGCTAACGCGTAGTTGTTTTCGCCAGTTAAAGCGGTTGAGAATTCAGATTAAAGCGCTAATATTCACAATGCGCTGCATGCTTACACCCAAATCTTCCACCCTGTCAATTCCGGTCAGCCCCAATTATTTTATTGGCAAATATAAGGTTTTTAATATGTTTTTTGATTTATACAAAGTTCAATCGCTCAAAACCTGCATTTAAAATAGAACTACTTTTTACTTCCAACCAGTTTTCAAGTAAAGTGGCGTATACACTTCTAAAATCTAATTGATGTTTTAAATCTCCGTCTTTTAAATTTATTAAATCTGGCGCATCGTTATAAATACCTGCTTTTTTTAATTTTCCTCCAAATAACAATACATTATTTGCAGTTCCATGGTCAGTTCCTTTACTATTATTTTCACTTACGCGTCGTCCAAATTCAGAAAAAGTCATTACCATGGTGTCCTCTAATTTTCCAGTTGATTTTAAATCATTAACAAAAGCAGCAACGGCATCTCCATATATTTTCAAAAGCCTGCTTTGTTGGTTTCTTTGGTTGGTATGGGTATCAAATCCACTCAATGAAACATAATAAACTCTGGTTTTGAGACCAGAATTTATAAATTGTGAAATAGTTGCTAATTGATTCGCAAAAGCTGTTTCTGGATACGTACCTGTTTGTTTATAAACTTTTGAAGTTTCATGAATATAAGAAGCAGAGGATGAAGTTTCAATTAGTGTTTTATATAAATACCCAAGATTGTTTTCGTTTAAATTTTCGTTGGCTTTATTGGTAAGTTCCATAAAATAAGGCTTTTGCAATGTATTGTAAAGTTTGTCAATATCTGTTAATGCCAATCCTTTTTTTGCATTTCCTTTCAGAGCGAGTGATAAATTATTATCAACTTCAATTGCACTAAATGGATGTTTACAGGTTTCGCAATTGCTATCGAGATATCTTCCAATCCAGCCGGATGATAAATATTCGTCAGAAGCACTTGCTGTTTGCCAGATATCCATTGATATAAAATGCGATCGATCTGGATTTGGATAGCCAACACCGTTTAAAATAGTCATAAAACCCTGATCATAAATTGGTCTTAAAGCAACTAAGGCAGGATTTAATCCTTGCATCGAATTCATTTTCAATAATTCGGATGGAGGAATACCAATAATTTGCCTGTTTTTATAGTATTCATCATTTCCAAAAGGAACAATGGTATTAAGCCCATCATTGCCACCAGATAATTGAATGATTACTA
Organism: bacterium; assembly: GCA_031412335.1. Classification (GTDB taxonomy): domain Bacteria; phylum Bacteroidota; class Bacteroidia; order Sphingobacteriales; family Sphingobacteriaceae; genus JBBQYA01. The sequence continues at coordinate 29,303 of JANOCT010000043.1, read as the reverse complement.
AATTTCTAAATCCAGAAACATCAGCTAAGGCCATGGATTCAAAAGGTTTTAAAAAGGAGGGAAGCATAAAAGCACCAGATGCTAACATGCCATTTCGAATAAAATCTCTTCGTTTCATAATCTTGGGTTTAGCAAAGTTGATATTCAGGTAAAGAAAGCAGTTGAATAATTCTTGCTTTGTAATCTAATGCAGATATTTTATTAGCAACATTTTTCTCTGGTAGAAAAAATTCTGCTAAAGATTCATTCGACAAATAACTTGGCATAATTTTAAAAAACTTTTCCCAATCTGGTTTTGAATTTGAGAATTGTGGCTTATCTGCCCGAATTTGCAAACTAGCAGCAATTATTGCTTCATCTTCTGGGTCTGGTTTACCTACAATTTCAATTTGCTTATTAGATAATAATTGGGAAGGTAATTGCAATCGTATCATTAATGTAGTACTATCTATCCAGTTTCTACCTCCAGCCCAGCCGCTTACATTTGGAGGAAAAAATAAAAATTGCCCCAAAGCCCTTTGAATTTGAATTTGAGCAGTTGGGATAGTGTAATTAATAAAAAATTGCCTGTTTAATCCAGCTAATAGTTCAATAGGTGATTTAATTTTATTCCCTACATTTTTTGAATCATAAAACCAGGATGCATTAAAAACATGTTGCATAAGTTTAGAAATATCATAATCACTTTTGAAAAACACTTCTGCCATTTCAGAAATATTTTCAGGATTTGGATTTTCATTCACAAAAAATTTGAATATTTTTTCCGAAATAAAATAGGCTGTTTGTTTTTGATTAAGAATAATATTGATAATATCATCACCATTTAGATCGGCAGTTCTGCCCATAAATTGCTTTTGCCCAAAATCATGAAGTTTCTCCCTGAAAATATAATTTCCTTCTAAATCAAAACCCCAGCCTGTAAATGCTCTTGCTGACTCTTTTATATCCTTTTCGGTATAATTTCCTCTTCCAATGGTGAATAATTCCATCAGTTCCCGAGCAAAATTTTCATTCGGTTTCCCTTTTTTATTTTGTTGATTATTTAAAAACTGGAGCATTGCTGCACTTTTGGAAACTTCTAAAATAAACGGTCCTAATTTGCCCAATGCATTACTTTTTTCAATGGAATGCAATGAATTTAAAAAAGAAGCATTTCTGGATCGGCAGGCAAAATGTCCGTGCCAAAAAAGAGTCATTTTTTGGCGAAGAGCATCCTCACCAAAACTCATTTCTTCTAAAAATGATAGATTAAGATTCTTTACTCCATCTTTATTTTCTTGAAGAATCATTTTTTTAGCTTCAGTATCAGCCGCTTGAAATTTTTTCAAGTTGTTTGGGACTTCAATTTCATTTTCAGAAATCACTTTCGAATTTTTGAAAATCTTATTTACAACATCTTTAATTGGCCACTTTTTTAATGCTTCCAAATCGTTGTAATGAATTCCAAAACCTGCCCGATTGTACAGATGGATTATTTTTGCGGAGTTTGTCAACGTTTCTGATTTTAATCTTCGACCTTAACGAACAGAAAACGTTTAAAATTTTAAATTAAAAAAGCTTTTGCACTCCATTGGCAAATTTTTGCTCGTGGTCTAATAGCCATTTTTTTCGCCACAAACCGCCAGCATAACCAGTAAGCTTTCCATCAGAGCCAATTACCCGGTGGCAAGGCAAAATTATCGCATGTTGATTACTTCCATTTGCTGTCCCGACTGCACGTATGCTACCAACATTATTCATTTTTTTAGCAATATCTAAATACGAGCAAGTTTTACCAAAAGAGATTTTCTCCAATTCTTTCCAAACTTGGTTTTGGAAAAGTGTGCCTTTGGTTTCTAATAGCAAATCAAAATCTTTTCGATCACCCGAAAAATATTCATTCAATTGATTTTCGCAGCTAATAATCAGGCTGTTTTTGTTGACAATTTCTTCTGAATCCTTATCACTGAATAGCACTGAGGTTATTCCAAATTCATTTGCATTGATCATAAGTTTACCAATTGGAGTATGAATGCTGGAATAATACATATTAGTTTGTTCTACCTGGATATACTTTTAATGCTTCTTGCAAACAATCCATTGATTTTTTCAAATCTGATTTGTTCAGCACATAGGCAATGCGAACTTCATTTTTGCCATAGCCTAGAGTTGAATAAAATCCAGTTGCAGGAGCCATCATTACTGTTTGGTTTTCATAACTGAAAGATTCAAGCATCCATTGACAAAATTTATCAGAATCATCAATCGGTAATCGAACTACAGTGTAAAATGCACCACTTGGTGGAGTGCAAAATACTCCATCCATTTTATTTAATTCAGAAACTAATAAATCACGACGGCTGGTGTACTCTTTCAAAACTTCATCAAAATAGCTTTGCGGAGTATCTATGGCTGCTTCGCCTGCAATTTGAGCTACACCTGGAGGGCTTAATCTAGCTTGTGCGAATCGCAATGCCGATGATAAAACATCTTTATTTTTCGTAATTAATGCACCTAATCTGGCTCCACAAGCGCTATATCTTTTAGAAACGGTATCCATTATTATAACGTTTTCATCCAAATCTCCCATTTGCATTGGAGATATAAATTCTTTGCCGTCGTAACAAAATTCACGGTAAGCTTCATCACAAAAAAGAAAAAGGTCGTGGCGAATAACTAGCTCTTTTAATGCTTCCATTTCCTCGCGAGAATATAAATATCCGGTTGGGTTGTTGGGATTGCAAATTAATATTGCCTTTGTTTTTGGAGTTATTAATTTCTCAAACTCCGAAATTGCTGGTAAGGCAAAACCCGTTTCTATATACGAATGAATGGGTTTAACCACCACATCTGCCATACAAGCAAAACCATTGTAATTTGCATAAAATGGTTCTGGAATAATCAGTTCATCCCCAAGATTTAGGCACGCATTTACCGCAATTGTAATAGCTTCTGAACCGCCTGTGGTTACAATAATATTTTCCGATGTAATCGGGTAATTTAATTTCTGGTAATAAGTAGCCAGTTTGTTTCGATAGCTTGCTGTTCCTTCTGAAGGAGTATAAGCCCATATTTTAAAATCGATATTTTTTATTGCGTTCAGCATTCCTACTGGCGTTTCGATGTCTGGCTGACCAATATTAAGGTGATAGATTTTGCGACCAGCTTCTTTTGCTGTATTAGCAAAAGGAGTTAGTTTCCGAATGGGCGATGCAGGCATGTTTGCACCTTTTATAGATAAGTTAGGCATGGGGTAAAAATAAAAAATCCTCCCTTGCGAGGAGGATTTTTATAAAAATAAGTTTTTGTTAATTAATTGCTTGAACCTGGTTTCTTTTCAGTAGGTCCTGCTTCACTTTTAACTGGTGATGCACTTGCTGCCGGAACTGGTTTAGCTTCAACAGTACCTTTAATGTATAAAACCTTACTTGCAGTTTTAGCATTAGAAGTTACAGTAATTGATTTATTAAACGCACCTGGACGACCAGTTGAGTTATAAACTGCAGTAATTATTCCTGTTTCACCTTTTTTAATTGGTTCTTTAGACCATTTCGGGGATGTGCAACCGCAAGAAGCCTGAACGTTGGTAATTAAAAGTGGCTCTTTGCCAGTGTTCGTAAATTTAAAATCATACGAAGCTTGAGTTCCTTCTTTAATTGTTCCGAAGTCATTTACTTCTTTTTCAAATTTAAAGTCAGCTTGATTTGGATTTACCGGAGCTGCTTTTTCAGCTTCCTGAGCTTTAGTTAACGAAGCAAAAGCTAGAATAGCAACAAACGAAAGCATTAATTTTTTCATGTTAATTTTTTAAAGTTTAGTACAAATATAATACAGTTTTTATTATTTCAAAAAGTATTCCAATACTTGAAATAAAAATCGAATACACCTAGTAAACGTAGTCTGAAAGTAAATGTTACACCCTTTTTTGTATAATTGTAATCCTTACTAATTTTAATAAAATGGAAAGAAATCTGACATCGGAAATTGTACAAGAATCTGCAGAATTAAGCTTTGCTGATTTTCGGGAAGAAGTATTAAACGATTACAGGATTGCCTGCGAAAGCCGTCATGCGAGCCTATTAGGCAGAAAAGAAGTACTTACTGGTAAAGCTAAATTTGGAATATTTGGCGATGGAAAGGAAGTTGCCCAGATTGCAATGGCTAAAGTTTTTAAGAAAGGCGACTTCAGATCGGGATATTATCGGGATCAAACTTTCATGTTTGCCAGTGGTATGAGCACCATTCCAGAGTTTTTTGCACAACTATACGCACACACCGATTTAGATTTTGAACCTGCATCTGCTGGCAGATCAATGAACGGACATTTTGGCACAAGAAGCTTAGATGAAGATGGAAATTGGAAAGATTTGATGGATATGAAAAACTGTTCTTCCGATATTTCGCCCACAGGCGGTCAAATGCCTCGCTCTCTTGGATTGGCTTATGCTTCTTCTGTTTATAGAAAAAATAAAGATTTACATGAATTTACTAAATTCACAGATCAGGGAAATGAAGTTTCATTTGTAACCATCGGAAATGCAAGTACTTCAGAAGGTCTTTTTTTTGAAACAGTAAACGCAGCAGGAGTTTTGCAAGTTCCATTAGCCATTTCTGTTTGGGATGATGAATATGGAATTTCTGTTCATGCAAAATACCAAACTACTAAAGAAAATATTTCTGAAATATTAAAGGGATTTCAGCGAGATAAACGAAATAAAGGTTTTGAGATTTTTACCGTGAATGGTTGGGATTACCCTGCGTTGTGCGAAACCTATTCAAAAGCAATAGCAATTTGCAGAAATGAGCATGTTCCAGTTTTAATTCATGTGGTTCAAATAACGCAGCCTCAAGGGCATTCTACTTCTGGATCTCATGAACGGTATAAAACAAAAGATCGGCTAGATTGGGAAGTTTCGTTTGATTGTATTTCAAAAATGCGTGAATGGATGCTGGAAACTGCGATTGCCACCACAGAAGAATTAGACGAGATTGATAATACAGCAAAAGATTATGTTAAGAAAAGTCAAAAACAAGCCTGGGAAGATTTTAACGATCCGATCAGAAATCTGAGAAAAGAAGGCTTAGATTTAATTTCAGAGGTTCCTGCATTGGATTCCTATTCACAATTATTAGATAAAATTAAGACTACACTTTCCAGTAATTCTGAACCTGCGTTTAGAGATATAATGGTTGCAATTCGCTCGGTTTTGCGAATTACAAGACACGAATATTCAAGAGAAAGAGAGAATTTAAGCAATTGGTATCAATCAAAATCTGTTGAAATGGAAGATCGATATAATTCTTTTTTACATACAGAAACCGATTTTAATCCATTAAAATTTGAAACAATTGAAGCGGAGTATGATGAAGATGCTAAAAATATAGATGGAAGAGAAATTCTTCAAGCGTGTTTTGATGCAAATTTAGCAAACGACCCTAGAGTAATAGCTTTTGGAGAAGATGTAGGTAGAATAGGAGATGTAAATCAAGGATTTGCTGGTTTGCAAGAAAAATATGGAGAACTAAGAATTGTGGATACTGGAATTAGGGAAGCAACAATTATGGGGCAGGGAATAGGTTTAGCACTTCGAGGATTGAGGCCAATTGCAGAAATTCAATACTTGGACTATTTACTTTTCGGTTTGCAAACTTTGTGTGATGATCTTGCCAGTCTATCTTACCGAACCAAAGCTGGACAAAAGGCACCTTTAATTGTACGAACTCGAGGTCACCGATTAGAAGGAATTTGGCATTCTGGTTCACCAATTGGAATGATATTGAACTCATTGCGAGGAATGCATGTGTTGGTGCCCAGAAATATGACTCAAGCAGCTGGTTTTTATAATTTATTATTAAAAGCAGACGAACCTGCATTGGTAATAGAATGTTTAAATGGGTATCGATTAAAAGAAAAATTACCTACAAATATTGGAACATTTACCGTTCCATTAGGTGTACCGGAAATATTGCTGGAAGGAACAGACATAACCTTGGTTACTTATGGATCTTGTTGCCGTATTGCCGCTGATGCTTGTGCTTTATTACAAACCGATGGAATTTCTGTTGAATTAATTGATGTGCAAACGTTATTACCTTTTGATCTAAATCATGTGATTGCTACTTCATTAGCAAAAACAAATAAAATTTTATTTTTGGATGAAGATGTTCCAGGTGGAGCATCAGCCTACATGATGCAAAAGGTTTTAGAAGAACAAAAAGGGTATTTTAGTTTAGATGTTTCACCGGCGACCTTAACTGCAAAACCTCACAGACCAGCTTATGGAACAGATGGAGATTATTTTTCAAAACCATCTGTGGAAGATGTTTATGAAGCAGTTTATAAATTTATGGGAGAATCTGATGCGGCAAAATTTCCTTCTATTTATTGAAGGTTGGTATTAATAAACGAAACCTCTTCAAACGAATCTGAAATAGCAAAAATTTCGAAACCATTTTGTTTTAAAACTTGAATAGCATTTTTGGTTTTAGCTGCTCCATCTGTAAAAAAACGATCGTGAAATTCTATTAATAATTGGCCGAAAGAAATTCCAGATGAAAGGAGTGAAGTAATAACATCATATTCTGCTCCTTCTATATCCATTTTTAAAACATCTATATGAGCATGACCTAATTGTTTTGCTGCATCGGTAATGGTTTTCATTTGCACATTTACTTTTTTATTTTCGTTTACATTTTTTTGTAAGGAAATACTTCCTGAAACATAAGCAGGATTTTTGGGTAAATAAAAATCTACATTTCCGGTTTTATCGCTGATACCGAATTCGTAAAAATTAAATTGATTTGGCAGTTGCTGATTTTTAACCCAATTAATTGATTTAGGCGTTGGGTCGAATCCGAAAACCTGGCACTTATGTTTGTTTATAATTGCCTGATCAAAAGAAATATCTTCTCCAATGCCTACTGAATAAACAATTGAATTTTCGTTCAACTTTGTTGGATTTACAAAAAAACCACCATACGTATTTCCATACCACTCATGCTTTGTTTCAACACCTATTTTTAAATGAGAAACTTTTCCAGATAAAGTCAGAACAAGTTTTTTTGCGGTTTTACGAAGTGATTGGATCATTATTTGGATATAGAAAATAGTTGTATTAAGGTTATAACTTTAAAAGCAAAAATATAAATGATTCGTAAAATAGCTCAAACAAAAAAACCCTTCTTCCATTACAGAAAAAGGGTTTTTATAAAAGTTTTCAATAAAATTTATTTCGATACTACCATTTTTCCATTGGCAAGCATTCCGGTTTCAGAGCTGAGTACTTTATATAAATAGGTTCCTTTAGCTAAATCTTTTAAAGAAATAACAGCAGCCCCTTCTATTCCAAATAATTGTTGACTTGTAATTTCTTTACCTAATAAATCATACAAAATTACACTGGCATTTTTTGCTTCTTGTGGTAAAGAATAACTAAGATTAATTTCATCAAAAGCAGGATTTGGATAGGTGCGAACTTTACTGTTTTGCTGATAAGAGATCGCTAAACCAGTTGTATTTCTGGTGAAACGATAAATGGTTCCATCTGAAGGTGCACCTAATAAATTATTGATTGTAGAATCAACCTGTGGGGTATTGGAATTACCCAAAAGTATATCTGCTTTTAAAATATCAAAAGTTAACGTGTCAAATTTTCCAATTCCTACAATTGGGCCGGTTTCTCCATCAAAAGCGAGCCTATTAGAAACTATATTACTCGATCCATAACGATATTCAACTTTATTTGAAGTTTCAAATAACCAAAGTTGAAAGTTGATAAAATAATCAAGTGTTCCAGCTCCGTCTAATTCTCCAAAAAATCCAGCATTTTTCCATTCAACTTTTAAAATTCTATTGGGTGCTTGTCCATCTAATTTGTAAGAAATAGGTGAAACAGAGATTCCTGTTGTATCTCCTCTGTCTACCAAATCTGTTTCAAATGGTGCAAATGAGTAATTAAATTCATTGGTTGAACCCAAAATAGAACCTAAAGATCCACCTAAACCTATATAAAAGTCTAATGAATCAAATTCTCCATCATACAATTTAAAATCAAATCCAATTGGGAATATAAAATCAGGATCATCCCAAGTTTGATTATCATTTAAAGATGTAGCACCTACTAAATCGGTATATGTTCCAGTGGTTTTCAAAAAAGTATAATCCAATGAGCTTGACTTGGCTACTGAATTTTTGCTTAGTGATTTACTAAAAACGGATTTCTTTGTTTTACTAATTGTTTGTGCAAAAATTACATTTAGATTTAATAGTAAAATAAATAAAGTAAAGCTTGTTTTTATCATTTTCATAGTATTGTTTTAGAGCTCAAATATACCCGAAAAATTGATTGTGCAAAATCATTTTATATATAAAAAAACTCGCACTTTGTATTTTATTTAAAAGTAACAAAAATAAAAAAACCTTCCTCCATTACAGAAAAAGGTTTTTTTAAAAGTTATCAATAAAATTTATTTCGATACAACCAGTTTTCCGTTGGCAAGCATTCCGGTTTCAGAGCTGAGTACTTTATATAAATATGTTCCTTCGGCTAAATCTTTTAAAGAAATAACAGCAGCCCCTTCTATTCCAAATAATTGTTGACGTTGAATTTCTTTACCCAATAAATCGTATAAAATTACACTGGCATTTTTTGCTTCTTGGGGTAAAGAATAACTAAGATTAATTTCTTCAAAGGCAGGATTTGGATAGGTGCGAACTTTACTATTTTGCTGGTAGGAGTTTGCTATACCGGTAGGTATTTTAGTAAACCTGTAAACTGTTCCATTCGCAGGAATGCCTACTAAATAGGCAACCGAGTCTACCAATGTCGGAGCAGCAGGACTACCTTGTAAGGTATTAAGAAGAGATAATGAGCCGGTAATTGAATTAAAAAATCCTAAACCTACTATAGGGCCAGATTCTCCAAAAAAAGCAATATTTATATTTGAAACGGTAGTTGGCCCATAATGATATTCAATTTTATTACTTGTTTCAAAAATCCATAATTGAAAATTGGTAAACCAATTCTGTGAGTTTAAAACGTCCTCTTCTTCAAAAAATCCTGCATTTTTAAATTCAATCTTTAGAATTCTATTTGGACTGCTTCCTTCTAATTTATAACTAATATTTGATACTGGATTCCCAGTTATATAACCTCTATCTTGCAAATCAGCTACATAAGGTGCAAGAGAATATTCCAAAACACTATCTGGGGCTAAAATTTTACCAATAACTCCATCAGTATAAATATCTAAATCAGTAAAAACTTGATCAAAAAAGGAAAAACCAAAACCAATAGATACATTGTAAGTTGTATCATCCCATAATTGATTGTTGGATAAACTTGTAGCTCCACTTAGATTTGAATATGGATTTGTAGTAACTGCAAAATTGTATGCAGGAGCTGAATTTCTATTTAATAGATTGGAAGATTTAACGCTACTTGCCCACTGTTTTTTTGATTTATCATTTTTCTGTGCAAAAGCTGCTATAGATAATGATAGAATTAATTGAATAAATAATAAAGTTTTTATCAGTTTCATTTTCTTATTTTAAGATCTAAATATACTAATAATTCTATGGTAATGTTTTTTTGATAAAACTAAATCTATCGATAATTCTGGTTTATCCCTTTTATTGAAAAACAAAAAACCCTTTCTTCAATAAGGAAAAAGGGTTTTTGATTAAAGTGAAAATATTTTATTTAGATACTACCAATTTGCCATAAGCAAGAATACCAGTAGCAGCACTTTGCACTTGGTACAAATAAGTACCATTTGCTAAATCATTAACTGAAATAACAGTTGATCCATCAACTCCAGCTAATTTCTGAGTAAGAATTTCTTTTCCTAGTAAATCATACACTACAACCTTTGCATTATTTGCAATAGCTGGTAAAGTATAGTTTACCGTGAATGAAGTAGAAGCTGGATTTGGGAATGCCTTTACAAAACTATTTGCAGCATAAACAGAACTTAATCCAACAGCAGGGCTATATCCTACAAAATCATTATTATCTCTTGGTAATAATTTCATATTTGAAAAACTGAATAAAATGATACCAGTTATAGAAGTAAATTTATCTCCTTGATTGATTATTATTGGGGAAATGCCTGGATTTAAATTAGGTATAAAAAGCGAATCATTTATATATGATACATTTAAAGAAGATAGAGCAGAACCACCTCGGCCAGCAAGTACTCTTGAACTTGAAGCTGGATCAAAAGGATCTAATCCTACCGAAAATTCAGCAAAATTGGATGGAGCATCTGCATTTTTCTTTACAACTGTTAAAGGACTCAGAGGAGTTCCTTCAAACTTTATTAACATTCCTTCATATGATTCGTTATTCACAAAATTGTAAGTATTGAAGACTGCAGGATTTAAAACAAGTGGAGTAATAGTTCCAGTACCTGATTTAGATACACTTGTAATTGCTTCTATTCTCGTGAAATTGAAAGTTTCTTTAACTGTTCCAGTTACCGTAACTCTATCACCTAAAACTAAAGTACTTAACGCAGCATTTCCTGTACATAAAATCCCAGCCCAACTTAATTGATTTTCTTGTTGAATATAAACATAACCCAAATCATTTGGTGTTGCTGTTACAACTCCTGTAACGGTTACTAACTGATCTGTTAATCCAGAATTTCCATCAGTAAATGGTGTATATTGTAAGTCAAATATTTGCAAACCCGCATCACGAACTACATAAAATAATGGATTAGAAGAAGGTACATTAGGTATTTTACTAACCAAAGCACCAACTGAAGCATCGGTTGCACTTACATAATATTTAACAATGGTTCCTTCTGCTTGTGCTGGAACTGTTGCACTAAATGAATTGCCAACAGCAACCATTGGTACAGAAACAAAATTGTTGTTCGCAACACCTGCTGCATAAAATAAAGAAGCAGAAGCGACTCCGTCTAAATCAGTAATGTTGGCTGAAATTGTAACTGTTTGAGTTGAAGTAGGAGTAACTGGATTACGTGTAATTCCGGCAATTGCTGGTGCAGAAGCTCCGTAAACTATATCAGACTGTTTAAAAGGATGTAATTCATAACCACGGTTGTTTTTTGAGTGAATAATAACGCCCTTAATTGAAGTAATAAAATCACCCACATTTGGAGGTATAAAAGTACCACCTGTAGCTGGTAATCGATTACTCTTAAATCGATCAGAAACGTTTACTTTATTACCTGCAGCATCTATAATATTAAAACTAACTCTTGATCCACTACTAAATGGATCTACAGATTGTACAGTTACATTTTGAAACTCTACATACATTCCTTCCCATTGTTCTCCAGTGGTTAAAATGTTTGCCCGGTTTGCATCATTCAAATCAGCAACATTAATTAATTTAGAAGTTGGAGTAAAACCACCACCTAAAATATTAATAGGTGTACCAGGAGTTGTATTTAAAGGTACTAATTCGGTTTCGCCTGAAAATTCAAGAACGGTTCCTGTAATTTCAACTGAATCGCCAGCTAATAATGCTAAAATTCCTGTTCCGCCATCTCCAGTTGCTGGGGTAGGTTGAAAAATATCAAGTCCTGAAAAAGGTGCATTGCCAGAAGTTTGAATCCATATTTGTTTTCCACCAACTAAGGTTGATAAATTAGCATCCATTACCACAATACCTCTTACACGTATTGTATCTGTTGCACCAATTAGTCCAGCATCATTTCCTAAAGCTAATTCGGCTTGAGAAACTGTTTGTACTTCTTGAATAGTTTTAACAGGGTAAACCTGCGCTTTTAATAAGCCTGCCGAGCTAAATATTAACGCGACTGTAAGTAATTTTTTAATCATGATATTGGTTTTTTGTTATTTGATAATTGAAAATTTGCCTTGAAATAGTTTTCCTGTCTGTTTATCTTTTACAGCAAACAAATACAAGCCTCTTGCCAGTAATTGATTGTCTTTTGATAATAAATCCCAGCTATGTTCACCACCAGAAAATACCGTTTCATCTGTATTTGCGTTAGTGCTATACCATCTGGAATCGCTTCCATTATAATTTTGATCATGCTCAATCACTTTCACTATATCTCCCGATAAAGTATAAATAGTAATTACACATTTTGCCGGAAGATTAGAAAAATTCAGTTTCTTATTTTCTTCACTCGCCGATGCACCTTCCCATTCAGCCCCTGAATAATATGGATCAGGATAAACGAAAGGATCACCATTTGCAAAATCTTTGTTTTCTACTTTTCCCGGAAAAACTCGTTTTAATGTCAATTGATTACCAGATTCAAGAGATTCTAAATTATTTACATCATCTCCAGTATCAAAAGCAGTTATAGCAACTGCATGTTGCCAACCATTTTGCACATTATTAAAAGTGTATTTATAAGCATATTCAATTAATGAGCCATCGCGGTTTGTATCACCTTCAAATGTTAAAGGCTGTGCTAAAACAATTGGACTTAAACCAGTTTCATTGAAAAGTTTATTGCCAGGAACATCGTATTCGGCAACCAGTTTCAAGCTAGCCAAAACATCTTGCGTTTGTTTAATATCAAACCCAAGTGCAGATTTATAAATTCTGTAGCCTTCAAAATCTTTCTTTTTTGAAATAGGATCAACAGAAGCTTCGGCATTTTTGCTCCAGTAAACTTCAATTTTATTGGATGAAGGAATCACTTTTACTTGAGGTGTATTAGGTGGAGATGGTAAAACAAAACGAGTGAGTTTTCCATCTTCATCTCGATCTTCTCCTGGATCCAGAATACCGTTAAAATTTACATCTTCGCCGTTGTAAGCAGTTTGGGTAAAGTTGGCATTTTGAACAAAAAATGACTGCTGAAAAGCATTGTCTGAAGTATTTGGTAATCCATCTTCACGTTTCTTAGCGCAAATAATCGCAAATGAGATATTGACAGATTCTCCAGGGTTTACAGTTACAAATGGACCTGCTGATAATAATTGAGATCGATTGTTTGGCTGTCGTAAGGTTGGTCTAATTTGAGTTTCCCAATTTGGTAGGTTGTTCAATCCTGAACTTAACTTGTCAAATCGTTGTTGATCGTTACCCGGAAAAAAATACAATGGATCAGCTGTGTTGTTGAACTGCCATGAATTAAAGTTATCATTAAAATTTGCTCGAACATCTGGATGTGCGAAACCTGCTTTATCCTCTGCACCTAAAAACTTTAACCCAAAATAACTTTCGGTAAAACCTAAATCACCGGCGCCATCAAACTCATATCCTAAATAAAGTGAGTCGATATATCCATTTCCGCCTTTGTTGAAAAATGCCGTTCCTCCAGGATTGGTTTTATTTACATTTCTAATTACTCCATCGGTCCAATATCCAATAAATAAACTATCCCAACGGTTTGCACTGTTATTGGTAATGGTATAATCTAAAATGACAAAAAAGTTGGCAAAATTGAAATTGTAATTATATGATTCGAAATGAACATCAGCACCTAATGGTACTAAATGATCACGAATTTGAATTGTAGTGCCTGGTACAACTGTATTTTTATCTGTAAAATCTGAAACGAAATCTTGATGAGATATTGCAGAGGTATTGTAGAGAGGATTATCGATTAAACTAGATCTTTCAGCCAAGGTTGCACCAATTACAGCAGAAAATTCAAAACCACCTTTTCCTGTAGAATAGCCAGTTGCATCATCTAATGCTCCGGTCGAAACGGCGATTTGCGAGCCATTAACCAAAGCACCTAACCATAATCCACCTTCAAACAAATGCTCTATGCCCGAGTTTTTTGGAAACTCGCATGACGGATTTCCTAATACATTAAAACTACCACTAAATGAATTACCAATTAGTCCTAAATTACTTACCGTCATGGCAATATTGCTGGCAGATGTTACCTTTTCCTGGTATGATGCCTGGGCAAATATTTCTGATGAACTTGCAACAATTGCTGTTGCACAAAGTATTTTCTTAAATACTGAAGTAATATGCTGCATTAATTAATTTGTTTTACTAATTTTTTGGTAATTCGTATTCCGTTTTCTGGTGTAATTACCAATAAATACATACCTGAATTAAGGTTAAAATCTGGAGTAATAATATTTCCAGATTCAAAATTGTTTACATCATTTTCCAATAATAATTTACCATCCAAAGAGTATAATGATAAGTTTACTTTACCTTTTAAATAATTGTCTTTACTCCAGATTCTAATTTCGTTGTTAAATGGATTCTGAATATAAATTGAATTAGAGAGTTCTTCTTGATTCGGAATTCCTGAAGGAATGGCTCTTCTGATTTCAAACTGTGCAATTACTGGTAAGTGATCCGACATGCCAAATAATGCGGTTAATACTGCTTGAGGAACTGTTGAATTTAATGGAGAAGCTGTTAAAGCTTGATTGAAATGAAGACCATCTTGACCTATAGCTTTATAAGTTCCAGGAATATATTTTACTCTACTCGAATCATCTTTTATCGCTTTGGAACAAAGGATAAAATCTAAACGGTCGTCCAAACCTCCAGATGCCCCACCATCACACGATGATGATGAACGAGTAGATTGAGTGTGTACTTGGGCAAATCCAGAGTTGTTGTTCCAGCTACCAGGTAAACTTATTGGGTCTATTAATCTTCTTTCAGGATTTATGGTTTGGTTTACAAGATGCTGGTAAGATGTTTCCGAAGATGATTGAATATTAAAATCACCCATCATGATCACATTCTGATTAGCAGGTAATGTATTTAAATAATCCCGAACTAATATAGTTTCTGAAGCTCGAGTATTTTGTTCGGATTGTGTATCACCTGCTTTCAAATGTGCTACCAAAACATACAGAAAAGTAGTATCGAGTGTAAATGCAATGGATGGATGATTATAATAAAGCTTGTAGGAAATAATATCACGCAATATATTACATACCACTTTTTGACTTTTTAATGCTAATTTATCCGAGTTGTAGAAAACGGTGTTAATGATTTCCTGTCCTTTTGTATTTGAAAAAGCAGCACGCTTGTATTTCGTAATTCCATTTACATTCAACGTATTTGCTAAAATATTCTGAGAATATAAATCGTCAGCTCCCAATTCATTTACCCCTAAAATGTCGGGTTTAATGTAATTGAGTATTTGTAAAAGCTTTGGATTTTTTTGGGCAGGAGTGAGCAAAGAACATGGTGTTGGTCCAGTATTGCCATAATACAACAAATTGTAATCCATTACTTTTAGGGTATCCTGAGCGAATAATGTGATGCAAGGAAAAAATAAAAGAAAAAATGAAAACTTAGTAAAACGTTTAATCAAAATACAAATTAGATAATGCTGCAGCAATACAGGTCACAAATTTACACAATAAAGCAACTTCCAATGTTAAGTTAATGTTAAGAATGTAATTGTGTTAACATTTAAATTCATTATTATCTAATTCTATCTGCTGATCGCACTAATTGTTCATCTTTATTAATGTTCCTGGCTGCTAGATTTACCATAATCAACATTAATAATGGAAGCAAAGCACCACTTAAAAACTCCCTAGAAATCAAATCTTTAATATTCAACAAATTGTAAATTGAATAAGCGAGCAATGCGGTAAGTACTAAAACCGCTAAGGAAATTAGTTTGCAAAGCAATAATTGCACTCTTCTGTTTTTGAATAGAAAAATGGCAGCCAAGCAATCAATTACAATAAAAACATTGACCCCAATCAATACCATGTTAGGTTGCATAATTGCTTTTCCGCTTCCCTCTTGAACACTAATTCCTGTCAAACTCAAAATGATTGTTTTGGCAGATTCATACGCCACATAATTAAATTGAGCAATACCAACAAAAAAAAGTACGATGCCAAGTATAGCTGCACCTAATAAATATAATGTTTGAACCCGTTGAATCATTTTGTTTTTTTTGCAAAGATTAAAAAAATTCGGATTTGGTGCCGGGTTGTTTGTTTATTTGTTGAGGTGTTTATTTGTTTAGTTGTGGAGGGATGTTTATTTGTTGAGTTAATAAATATGAAAACGTAACTATGCCTTTTTCAAACTTTGATTTTAGTAAAGTTTAGAAAGACTAAGATTTTAATCGGAGTTTTGATTTTTCTACAGATTCATTCGCTCTCTCAATCTAAAAAAATGCTAGTACCTTGTTCATAAACAAATAAACAACTCATCAAATCAACTTCATACTCGATAAAATAAACAAAAAACCGAAACGGCCCCAACGATGCAACGATATTTTATTGAAATAAGCTACAATGGCGGTGCTTATCATGGCTGGCAAATACAAGAAAACGCACTTTCTGTTCAAGAGGTTTTGAATTATGCCTTGCAAACCGTTTTACGTTTTCCGATTGAAACTACTGGCTCTGGAAGAACAGATACTGGTGTGCACGCCATTCAACAGTTTGTGCATTTTGATTCGGATGTAGAATTATCTTCTAAAACCATCCAAAGTTTGAATGCTATTTTGCCTCATGAGATTGCTGTAAAAGCAATTTACAAAGTAAAATCATATGCCAATGCGCGTTATCATGCTATTTCAAGAACTTATCAATATTTTATTCATTTCAATAAAAATCCTTTCCTTAACGATTTTAGCTACCAAGCTTTGCTAGTACCCAATCTTGAATTAATGAATGAGGCTTGTGAGATTTTAAAAACCTACAGTAATTTCGAGGCCTTCAGTAAAAATAACACTCAAATTAAAACCTATATCTGTATTATCCAGCGCTCTATTTGGACAAAAACCGAAAATGGAATTATGTTTGAAATTACAGCAGATCGTTTTTTAAGGAATATGGTTCGCGCCATTGTTGGTACTATGTTGCAAATCGGAAATGGAACTACAGATTTCCAATCATTCAAAAAAATAATTGAAAATAAAAGCAGGGCAGCAGCAGGTTTTTCGGTTCCAGCTTGTGGATTGTTTTTGACTAAGGTTCATTATCCGGATGGATATTTGGATGATGTTATTATGCGATAAGGTTGATATTTATTTATTTAATGAAACAATAATGGTTTATTTAACTTCAAAGTGCTTTTGGCTTAGGGATAGAAGCGGCATCCTTTTTTTTTATCCTTTAAAAAAACAATTAAATAAAAAAAAGATACAGCGAATAGCTCGACCCGTTTTTCAGGGTAAGCCCCAAATGATTTAAAAAGTATGTATATCAATTATTTATTTTTTTTCAACCATAATAAACAAATTAAAAATTATTCAAACTTCAAACCGGATAAACTATGATTTATTTTAGCAAATAAATTTTAATCAATAAAATTTCATAATAAAAATTCAAACACTCAACTCCATTCATAAAAATAAATACTATGTCGGTTACCGGAGAAGCCATTAATAAAAATCTTCTAAAAAGAGTATTTGCTTACATAAATCCTTATAAAAAGGTTTTTTATTCAGCCCTTATTCTAACTATTTTGTTAGCGATTATTGCTCCAGTTC
This sequence comes from bacterium, assembly GCA_031412335.1. GTDB lineage: Bacteria > Bacteroidota > Bacteroidia > Sphingobacteriales > Sphingobacteriaceae > JBBQYA01. The sequence continues at coordinate 11,918 of JANOCT010000043.1, read as the reverse complement.
GGCCATATTTAATTCAATATACTATTGATCATAGCATTACGGATGGTAATGTTTCTGGATTAATTAATATGATTTTGATTATGACAGTACTGTTGATTTTTCAAGGAATTCTACAATTTTACCATACCTATACAACCAATTGGCTTGGACAATCTGCCATAAATGATCTTCGACAACAAGTATTTAATCATTTAATGGATATGCGAATCAGATTTTTTGACCGTACTCCAATTGGAACATTAGTTACCCGAACGGTTTCGGACATTGAAGTAATCGCTGATATTTTTTCGGAAGGGCTAATTGTAATTGTTGGAGATATCCTTCAAATTGTGACCATAATTGGTGTCATGTTGTATGTAGATTGGCGATTAACACTGATAAGTTTAAGTGTAATGCCTTTATTGATGATTGCGACATACGTTTTTAAAGAAAAAACAAAAAAGGCATTTCAGGATGTAAGAACAGAAGTTTCCAGAATCAATACTTTTTTGCAAGAGCACATTACAGGAATGAAAATTGTTCAAATATTTGCTCGTGAAAAACAAGAAATGGAAAATTTTAAAAAAATAAACCGACTTCATCGCGATGCTCATATTCGTTCGGTTTTATATTATTCGGTTTTCTTTCCAGTTGTAGAAATTATTGCAGCTGCATCTATTGGGTTAATGGTTTATTATGGAGCTATTGGTGTTATAAGCGATCGTTTTTCTGTTGGAGTTTTAGTCTCTTTTATTTTGTATATCAATATGTTGTATCGCCCGTTGCGGGAATTGGCTGATAAATTTAACACTCTCCAAATGGGAATGGTAAGCTCCGAACGTATTTTCAAAGTATTGGATACTGACGATAGCACACCAAACACCGGAACCATAAAAGAAGTAGAAATAAAAGGAAAAATAGAATTCAGAAATGTATGGTTTGCCTATACCGACGAAGATTGGGTGTTGAAAGGAATTTCTTTTACCATCATGCCAGGGCAAACATTAGCCTTGGTGGGTGCTACTGGTTCTGGAAAAACAACCATCATTAATTTACTCAACCGATTTTATGATAAAACAAAAGGGGAAATTTTAATAGATGATATTCCGGTAGAAGAATATGAATTAGGGTATTTGAGATCTGCAATTGCAACCATTATGCAAGATGTTTTCTTGTTTTCGGATAGTGTGGCAGAAAATATGCGCTTGAGAAATCAATTGATAAATGATCAGGAATTAGAAAATTCTGCGACAGAAGTAGGTGCCTTAAGTTTTATTGATAAGCTGCCTGGTAGATTAAATTTTGAGGTAATGGAACGAGGAAGTAGTATTTCTGCCGGACAAGCTCAACTACTTTCATTTACCCGAGCTTTGGTTTACAATCCTAAAATTTTAATTCTGGATGAGGCTACTTCCTCAGTAGATTCAGAAACTGAAATGATGATTCAGCAAGCAACAGATACCTTGATGAAAGGAAGAACGGCAGTAATTGTTGCACATCGTTTATCTACTATCCAACATGCTGATAAAATTATTGTGATGCAAAAAGGAGAAATAATGGAAGAAGGAAACCACCAAGCTTTACTAAAAAAAGAAGGGATTTATAAAAGTTTATACGAGATTCAGTTTAGTAAATAAGTACTGACCCACATTTTTGAACCACGGTTTTGAACAAAAATTTTGAACCACGGTTTTGAACCACGAAGGCACAAAGTGCACGAAGATTCACAAAGAAAAATAAAGATAAAAGAACATAGAAATTATTCGTGCATTCGTGGCGCAAAGATTTGAACCACGAAGGCACTAAGTACACCAAGATTCACAAAGAAAAATAAAGAAAAAAGAACATAGAAATTATTCGTGCATTCGTGGCGAAAAGAAATGAACCATGAAGTCACGAAGTACACCAAGTTTCATAAAGAAAAGTAAAGAAAAAAGAAGTTAAAAAATTATTCGTGCATTCGTGGCGCAAAGATTTGAACCACGAAGGCACTAAGTACTCCAAGTTTCATAAAGAAAAATAAAGAAAAAAGAACATAGAAATTATTCGTGCATTCGTGGCGATAAGTATTTTTTTAATCATGACTTTGTGGTAATTATTTTTTTATAATTTAGTGTATAATTTCACCTAAAACTCATTAATATGAAAAAAATAAAATTCATTTATTGTGCAGTAATTATGTTTGCTGCTGGTCAATTGTTCGCACAGTCGGAAGAAGATATGAAAGCTTGGCAAGCTTACATGACTCCTACAGAAAGCCATAAAATGTTGGCAAAAGATGTCGGGAAATGGAAAACGGAAATGTCTACTTACATGGATGAGAAATCACCAGCGATTAAATCAGTTGGTACATCGGAAGTTTCCATGATTTTAGGAGATCGGTATCAGCAATCCATTTACAAAGGCGATTTTATGGGAATGCCTTTTGAAGGAATTGGTACAACTGGGTATGATAATGCCAAAAAGATTTTTATAAGTACTTGGGTTGATAATATGGGTACTGGAGTGATGACAATGGAAGGCAAATGGGATAAACCTGGAAAAGTGATGACTTTTTTAGGAAAATCAACCGATCCACGTACGGGAAAAGATATAAAAGTTCGTCAGGTTTTATATTTCGACAATGATAATACCCAGCGAATGGAAATGTTTATGAATATGGATGGTAAGGAAATGAAAAATATGGATTTGAAAATGACCAGAATGTAATTTTATTTTCATCTAAGTTTAAAAATGCAGTTTCTTGATTCCAGAAACTGCATTTTTTGTTTTACCATTTTAGTAGCTAATTAAAAACTATTGAAACTTATTCTACATTCTTAGTTTGGTTCTTTAGCAAATAAACTTAGTTTTGCTCATAAAAACCAATCAAAAATGAGTGTATTAGTTAATAAGGATTCAAAGATTATCGTTCAGGGTTTTACCGGGACTGAGGGCAGTTTTCATGCTTCGCAAATGCTGGAATATGGAACGAATGTGGTAGGTGGAGTAACTCCTGGCAAAGGTGGAACTACTCATTTAGATCGTCCGGTTTTTAATACCGTAATGGATGCAGTAGAAAAAACAGGAGCAAACGTTTCGATAATTTTTGTACCGCCAGCTTTTGCTGCCGATGCTATTATGGAAGCTACAGATGCTGGAATTGCATTAGTTATCGCAATTACAGAAGGTATTCCAACAAAAGATATGATTGCTGTGAAAGCGTATTTAGCAGATAAAAATACTCGATTAATTGGTCCGAATTGCCCAGGAGTAATTACTCCAGATGAAGCTAAAGTGGGTATTATGCCTGGTTTTGTTTTCAAAAAAGGAAGTATAGGCATTGTTTCCAAATCAGGAACATTGACGTACGAAGCAGCAGATCAGGTTGTAAAAGCTGGCTTAGGAATAACTACAGCCATCGGAATTGGAGGAGATCCTATAATTGGAACTACTACAAAGGAAGCTGTAGAATTATTGATGAATGATCCAGAAACAAAAGGAATCATCATGATTGGCGAAATTGGTGGTGGAATGGAAGCAGAAGCTGCACATTGGATTAAAGAAAACGGAACTAAACCAGTAGTAGGTTTTATAGCTGGTCAGACGGCTCCAGCAGGTAGAAGAATGGGTCATGCAGGTGCAATAGTTGGAGGCGAAGACGACACTGCTGCAGCAAAAATGAGAATTATGCGCGAATGTGGAATTCACGTAGTTGATTCTCCAGCTGTAATAGGCCAAACAATGAAAGAAGCATTGGCTTAATAATTATTAAGTATGTTTTTTATTAAGTTGTTTATTTGTTGAGGTAGTATTCAGGTAAATTTTTAGAAAATTATTTTTTGAGACCTGAACGCTTTTTTCGATTTTGTTGTTCAGCTTTAATTTTAAAACTATTTAATCAAAGCTTATTATAAAGTTAATTTTATATGAATTCATATCGAATTTTTACAGAAATATTTTGGAGCTAATCCGGCTTTACGCTGTATTTCAATTCTGAGAAAAACGAAGAATCTTATTTTAATTGTTTTTTTAATTGAAAAAAAAGGAACTTGTCTCGTTATTTCAAAGGAGATGCCGCTTCAATCTGGGCTAGTAGAAAGTGTATCAATAAATTGTTAAAACATATCAACGCATTAACAAATAAACATCTCAAAACATCAACAATAAACATCTTATCTCATAAACCAAGGAAATGAAATTACTGGAAGGAAAAACAGCATTAATTACCGGAGCATCCAAAGGTATTGGAAGGAAAATTGCCGAAAAGTTTGCTGAACATGGTGCAAACGTTGCTTTCACTTATTTATCGAGCGTAGAAAAAGGAGAAGCATTAGAAAAAGAATTAGCTAATTCGGGAACTAAGGTTAAAGGATATCGATCTGATGCTTCTGATTTTAAAGCCGCCGAAGAATTAATAAATGCAGTAATAACGGATTTTGGCGCTTTGGATATTGTAGTGAATAATGCCGGAATTACGAAAGATGGATTGCTGATGCGTATGAGTGAAGAGAATTGGGATGAGGTAATGAATGTAAATTTGAAATCAATTTTCAACATTACCAAAGCTGCTTCAAAACCAATGATGAAACAGCGACATGGAGTTTTTGTAAACATGAGTTCGATAGTTGGCGTTCAGGGTAATGCAGGACAATCAAATTATGCTGCCTCCAAAGCAGGTATCATTGGATTTACCAAATCTATCGCAAAAGAATTAGGGTCGAGAAATATTCGAGCAAATGTAATTGCTCCTGGTTTTATTAAGACAGAAATGACCGATATTTTGCCAGCAGAAACCACTGCAGAATGGAGCAAAATGATTCCATTAAAACGAATGGGCGAAACGGATGATGTTGCAAATGTTGCCATTTTTCTGGCTTCGGATATGAGCAGTTATGTAAACGGGCAGGTAATTTCTGTTTGTGGAGGAATGTTGTAATCCTGATTAAATTAAACCTATAAATCTAACTTCAGTAAGTATCTTAAATATATTTTCAGGATAAATTAACTAATAAATATAAACGTTATGAATAGAGGAAATCGTTTTGTTTTGCCAGCATTAATTTCAGGATTAGCCTTGGTTTTAGGTTTATTTTTCATTGCAAATGCCATTAATAAATTTTCAAAAAAAGATCAGATAATCACAGTAACTGGTTCAGCAAAAAAAGATTTGGTTTCTGATTTGGGTATTCAACGTGGTAATTTGAGCGTTTCTGGTGCAAATGCAGCTGATGCGTATCGATCTTTGCAAAATCAGAAACCTATTTTGTTGGAATATTTAAAAGCTAAGGGATTCGCTTCCGACAAAGTAGAATTTCAAACTATTAGTAATTATCCAAATTATAATTATAGTGAAAATGGAGTTCAATTAGGAATCAGAGACTTTACAGCGAGTCAAGGATTTGAATTTCAATCAAATGATGTAAACAAAATCAAAGAAATATCACTTGATATTAGTTCCTTGGTCGAAAAAGGTTTGTATTTTTCTATTTCTCAACCTGAATATTATTACACCAAATTAGCAGATTTAAAAATTGAAATTCAAGCTGCTGCAGCAAAAGATGCCATGACACGCGGACAAAAAATTGCTGAAGCAACCAGCCGAAAACTTGGTACACTTACGAATGCCAGAATGGGAGTTTTGCAAATCACTCCAAAAAATTCAAACATGATATCAGATTACGGTATGAACGACGTTTCCTCTATAGAAAAAGAATTAACGGCTGTTGTAAATGCTTCTTTTGAAATTGAATAATTTAATTCATGATAATTAGATTAAATTATTTTAAAAACAATCAACTGATTAAACGTTATATTCGAATTTATACTCATTAATTTATAAAATACACATCCGGTCTTGCCTTCTTTTTCATTATTATTCAGCGATTATCCTGCTTGGTATTTTATTTTTTGTTTGATACTTGGAGTAGCTTATGCATGGTTTCTCTATTCAGATTCTAAAGCATTTGCCAAACCAACCCGAATTCTTTTATTTGCTCTTAGAGGTTTGGTAATTACACTTCTTGCATTTTTATTGGTTAATCCACTTTTTCAAACGATAAAAAATATAATTGAAAAGCCAGTAATTGTAATTGCAAGCGATAATTCTTCTTCATTGCTATTAAATAAATATGGGAATGAATACAAACAAAATTTAGCTCAGCAACAAAAAACTTTAATAGCTGAATTGAAAAAAGATTTTGATGTTGAAGAATATCAATTTGGTGATCAGGTTACAAAGAGTATTTCTAATTCTTTTATTGATAAAAAAACCGATTTCAGTAAATTATTTTCCACATTAAATAGCAGTTATGCCAACAGAAATGTAGGTGCTTTAATTGTTTTTTCAGATGGTATTTATAATGAGGGTAGCAATCCTTTATATAGTAATAACGAAGTAAATGCACCTATTTATTCCATTGCATTAGGGGATACCATTCCGCAGCGTGATCTATTAATCAGTGATATTCAATATAATAAAATTGTTTATTTAGGAAACGATTTTACCATTAATGTTTCGGTATCAGCAAGTTCATGCACAGGATCAACTACTCAATTGACGGTTTTGGAAGATGGGAATTCAATTTTTAAAAAAGATATAGCAATCAATTCAGGTAATTTTAGAATTGATGTTCCGATTACATTACAAGCTAAAAAAACAGGTACGGTTAAATACTTTGTATCGGTTTCGGATGTGAAACGTGAAATTACATTAAAGAATAATTCTCGTGCTATATTTCCTGAAATACTTGACGGAAAACAAAAAATATTATTTTTAGCTGCAGCCCCACATCCAGATATTTCGGCAGTACGTCAAAGCTTAGAAAACAATAAAAACTACGAGGTTACAATTGCTTACCCTGATGCTTTTGATGTTAATACAGTCAATCAATACAATTTAATTATAATGCACCAATTGCCTACTGCTGAATCTAATGCACAGGTAATTATTACTAAAATAAAAGAATCAGGAATTCCAGTTTGGTATATTACTGGTAGCCAAACATATCCAGATTTATTTAACAGAATGCAGTCGGGTGTAACTATTTCTGGTAGTAAGAATCAGATGAATGAATTACTTCCTGAACTTTCTAACGATTTCTTTTTATTTAGTTTGTCTGATCAAAATAGTATATTAATAAAAAGTTTGCCTCCGTTAAATGGCTTGTTTGGAACGTACAGTTCTACTACACCATTAAGCACTTTATTGTATCAAAAAATTGGTTCTGTGAGTACGAAAACACCTTTGTTGGCTTTCGGCACCAATGGAAATTCAAAAACTGCCTATTTATTTGGAGAAGGAATATGGAAATGGAGATTATATAATTTTCGAGAAAAGCAAAATCATGAAGCAGTTGATGAACTAATTAATAAAACGGTACAGTACATGACTGCGAAAGAAGATAAACGAAAGTTTAGAGTTTCTATTCCAAAAAATGATTTTGATGAAAATGAAAATATATCAATTAATGCAGAATTATATAATGATAGTTATGAATTAATCAATACTCCTGATGCTTTTTTAGAAATTGCAAACAAAGCTGGAAAGAAGTATCCATTTACTTTTTCTAAAACAGAAAAAGCGTATAAATTAGATGCAGGAGTGCTTCCAGTAGATGAATATAAATATACAGCTCGGACAAAATTAGGAGATAAAAGCTATGAAGTAAAAGGGCAGTTTATTATCAAAAACCTAAATTTAGAAGAACTGCAAACGACTGCAAATCACCAATTATTGAATGCATTATCTGAAAAATCGGGTGGAAAACTTTTTTATTTAAATCAATTGCAACAATTAGCAGATTTAATTAAAAATAAAGAAGAAATTAAAACGGTTTCTTTTGAACAAAAAAGATTAGACGAACTTATCAGCCTAAAATGGATTTTCTTTTTGCTCATGACTTTACTTTCTATAGAATGGTTTGTACGAAAGAGGAGCGGAGGTTATTAAATTAGCTTATTTTTTATTCTTTCAAAAACTTCTTTATTCCAATCGAATCATCTTTGGTTATAATTTTTATGAAATATAATCCTACTGGTAAATCAGAAATAGATATTTGCAAATCAAAACTATTTACTTCGTTTTCTTTCAATTTTATTCCCTGATAATTAAATAAAGCAAAAGACTTAATCAATTGATTATTAGATTTTAGCATTATTTGATCATTAGCCGGATTAGGATAAATAGTAAAGTTTAAGTCATTCTTTTTTTCACTTAATCCACTCACATTTATGTTGATGGACTGAACCATTAAATCGCTTAACGCGCAAGTTGAACTAATTAATTTTGTTCTATATACCCCATTAACTTGGTAAGTATGACTTGGATTTGGCAACGTTGATGAATCTCCATCACCAAAATCCCATACATAGCTTTCTGCATTGATAGAAGTATTAGTAAAGCTAATTTCTTTTCCTTTAACAGAAAAATTATAATTGGAGATTGGATCATATTTGCCAACATTCCATAATGTTAAACTATCAAATACAACCAATTTTGCAGCATTTCTAATGATGGCAGCATTCACTGAGGAAACTGTTGTATCATAGGTTATTAACATAGGATCTTTTCTAAAAATAACGCTATAAAAAGAACAAGCCGCAGCATACGAACCTAACAAAGAAGGATGACTTCCATCAGAAGTATATAATTCTAGGTTGGGGTGATTTTCTCTTAAATATCTCCAAACTGCACCAACTGGTGAGAGTATAGCTTGATTCGTATCTGCCAATATTTGATACCGTAAGCGAGTTAAACTATCCATTCCTTGGTAAGTACAAACTGATGGAATGTTGGCGCAATCAATGGAATTCCCATTTTTTCTTCCCCATGTCATGTAAAAAATTGTTTCTCCGCAAGGGCTGTGCTCATTTACTAAGCTGTCTAAAAAGCGAGCATAAGGAAAAACCAAACTATCAACTAAAGCAATCGGATAGGAAGGCAATCGGCTATATTCTTGCAAAGCAACAAAATCCCAATTTCCAGCTTTTATTTTATTTACAGAAGTATTATTTCCGGCGTGTAATTGAAGTGACCAGCCGCCAACTAAGTGATCATCTACAAATAGACTATCGCCTGCTGACGAGGCTAAACGAGCAGTAAGCTCAGGAAGATTATTAAAGTATGTGTAACTGTTTCCGATAAAAAGAGCTCGTTTGGGAGTATTCTGAGCATAAACAGAAACAGAAATTAGTAAAAACAAAAGTGTTGAGCGTAAAAACTTCATCATTATTAAAATTGAAGAAAATAGTTCAACAAATTACAGACCTTTTTTGAAAATTTAAGGCATTAGTTTATCACTCCATTTACTTATTCCATTTTTAGATTAATCTAAAAGATTCTTTGAAAAAGGGATTTTTAAAATTTCAAAAAATAATTTTCTGTGTTAATCTATAATTATCGATAATGACTTCCAATAAGTAAATTCCTTTATTTAAATTATTCATAGACATTTCTAAATTCTGATTTCCTTCTAATTGAAATCCTTGATTATTTGTAAAAACTAATTTTCCTGTAATGTCAAGCAAATTTATTTGAACGTTTGAATTTTTATCTAATATGTATGAAATTTCGAGATTGCCCGATTGCTGGTTTGCAAATGCAGTAAATTTATAATCTTTATTAGATTGACTTGATAGCCCTACTCCGTTACAGGCCAGTCTAACATCTGTTGTATCTAAGCAACCACTTCCATTATTAAAAATTGATATTGGTTTATTTAAAGGGAAATAATCACAAACACTTTTAATTGCGCAATTCGATAATTTATAATTACCATTTATTACTATTGAGTTTAAAAGATTAGGTTTTATGTTTTTTAAACTAGAAATGTTTAGCAATTCTGGACAGCTAATTATTTTAATAAAGCTATTTACTGTATCTAAATTATTAAGTGCATTTAAATTTGTCAAAGAATCCATACTTTGAATCCATAAACCGTTTCCGATTGTTTTTAAACTGTCTAAACCATTCAAATTTTTAGTTTGGTCAGCCCCTACAATGAGACACTCACCACCAATTTTTTTCAATTTCGAGAAGTTTGAAAAAGAAGTTACTGTTCCATTTCCAACTATGCTAAAATCTCCATTTACGCTTAATAAAGAGTTAAAGTTTAGGTTGTTTAATTGATAATTTATGTTAATATCTAACGATCTTAACACATTTTTAATATTCGAAAAACCATTGATATTTTGCAAAATCAGATTTGCTTCAAGTCTTATTTTACCAGAAACTAGGTCGAGATTCTGCATTCCTATTATTGAAGTAAGCTTATTATTCGTTAAGCATTCAAAATCTCCATTAAAAAAAGACAAAGAATTTAAATTGATGGTTTGAAGTTCTGGATTTTTCCGAATAAGAATTCCTTTATTAAGAGAAACTAAATTATTTAACCCATTGGTGTTTTGTAAGACTATATTATCATCAATAATAAAACTGCTATCTACTGAATTTAAACCGCTTAGCCCATCCAGATTTAATAGAGCCTTATTTCTATAAATATAAACTTTACCCTTAACCTCGTTTATTCCATTTAATCCATTTATGTTTATTAAAGATGGATTGCTACTTATTTCTAAATTAGATTCAGGAGTTAATCCTAAATAAATTAATGATGTAGGTCCAGCAAGTGTAGTAAGACTGTCATTAAATTTAATGGTTAAAGACGAACCTATTTCTTCCAAACCTGATAATCCGGAGAAATCTTGTAAGTTATTACAATAAGAAATTTCAGCATAGCCACCAATACTTTTAAGATTTTCTAAACCTCCAAAATTCAGAAAACCATTGCTTGCACTAATTAAAAAATTTCCACCTATTTCTTCTAAACTTGATAAACCAGAAAATGAAGCTATTGAATTGTTGTAAAAAACAAATACGGTGCCCGATATTGTTTTAATTTCAGATAATCCGTTTAAATTTGTAGCAGTCGTAATATCGTTAATATAAAGATCACCTGAGATCAGTTCACATTGCGGATATAATGTTTTAAAGTTATTTACATCTTGCTGGCTGTAAACGTAATAATCGCCAGGAGGGCATTGTGCTTTTAATTTGAGAGAAATTATAGTTAATAATAATATTATAAAAATATATTTTTTCATATTTAACTTATTTTAATAATAATTTAAAAATTAACTTTTCGAACTAATTTAATTTCATCAATCAAAACTTCAACTAAGTAAATTCCTTTACTCAAATTGCTGATTGGGATTTCTAAATTATGTTCTCCAGCTGATTTGAATTCTGAAGGGTAATTAGCTATTAATTTTCCCATAATATCGTACATACGAATTGAAGTTTCAGAATTTTTAATCAATTCGTAGCTAATTTCTAATTTATTACTGTTTTGATTTACAAAAGTTTTTAATTTAAGATTTTCTATGTCTATTGAATTTATTCCTACTGCATTGCAAGCTGCTCTGATTGCTGAAGTGTCAGTACAGTTTCCAGTATTTACAACCACGATAAATTGTCCATTTTCATCCAAATAATCGCACATACTTTTTACAGAACAATTACTTAATTTGGGATTAGTAGAAATTAAAACACTATTTAATGTTGTTGGATCTATATTATCAATTCCAGATAGAGAAGTTAAATTAAGACAATATGTTATAGTAATTTCACGAACAGTATCTAAATTGGTGAGTGCAGCTAGACTTATTAATGAATCTCCTTTAATTAATAGTATTCCACCTACGTATTTTAAATTATCTAACCCATTTAATGTTTTGGTTTCACAAGATAACGTGAAGTCGTTTTTTACTTTAGCCAAACTATCTAATCCGAACAATGATGTTGGTTTGTTTAATATTAGTTTAAATGACTATCCGTTAACATACTTCTTCTTACCATACCAAGTATCATCCATAGAAATACTAATTAATCGTTCAAATAAGTTTTCCCCTAAATATCTTCGATTTACTTTGTAACAATACTCATCTAAATAACCCTGTAA
>JANOCT010000042.1:0-104529 GCA_031412335.1 bacterium | reverse complement strand
AATAAAATTAATAATAAATTAAAACATCTATTTAAAATGCACTCAGGTACAGTAAAATTTTTCAATGAATCCAAAGGTTATGGCTTTATTTTAGAAAACGAAACAGGCAAAGAACTTTTCGTACACGTTTCAGGTTTGGTCGATAAGATCAATAAAAATGACGAAGTTGAATTTGAAATTGAAGATGGGAAAAAGGGTTTGAACGCAATCAATGTAAAAAGAACTTAAAAACTTTTTCATCTACCTTTGAGAGCCTTTCTACTATAAGTGGAAGGGCTTTTTTTATGTTTTTAATTTTTATTATTGCACTTTTAACTTAATAAATGGTTCGAATTGGTTTGCTGTCTGATACTCATTCTTTTTTAGATGATGCTGTATTTAAATATTTCGATGAATGTGATGAAATTTGGCATGCTGGTGATATTGGAAATCCAGAATTAATAAAAAAATTAGGTGCTTTCAAGCCAACCAGAGCTGTTTATGGAAATATAGATGGTGCAGAAATAAGAAGCATTTTTCCGGAAGTGCAATATTTCATGATAGAATCTGTAAAGATTATTATGATGCATATTGGTGGGTATCCACCTAAATATAATTCGATAAGTAAGCCAATATTAGTAAAACACAAACCCACCTTATTTATTTGTGGGCATTCGCATATTGCAAAAGCAATGTACGATCAACAATTAAAATTATTACATCTAAATCCAGGAGCTGCTGGCAAAGAAGGATTTCATTTAGTGCGTACCTTAATGAGATTTAGTATTAATGAAGATAAAATTGAAAAACTCGAGGTAATTGAATTAGCGAAACGATAATTCCGAAAAAAACTTCTGTACATTAAATTTATCGCTAAATTGCAGACATCCTCATTAATTAATTCAATAAATTTAACCAACTATGGCATCTACTACAACTTTAGGGCAATTTATCATCGAAAAACAAGCAGATTTTCCTTATGCAAAAGGAGAACTATCCAGATTGCTACGTGATATTGGAATTGCTGCAAAAATTGTAAATCGGGAAGTAAATAAAGCTGGGTTGGTTGATATTTTAGGCGATGCCGGCACAACTAATATTCAAGGGGAAGGAGTAAAAAAATTAGATGTGTTTGCTAATGAACAGTTTATAGCAGCATTAAATTGTGGAGGTGAATGTTGTTTAATTGCATCTGAAGAAAATGATGATGTAATTTTGGTCGATTCAGAAGTATCAAAAGATGCAAAATACATTGTAGCTATGGATCCTTTAGATGGTTCTTCAAATATTGATGTGAATGTTTCTGTTGGAACCATATTTTCTATTTACCGAAGAAAATCTAAAAAAGGGCCAGCTAATGTTGATGATGCTTTGCAAAACGGAGTAGAGCAAGCGGCGGCAGGATATATTATTTATGGTTCTTCTACCATGTTAGTTTACACTACTGGCAAAGGTGTAAACGGTTTTACGTTAGATCCTTCTATTGGAGAATTTTGCTTGTCGCATCCGAATATGAAAATTCCAGAAGTAGGAAAAATGTATTCAATTAATGAGGGTAATTATTATCATTTTCCCGACGGAGTAAAAAAGTATATTAAATATTGTCAGGAAATACATCCAGAAACTCAACGACCTTATACTTCCAGATATATTGGGTCAATGGTGGCTGATTTTCATCGTAATTTAATAAAAGGTGGAATTTTTATCTACCCTACATCTTTTGGAGCACCACGTGGAAAATTACGTCTAGTTTACGAATGTAATCCTTTGGCATTTATTGCAGAGCAAGCCGGAGGAAAAGCAACAGATGGTTTCGAACGTATTATGGAACAGAATGTTACCAATTTGCATCAACGTACGCCAGTTTTTATCGGATCTAAAAAGATGGTTGAAAAAGCAGAAGAATTTATGCAAATTTATTCAGCCAACCAAAGGCAATTAATAGATCAAGTGGTTGTTACTACTTCTTGATTTTACTCTTCCAGATGATATACTAATTATCCATAAGCTGGTAATATATAGTCAGTTTTAGAATTAATTAGTGATTTTTTTCTATTGAATAATTCGAAAAAAGAATCTTTGTTATTGGTATTTAATGGATTTATGGTTTGTGTTTTTCCGCTGAAATTAAAGTTATTTAGAAGAATAATAGAAAAAGAAAAGTATGGTTTAAAAGCATTTTGTAGCTTTAAATAATAGTAGATAGGTTAATAGAATTATGAATATTAAATTATTTTCAATCATTGGGATTGGTAATTTCTATCATCCAGTAATACTTTGCCGGTTGCTGCCATAACTGCCAATTCATCACATCGTTCATTTTCTGGGTGTCCTGCATGCCCTTTTACCCAAGAAAATTTTACAGAATGTTTCCGGTAATTGGTTAAAAAACGAATCCATAAATCAGGGTTTTTCTTGTCTTTAAAATTCTTTTTTTCCCAACCAAACAACCATTTTTTTTCTATTGGATCTATTACATACTTCGAATCTGAAAAAATAATAACTTCTGATCCTGGATTTTTTAATGCTTCTAATCCTTTTATAACTGCCAATAATTCCATTCGGTTATTGGTTGTCAATTTATAACCTTCCGATAATTCTTTTACCAAATTCCCTGATTTTAAGATAACTCCAAAACCGCCAGGGCCAGGATTGCCACGAGAAGAACCGTCAGTAAAAATTGAAATTATAGCCATTCTTATTAAACTAAGTTTTTAATTGATTGAAATTTTTGATTAACGAACGGGTATAAAATAGCCAAACGATGAAAGTAACTAATGCCACTACTCGAGTTGTTTCAAACATCCATTTTTCTAAAAAATATTTTTGCTCACCCCATCCCCAAAGCAAATTTATAGCATGTAATATGGCAATTATTAAAAAATAACTCAATTCATTTTTGGAATATAAAACTAGCCAAGCACTAAACATAAAAAACGGAAATAAGTATCGCTCATGCATTTCGGGTAATAACATAAAAAAAGAAAAACTCAAATAGGCTAGCAAAGCTATTTTTTGAGCATTGTTCAATGATCTTTTTAAAGAGGTAAAAAGGATAATTGAATAGCAACCACTAAAAAGAATCAATGCAACAGTTTTTCTGCTCAGCGAAAAAATTAGACTAACATCATTTGGTGGAAACAATAAATTTTGTTTAAGATTAAAATCAGCAAATGCTGCCCACCAACCATTAAAAGCATTTACAGAAATAAAATTATACCTGCCTCCAGCTGTAAAATGCGGTTCAATAGAAGCAAAAACGTGATTTTCGTTTAATAAGAAAGGAATATTTGGAATTAAAAATGCGATAACAAATACAATAAAAGCCCTAAATTGTAATTTATAGCTAGTGTTTTTTTGAAAAAAGTATATAGCCAATAATGGAAAATATAATAAGGTTTGAGTTTTAAGATTAACTGAAAGGGCTATTAAAATAGCAAATGCAATAAGTTTTTGTTCAAACAAATAAATACATGCCGCAATCAATAACATGGAGTACAATAAGTCTATTTGTCCCCATCCATATGCATTCAAAATGGTAACTGGACTAATTGCCATCAAGACTAAAAAGTATGGATTAGATTTTCGATTGTATAGCCAATAGAAAAATGATATTTCTGATAATAAAGTGCAAGTTTTTAAGCAGGTATCAAAAAAATGAGATGAAATTGGCAAATTGAAAAATGTAAAAAGCCAACCCCAAAAATTTAAAATATAAAGATAAAGAGGTGGATAGTCGCATTCAAATCGGTTTACTATAGGATCGTAAATGGAAGTAAAACCATTTTCTTGCATTCTAATTGCCCATTGTTCAAAAAAGTCAAAATCGCTATTGTGCCCATCCGATAAAAAAAATAAAATTCGTATGATTAACCCTGCGATTATCCAAAAAGTAAAATTTTCTGGTTTTCTAAAAGCTTTTTCTAGGTTGAAAATGAAGAGTTTAATAATTGCTGGTTTTTGATTTGAACTGAATTTTATAAAAATTGCATACTTATCGATTGTAAAAATAGCTTGTTTTTATTCTTCGATGAAGGTAATTCATTTTTTTTGTTGCACATAAGCATTAAAAACATAACTTTGCAGTTCAAACGGTAGATGTAGCTCAGTCGGTTAGAGCATCGGTTTGTGGTACCGAGGGTCGCCGGTTCGAGCCCGGTCTTCTACCCAAAAATAAATTTCCTGGTTTCAACCGGGATTTTTTTTAACCTTTTTTTATTAGTTGACCATAGCAACTAAATGTATTACACATGTTACAAAATAGGCTTTTCAGTGGCATAGTAATTGGCTAACTTTACTCGTCCGCAAGGACATGTTTTTCATAGGTAGATGTAGGGTCGATTAGGAAACTAATCGGCTCTTTTTTTTATATTAACTTAAAAAAGAAACATTTAGCTGGCATAGTAATTGGATAAAAGTTAATGCCCCCCAAGGGCATGTTTTTCATAGGTAGATGTAGGGCCAATTAGGAAACTATTTGGCCCTTTTTTTTGTAGTAGTATTATCCTATCATTACAAAACGAATTAAATATTCATGAAGAAAAAAGTTGTTGTTGCCATTTCAGGCGCAAGTGGTTCTATTTACGCTAATCTTTTACTCAATAGCTTACAAAGGTTTTCATCTATCGAACTCGAAGTTGGAGTGGTGATGAGTTTAAACGCAAAAGATGTTTGGAAATACGAATTGGGCAATGAAGATTGGAAAAATTATTCATTCAATTTTTTTGAAAAAAATGATTTTATGGCTCCGTTTGCTTCCGGATCAGCTCATTACGAAACTATGATAGTTTGTCCTTGCAGTATGGGAGTTATGGGTCGAATTGCAAGTGGAGTTTCTGACGATCTTACTACTCGGGCAGCCGATGTTATTTTAAAAGAACGTAGAAGGCTAATTTTGGTCACTCGTGAAACACCGCTAAACCTAATTCACATTAATAATATGCTTACGATAACGCAAGCTGGTGGTATAATTTGTCCGGCAAGCCCTTCATTTTACACCAAACCACAAACTGCTGACGAAATTGCATTAACTGTTGTAAATAGGGTTTTAGATTTGGCAGGTTTAGGTAATAATGCCCCCGGTTGGAATGAAAGCTAATTTTTAAGAATTTTTAAGAAAATTTATCGTTCTAGAAATTCCTTTAAAACCGGTTCGTTTTACTGCTGAATTTTTAAACAATACATTAAACTCTTCTTCTTTCATATTTTCCCAGTCAGAATCTGTTTTATTTATAATAATGGGATTTGGTGTAAAGCTTTTTTCAGTATTTAAGACTGAAAATCGATTCCATGGACAAACATCTTGGCAAATATCACATCCAAACATCCAGTTTTCCATTTGGTTCTGAAACTCATTGGGGATTTCATTTCTCAATTCAATGGTTAAATAGGAAATGCAGCGTTTGCTATCTACCTGATATGGAGTGTGTAAGGCATCAGTTGGGCAAGCATCTATACATCTTGTGCAAGTTCCACAATAATCCTCAATTGGGGAGTCGTATTCTAAGGGTAAATCAATAATTAATTCGGCTAAGAAAAAAAAAGATCCTTTTTCTTTATTAATTAAATTAGAATTTTTTCCTTGCCAACCTATACCAGCTTTGGTTGCCCAAGCTTTTTCGAGCACTGGTGCGGAATCAACAAATACTCTCCCGTTTATTTCTGCAATATTTTCACAAATAAAAGAATACAATAATTTCAGTTTTTCTTTTATAACTAGATGATAATCTATGCCATAAGCATATTTAGAAATTTTGGGAGCAGTGCTATCTGTTTGTGTAATATTGGTAAAATAATTATATCCTAAAGAAATAACTGTTTCAGCACCATCCACTAATTTGCGAGGATCCAATCGTTTATCGAAATAATTTTCCATCCATTGCATTTCGCCGTGGCAATCATTTTTTAGCCACGATTCCAACCTTGGAGCTTCCGTTTCTAGAAATTCTGCTTTGGCAAAACCACAAAAGTAAAAACCTATTTTCTCAGCTTCTTTTCTGATCAGGCGTGTTGATTCTGTAACCGAATACATTTCAAATTAAAATTAAATTTGGACTTAGTCGAACAAATTTGGGGTATTCGCTCCTTGCTTTTTCCGGTTTAAATGCCTGTAAGCTAATTCAGTAGCTTCTCTACCTCTTGGTGTTCGCATTAAATATCCTTCTTGAATCAAGAAAGGTTCATATACTTCTTCTATCGTTCCCTCTTCTTCACCACAAGCAGTTGCAATTGTTTTTAATCCAACAGGCCCACCTTTAAATTTATCAATGATGGTTAAAAGTATACGATTGTCCATTTCGTCCAATCCATGTTCATCAACATTCAACGCATTTAATGCATAATTAGCAATATCAACATCAATAGTTCCATTGCCTTTTATTTGGGCAAAATCACGTGTTCTTCTTAGCAATGCATTTGCAATTCTGGGCGTTCCACGACTTCTCCTAGCTATTTCATACGCCCCTTCATCTGATATTGGTGTTCTCAAAATTGATGAGGATCGTAAAACTATCGTTGTTAATAATTTGGTATCGTAATATTCAAGTCGAGAGTTGATACCAAATCTGGCGCGAAGTGGCGAGGTTAATAAACCGGAACGGGTTGTAGCACCGATTAAGGTAAAAGGATTTAAAGAAATCTGTACACTTCGGGCATTGGGCCCGGTTTCCAACATTATGTCGATTTTATAATCTTCCATAGCTGAGTACAAATATTCTTCAACTACCGGGCTTAAACGATGAATTTCATCAATAAATAAGATATCACCTTCCTCCAAATTGGTTAATAAACCTGCTAAATCTCCTGGTTTATCCAAAACTGGACCAGATGTAATTCTAATTTGAACACCAAGTTCGTTGGCGATTATATGCGATAGCGTAGTTTTTCCTAATCCAGGAGGCCCGTGTAAAAGCACATGATCCAATGCTTCTCCACGCATTTTAGCTGCTTCAACAAAAACTTTAAGGTTGGCTATTATTTTATGCTGACCAGTGAAATCGTCAAATGCAGAAGGTCTGAGGACTTTTTCAATTTCTTTCTCTTCTGGATTTAAATTTTCAGATTCAGGATCGAGATTGGGATTAATCATGACACTTTAGTTATTGTTGGATATTTTCGGAAAAAACTCCTTATTTTCATTTCCAAGACACCTAAAAAAGCTTCTTTAAAAATTCCTTTGCTCATTTTTGAAGTTCCTTCACTTCTATCCGTAAATATTATCGGTACTTCAACTACGGTAAATCCGGTTTTCCAAGCTGTAAATTTCATTTCTATCTGAAAAGCATAACCAATAAATTTTATTTTTTCTAACTCAATGGTTTCTAAGACTTTTCTTCGGTAGCATTTAAACCCTGCTGTAGTATCGTGAATGGGCATTTGAGTAAAAACCCGAACATAATATGAAGCAAAATAGGACATTAAAACCCTGCTCATTGGCCAGTTTACCACATTAATACCTGAAACATATCGAGAGCCAATAGCCAAATCTGCACCTGCAATACAAGCAGAATGCAGGCGAATTAAATCTTCTGGATTATGGCTAAAATCGGCATCCATTTCAAAAATATAATTATACTTTCGCTCAATTGCCCATTTGAAACCATAAATATAGGCTGTCCCTAAACCTTGTTTTCCTGATCTTTTTTCAATATGTAAATTGCCAATAAATTCTTTTTGTAATGTTTCAACGATTTGTGCTGTTCCATCTGGAGAATTATCGTCGACAATTAAAATTTCAAATGGTTTATCTAAAGAAAATACCTTACGGATTATTTTCTCTATATTTTCTTTCTCGTTGTAAGTAGGGATAATGACTAAACAGTCTGACACAGATTTAATAAGATTTTTTTTGCTAAAATAGTTAAGATAAGTTATAATTTATTCTTTCATTTAAATCATTACCATATTTAACAAAAATAAACACCTAATTAGTATATCAAAATGATAAAAAATAAAGCAATATTCCTAGATCGTGATGGAGTTGTGAATCAGGAAATTGGAGATTATGTCTGCAAATTAGAAGACTTTACAATCGTACCCGGTTTATGCGAAAGCTTAAAAAAACTAGCTGACAAAGGTTATTTGCTAATTGTAATAACCAACCAAGGTGGATTAGCAAAGAAATTATATATCGAAGAAACGCTAAATGCTATGCACCAAATTTTTGCTGATGAGCTAGAAAAATACGGCGCATCTATTTCTGAATTTTATTATTGTCAGCATCATCCTCAATATAATGGAAATTGTATTTGTCGAAAACCAGATTCAGGAATGCTTGAAAAAGCCATTGCTAGATTTTCTATAGATCCACTACAATCTTATATGATTGGCGACAAACAAAGAGATGTAGATGCTGCCGAAAAAGTAGGAGTGAAGGGAATTTTAATTGAAAGCAATGAACCGATAGCAGATGTTCTGCATTTAATTGCATAATCGAAAAGCGAATAACAAGTTGAATCCCTTCAGGATTCTGTAATCGTTTTTGAATTTAACCCTGAGTTGCACTCAGGGCTGTTTATATTAAAGCCCTTCAGGCTTGAAATCATATTTAAAATTTATCAGATTAAAATGGATTGAAGATAATCAGCCAACCCTGAAAGGGTTTAATATCAATAATCACGGATAAAATCCGTGGATGGAAATAGGTAAAGATTTTCACAACCCTGAAGGGGTTGAACAAAAATAAATAATTAACTAGCTGCGTTTGCTTTGGCATGATCTGCCAAAAAAGTAGCCAATCCGCTATCCGTAAGTGGATGCTTTAACAATGCAAGAATTACATTTAATGGGCAAGTTGCTACATCAGCACCATATTCTGCACATTTTATTAAATGCGTGACGTGTCTGACTGATGCTGCTAAAATTTCGGTTTCATAACCCTGAACATCATAAATATGTCTAATCTGAGCGATCAGATCCATACCATCCAAACCAATATCATCTAATCTGCCAATGAAAGGAGAAACAAAAGTTGCTCCTGCTTTTGCAGCCAAAATTGCTTGGCCAGCAGAAAAAACTAAGGTGCAATTCGTTCGGATTCCTTTTTTAGAAAAATACTTAATTGCCCGAACTCCATCTTTTATCATCGGAACCTTTACCACAATTTTAGCATCAATGGCAGCTAATTTTTCACCTTCACTAATCATTCCTTCATAGTCGGTAGCAATAACTTCGGCACTTACCATATCGTCCACCACATCACAAATCGCTTTATAATGTTTGTTTACGTTTTCTTCGCCTGTTATTCCTTCTTTAGCCATTAATGATGGATTGGTAGTTACACCATCCAAAATTCCTAAATTTTGCGCTTCAATAATCTGATCAAGATTTGCCGTATCAATAAAAAATTTCATGGAGAATATTTAAGAAAAAAAAATGGGTAAGCTACTTACATCGCACCGCTACAACCATTTACCCTTGCTTCCTTCCGAACCTGGGGGAGTTCAACAGGAGCTGGTCGTATAAGACTTACCCACCACAAAAGTAGAAATTTTAACCGCAAAGAGTAAAAAATTTTGAGTTTAGCTGGAAAGTGCTCAAAGTGAATTGCTTACAGGTCAATTTAAGAATTATTTTTTCGAAGATTATAGAATTGCCAAAGAACAATACCAACACTTACCGAAATATTGAAAGAATGTTTAGTACCGAATTGTGGAATTTCTAGGCAAATATCAATCATATCCATTACTTCCTGACTTACACCATTTACTTCATTTCCGAAAATAAAAGCAATTTTTTCATCAGAACTTAGCGTTGCATCATCCAGCATGATACTTTCAGCCGCTTGCTCAATTGCTATAAGCGAATATCCAGCTTGTTTTAAATTTTGCAAAACAGATACTGTGTTTTCTGAGTAAGCCCAATTGATAGAATCAGTTGCTCCCAATGCAGTTTTTTCAATATCACGATGAGGAGGAGTACCCGTGATACCGCATAAATAAATGGTTTCGATTGCGAAAGCATCACACGTTCTGAAAACTGACCCAACATTATTCAAACTTCTAATATTATCAAGCACCACAACAATTGGCGTTTTTTTCAAAAGTTTAAATTCATCCGTATCTATTCGGTTTAATTCTGAATTTAATGTTTTCTGCATGGTCAAAAGTAGCAGAAATCAGGCTTGTTTTATTCTTCCGGATCTACATACGTGTCTTCACCATAAGCAAAACCAATTTCATCTGCTTTCGCAATGTGCATACTATCAATCATACTGTCTTGATCAGGTTTTTCGAAATGACCAGTATCCATCACCGAATCATAGCGGTGACCAGGCTTTCGTAATATGCCTGGCAAATCGCCATTATCTTCACTTTCGTCGCCCGAAACTCCGTCTTGCGCATTAAATGAAAACCCAAAAGCCATTTTATCTTCATCATTACTTTCTTCATCTAGTTCAGTAATATTTTCAGATTCCTGCTTTTGAATTAAATCATCTAACCTGTCAATTTTTTCAGACAAATCTTCTTTATTTTCTTCTGTATTCATTTTATTAAGGTATTAAAAAGGGTAATTATTTAGATTATTATTAAGTGTACTTTATCGGTTTTATTATTTATTAATTATTTGTTCTATAGCTAGTTAATTAATTCGAATTGTTTTTTAAAATCAATTTTATTTTTTTAATTAAATAGTATCAGTTGTGCTGTTTCATTAATTTTTTAATAATTTTTAATTTATTGATAAGCAATTTGTTTGAAATTATTTTGGGCTTATCTCGTCTTTTTAATGACGAGACCGGGCTATTCGCTATATCTTTTTAGATTTAATTGTTTTTTAAAGGAAAAAAAGGATGCCGCTACTATCCCTAAGCCTCCTACCTCCGATTTCACATTCTAATATATTGATTTAAACCTCATAAAGAGGAATATTTATTTTTTCAGATTTGGTTTTTTTTCTATCGTTAATTATTTTTAGTTTATTTTCCTTTCTATTCTATTTATTAATACAGGCCAATGCTATGCCGCAAAAAGCAAGATAAGAAAATTATAGTCAGAAGTAGTGTCAAAAAATTTCTTAACGGAAAATTTATTTAAGATAAAAACAAAAAAGTTTTATTTGAATAATCAGAATTGAAAAATTTCCATCCCCATAAATTAGCGGTCTTTTAGTAGTTTTACGATCACAATCCTGAAATTTTGGCAAAGACTACCGAGGTGAAAGAAACACCTTTAATGCAACAATATAATAAAGTAAAACAGAAATATCCCGGAGCTTTATTGCTTTTTAGGGTGGGTGATTTTTATGAAACCTTTGGTCAGGATGCAATTATTGCTTCTTCTATACTTGGAATTGTATTAACCAAACGTGCAAATGGTTCGGCTTCGCATGTGGAGTTAGCAGGTTTTCCACATCATTCACTCGATAATTATTTACCAAAATTGGTTCGTGCTGGTCAGCGGGTAGCTATATGCGATCAGTTGGAAGATCCGAAACTGACTAAAACGATTGTAAAACGTGGAGTAACCGAATTAATAACTCCAGGAATTGCTTACAATGAAAACATCATTCAACAAAAAAGTAATAATTATTTAGCAGCTATATTTTGTGAGGACACTCGAACGGATTTTTTCGGAATTGCATTTCTAGATATTTCTACTGGCGAGTTTTTAACCGCCGAAGGAAATTGGGAATACATGGATAAATTGCTGGTTTCGTATTCTCCATCAGAAATATTGATGCGGAAATCTTCAAAAAAAATCTTTAATTCTTTGCTGAACGATCAGCAATATACCTATCAATTAGATGATTGGATTTATGGCAGAGATTACGCCCTCGAAATTTTATTAAATCATTTCGAAACAATCAGCTTCAAAGGTTTTGGAATTGAGAATTTGCCACTTGCTATTATTGCTGCTGGGGCGGTTTTGCATTATGTAAAAGATGCACAGCATCATAATTTGGCTCATATTACCAACATTACGAGGATAGAAGAAGATCGTTTTATGTGGTTAGATCGATTTACCATCAGAAATCTGGAATTGGTGGGCAGTTTGAACGATAGCGGAAGTACCTTACTGAGCGTTTTGGATCAAACGCTAACTCCCATGGGTGCGCGTTTGCTTTATAAATGGATGCTAATGCCGCTTAAACAACGAATTCCGATTGAGCAAAGACAACAAGTGGTTACTCATTTTATCAAAAATCCAGCACTTTCACATTCTTTAAAGTCAACGATAAAAAGTGTTGGCGATTTGGAGCGATTGATTTCTAAAGTTGCCTTAAAAAAAATATCACCACGAGAATTGCGGCAATTACAAGTTTCGCTTTCTGCCATTGTAGAATTAATAAAAGAAACTGAAAAAGAAGACGAACCAGAACTTTTACGGTTGAAATCTCAATTAATGCCTTGCCATGAATTAATTGAAAAATTACTAACAACCTTAATTCCCGAGCCTCCAGTTTCTATTTTGAAAGGAAATGCAATTGCAACTGGGATTAATCATGAGTTAGATGAGCTTCGCAAAATTGCTTTTGCAGGTAAAGATTATTTAATTGAATTGCAACAGCGAGAAATTATAAATACGGGCATTTCCTCGTTGAAAGTTTCGTACAATGGTGTTTTTGGTTATTATTTAGAAGTTACTCATTTGCATCGCGAAAAAGTACCTACCGAATGGATTCGAAAACAAACGCTTGTAAATGCTGAACGTTACATTACTCCGGAACTAAAAGAATATGAAGAAAAAATTATCGGAGCGGAAGAAAAAATCTTTCAATTAGAGCAGGAAATTTATCGTACTTTGGTTGATTTTGTTGGCCAGTTTATACAGCCAATACAAACCAATGCAGATATTATTGCCCAACTGGATGTGTTATTAAATTTCAGCCAATTGGCGATTAGCAATAAATATTGCAAACCTATGTTGGACGATAGTTTTAGTTTAACGATAGAAAATGGTCGCCATCCTGTGATTGAAAAAAAACTGAAACAAGGCGAACCGTACATTTCCAACAATTTATTTTTGGATCCAGAAACGCAGCAATTAATTATTTTAACGGGCCCAAATATGTCGGGTAAATCTGCTTTTTTGCGACAGGTAGGATTAATTGTGCTGATGGCGCACATTGGTAGTTATGTGCCAGCAAGTGCAGCCAAAATGGGAATAGTGGACAAAATTTTTACCCGTGTAGGTGCATCAGATAATTTGTCGTCGGGTGAATCTACTTTTATGGTAGAGATGAATGAAACCGCCACAATTCTGAATAATATATCAGCCAGAAGTTTGCTTATTTTAGATGAAATAGGCCGTGGAACTAGTACCTACGATGGTATTAGCATTGCTTGGGCCATTGCCGAATATTTGCACAACCATAAAACCGCAAGAGCTAAAACACTTTTTGCTACGCATTATCACGAATTAAACGAAATGACGGAAGTAATGCCAGGTATAAAAAATTATAATGTTTCGGTAAAAGAAATTGATGATAAAATTATTTTTCTGCGCAAACTGGTAGAAGGAGGGAGCAACCACAGTTTCGGTATTCATGTTGCAAAGATTGCGGGAATACCCAAAGAGGTAATCCAGCGCGCCGACCAATTATTATTGCAATTAGAAAGCAATCGAAACCTGGATGGAAAAGATGCAACCATACCGATAAGAAAAGCCAAACCTGCTGGTAAAAATGATTTTCAGTTGAGCATTTTTCAATTAGATGACCCGGTACTTACCCGCTTACGCGATAATTTAAACGGACTGGATGTTAATTCCTTAACTCCAATAGAAGCATTGATGAAATTGGATGAGATACAGAATATGTTGAAGGGGTGAGGAATATAAACATTATATTAATAATTTAATTTTTATTAAAATAATGATTTTCAATTCTAATTTTTTAAGTTAGCTTTAATTTTTGATATAGAAAATATTAAGACCAATTTAAATTTTTCAAAATCTTATTTTTAATATAATAAATTACTATGATAGATAAAAGACAATTTAAAGCTACATCATTGTTTGTAATTTTACAGCATGTAATTGAGAGCGAATTAAAAGATCTTGAGGATTATATAGATGAAATATCAATTGATTTAACAGACAAGCAAAAGAAATTGGAAGATGATATAAGTAAAGCAAATATTAATATTGAAGATAATTCTGAATTTGATTACCAATCATTTTTTGATGAGGATATTAATAGATATTTAATAGTTTTTCCGGTTTACACCTATAATCCCTTAATGTTAACAATATTTGGACTATTTGAAAACTGGTTAAAAAAATTGTGTGATATTGATAATAGGAAAGGATTAAATTTAATAAAGGTTGCGGATTTAAATGGTGAAGGTTATATTGAGAAAAGTAGAAAATATTTAAAATTAGTGGCAGAAATAGATTTAGGAGATGAAGATAATATTTGGAAAGAGATAACTAAGTATCGTAAGATACGAAATTTAATTAGCCATAATAATTCGAATATCATTAAAGATTCCTCAAAAAAAATTATTCAACAAGAAATGTTTTTAATTATTTCAAAAGATGATGGAATTGAATTTGATTTAGCTACAGGTGATTTTTACATTAAAGATAAAGAGTTTCTAAAGTTATTCATCAAAACAATAAAAATTTATTTAAAAAGTATAATAGATCAGTTAAAAATAAGAAAAATTGTGTTAAAAAATTCTTCGTATCCATTACAAGATGGATTCTGGATCAAGCAGAATACTGAAGAAATGTTAAATAAATTTACTACTTTAATTGATATTATTGATAAATCTGAAATCAAAAATAATAATAATAATCAACTAGATTTAAATTCTAAGTTAGAAGATAGTATTGATATTTTATCTCAAAACCTAACAAAACAGTTTGCTTTTTTTTGTAATGCGAAGTGGGAAGAAAGTGATAAAAATTTAATTATTAATAATAAAGAATTAGGGTTAATTGATTTAAAAAAAATATATAATTCATAAAATTTAAATTTATATTCTATATTTAATAAAAAATAGATTCTATTTTATTTAAGTAATATGATTTTCCTATGATTACAAAATTTATTAAAATAAGTGGAACGGGTAAATTCCTAGACTATAACCACAATAATCCACCTACTAATTACAGGACTACTGACTTCGAAAGACTAAATCTTATCTATGGCGAAAATGGTAGTGGAAAAACTACCGTATCTGTTATCTTAAATTCTTTAAAAGGTGACAATGGTTTACTAACAAGAAAAAGGGCATTTAATAGAACTTTCCCTCAAACAGTAGAAGTATTGACCGATGCTACAACGCCTAAATTATCATATAAAAATAATGTTTGGGATGGACATTATCCTAACATCGAAATATTTGACATTCATTTTATCAATGACAATATCTATACTGGACTAGAAATACAAACATCTCATAGAAAAAATCTCTTCGAAATAATCTTTGGAGCAAGTGGAATAGCACTTAAAGCAGACATCCAATTAATTAAAGACAGGATTCAGAAAGGAAATCAAGTTATAAGAGAGACTTGCGAAAAAATAGAAATTGCAATTGATATGGCTTATTCTGCCAATGATTTTTGCAACGTACTTGTTGATACAAATATTGACACCAAAATTGCTTCGAAAGAAGCTCAAATAACAACAGCAAAAAATTATCAAATCATTGTATCAAAGCCTTCTTTAACTACATTAAAGACATTGGCAATTCCATTTGATTTTCAAGATGCATTTGATATTCTAGTAAAGTCAATTGATACAATTTCAGATGAATATCCCTTAAAATTTAAAGCACATAAAGTGCATCTTGAAATGGATGGCAAGGAAGAAGAATGGCTCAAGCAAGGATATGAAGCTATTAAAGATGAAACTTGCCCTTTCTGTTTGAGACCTTTTGACGAAAGTGTTGAAATATTAGAAGCTTATAAGCAATATTTCAATGAAGAGTATAACAATCTCCTCAACTCAATAGAAGAAGTTAGGAAAGCAATTAATAATTATAACTTAGAAGCTGATTTTTTAGAAATAGAGAATAAGATTTCCTCAAATATTAACCTAATTGAGTTTTGGAAAACACATATTCCTAATCATCCAACATTAATATCAATTATTCAACAAAAGGACTTATTCCTAAAAGCTTACGAAAAGGTTAAAGAGATATTCAGACAAAAGTCAGAAAATCCAATTCAAGCACAGGAAACTTCAGCATTCACTGAATTCAAAACGGCAATTGAAGATTTTACTGAACAAATTACTGAATTTAATACTGACATAAATGCTTATAACCAACTTATCACAACATTAAAAACTTCTTCCCAACCAAATTTAGCAATATTAGAAACTGATTTGAAGAAACTTAAAGCAGTTAAGAAAAGAGGTGATACTACTATTGATGGTTATTGCACAAACCTGGTTACATACAAGCAAGCAGTTATAAATCTAAATACTGACAAAGACACAAAGCAAGGTCTTCTTGAGACTTATTCAACAACAATCTTTTCAAATTATTCTACCAAAATCAACTTATATCTAAAAGCGTTTGCTCCTTATCTTGAAATCCGTGGATTGGATAGTGGCTATGTAGGTAGCAGCAAAGAACCAATGATAAAATATGCATTGCATATTAACGGTAACGAGATTTGGCAAGATGACAACATTGCTCACCCAACTTTTAAATATTCATTGAGCGAAGGGGACAAAAGTGCTTTGGCTTTAGCATTCTTTTTAACCAAACTAGAAATAGACACTAGCATACAAGACAAAATTATTGTTTTTGACGACCCAGTATCAAGTTTCGATTTAAATAGAAAATCGACAACAATTAATAAACTATTGTATTTCGGACAAAAAGCAAAACAATTGTTTGTGTTAACGCATAACATAATTTTTGCTGGTGAGTTTTGGAAAAGTGCAAATCAAATTAGTCTAACAAGACAATGCAGCAAAATTGAATTTTTAGGCAATAGTAGTTGCATTGTTGAGTTCTATATTGACAACGAAACCCTGTCAAGTGTTCTTAAAGATAGTACAGCAATAAGGAATTACTTAGTGAATGGATGCGTTACTGACCAGGAAAGAAGAAACATTGCAAGGTGTATAAGACCAGCGTTGGAAAGTTACTTTCATCTTAAATTTTTTGACCTTATTTTGCCTACTGATTGGATGGGCGACTTTATAGCAAAGGTTAGAACTTCAACAACATCAGACCCTTTTAATAAACTAGTCGGACAAGTTCAAGAAATGACAGATATAAACGATTATTCCAAAAAATATCATCATAGACATAATACAAATGCTGACATTGAACCAATTAATGACGCAGAATTGAGGAACTATTCTGAACGAACATTGAGTTTAATTCAGCTTATTTAATTATCTTTTATTAACCCTGTTCGATTTAGTCTCCACCTTGTTCGCCGTAGACTCCAGACTACGTGTTAGCGTTTGCATATCCTATTTACACTTTGAAACCGGAACTCCGAGAAACAGGTCGAAACTTCGGGGTCTGATGCCGGAACTCCGAGCAAAAAGGTCGGAACTTCGGGGTCTGATGTCGGAACTTCGTGCAAAAAGGTCGGAACTTCGGGGTCGGATGACGAAACCTATTCGCAATAATCTCCTCGCTTGGTTCGGCGTTCCAGACATCACGCAGCTTTATTAAATTTCTGAATTATATACAACAACTAATAATTAACCCTTCTAAATCTTAAAAAGTAGATTTGGATTGAAGTACAAAGTATTTAAATTTCACAAAAAATAATGCTTATTTTTGAAATATAAAAAGCAAAATAATGGATTTAACTGCACAAATAAAAAAAAATCTTATTGCTAGAATTAAGGATTCAAAAGATTTGAAATTCTTAAATGCCTTGCAAACAATCTTTGAATCCAATGAAAAAGATTTATTTCAATTGAACTCTGATCAGCAATTTTCAATAGAAAATGGTAGAAATGATATTACAAATAACAATCACGTAAAAAACGATTCAGTTTTGTCAGGTTTAAAGGAATGGCTAGAAAAGAAATAATCTGGTCATTAACCGCAAAAAATCAATTTGAAAAAGTATTAGAATTTTATGTTATTAGGAATGGTAGTTCGAGTTATAGTTTAAAAATACTATCAGAAGTTAATAATTTACTAAAAGTTCTTTCAAGATCGGAATATATAGGGAGATTGACTTCTAATAAAACAACCAGAGTGATACCAATTAGAACATATTTGATATTTTATGAAATAAATAAAGAGCAAATTGAAATTTTGTCATTTTGGGATAACCGCCAAGATGAGAATAAGATAAAGTTTAAGTAGCTTATTCAATATTTTTAATCTAAAATTTATGCTTTTCTGTTCGCAACATTCTCCACTGTAAGTTTGTGGTAGTCTCCAGACGTCTAAAGCCTATGCCGAACGAAGATTTAAACTTTGTTGCCTGAACTCCATGTAAATAAATCTAAATCAACCGCAATTCCGAATCAACCATTCCTATCCATTTGATTAATAGAGAAATATTTTTTTTTCAACAAGAAACTTTTACTTTTAGCTAATCAATTGATTAACGCTATGAAAACTCAACGAATCATTTTTCTTTTTTTCGTGCTGTTGTTTTTTGTGAATGGATGTAAAAAGGAAACAGATGAGCCTAAACCAGGTAATCTGCCATCAGAACCTGGAAAAATTACGGTAACAATAGATATTCCAACTGAAACAGGAATTAAATATGAAGATTGCGATATTTTATCACTTGGTGTAGAGGCTGAGGTTACTAGTTCTGGTCAGGCGAATGCAGCCGTAAATGATGGTTTCCCTTCTGTGGCGTATGTTTTTAATAAGGATAGTAATTTAATTCTAGCTGGATTTATCGATAAAAACAATACAACTATTTCAATTGAATCTACAGCAGAAGTATTGCTGTATTTCAGTATGGGAAGTACCTTGCAACCCTACGATGTATTCACCAAATATTTACCAACTATTGGCGCAGTACCATTTGTAAATCAGTTTAAACAAGAGCTTCGAGCATTATTTATCGCTGATAAAGATATGCTACAAAAGAAAACGTTTGCGGAAAAGTTAGGATTGCGAACAATAGAAATCATTAATTCAGGAACACTTCGACAGGCCCAGAGTAATGATGAGCAGCCTAAGAAAAGAGTAATGGAAGATCAAGAAGCAGATATTTTGGTAGATGCAAATGATATCAGAAGTGGACTGCAAGTAGCCGAAAGAGGATTAAGCCAGTTTAATGTAACCAATACCTTCCGAAGACGGACAGCAACTTTTTTGTATAAAGAATCTTTTAAAAATCTACAAGGAGTAACCACAACTCTCATTAATAATTATAATGGAGCAGTTGTGCCACTTGCAACTGTAAAATTGGCCGCTACAAGTTCTATCCGAAGTTTCAAAGGTGTGTTACAAGATTGGGCAGCTGGAAAAGGGATGGATTTTGCAGCAGAAGCAACCGACAATTTGACCGTGAAAAGAATCAGTACTGAACAAGAAGCGCTCTACAAAGTGAGAATAATTGGCGGAACCTTACCAACAGGTGAACCATTGACCGATGCTGAAAAAGCTATGCTTTCTCGCATACGGTTGGAAACTGCACTTTTTGATTTTATACTTCCCATGATGCTCGATATTGTGGGTCATAAAAATTTGTTTAAAGAATTTCAGCTTGGATCTTTAGCCGGCGCGGGTGCACCAAACCTTGAAGCATTGATCAATTCAACTCAAAATATTCTTGCTTCTTTACCTGCAGCAAGTGATGCTTTAGATAGTGGTGATTATCGCAAGGTAATTGAAGAGTTTCTATATGCTTTTATAAACAATCGCTCAGCAGCACAGTCAAATGAATGGCTTGGATTTTTATTTAAAAATATTGCTGATTTTAATATCGCCGCAGGCACTAATTATTTTGTAGAATCACCAGAGCAAATTCAAAAGAAACTGGGTAGAATTCTTAAAATAATGGAAGTAATAGATATTGGAATGAAATTTATTGATTATGCAAGAATAAAAGCAGATATCATAAATTCTAAAACATTAGAGATTTGGGATTTAAAGGCAAAAGCCATTGATGTTAACTTTGATCAAAGTAATTTTGAAATAGGTCTTTCTGCCAGCCAATCTTTAAAAGTATTTATAAAAGCAAATAAAAATGATGATCAAGTAGTAGAATACAGTTACGAGACTACTGGTAAATTCGGGAACATTTTTGACGACAATGGTCAAAACGGCAAATCGTTTACAAGCTCGAAAAATGAAGTAGGTTATAAATGCACAGCTAAACAGGGCGACCTGGGTCCTGGATTAAATCAAGACACAATAAAAGTAACTTGCTTCTTAAAAAAGGGTCAGGTTAAGTCTAAAATAGGAGAAGCAAAAGCGGTAGCAACAATTGGTTTGGACTTATTCCAATCAAGTTGGACACCCAATATTAATGTTGTTGTAGTTGATACTACCAGATTTTCATGCAATACTACAGATCAATATAAATTTTCAAGTGCATACTTCTCAACTTCGTTTCCTCATAGACCAAGCGCTAGGTCTTATTTAATTAGTGTTATAAAGAAAGATGGTACTTTTACTCCTGCTTTAAGTTACGATCCAACTGATTATGTAGTAAACGGTGTTTTTAAATTCAGATATGATGCAGAACCATTTTTTGTTTTTTTCACCTGCGATATAGAAACAAGAGTAGCAGATGAGATATTAAGGCAGCAAAAAGTATTAGCCGATTTTGACGGAACAGGAATTCAGGTTACTGTTCAATATTAATTAAAATGTTTTATAAAATACCAAGCAGCAATATATTAGTGACTCAACAAAATCAGTCAGATGTCGGAACTTCAAACAAAAAAGTCGAAACGTCATGTTAGAATCCTGAAACTTTGAATAAATAGGCCATAACTCCGAGAAAAACCTTTGGAATCTTGTTTACGTTAGAACGTATTGATTTAACATTCCGTTTCGTTTAAAAATTAGAAACAGATTAAAAAAAATAGTAAATTCGAAATAAAAAAGATGAACCTAGAAGCTCGTAAAATATCTTTTATCCAACAATTTCTTAGACTTCAAAACGAGGATATCATATTGGGTCTTGAAAAATTACTTCTAAAAGGTGTTGCCGATTTAACTGACGAAGAAATTATGCCTATGTCTGTGAATCAGTTTAACAAAGAAATTGATCAATCAGAAGATGATTTTAATAAAGGAAGAATTATTTCGGAAGATGAATTAAGAGCCAAAATCAAAAAGTGGAATTAACTATTTATTGGTCTCATTTTGCAGAAGAGAAATTAAAAGAAATTTTTGAATATTATAAAATTAATGTAAATATAAATGTTGCAGAAAATTTAGTAATCGGAATAGTCGAAGCTGCTTCGGAAATAAAAAATCATCCTTTTGCAGGTCAAAAAGAAGATTTATTAAAAGATAGAATTCAAGAATATAGATACATAGTTTTTAAAAGTTATAAAATCATATATTGGGTTGATGAATCCAATAAAATGATTTTAATTTCTCATGTTTTTGACACTCGAAGAAATCCAGAACAATTAAAGATATTAAAGAAATAATTGCGTTTTATCAAACTCTTGTCGGTAATATAATTTCTATCAACTTTACCTTTAAATAAATCTAAATCAGCTCTTCGGAATTTGCAATTCCAAAATCTTAACATAGGATTTACAATCCGGTTTTTTAGCAGAAAATTGAACTTCTTAATTCTGTTGAATAATTACTTTCTTAATTGCAGACTTATTTCCATCGCTTATTTTAATTACATATAAACCATTGCTTAAGGATGGAAGATCTAGATTTTTCCCGTTTCGCAATTTCTTCTTTACTATAAGTTTTCCGGTTGTATCAGTTAATTCTACACTTATTTTATCCGATTCGAAATCTCCTTGTATCGTTAATTGATCTGAGGCTGGGTTTGGATAAACTGAGAAATTTAAATAAGAAGAATTAGAATTTATTCCTGTTGTGTTTGCATATAACCAAGAATAAACGGCTGGAAACTCTCGTTTCCAAAACCATTCGCTATGTTGCCCATCTGGTTTTACTTGATAATTTATATTAGATGATGGGTATCCAGCATTATTTAACGTATCAACCATTGCCTGCATTTCATTAACTAAGTTTTGGCTTTCGTTACCTCCACCAATAATAAATATTTTTGGAGCATAAGTAATTGGTGTATTTCTTACAAATGTGTAAAGGGAAGGAGCAATCCAAAAGGCTGGTGAAAACACGCCTATTTTGCCAAATACTTGTTGGTATTTTACACCTCCATATAAAGAAATTAATCCTCCCATCGAACTTCCCGCTATACCCGTATTTTCTCTGTCAGATTTAGTTCTGAAAACTGAATCAATATATGGTTTTAAATTGTCGACTATAAATTCCATGTATTCATCTCCATCTCCACCACCATATTGTGGATGTATATATGGATTATATTCATTTAATCGATTGCTTCCGCCATTATCAATTCCAATAACGATAACTCCAGCATCGCCCATCGTTTGTTTGACAGCTAAAGCTTCATCAACACCCCATTCACCTGAAAATGAATAAAATGCGTCGAATAAATTTTGCCCGTCGTGCATGTAAAGCACAGGATAGGTTTTATTTGAGCTTGCATAATCTGTCGGCAAATAAATCCAAATTCTACGGGTTCTGTTTAATTGCGGTATAGCAAAATTGGTACTTAAGATACTTACATTGGCATTAGCGGTATGCTGTGCACCTCCGGATCCGGTTAAATCTTCCCAGTTTCCAACAGATAAATTAAGTGTTTGTCCGTTTCCAAAAGTAAAAGTTCGGTTGGCAACCGATCCGCCAGACGCGGTTACTTCTACTTTAGCCCAAGCACCGCGAGTGAATTTATATTGTATTGTGCCAGATTGAGAAGGAAAGGTGATGGAAAAAATGCTATCATTTATTTTAGTCAATTGATGGATTGCATTTCCAGGATTCCAATTATTGAAATTTCCAGCAATAAAAATATTGTCGTTTTGGGGTGTATTTTTCGGAACTTTTACCAACATCGTAACTTGAGAAAATCCAAGAAAAGAATTGAATAGTAAAAAAGAAAATAATATAAATGTTAAATAAGAAGCTTTTATTCTGGAGGTATAAATCATGTTGTAATTTTTTAATTTAAATGAAAAGAAATTATTTAAAGCAATTTCTTTATTCAATAATCCTTTAAATTTAGAACAAATAAAGCTGATTTTAAACAAAGAATTTATAAATAGTTGTACTGGCGAATTCTTTACCGGGTTCTAAAATGGTAGAAGGGAAATTTAGTTGATTTGGTGAATCAGGAAAATGTTGGGTTTCTAAACAAAATGCAGTTCTAAATTCATCTGTAACCCCATTTTTTAGGATATTTTTGCCTTGCATGAAATTCCCACCATAAAATTGCAAACCAGGTTCGGTAGTGTAAACCTGCTTAAAAATTTTACTTTTATCTCCAATTATTTCAGCTGCTAATTGTAAAACTTGATCATGTTTGTTTAAAACAAAAGTATGGTCATAGCCATTCGATAGTAATAATTGTTCTTCTCTATTGTTAATTCTTGATC
This sequence comes from bacterium, assembly GCA_031412335.1. Classification (GTDB taxonomy): domain Bacteria; phylum Bacteroidota; class Bacteroidia; order Sphingobacteriales; family Sphingobacteriaceae; genus JBBQYA01. The sequence goes on along the minus strand of JANOCT010000042.1, from coordinate 81,027 downwards.
CAATTTCCATAAATTCTAGAAAATCAAATGCAGTATTTTCTACGGATAAATAATTTCCAATTGGTATCATTTCTGCATTTATTGGAAGAAATAGAGATGCATAAATTCTCAATTTATGTTTGTTAGTACTTCCCGTTCCATTCAAGTTAAAAAAGGAATGGTTGGTAAGGTTGCAAACAGTTTTCTGATCGGTAGTTGCTGAATACGTAATTTTTAATTCTGCAGCATCTGTTAAACTATAAATAACATTTGCTAATAAATTTCCCGGAAAACCTTTCTCCGCATCTTTGGATAAATATGTAAATTGAATTGTGCTTTCATCAAGTTGGACTGCATCCCAAACTACTGTATGAAAACCTCCAGAACCGCCATGTAAGCAATTTCCTTCAGCATCTGTAGGTAGCTGATATTCAACTCCATCAATAAGTAATTTGCCTTTTGCAATTCTATTAGCATATCTCCCAATTGTAGCTCCGTGATAAGCATCAACTCCATTTCGAATTCCTTCGAGCGTGTCGAAACCAATAATTACATCAGTAATTTCCCCAAAAGAATTTGGAGTTAATAGATTTATTATTCTTGCACCATAATTGGTAAATGTTGCTTCAATTCCTTTATTTTTTAAATAAAAAAGATCAACTTGTTTTCCATCAAGAGTTGTTTTAAAATCTTCTCTAGATGCCAGTCCAGTTGTTAATCTTTTCATATTTATAATAACTGAAATTAATCTTCCACTAACTTTGAACTATAGGATAAAATAATCATAAATAGCCCAAAAATGAGAAAAATTAAACTTCCCCATAAATTTACAGTGGTTTGGGAAGTCAAGGTATTTTCAAAGAAAAAGCGATAAATTAGTAAAAGCGTACCAATTATTGTAAAAAAAGCACCAATGGTAAATCGTAAATCAAGAATTTTTTTCATCATGGTTTCTAGTTTTTTTTTAATAAAAAATAATATTTAGAATAAGCGTAGCTACAAGTACTATTATTCCAAGAATCAGGGGATTTTTATACCAAATTTTTGAACTATCTTTTTGCTTCGGAGTTAAACTATATACCAAACCAATCAAGCTACTTTCTTCTTTACGGGTGGTGAATAAACTAACTAAAACGGTTACTACAAAACAAACCAAAAAAGCAATCCAGGCAATATTAAAAGCATGGCTAGTACCTGAACTAAATGTATGAACCGTTGCAATCCAACCACCCTTACCTTCTGCAACAGTAAGACCGTGAGTTAAAGCTGCAGCACCTGTTCCGCTCAATAAGCCAAAAAAAGCTCCATTGGCAGTGGTGAATTTCCAAAACATACCCAGAAAGAATGTTGCAAAAAGTGGAGCATTTACAAAACCGAAAACCAATTGCAGTAAATCCATAATGCTATTATAGCCTCTGGCAATGTAAGCAGTAGCAATAGAAATAATAATTCCCAGTACTGTTGTTAATTTTCCAACGGTTAGGTAATGTTTTTCGGAAGCATTCTTTTTTATGTAAGCCTGATAAATGTCAAAAGTAAATACTGTATTAAACGCGGTAACATTACCTGCCATTCCCGACATAAACGAAGCAATTAACGCAGTAATACCAACACCTAAAATCCCATTCGGATATAAATTTGAAAGCAAAATCGGCAACACCATGTTATAATCTTTATCACCATTTGCATTTACAGGAAGTTCGTAACCAGTATATTGATTTTGTAAAGCAAGAATTATAATTCCTGGCAGAATAACAATTGCAGGCATTAATATTTTGGGAATGCTCGCAATAATTGGAGTTCGCTGTGCTTCATTTAAGTTTTTAGAAATCATTGCTCTTTGAACCACTAAAAAATCGGTACACCAATAACCGAATGCGAGCACAAAACCTAATCCAAAAACAAGGCTAAATGCGTCAACTCCCATTGGATTGGTAGATGCATCGGCCATACCTTTCCAAACATGCAGTTTGGCATTATCTACATTTTGTAAAATACCTTCAATACCACCTGCTTTATCCAAACCAAGATAAACCAATGGTGCAATTCCTAAAACAATGAGAAAAAATTGTAAAACTTCATTATAAACTGCACTGGTAAGTCCACCTAAATACGTGTAAGCCAATACAATGCCTGCTGCCAACCAGATAGAAACATCGAAATCCCAACCTAAAATTACATTTAGTAACATAGCCAGTGCATACAATGAAACACCAGACGAAAACACAGTCATTACAGCAAATGTTATTGCATTAAAACCTCTTGTTTTTTCATCAAAGCGCAAGGCAAGATATTCTGGAACTGAACGGGCTTTACTTCCATAATAAAAAGGCATCATGAACACACCTAGAAAAATCATTGCAAGTGATGCACCTAACCAGTAAAAATGGACAGTGTACAAGCCGTATTTGGCTCCGTTTGCTGCCATTCCTAAAACTTCCTGAGCACCAAGGTTGGCAGAAATAAATGCCAAAGAAGTAATCCAAAGTGGAATATTGCGATTACTCATCAAAAAGTCGTTACTCGTTTTTATTTTCTTTTTTAATACATATCCAATTGTTACTACAAAAAGAAAATACACTCCAATAATTGCATAATCGATTAATTTGAGTTGCATAGGTTAGGTTTAGAAGATTTTAAATATGGGTTTAATTTAATGTTTTAAAGTAAATGAATTCTTAAAATTTAGTTTTATAATGAATTTCTGAAAGTGATTGTAAAGTTAGAGCGGCCATTTCAGGAGTAATATCACGCTGTGGATTTGCCAACATTTCATATCCCACCATAAATTTTTTTACGCTTGCAGAGCGCAATAATGGTGGATAAAAATGGATATGGAAATGCCATTCAGCATGTTCACCATCATTTACAGGCATTTGATGGATACCCGCAGAGTAAGGAAAAGAGATGTTAAAAAGGTTATCGTATTTGGTAGTTAGTCTTTTTAAAATGTTTGCTAAAGAACCTTTTTCCTTTTCAGTTAACTGAGAAATTTGTTGAATATGCCTTTTGCTAATCACTAATGTTTCGTATGGCCATGTTGCCCAAAAAGGTACAAGTGCAACAAAATCATCATTTTCTACGACGATTCTTTCCTGTTTTTTTAATTCAAGTGAAAGATATGCAGAAAGCAGGCTTACTCCATTCTGCTGAAAATAGGCCTTTTGTTGAACGGTTTCTTTGGTAATTTCGATCGGAATAGATGAAGAAGCCCAAATTTGTCCGTGCGGATGTGGATTACTACAACCCATTATTTCTCCTTTGTTTTCAAAAATCTGAATGTATTTTATGAATGAGTTTTTAGAAAGATCGTTAAATTCGTTTTGCCAAAGAGAAATTACTTCTATAATTTGTGACTCACTCATAAGTGGCAGTGTAATACTGTGATCTGGAGAAAAACAAATTACTCGACAGATACCACTTTCACTCCTTGCAATTAGTAAATTTTCTTCAACAAACTCACCTTTTGGAGTTTCTGTCAATAATGCAGAAAAGTCGTTTGTGAAAACATACGTTTTGAAATAATCAGGATTAATACTTCCGTCAGATCGTTTATTTCCTGGGCATAAATAACATGAAGGGTCATAGCTTGGTCTGGTTTCATCTATTATTTCTTCAACTTTACCTTGCCAAGGTCGTTTCATCCGATGCGGAGAAACCAAAATAGATTCACCAGTTAGTATATTTTTACGGGTGTGGGAATGTTCTTTTAGATCAAACATTTTAATTGATAATTTCGGTTCCATTTTCAATCGTTGCAATTAAATAGGAGAGTGGCAAATTCATTTTTTCTTCATAAGCTGGTTTTATTTGATTAATTAATTCTTCCAACTTTTCTTCTTTAACTAAATTAATTGTACAACCTCCAAAACCTCCTCCCATCATTCTTGCTCCTATAACTTCAGTTTTATTTTTAACCGAATCAATCAAAAAATCTAATTCTTTACAACTAACTTCATACAGATTTTTCAAACCATCGTGGGTTTCAAACATTTTTTTACCGAGAGATTTGACATCATCATTTTTTAAATCCTGACAAGCGTTTTCAACCCGATTTAACTCTTCAATTATAAATTTTGCCCGATTATAAACAACTGCATTTTTTGGTAAAACATACATATTCAACATTTCAATATTCACATCTCTTAAAGTAGAAATTTGGGGAATGAATTCTTGAATCCATTCTATAGCTTGTTTGCATTCTGTTCGTCGGGTATTATAGGTCGATAAAGCCAAAGTATGCTTTACGTTTGTGTTTAGTAAAAGAATTTTTATTCCATTTAAGTTAAATGGTACATATTCAAAATCCAGAGATCGACAATCGATTTTCATAACATGATCTTTTTTACCCATCGTAGAAGCAAATTGATCCATAATACCGCATAATACTCCAGCATATTCATGTTCTGCTTTTTGAGCAATGTTGACCAATTCTAACCTACTTAAGTTAGTATTCAGTAATTCATTAAGCCCAAATGCAGTTGCACATTCAACAGCAGCAGATGATGAAACTCCTGCACCCATTGGTACATCACTATTCAATATTGCATTAAATCCTTTTAACGGTAAACCTCTTTTTGAAAATTGATCAACAACGCCTAAGATGTAGTTTGGCCAGTTTACTAGTTTGTCAGGTTTTAAATCATCAATTTTTATTGAGTATTTTTCGTTTAAATTTTGAGCAATTAAATGAATTTCATCATCGGTTCTTAATGAAATTGCCAAGTATGCAGCTTTATTTATAGCAGCAGGTAATACAAAACCATCATTATAATCGGTATGTTCTCCAATAATATTTACTCGCCCAGGTGAACGAATGATTAAGGGTTCTACACCAAATAATTCGCAAAAGTCTTTTTTTAGCTTTTCTACTTGCACTACAAATCTTTCATTTTACTATTTTATTTTAAAAGGAATTTTTTCGAAATATCATCAAATTCGAGCAAATACGCATTAGATTTTCCATCTCTTTCAAAAACTGACTCCCAAGTACTTAGCGGTTCCCAAATGCAAGTTCCTTTTCCTTTGCCATTTTGTAGATCAAAAGCAATCTGATTTACTTCGTTTTTTAACTGAGAATATTCTAGAACAATTATGTCTTTTTGATATCGTTGCACAAGATTATTTAGATTATCTCTTAAATCATCTAATGTTCCATGCCATTTTGGGTAATAAGATTCACCAATAACATCGAAATGTACATTTCTGGCAAGCATCTGATCAATAAAATTTACAGATTCATGATTTTGACCACCTAATGCAATATGCAGCATCATTACAACATTTGGGTCGACAGATTTTACGGCAGCGGTACCTGCATTTAAAAGCTGAGCCAAACCATCTGGATTGGCAACGCTTCCTTCTGGCCATACAATTCCATGATTAATTTCATTGCCAATTTGTACCATATCTGGTGTCGTTCCTTGATCTTTTAATTCTTGCATCACCATTTTAGTATAGGTGTACAATTCTTTTTTAAGTTCGTTAAAAGCTAATCCTTTCCATGCAGATGGTTTATATTGTTTGCCTGGATCTGCCCAATAATCGCTGTAATGAAAATCTAACAATAATTTCATTCCTGCAGCTTTTACTCGCTTTGCCATTTTTTTGGTATTCTTCAGATCACAAAAACCTTTTTTTGGAGAATATCCACTATCGGTGGCCGGATCATTAAAAATCCTTAGACGAACATAATTAAAGCCATGGTCTTTTAAGATCAGAATTGGATCTTTTTCAACTCCATTTTCCGAAAATTTTATTCCTTGATCTTCTAATTCTGGTAAAAAAGAAATGTCGGCACCTAGCATTTTATCTACCGCTCTATTTTTAGCGGCTTCACCCTTCAATTCATAATTTTTATCAATGGTAATTTTAGCCATGTTTTCTGGAGCCACGGTTATAATATCGGTTGCTCCAGTCCACAGCCCCGTTGATTTTGCTTCAAATTTGATGAGATCGGGTTTATTTCCTGATTTAATAATCACTTGGCACTTGCCGTTAAATAAACTTCTTTGCCACATTCCATCTGCACAAATATCTGCTTCATGACTGCTTGGATCACCATTACCTACTCCAATAATTTTAGCATCTCCTTTTATAGAAAATCTGATCATATTATCAGCATCGGGTACTTCACGCCCTTGCCTGTCAACTACACTTACATTTATAACGGTTGCATCTTTTCCATCAGCAATGGTTGTAGTTTTATACGGTGTGATTACCACTTCAAAGGGTTGTTCAGTCGTTTCTATTTTAGCATTAAGTTTTTTACCTTTTTTGTAAGCAATAGCTTCTAATTTACCTGGTTCATAATTTACTGTCCAATTTAGATGACTGTTTCGGGGCATATCTTTCTTTCCCAAACTTTTTCCATTCAAAAATAATTCAACATTATCTGCATTAGAATTTACCCAGACATCTATTGGTTCGCCACGTTTATCTCTCCAATTCCAATGTGGCGAAATGTGAAGAATATCTTTATCTGTCCACCAACTTTGGTAGTAATAATATATATTTTTAGGAAAGCCACACATATCCATAATTCCAAAATGTGAATTAATATTTGGCCATTTATACGGTGTTGGTTCACCTCGGTAATCCATCCCAGTCCATACAAAACCACCCAACCAATAATCATTTACAGCAGCAAGTTTCCACCAATCTTCTGCTTTACTCGCCCACCATGGGGCAGTTATATCTTGATCTGGAACATATGCTCTGATGGTATCCTTTAAATAAATACCTCGTGTGGTAACTGTACTACCCATTTCTGTTCCAATGATGGGTTGGTTCGGATGTTCTTTGTGATAATCTTCGACTGCAAATTGCCGGTAATTGAAACTCCTAACTGGGATAACCTCATTGATGCCGTTAAAAATATTTCCCAAATCAGCGGCGTACGTACAGGTTCTGGTTGGGTCTAATTCTTTTTGCTTATTAATAAAAGTTTGAGCAATTCTTTTTCCGTAACTATTCGTATGTATCCAGCCTTCTTCATTTCCAATGCTCCACATAAAAACAGAAGTTCGGCTTCTGTCGCGTTTTATCAATCGAACAAACTGTTCCATGTATTCTTGCCCACTGTTCAGCAAACGCTGTTCGTCCATGACCAACATTCCTAAACTATCACAAGCGTCTAGCAATTCTGGCGTTGGAGCATTATGACTGGTCCGATAAGCATTTACCCCCAAGTTTTTTAGCAAGCTAATTCGGTAATATTGTAGATAATCTGGCAAAGCACTCCCAACTCCAGCATGATCCTGATGATTGTTGACCCCTTTTATTTTAATATTTTTACCATTTAGGTAGAATCCGTTCGGTTTTATTTCAATAGATCTTATTCCATAGCGTAAGATTTTTTTATCTATTAATTTTCCTCCAGACTTTATTTCTACAACAACTCGATACAAATACGGATCATCCAAATTCCAAAGTCTAGGGTTGGTGATTGAAATTGATTGCTTATTTTCTTTCGTTTCATTACTGGTTAATAATGCATTCTGATCTTTAGCTTGTGCGATTTTTTTGCCATTCCTATCTGCTAAATAAGAAGTTATTGTGTAAGAAGTTGGTGTATAATTTTCGTTAGTAACCGAAGTTTCTATGGAAATACTTGCCTTATTATTTTGGATGGAGGAGAAAACAAAAATTCCATCAGTAGCAATATGAAGATTTTTAAATTTATTTAGCCATACATGACGGTAAATACCAGCGCCTTCATAAAACCAACCTTCATATTGAGTTGCATCAGCACGAACTACTAATACATTATCGCCATGGTAATTAATAAAATCAGTAACATCATATTGAGCGCCTAAATACCCACTTTGGTTGTTTCCTAAATAAAATCCATTGAGCCATATATTGGCATCTCGAAAAATTCCATCAAACTGAATTTGAAAACGATTCCCAGAATCAGACTTGGCAATTCGGAAATGTTTTCGGTACCATCCAATACTCGTTTCTGGAAATAATCCTCCAACAGGTTTGTAACCATGCGATTCAACATTAAAATCACTAACTTTTACAAATGGCAAGGTAACTGCCCAATCATGCGGAATGTTAATGTTGGTCCATAAGCTATCTTTAAATTTAGGATCAATGGCAGTTTTTGCAGCAGCTCCCGATTTTGAAAAAACAGGAACAATTGAATAGTTAAAATCTTTTTCTGGATTTGAGGCATGACCAAAACTAAATTTCCATCCATCATCAAAATTTAATTTTTCTCTAGGCGATGTTTGAGCATGCAAGGTAAAACTTGCCTGTAATAAGGTAATTATGAATAAAACTTTAGGTAAATGATGCATTCAGAATTAGATGTTTTTAATGGTTTTCGAAAAAATTACAATTTAAATTTAACATAAATTAAACATTGAAATTATTTCGCAAATGCATCTAGTGCAACGGTTGGTTTTCCTGAATTATCCAAAGCACCTAAAGTATATCCTTGCCAATTATTATAAGAAAGCGGTTCCCAATATAAAACTCCTAATCCTTTTTCGCCAGCAATTGATTTTGTCTTAGTTATAATATCTGCAATAAAAAGTTTACAATCATCTGCACTATCCCAACTCATTCCAATTTCAACAATCATTACTTCTTTATTATATCTGGCAACCATATCATTCATATTGGTTAAACATTGGTTATTAAAGCTTGCCCAATTCGTAGGATTTGGATACAATGACATGCCAATTACATCATATTTGCCTCCGTTCACTTTTAAACCATCAAAAAGATATCTGAAAAGTCCATTATCCCAACCATTTGATATGTGAACAATAACTTTAGAAGTTGGAAATACTGATTTAACTGCATCATATCCTGCATTTACCATTTCACTAAAGTTTTTCATATTGGTCGAAGCTCTTCCTTCCGGCCAAAGCATTCCATCATTGGTTTCATTGCCTACTTGCACCCATTCTGGTGTTATCCCGTTGTTTTTTAATTCAGTTAAAACTTGAGTTGTATGGTTACTTATTGAAGTTTTTAAGCCCTCAAGATCCTGCCCAACCCAAGCAGCTGGTTTGGTTTGCTTACCAGGATCTGCCCAAGAATCGCTATAATGGAAATCAATCATGATACGCAATCCTAAATTTTTTGCTCTTAATGCTTTTGCAACTACATCTGCGGTATTATTATAAGCAGGAGTTGGATTTACCCAAACTCGCAATCGTATCGTATTCATTCCCAAAGACTTCAAAAGTGTTATTCCTTCCGTTTCTGAACCTGAACTCGAATAAAATTTTCTTCCAGAAGCTTCCATTTGAGTTATCCATCCAACATCAGCACCTTTGGCAAAATTTGAAACCTCTGGCTCTTCAATAATAGGTTTTGGAGTTACCTTTTCAGTTTCTTTCTCTTTACAACTTATAGATAGAAATGCTAGAAAAATACAAATACTTAATTTTTTCATGTTTACATTTTTGTTGATTCTATTTTTTATTTAAATCGAATTTCATTTTAAATTTAAACTATAAGTGAATCCATCATTTTTATTATTTCAAAACTTTGGAGGAGTGAAATATTTTTTGAATTTAGATAATCATTCTCGAAAACATCAGCTTTCAAAAACCTCTTACCAGCTTACTTTTATTTCATTTTTATTAAAAGTCGAACTCACAACTGGTAAGGATAATACATTCATTTCTCCTGCCTTTAAAGGCATTTCCCCATACATACTACTATTCAAAAACCGAAATAATTCTTTAGCGGTTTTCTGATCTGCACCATTCATTTTCATTTTTTCATTACCACTAAAACCATGAAACAAAACTGATATTATTTTAAATCTAGAAACATAAGCACCCTCTTGCGCTGCTATTGTGAATTCGTTTTTTTGTGGATCATAATTCATTTTACGTTTACAAAAAGCACCTTTTTCCATCGCATCGGTAATCCCATCATCTTCATAATAAACCAATTCATTCCTTAAAGATCCTTTGTATAAATGAACATAAAGTGTATCATTTCCTTTTTCGGCAGTGTGTTGTATGGGAGATTGCATTGGAATAATAGCTCCTCCTTTTACAAAAACAGGTAGACGATTTAATCCTGATTCTGCAATAAATTCAGTATTTCCCACTATTTTTTTATCATCATATAAGTCAAACCAATCACCTGAAGGCAAATACACTATCCCGAATTTTTGAGTACTCAAAAAGGGTGCAACCAAAATTCCTTTTCCAAAATAATATTGTTGTTGATAATCTGATTGGTAAATTTTAGCATCAAAACTATGATCAATTGCCATAGATCTGGCCACAGGTAAACCATTTTGGTTCGATTCATAGAAAGCTGAATATAAATAAGGCAGCAAATTATAGCGTAATTGAATATAATTTCGGACATTATCTTCAGCATCTTCTCCAAAAGTCCATGGTTCACCAGATTTGGTATTGTAGCTGGTATGCGCACGATAAAATGGAGTAAAAGCTCCCAATGACATCCATCTTTGATATAATTCCGAACTTGGGTTTCCCGTAAAACCACCTACATCCATCCCAACAAATGATACTCCACTCAAACCTAAACTGGTTACTAATCGTACTCCAGCCATCATATGATCGTCTTCCGACCGATTATCACCTGTCCATAAAGCAGTGTAACGTTGCAATCCTGCATATCCAGCTCGGGTCAAAATAAAAGGTCGTCTACCATTCATTAATTTTTTGGTTCCTTCGTAAGTGGCTCTGGCCATTTGCATTCCGTAGATGTTTTTTGCTCGTTTATGCGTTGCTTTCAAACCATCATAATCAAAAAGAATATTATTTGGCATAAACTGACCCCAACTTGCAGGCTCATTCATGTCATTCCAAAAACCTTCAATTCCATTATCAACGTATCCTTTGAATGAATTTCCCCACCATTCTCTCGCTTTGTTTTGGGTAAAATCAGGAAAGTGACACCAACCTGGCCAAACCTGACCCGTGTAGACTTCATTATCAGAGTATTTAACAAATAAATTTTGCTTTAATCCTTCTTGATAACTTGCATATCCATTTTCTTTTTTAATTCCAGGATCTACAATTACAGTAGTTCTGAAACCAATATCTTTTAAATCTTTTAGAAGTTTATCTGGTTGTTTGAAGTGTGTTTTGTTCCAAGTGAAGATTTTATAATCATCCATATAATTAATGTCTAGATAAATAACATCAGCTGGAATTTTCTTTTCTCTAAATGTTTTTGCGATCGATAAAACCTCTGTATCTGGAAAATAACTCCATCGACATTGCTGGAAACCTAAACTCCAAAGTGGTGGGAGTGGAGTTCTGCCTGTTAATGCAGTGTATGATTCAATAATTCCGCTTACTTTTTTATGATAAATAAAATAGTAGTTCATTTCTCCATCATCTGCTGCAAAAGAGGAAAATCGATCATTAGAAGCGCCAAAATTAAAATAGCTTTTAAACGTATTATCGAAAAATATACCGTAAGCCTGTTCGTGGTGTAGTCCAATATAAAAAGGAATAGAAACATACAAAGGATCGGCATCTGTATGATAACCGAAATCGTCAGTATTCCAATTGGTATATCCATTACCTCGTCTATCCAAAGGGCCCGTTTTTTCGCCAAGACCTATAAATCGTTCACCATCCTGCATTTTTTTATAGGTGGTAACTTCATTTCCTACCCAAGAGGTTCCCAAGTTTTTTTCATCTTCATTGATAACTATTCCATCCTTAGTCATAAAACTAATCCGAAATGGATTTTTATAAATGTTTAGATTTAAGGAATCTGATAGAATTTCAAAAAAATCTTTTTTGTCTGTAATATTTACAGTCATGCTAGTTTTTGCCTGCTCAATTACTGCATAGGAAAAGTCTTTTTCGAACAAAGTTCGTGTAGCGCGCACACGAACCATGTTTTTATTGGTAAATGATACCTGGCAAACTCCAGACTCTGTTTTTAATATCAATCCATTGGTAATTTTTTCAAACGAAATCACATTACCTAAATTTACCACTCCCGAAACTTGGGCAAAAACAGGCGATAGACTCATTATCCAAAATAATGTAATGTAAACTAAACATTTAGCAGATATTAACTTTTGAAGTTGCATGTAATTTGGAATATTTAAATATGTGTGTAAATTAGTCGACTCGTAAACGTAACAATTTTAAATAATTCCTTAACAAAAACTTAACTAAATGAAAAAAATCTACTTTAAAAGGCATCTGATTGCTTTTATGGTGCTAATTATGTCACTTTCGGAAGCTTGGGCACAAAACGGAAGTATAGCCGGAAAGGTGCAGGATGAAACTGGTGAGACATTACCGGGTGTATCAGTAGTTATTGAAAGTACTCGTCAAGGTTCTGCTACAGATATTGATGGTAACTATAAAATCAGCAATGTTGCACCAGGCACTTATGTGGTTATTGCAAACTTTATTGGATACGAAGGCCTTCGTCAATCAATAACTGTTGGAGCTGGACAGGATGCAGTGTTAAATTTTAAATTCAAGTCTGGTTCTATTAACCTAAATGAAACTGTAGTAATCGGGTATGGAGCAGTTGCTAAAAAAGATTTAACAGGTTCCGTTACTTCTATCAATTCCAAAGATTTCAATGCAGGAGCAGTTTCTACTCCTGAGCAATTGATTACTGGAAAAATTGCAGGAGTTCAGATTACCTCTAATGGTGGAGCTCCAGGTTCAGGTTCTAGAATCAGAATAAGAGGAGGTACTTCTTTGAATGCAAGTAACGATCCTTTATATGTAATTGATGGAGTGCCAGTTGATAATGGTGCGATAAATGGAGCTCCTAACCCATTAAGTTTAATTAATCCTAATGATATTGAAAACTATACTGTTTTAAAGGATGCTTCTGCTTCTGCAATTTACGGATCAAGAGCTGCAAACGGAGTAATCTTGATTACTACTAAAAAAGGTGCTTTAGGAGATGGGAAAGTACATGTTGGATTAAATACATTGAATTCACTTTCCAAAGTAAATAAGTTTGTAGATGTTTTATCTGCGGATGAATTTCGAAAATTAGTAACAGATAGTGGAACAGCTACGCAAATAGCACGTTTAGGAAAAGCAAATACTAACTGGCAAAATGAAATTTACCAAACTGCATTCACTACAGATAATAATATTTCAATAACTGGTGGTATAAAACAATTACCTTATAGAGTTGGGATTGGATATTTAAACCAAGAAGGTGTTTTAAAGACTTCAAAATTAGAACGAATTGCACCTTCTTTAAATTTGAGCCCATCATTTTTCAAAAACACCTTAAAAGTAGATGTAAATGCTAAATATTCATATTCAGAAAATAGATTTGCAGATCAAGGAGCAATTGGTACAGCAGTAGGATTTGACCCTACTCAGGAAATAAGATCTAATAGTCCATTGTATGGAGGCTTTTTTGAATATTTAACAAGTACAGGACGACCAGATGCATTATCGCCCAGAAATCCGGTGGGTTTATTAGAACAAAGAAAAGATATTTCTGAAGTGAACCGATTTTTAGGAAATATAGCATTAGATTACAAAATACCATTTATAGATGGGCTTCGAGCTAATTTAAATTTAGCGACAGATCGAGCAAGAGGTAAAGGATCTGTATTAGTGGAAGCAACATCTGCAATTGGTAATTTAGCAGCCGGAAGAGAAGGTACGTTTTCTCAATATAAACAAGAAAAAAATAATGATTTAATCGAATTTTATTTAAACTACGTTAAAGAAATAAAATCAATTAAAAGCAGAATTGATTTGACTGGTGGATATTCTTTTCAAAATTTTGAAACTTCAAGCCCATCATTTGATTTAGAAAATGGGAAAAGAGATACTATTTTAACTGCTAAAAATCCATTTGGTTCATTTACAGATAACGCCTTATTATCGGTTTATGGAAGATTAAATTACAATTTTATGGAGCGTTATTTACTAACAGTAACGCTTAGAAATGATGGTTCTTCTCGTTTTGCAAAAGATGTTAGATTTGGATTATTCCCTTCGGTAGCTTTTGCTTGGAGAGCAATAGATGAGAAATTCATAAAAAGCTTAAATGTATTTTCAGACTTAAAAGTAAGATTAGGATATGGTATTGTTGGTCAGCAAGAAATATTTAGTGACTATCCATACATTGCTAATTTTACTCAAGGAGAAGCAACCTCAGGATATATATTTGGAAATACATTTTACACAACTCTAAGACCTGACCCTTATGATCCATTTATTAAATGGGAAGAAACGGCTACTTATAACGCAGGTATTGATTTTGGATTTTTTAACAATAGAATTTATGGAACAGTTGATTATTACGAAAAATATACAAGTGACCTTATAAACACTGTTACAGTATCAGCGGGAGGACTTTCCAACAGACTTTTAACTAATGTTGGATCAATTGAAAATAAAGGAATTGAATTAGGGATTAATATTGTTCCAATAGCTAATAAAAATGTAAATTGGGAATTAGGTTTTAATTTAACTCGAAATAGAAATAAAATAACTAAGATTAATTTAGTTACAGACGAAAAGTTCCGAGGAATTCTGACCGGCGGAATAGCAGGTGGAACAGGTCTTACAATACAAAATCAAAATGTTGGGTTACCGATTAATTCATTTTATGTATTAGAACAAAAATATGATGCAAATGGAAATCCAATAGAGGGTCAATTTACGAATTTTAATGGTGATGTAGATTCTAAGGGACTTCCAATTATTAATGACAATGATTTTTATTGGTTTAAAAATCCTGAACCTAAATTATATTTTGGATTCAATTCGAATGTCAGCTATAAAAAATGGTCTTTAGGTTTTGTTTCTAGAGCTCAGTTTGGTAACTATTTATATAATCAGATTAATGCTGAAAGGGGAAATTATGCTAATATTGATAATGGAAGGGCATTTTTTCAGAATTTAAATCAAAGTTATTTTGATTCTAAATTTGAAAAATTTGGTGTTAATACATTTAGATCCGATTATTATATTGAGGACGCTACGTTTTTCAGAATGGACAACATTAATCTAGGATATAATTTTGGAAGAATTTTAAATAACAAAGCATCCCTTAAAGCATCTTTTGTCGTACAAAATGTATTTACAATCACTAACTATTCTGGCCTTGATCCAGAGGTTTCAAGTGGAATCGACAATAATATTTACCCAAGACCAACAGTATATTCTTTTGGTTTAAATTTTCAACTTTAAAACAAATAAAAAATGAAAACATTTTTAAAAGTTAAATTCTCATTTATGATGTTGTTTACTTTATTTCTAACATCATGTGTTAAAGATTTAGATAAAGAACCATTGTATGGGCTTAATGCAGCTAGCGTTTACAAGGATTATAATAACTACAAACCATTAATAGCTAAAATTTACGGCGGTTTATCTAACACAGGAAGTAATGGACCAAATTCCTCTGATATTGTTGGTTTAGATGGTGGTTCATCTGGTTATATTCGTTGTTTATGGAAATTAGAAGAACTTACTTCTGATGAAGCAATTTGTGGATGGAATGATCCTGGAATACCCGACTTAAATAATAATACTTGGTCAGCCAGTAATCAATTTATTATTGCAATGTATTACCGTATTTATTATCAAATTGCTCTTTCTAATGAATTTTTGCGTCAAACTGAAAGTGGTTTATTAGATGATCGAGGATTTAATCAAGATCAAAAAAATCAAATAAATACCTATCGTGCAGAAATACGCTTTCTACGAGCCATGAATTATTATCATTTAATAGACTTATTTGGTAAAGGTCCATATATCCCAGAAGATATTGGCGGTAATTTACCAAAGGAAAGGAATCGAACAGATCACTTTAATTTTATTGAATCTGAATTAAAAATTGTTGAAGGACAAATGGGTGAACCAAGAACAGTTGAATACGGACGTGCAGACAGAGCCTCAGCTTGGACACTACTTTCTAAACTTTATTTAAATGCAAAAACTTATACTGGAAATGAAAGATTTGCCGATGCAGCAATCTATGCAAAAAAAGTAATTGATGCAGGTTATACTTTAGAACCTAAGTATGGTGATTTATTTTTAACCGACAATTTCAGATTAACTAATGAAATTATTTTCCCAATTCTTTCTGATGGTCTTAGTATTCAAAGTTTTGGACTAACTACTTTTCTAGCGCATGCATCAGTAGATAGTGACCCAAAGAAACCAATGAAAGCAGATGATTATGGTATTAATAGTGGTTGGGGTGGTATTAGAGCAAAACAAAATTTATCTAAATTACTACCTGACATATTAGACAGCAGAAATCAATTTTTCACAAAAGGTCAGTATATAAACGTTGATACAGTTAATCAGTTTGATAATGGATATGCCTTGCCGAAATTTAAAAATATTGATTCTAACAAAAAGCCAGGCAAAGACGAAACATTTGTTGATACTGATTTTCCCTTATATCGTTTAGGAGATGTTTATTTAATGTATGCAGAAGCACTTTTAAGAAGTGGAGGCAGTCAAAGTGAAGCTTTGCTTTATGTAAATAAATTAAGATTTCGCGCATATGGAAATAATAGTGGAGACTTATCATCAATTAATATTGATCAAATTTTAGATGAAAGAGCTCGTGAACTTCACTGGGAAGCTATGAGAAGATCAGATTTAATAAGATTTGACAAATATACAACAGGTTCATATTTATGGCCGTTTAAAGGAGGTGTTAAAGAAGGAGCTGGTTTAGATGATGCTAAAAAACTATTTCCTATTCCACAATTGGAATTAACTGCTAATCCAAATATTTCTCAAAATCCAGGATATTAATTTTTGATATTTAACTTATAAAAAAGCCGCAAATCAAATGATCTGCGGCTTTTTTATTATATTTTCCTTTGAAAATATGCGAATTAGTTTTTTGTAATTATTAGTTTTTTAGTATTGTTTCCAATTTTTACAAAATACATTCCGCTTGCCATATTGTCTAAATTTATCTCAAGAGAATTTTCATTTTCTGTACTCAATAGACTGCTTTTATATACTATTAATCCTTGAGCGTTAGAAATGATTATTTGTTCATTACTTTTTCCATTTCCAACATAAGTTATAATTACTTTATCAGATGCTGGATTTGGCTTCATGATGAAATTGTTCTCAGATGAAATATTTTCTGGCTGTAATCCTGTAAATATTGTTCTACATTGACTAGGGTTGCCTTGACCAGACGCAAATGTTCCATTTGTCCAAGAGCTAGTTGATGAACCGCAACAGTTTGCCTTTACCCTATACTCATAATTAGTACAGGACTGTAAATCGGTTAAATTATAACTTATTGTATTATTGCCTGTTAGTGGAAAATATTCTGTAGGATAGTTAACAATTCCAATAATGGTCCAGTTTAGAGATCCAAAAATTCTGTATTCAAATGTGAAATTACTAACATTAAAATCGTCAGGGCTGCCCCAAGATATTAATGCACTACTTGTTGTAACATTAGATACACTTGTGCCTAAACCTGATGGGAAGTTACATGAGTAGCTAACATTTGTCGTCGTAAAGTTAGGTCCAGCAATAAATGAACTATTTGTACACCCACAATTTTTTTGTGCTTCCCATTCATAGGTAGTATTACATAATAATCCAAACAAGTTTCTATTATTATATTGATTTGTTGTGGTTGAATATCTCCAAGCCGAATTAGAACCAGCAATACGAAATCTTACAGTATTTTGAAAATAGCCACCAGGTCCCATAGTTAAATATGCATGTGTGTTATTAGTATATAATACACCAGGAATAAATTCGCTGCTTAATGCAATGCAACTAGGAAAACTAGATGTGAAATTCGCAAAATTGGAGTAAGAACTATTTCCGACGCCGCAGTCACAATTTGCCCTTACTCGTACTTGATATTGTTGAGGAACGCAATTATTAATAAAAAAATTTAAAATTGCAGATGAGGTTGTTCCAGCCACTATCCAAGTGGGAGAAGTGGTAGGTTTATATTCGACAGTGTATGATTGTGCCCCAAATACGGAACTCCAACTTGCAGTTATAAGATTTCCATCACTTGTACCATTAGGATCGAAAACAGCCGTTACATTTTGTGGGATATTACAAACATTGTCATTTTTTGTTGTAAATTCACCAATAGTATATTTACTAGGTCCTGCTGGATAATTTGTTAAAACTCGCCAATCATAAAGTGTATTCGAAGTTAATCCTAATAATTTTGCACTTGGTGCGAACACACCATTAGAGAAAACTGTCCAAGGAATTTCAGTTCTTTTTTTATATTCAACTCTATAATTACTAGCACCTGTGTTTCCAACCCAACTAATATTTGAAAAACAATTATATGGGTTTGCAACTAATGCAGTTGGTGGATCATTTAATAAAATAGGAATGCTTACTTGAATTACATTTCCTCCACAAAATTGAGCAGTAACGGTTACATTTCCTGGGAGCGAATTTGTAAGAGGTGTAGCTGAAACTGATGTAGAGCCTTGTCCTAAAATTGTCCAATTTGCATTACCACCTGGGAAATTCCAATTATAACCTGTTGCACATTGAGCTGATGATACTGAAAAATTATAAGTAAGACCTCTAATAAGAACACCAGAAGGAACGCTTCCAACTGAAAAAGAAGGATTGTTTCTGGATACAGCTAGAGATCTTTGTACTATATAATTTGAACTTGCTGCACTTCTTGAAAAATTGCAAACTACATTTCCACTCGTGGTGCAGTCTGGTTTTACAACTAAAGTTGTTGTGTTTTGTCCAGACTGAATTATCCATCCACTTGGTACTGTCCATAAGAATTGGTTTGTTCCCGAGTTAACAGAAGCGGTGTAGGTTAATGAAGTATTAGTACAATATTTAGTAGTCTGAGATGGTCCAGCTATTGAACCTGTAATTCCATTAAGTGGTATATCTTCGAAATCTTGAGCTGTTCTATCTATAAATAAATTATCTTTGTAATTTAAAGTTAATCTAATTGTAGCTGTTACAGGTGCATGAAAATTACTAAATGCTACACTAATCGTATTAGTAGGACTTGTAGATGGACAAGTGAATGGAGTAAAAAATTGTTGTCCACACGAACTACTCACGCTTGCATTAACTTGTTGACCTGACGTTGGTCCCAAAAATATAACTTCCCATCTGTAAGACACAACTGTTTCATTTGCTCCTAAACTTACTGTTGCAGTAATGTTTCGACTAATCCCTACTTCAAATGATGAAGGTATTGTAGTAATACTTACAGTTGCTGAATATGATTTGTGAACACAATAAGAGAAAATTATGAATATTAAAATTAAGTATTTTTTCATTATATTAAGTTTAAAGACTTTAAAAATATTGATTTATGTAGTTAAAGTGGGGTATTATAACCACTATAAAAGATTTTTATTAAAATCTTTTATCCAAAAATTTCATATTATATATCCATAGGCAGGATTTTATAAATTAAAATCCAAAATAGATATTTACATGTTAAGTTAATGTTAAGGATTTGAAAACTTATCAACATTTATACCTTGTTAATTCTTGAAAAGAATTTAAACCAACGTTTATTGTTGAATTATTTCTTCATTGCTTTAATAATGAATATTTATATAAATATTGATTCATATTTGAATTGGACAGTACTGTGTTTCTGAAATTTTTTCTTAAGGATCAAGCAACTTAGAAAATGTCAATTCACCAAAACTTTTGTTTTGATGAAGATTTTCCCGATCAAACTTTAAGGTTTTAAAACTGGCTGATTCAATTTAGTTTGTTTCAAGCTCCAATTGGCACTATTTCGTCTTCTTAAAGCAAAGAAAAAATATCTGAAAATAAATTTTGATGAAAATTATATTTGCGTACATTTGCAGTCCCTCGCAAAAAATGGATTTATTTACGTTTGCTTACTTGGGATAAGGTTCTTTGAAATATATTCAGATTGTGTTTTATGGTATTCAATTACCAAACAAAAATACTAACAACTACCGCCTCCTTAGCTCAGCTGGTAGAGCAACTGACTTGTAATCAGTAGGTCATTGGTTCGATCCCGATAGGAGGCTCAATATCTATTGATTTTATCAATAGAAAACAGGTTGTTTGGGGAGGTTCCAGAGCGGTCAAATGGGACGGACTGTAAATCCGTTACTTCGGTTTCGAAGGTTCGAATCCTTCTCTCCCCACATTTTATGCATTATTATCAGCTAAATCATAAAATAAACTAGAATAACAAAAGCGGAAGTAGCTCAGTTGGTAGAGCGATAGCCTTCCAAGCTATAGGTCGCGAGTTCGAACCTCGTCTTCCGCTCATAAATAAACTCCACCATTTGCTAATGCCATGGTTGGTCTCGAAACTTCATTCTTTATTCGTAGAGAATGATAATGCCGACATAGCTCAGCTGGTAGAGTGCGTCCTTGGTAAGGACGAGGTCACGGGTTCAATTCCCGTTGTTGGCTCAAAAAATTTAATCAGCTTAGGCTGGCAATCTGAATTTCAAAATTTAATAAAAAGTAAAAATTAATTAACTTCTATAATCAACAATAAAAATGGCAAAAGAAAAATTTGACCGCTCCAAACCACACTTAAACATTGGAACAATCGGTCACGTCGATCACGGTAAAACTACTTTGACCGCAGCAATTACTTCAGTTCTTGCAAACAAAGGTCTTTCTGAAAAGAGATCATTCGAATCAATCGATTCAGCTCCTGAGGAAAAAGAAAGAGGTATTACAATCAACACAGCTCACGTTGAATATTCGACAGCTAATCGTCACTATGCTCACGTTGATTGTCCAGGTCACGCGGATTATGTGAAAAACATGGTTACGGGTGCTGCTCAAATGGACGGTGCAATTATTGTTGTTGCAGCTACAGATGGTCCAATGCCTCAAACTCGTGAACATATCCTTCTTGCTCGTCAGGTTGGTGTGCCTCAATTGGTAGTTTTCATGAACAAAGTGGATATGGTTGATGATCCAGAATTATTGGATCTCGTTGAAATGGAAATCCGTGAATTATTATCTTTCTACGATTTTGATGGAGATAATATTCCTGTAATCCGTGGTTCTGCTCTTGGTGGATTGAATGGTGATGATGCTTGGGTTGAAAAAATTATGGAATTAATGGATGCAGTAGATTCTTATATTCCTATTCCTCCACGTTTAACTGATCTTCCTTTCCTAATGCCGGTAGAAGATGTATTCTCGATCACTGGTCGTGGTACGGTTGCTACAGGTCGTATAGAAAGAGGAGTAATTAACTCTGGTGAAGCTGTTGACATTATCGGAATGGGTGCTGAAAATCTTAAATCTACGGTTACTGGAGTTGAGATGTTCAGAAAAATTTTAGATAGAGGTGAAGCAGGTGATAACGTAGGTTTATTGTTGAGAGGTATTGAAAAAACAGATATCAGAAGAGGAATGGTTATCGTTAAACCAGGTTCTGTAACTCCACATGGTTACTTTAAAGCAGAGGTTTACGTATTGTCGAAAGCAGAAGGTGGTCGTCACACTCCATTTTTCAACAAATACCGTCCACAGTTTTATTTCAGAACAACAGACGTTACAGGTGAAATTACTTTAGCAGAAGGTGTAGAAATGGTTATGCCAGGCGATAACGTAACGATTACAGTAAATTTAATTAGCCCGATTGCAATGGAAAAAGGTTTGCGATTTGCAATCCGTGAAGGTGGTAGAACAGTAGGTGCTGGTCAGGTTACAGAAATATTGAAATAATAAAGTTAGAAGTTTAATTTTCGTAAAAACCCACGGCTCTTTGGCCGTGGGATTTTACGTTTAAAATAAAAACCTCTTAAAAATAGTTTTCACACACGGGTGTAGCTCAATTGGTAGAGTAGTGGTCTCCAAAACCATTGGTTGGGAGTTCGAGTCTCTCCACCCGTGCAAAAATCACTCGGAGTAGCGATTAAGATTAGATAGATTATGAACAAATTAGCTAGTTATTTAAAAGAATCATCGGAGGAATTATTCCAAAAGGTGTCTTGGCCAACATGGTCAGAATTGCAAAGTAGTGCAGTATTGGTCATTATTGGATCGGTTATTATTGCTTTGTTAGTTTATGCAATGGATGCCTCTTTTGGAACAGCTATAAAGTTGTTTTACAATATGTTCGTTTAATAACAACCCAAGATAGCAATATAGATGAGTGATTCTTTGAAATGGTATGTAGTAAGAGCTGTTAGCGGTAAAGAAAAAAAGGTAAAACAATATCTCGAAGCAGAAGTAAATCGTTTGGGCCTTAGTCACCTATTACCACAAATACTTATTCCTCAGGAAAAAATATTTGTAGTAAAAGATGGTAAAAAAATTAGTAAAGAGCGAAATTTTTTTCCAGGATATGTGATGATAGAAGCAGCGCTAGATGGTGAGTTAGAACATATTATAAAAAATATAACGAGTGTAATTGGGTTTTTAGGAACAAAAGGAGTTGCTGAACCACTTCGATTAAGTGAAGTAAACAGGATTTTAGGCAAGGTGGATGAAATGGCAGAAATCGGAGAATCTATTAACGTACCATACTTCGTCGGTGAACCAGTTAAAGTAATGGATGGTCCATTTAGTGGATTTACTGGAGTGATAGAAGAAGTAAACGAAGAAAAAAAGAAATTGAAAGTAATGGTGAAAATTTTCGGTAGAAGAACACCATTAGAGTTGAACTATTTACAAGTAGAGAAAGAATAATATATTAATTAGTACATAATCTTTAGTGTTACATGTTGCTTCCAATCAATTAAACAGTTAAAGTTAAATTTTAAATAAAATGGCAAAAGAAGTAGGTGCAATGATCAAATTGCAAATCAAAGGAGGGGCCGCTAATCCTTCGCCACCAGTAGGGCCAGCCCTGGGTGCAAAGGGTGTAAACATTATGGAGTTTTGTAAGCAATTTAACGCAAGAACTCAGGATTCACAAGGAAAAGTGTTGCCTGTAGTTATTACGGTTTATGTCGACAAATCTTTTGAGTTTATTATTAAAACCCCGCCGGTAGCTATCCAGCTTTTAGATGCAACTAAATTAAAGGGAGGTTCACCAGAACCAAACCGTAAAAAAGTTGCCAATGTAGACTGGGAACAAATAAAAACGATTGCTCAAGATAAAATGACAGATCTGAATGCTTTCACTGTAGAATCAGCTATGAAAATGGTTGCAGGTACAGCTCGTAGTATGGGAATTACCGTAAGCGGAACGGCACCCTGGAATTAATTTACAAGAATACCTGTGAAGATATTTATCTGAATCAGGTTAATCAATTAAAAAAAACAAAATGGCTAGATTAACAAAAAATCAAAAACAGTCATTATCCAAAGTAGAAGCTGGCAAGGCATATACTTTAACTGATGCAGCCGCATTAATTAAAGAAATAACTACCACTAAGTTTGATGCTTCAGTAGATTTAGACATCCGTTTGGGTGTTGATCCACGAAAAGCAAATCAAATGGTAAGAGGAATTGCTACACTACCACATGGTACAGGTAAAACTGTTCGCGTTTTGGTTCTTTGTACTCCTGATAAGGAAGAAGAAGCGAAAGCAGCAGGAGCTGACCACGTTGGGTTGGATGACTACATTACAAAAATTGAACAAGGGTGGACAGATATCGATATTATCATCACGATGCCAAGTGTTATGGCTAAAGTTGGTAAGCTAGGTAGAATTCTTGGTCCGAGAAATTTAATGCCAAATCCAAAGTCAGGAACAGTAACAACAGACGTTGGCAAAGCGGTAACAGAAGTGAAAGGTGGTAAAATTGACTTTAAAGTAGATAAGACCGGAATCATTCATACATCAATAGGAAAAGTTTCTTTTTCGCCTGATAAAATTTATGATAATGCGGTTGAAATTTTGCAAATAATTTCAAAACTAAAGCCATCATCAGCTAAAGGAACGTATTTCAAAAGCATTCATATTTCGAGTACAATGAGTCCTGGAATTGAAGTGGAAACTAAATCAGTAGCGGGGATATAATCATGAAAAGAGAAGAAAAACACGAGATAGTTCAGGAACTACAAGAAAAAATCTCCACGTATGGACATTTTTATTTAACCGATACCTCAAACCTTACAGTAGCTAAAATAAATGCAATCAGAAGAGCATGTTTTGAAAAAAACATTGTTATTCGAGTAGCAAAAAATACGCTAATCAGAAAGGCACTTGAAGCAACCGGAGACGGGTATGATCAACTTTTCGATTCGTTGAAAGGATCAACTGCAATTATGTTTTCTGAAACAGCTAATGCTCCGGCAAAGCTGATCAAAGAACTTCGTAGAAGAAGCGATAAACCAGTACTTAAAGCTGCTTTTGTTGAATCATCAGTTTACGTTGGCGATAACCAGTTAGACGCATTAGTCAACTTGAAATCTAAAAACGAATTGATCGGAGACATTATCAGTCTATTACAATCACCTGCTAAAAACGTTATCTCAGGACTTATGTCTGGAGGAAATAAATTAGCTGGAATTGTAAAAACATTATCAGAACGGGCAGAGTAATCTGTCTACATTATTCACAAATTAGTATTCACAACAAATAACAAATAAGAAAATGGCAGATTTAAAAGCGTTTGCAGAACAATTAGTAGGTTTAACAGTAAAAGAAGTTAACGAATTAGCTAAAATATTAAAAGACGAGCATGGTATTGAGCCAGCAGCTGCTGCCCCAGTAATGATGGCAGGTGGCGGAGGTGATGCACCAGAAGCTGCAGCTGAGCAGACAAAGTTCGATGTTATCCTTAAAGAAGCAGGTGGTGCAAAACTAGCTGTAGTTAAATTAGTTAAAGACTTAACTGGTTTAGGCTTGAAAGAAGCGAAAGATTTAGTAGACGGAGCACCTAAAGCAGTAAAAGAAGGTGTTGATAAAGCTGAAGCAGAATCACTTAAGAAAGCATTAGAAGAAGCAGGAGCTGTAGTTGAGGTTAAATAATCTCTTACACTACACTTTTTAGTGTAATTCATTTAGACTCTCCCGTATTTCGGGAGGGTCTTTTGCTATTTATTTCCAACAATATGGTTGAAAATCTGTTATAACTTTTCCAACCAGTTTTTTTACACCATCAAATTATTAACACTTTGGCTAAAAATAATAATAATTTGCAAAGATTTAGTTTTGCTTCAACACCATCAGTATTAGATTATCCTGATTTTTTAGATGTTCAACTTCAATCTTTTCTGGAGTTTTTTCAATTAGAAACAACCTCCGACAATCGTCATAAAGAAGGCCTTTATAAGGTTTTCAGCGAAAATTTTCCAATTACCGACTCTAGAAACATTTTTGTTTTAGAGTTTTTGGATTATTTTATTGATCCACCACGATACGATATACAGGAATGTATAGAACGTGGTTTAACGTATAGTGTGCCATTAAAAGCTAAACTTCGTTTATCTTGTAATGATGCAGAACATGAGGATTTTGAAACAATCGTACAAGATGTTTATTTAGGAACTATTCCTTACATGACTCCTAAAGGTACTTTTGTTATCAATGGTGCCGAGCGAGTTATCGTTTCGCAGCTTCACCGTTCTCCGGGAGTATTTTTCGGACAAAGCAGACATACAAACGGATCTAAATTATATTCTGCCCGGGTTATTCCTTTTAAAGGATCTTGGATAGAATTTGCAACCGATGTAAACAATGTAATGTATGCGTACATCGATCGTAAAAAGAAATTTCCGGTAACTACTTTACTTCGGGCAATTGGTTATGATTCTGATAAGGATATATTAGAATTATTTGACCTTGCTGATGAAGTAAAAGTTAGCAAATCGGGACTAAAAAAATACGTAGGTAGAAGACTTGCCGCAAGAGTATTGAAAAAATGGACGGAAGATTTCGTCGATGAAGATACCGGTGAAGTTGTTTCTATCGATCGTAACGAGATAATTTTAGAACGGGAAACTGTTTTAGAAGATGATCACATCGATACTATTATTGATGCAGGAGTAAAGTCTGTAATTTTAACAAAAGAAGATGTAAATACGGGTGACTACACCATTATTTATAATACTTTACAGAAAGATACTTCTAATTCAGAAAAAGAAGCGGTTGAACATATTTACCGTCAATTAAGAAATGCAGAACCACCCGATGAAGAAACAGCAAGAGGTATTATTGACCGATTGTTTTTCTCTGATAAAAGATATGATTTAGGAGATGTAGGTAGATATAGAATTAATAGAAAATTAGTTTTAGATACTCCTCCAGAAACTAAAGTATTAACTAAGCAGGATATTATTGCAATTGTTAAATACTTGATAAAACTGATCAACGTAAAAGCGGAAGTGGATGATATTGACCACTTAAGCAACAGACGTGTACGAACAGTTGGTGAACAATTATATGCACAGTTTGGAGTAGGTCTTGCAAGAATGGCAAGAACAATACGTGAGCGAATGAACATTAGAGATAATGAAGTATTTACGCCTACAGATTTAATTAATGCTAGGACCTTGTCTTCGGTTATTAATTCATTCTTTGGAACGAATCAATTATCTCAGTTCATGGATCAAACCAATCCATTGGCAGAAATTACTCACAAGAGAAGATTATCAGCCCTTGGGCCCGGTGGTTTATCAAGAGAGAGAGCAGGTTTTGAAGTAAGAGATGTACATTATACCCATTATGGTAGATTATGTACCATCGAAACACCAGAAGGACCAAACATTGGATTGATTTCTTCACTGTGTGTTCATGCAAAAATTAACAGCCTTGGTTTCATCGAAACTCCTTATAGAAAGGTAGTGAACGGTAAAATATCTGTTAATGAAGATGTAATTTATTTATCTGCAGAAGATGAAGATAATAAGGTAATTGCGCAAGCAAATGCCCGATATGATATGGAAGGAAACTTTATTGATGCCAAAGTAAAAAGCAGATTTGAAGGCGATTTCCCAGTTCTTGAACCAGAGAAAATTAATTTGATGGACATTGCTCCAAATCAAATTACTTCTATCGCTGCTTCTTTAATTCCATTCTTGGAGCATGATGATGCAAACAGAGCCTTGATGGGTTCTAACATGCAACGTCAAGCAGTTCCATTATTAAGTCCTGAATCTCCTATTGTAGGAACCGGACTAGAAGGAAGAGTTGCTAAAGATTCAAGAGTATTGATAAATGCAGAAGGAGATGGTGTTGTAGAATATGTAGATGCCAACGAAATCACTATCCGATATAGCAGAAATGATCAGGAAAGATTAGTTTCATTTGAAGATGATACAAAATCATATCGATTAATCAAATTTAAGAAGACCAACCAGAATACCTGTATCAACTTAAAGCCAATTGTTAAAAAAGGCGAGCATGTTACAAAAGGACAGGTTTTATGTGAGGGATATGCTACGCAAAAAGGTGAACTTGCTTTAGGTAGAAACTTAAAAGTTGCTTTCATGCCTTGGCAGGGATACAATTTTGAAGATGCGATTGTAATTTCTGAACGCGTAGTTAGTCAGGATATATTTACTTCTCTGCATATCGAAGAGTTTGAACTAGAAGTACGTGATACGAAAAGAGGTGAAGAAGAATTAACACCAGATATTCCAAACGTAAGTGAAGAGGCAACAAAAGACTTAGATGAAAATGGAGTAATCAGGGTAGGTGCTGATGTAAAAGAAGGTGATATTTTAATTGGAAAAATTACTCCAAAAGGAGAATCAGATCCATCACCAGAGGAGAAACTTTTGAGAGCCATATTTGGAGATAAAGCAGGTGACGTGAAAGATGCTTCGTTAAAAGCGCCACCATCTATCAAAGGAGTTGTAATTGATACAAAATTATTCTCAAGAGCCAAAAAGGAAAAGAATTCCAAAGTGGAAGACAAAAACCTGATTGATAAAATTGATAAAGATTTTAATCGGATTACTGAAAACCTAAAAGCTGTTTTAGTAGAAAAGATGTTCATACTTACGAGTGGTAAAACCTCGCAAGGTGTGTATAATGTTTACAAAGAATTACTGATTGCAAAAGGTGTGAAATTCACACAAAAAATACTTTCAGAAATTGAATATTCAAACATTAATCCAAACAAATGGACTACTGATAAAGACAAGAATGATGAAATAAAAATGCTTATGCATAATTATAACATCAAATTGAATGAGGAGTTAGGTTCGTACCGACGCAAGAAATTTGCTATCAGTGTAGGAGATGAGCTTCCATCAGGAATTGTACAAATGGCTAAAGTTTATGTTGCTAAAAAACGTAAGCTGAAGGTTGGAGATAAAATGGCAGGACGACACGGTAACAAAGGTATTGTTGCCCGAATTGTAAGAGATGAAGATATGCCATTTTTGGAAGACGGAACGCCAGTTGATATTGTATTAAATCCATTGGGAGTACCTTCGAGAATGAACCTTGGTCAAATCTACGAAACCGTATTAGGTTGGGCTGGAAAAGAATTGGGAATGAAGTTCGCTACTCCAATTTTTGATGGTGCTACACATGACGAAGTAGAAGACTGGGTGAAGAAAGCTGGTGTACCTGCAACAGGTAGAACATATTTATATGATGGAGGTTCAGGTGAGCGATTCACTCAACCAACTACAGTAGGTATAATTTATATGTTGAAATTAGGGCACATGGTTGATGATAAAATGCATGCACGTTCAATCGGGCCATATTCATTAATTACTCAACAGCCATTGGGTGGTAAAGCACAATTTGGAGGTCAGAGATTTGGAGAGATGGAAGTTTGGGCATTGGAAGCATTTGGTGCATCTAATATTCTTCAGGAAATTCTTACTGTAAAATCTGATGATGTAATAGGTCGTGCGAAAACGTATGAATCTATTGTAAAAGGAGATAACATGCCAACTCCAGGGGTTCCAGAATCATTCAATGTATTAGTACATGAATTAAGAGGATTGGGACTGGATATTACGCTGGATTAAATTTATCTGGAAACAAGAAGAGGATTGATTAATCATTCTTCTTCTTGTTTATTTCAGATTTAACCTTTAACGCGAGAAAGAAAATGTCATATAAAAAAGATAGTAAAATCAAAAGTAATTTCACCAAAATTACGATAAGTCTGGCATCACCAGAATCCATCCTTGAGCGATCAAGTGGTGAGGTTTTGAAGCCAGAAACAATTAATTACAGAACCTATAAGCCTGAACGTGATGGTCTTTTCTGCGAACGGATTTTTGGTCCTGTTAAAGATTACGAATGTCATTGCGGAAAATACAAGCGTATCCGATATAAAGGTATTGTTTGTGACCGTTGTGGAGTAGAAGTTACTGAGAAAAAAGTACGACGTGAACGAATGGGGCATATTGCTTTAGTAGTTCCAGTTGCACATATCTGGTACTTCCGTTCATTACCTAACAAGATTGGTTATTTATTAGGCTTACCAACAAAAAGACTAGATCTTATCATTTATTATGAAAGATATGTTGTTGTACAAGCTGGTATTAAATCTGATGATGGAATCAATTACTTAGATTTCTTAACAGAGGAAGAGTATTTAGACATTCTGGATACCTTACCGAAAGAAAATCAGCATTTGGATGATAAAGATCCAAATAAATTTATCGCTAAAATGGGTGCTGATGGATTAGAAGACTTACTTTCCCGATTAGATTTGAATCAGTTATCCTTTAATCTCCGACATGCTGCTGCGACAGAAACATCGCAACAACGTAAGAATGAAGCATTAAAGCGGTTAAATGTTGTTGAATCTTTCAGAACGGCTAACGAAAACATTGAGAATAGACCACAATGGATGATTGTTAAGATTGTTCCGGTTATACCTCCAGAATTACGTCCTTTAGTACCTTTAGAAGGTGGTAGATTTGCAACTTCTGATTTAAATGATTTGTACCGAAGGGTAATTATCAGAAACAATCGATTAAAAAGATTAATTGAAATTAAAGCTCCAGAAGTAATTCTTAGAAATGAGAAACGTATGCTTCAAGAAGCAGTTGATTCATTATTTGATAATTCAAGAAAAGTAAATGCTGTAAAAACAGAAGGTAATCGTGCGTTGAAATCTCTTTCAGATATTTTGAAAGGAAAGCAAGGTCGATTCCGTCAGAATTTATTGGGAAAACGAGTTGATTATTCAGCGCGTTCAGTAATTGTTGTTGGCCCTACTTTGAAATTACACGAATGTGGAATTCCAAAGGATATGGCAGCTGAATTATTTAAGCCATTTATTATTCGAAAAATGATTGAGCGTGGTATTGTGAAAACGGTTAAATCTGCAAAGAAAATCGTTGACAGAAAAGACGCCATTGTTTGGGATATTTTGGAAAATGTATTGAAAGGACATCCTGTTTTATTAAATCGTGCTCCTACATTGCACAGATTAGGTATTCAGGCATTCCAGCCAAAATTAGTGGAAGGTAAAGCAATACAATTACATCCATTAGTTTGTACAGCTTTCAATGCGGATTTTGACGGTGATCAGATGGCAGTACACGTACCTTTAGGTCATGCTGCAATTCTGGAAGCCCAATTATTAATGCTTGCTTCACATAATATATTAAATCCAGCGAATGGAATGCCGATCACTGTTCCATCTCAGGACATGGTTTTAGGTCTATATTATGCAACAAAAGGAAGAAAAAGTATCCCTGAAAATCCAGTAAAAGGAGAAGGTTTATTATTTTATTCTCCAGAAGAATTAATCATAGCATACAATGAAAATCAAGTTGATTTACATGCTTGGATTAAGGTAAAAACTTTTGGAAAAAATGAGGATGGAACCATCACTAAACAAATGATTGAGACCACAGTTGGTCGAGTTTTGTTTAATCAAATGGTCCCTGTAGAGATGGGTTATATCAATGAATTGCTGACTAAAAAATCACTAAGAGATATTATATCGGAAGTGGTAAAAGCAACAGGTATGGCCAGAGCAGCGCAATTTTTAGATGAAATCAAAGAATTAGGATTTAGAATGGCTTTTAAAGGTGGATTATCTTTTAATCTTGCCGATTTAACTATTCCTGCTGAAAAAAGTACGCTAATTGCTGAAGCTTCTAAAGAAGTTGAAGATGTGTTGGGTAATTACAATATGGGTTTTATTACCAATAATGAGCGTTACAATCAGGTTATTGATATCTGGACACGTATTAATTCAAGAGTTACAGAAAACCTGATGAAACAACTTGCTACTAATATGCAAGGTTTCAATCCGGTGTATATGATGCTTGATTCTGGTGCAAGGGGTTCAAAAGAGCAAATCCGACAATTATGCGGAATGAGAGGATTGATGGCTAAGCCACAAAAATCTGGATCAGGAGGAGAAATTATCGAAAATCCAATTTTATCCAACTTTAAAGAAGGATTATCGGTTTTGGAATATTTTATTTCAACCCACGGTGCGCGTAAAGGATTGGCTGATACAGCCTTGAAAACTGCAGATGCTGGTTATTTGACCAGAAGGTTGCATGATGTTGCTCAGGATATGATTATTACTGAAGATGATTGTGGAACATTGAGAGGTATCATGACTTATGCGTTGAAAGATAATGAGGAAATTGTAGAGCCATTATACGAAAGAATACTAGGTAGAAATGCAGTAAATGATGTTGTAGATCCATTAACTGGAAATATAGTTATAGCTGCTGGAGATATTTTAACAGAAGATATTGCTCGATTTATTGAAGAGTCAGCGATTGAAGGAGTTGAAATTAGATCTGCTTTAACCTGTGAATCAAAAAGAGGGGTTTGTGCAAAATGTTATGGTAGAAACTTGGCTTCTGGTAGAAAAGTACAGATTGGTGAAGCAGTTGGAGTAATTGCAGCGCAATCTATTGGTGAACCAGGAACACAGTTGACTTTACGTACTTTCCACGTGGGTGGTACTGCTTCAAACATTGCAAACGAATCACAAATCAATGCGAAGTTTGATGGTATACTTGAATTTGAAAACATAAGAACGGTTTCTTACGAATTGGAAAGTGGAACTGTAGAAGTTGTTTTAGGTCGATCTGGAGAAATTCGAATTATTGATCCAAACTCGCCTGTAAATAAAGTTATTACCACCAATAATATTCCTTATGGATCATATTTATATGTAAAAGACGGACAGAAAATTACGAAAGGCGATAAAGTGTGTGGATGGGATCCATATAATGCGGTAATTATCTCTGAATATGGTGGTAAAGTAGAATTTGAGGCAGTTGAAGAAGGAATTACGTTCCGTGAAGAAAGTGACGAGCAAACTGGCCACAAAGAGAAAGTAATTATTGATAGTCGTGATAAAACAAAAAATCCGGTTATTAGAATTGTTTCCAAAGGTGGTGATTTGCTAAAAGCATACAACATTCCAGTAGGAGCGCATATTGCTGTTGAAAATGGCGAAAAAGTTCAAACAGGACAGGTAATGGTGAAAATTCCACGATCAACTGGTAAAACCAGAGATATTACTGGAGGTTTACCACGAGTAACTGAATTGTTTGAAGCGAGAAATCCTTCTAACCCGGCTGTTGTTACCGAAATTGATGGTGTGGTAAGTTTAGGTGGAATTAAGCGAGGTAATCGCGAGATTATGATTGAAAGCAAAGATGGAGATATTAAAAAATATCTGGTTTCACTTTCAAAGCATATTTTAGTTCAGGATAATGACTTTGTGAAAGCAGGAATGCCATTATCCGATGGGTCTATTACTCCATCCGATATTTTATCGATTAAAGGTCCTGCAGCGGTTCAAGAATACCTAGTAAATGGTGTTCAAGAAGTATATCGTTTGCAAGGGGTGAAGATTAATGACAAACATTTTGAAGTAATTGTTCGTCAGATGATGCAAAAAGTAATTATTGATGATGCTGGTGATACTACTTTCCTTGAAAAAGAGGCAGTAGATAAATTGGATTTCATGGATGAAAATGATTTTGTATTTGATAAAAAAGTGGTAGTAGAGCCAGGCGATTCACCAAATCTGAAACAAGGACAAATGATAAGTGTGCGTAAACTGAGAGACGAAAACTCGATGTTGAAGCGTAAAGATCAGAAATTGGTAGAAGTTCGAGATGCAGTTGCAGCTACTTCAAGTCCATTACTACAAGGTATAACTAGGGCATCATTAGGTACGAAGAGCTTTATCTCTGCGGCCTCTTTCCAGGAAACTACTAAAGTATTGAACGAAGCAGCAATCAGCGGTAAAACAGATAATCTATTAGGCTTAAAAGAAAATGTGATTGTAGGTCACTTAATTCCATCGGGAACAGGTCTTCGTCATTACGAACGAATGATTGTAGGTTCTCAAGAGGAATTTGATAAACTAAACGCATCTAAATTAGCTGAAGTAGAAGATTAGGTAACGATTCTCAGCCTGATAAATAAATCAGTTTGATGAAATAAAATCTTGTCAAAATTCAAATTGCAAAAAGCCCTATTTACTGAAAAGTAGATGGGGTTTTTTGTTTAATAATTACAGCAATAATTTGATGTAAATTTTTAAAGAAGATTTGTAAAAAACGAAGTTTAAGCGGTGATAAAAAAAGACAATTATGCTTGATTTTTTAAAGTTTAATCTGCAAAACGATGTCATTGAATCCAGTTGTGCATTTTTTTAAAAAACTATCCAAAAGCACAGATTGTAAAACGGGTATAAGTACGCATCGTAAATACGTATTTTTAGGTATGCTTTTGATTTTTATTTGTCATAAATTTAACATGTTATAAGTAATAATCGATTTTGTTATATCTATTAGAGTTAATTTTCATGATAAAATTTCATAGATTTATGTTCATATTTCATTGTAGATAATAGCATGAAAAGATACATACTTACCCTAATTTTTTTATTAGCTATAGTTTTTGAAAGCTTAGCCCAATCATTTATTTTGTCCGAGCTACCATACAGAGGCATACCTAAGGCTATGTACAAAACCAAATATGGAAGTTTCATTACAGTTTTTGATGTAAAGGATAGTTTAAATTTAATAGACAATCCAGTATTAATGAAGCACAACTCAGATGGAAATTTGCTTAATATGATAGAATTATCTCCTGGTTTAACTACAAAAATTGCTCTCCTTCAAGTAGCCTATTTCGATTCTACAATTATTTATTTGTATGTAAACAGATTAGATTCAGGTAATATGGTTTATCAGTATGATACTTCACTCAATTTAATATTCACTACAAAAATAAAGGCTTGTTGCGTTCCATGGCAAGTTGCAAAAATTAATAGTAACAAATTTAATTCGTGGAATCCTGGAAATATTGCAGGGGAACTTGTTATTTACGACAGTTTATTTAATCAACTTGATTCAATCATTTTGCCAAGTATTGAATTCAAAGAATTTCGTCGATCAAAAAGAGGATTTAATATCATTACCAACGGTCCAGATAATCCGAACTTTCCAACAAGTTTATATTACTATGTTTATAATGATTCCCTTCAATTAGTAGCAAATAAAGTTTATCAGGATAAAGACCATATACCGTTTGCCTTGGATGATGGCTGGCTTTTTTACAGAGATGGTTTATTCAGGGTCAATAATAGTTTAGACTCTATTTGGTATAAACCGCCGTCGACGTATAAAATTTCAGGTTTTACAGTGCAAGAAGTCATTGATTTGAAGCGCATTTCAAATGGTTATATCATGGCAGGACAGATGTTCAATTCGATATTTGCGACTACTTTTATCATTAAAACCGATTCTTTTGGTAACGTAATTTATAAGAACAAAATTCCCTTATTTGCTGATAAGGTAGTAAGCATCGAAGAGCGAGCAGATGGAAAATTTGTTCTTTTTGCATCAGGCTATCCAGATAATCTAAATCGGGATAAATTATTATTATTGTTGGTGAATGCGGATGGTACCTTAGGGATCAGTGACAATCAAAACAGACTAGAATCATCTATAAAAGTGTTTCCAAACCCGATAGTAGATCAAGCTACTATTGCATTTATCAAACCCTTTGTTGGAACCGTTAAACTATACAGCATTGAGGGTAAGTTAATACTGGAAGAGTCATTAAATGCTGTGGAACAGTACGAAATGAACACGGGGTCGCTAACTAGTGGAGTTTATATTTTAACAATAGAAAATAGTGAAGGTAAACTCCAAAAGAAGTTAATAAAACAATAAACATTTAACCTATATGAAAACAATTAATTTAATCATCATTTCAGTTTTTGCGACATGTACCGCCATGGCTCAACAAATTAGTCAAGGAACACCAGCAATACAAGCTAATTGTGACATCGGTACTAACAGTTTTGTGCAGATTATTCCCTGCAACCCAAGCGGTACGAACGATTCACGCAACGGAGGAGTATTTACCCCTAAAGGAGATATTCGGATTCTAATTGTATATGCAGGGTTTGATAATATTGTAAATGGCAAAAAGCTTGGCGATCAATTTGTTGATCGATGGGACGCAGGAAATTTTCAAGATTCTTTAGCAGTAAGTACAAATGTCCCAAATTATGTTGATCGAATAACTGGCGCCATGCCCGGTCAATTATTTGGTGATACTTCTGAGTTTGCCTTGTATTGTACCCCTACAAGTATAAACAAAAGCTTATCTTGATATTATTATGATATGAGTAGGGGGAAGTTTAGGCTGATGGGAGGCGTTTTTACTGATCCTAGTGGTAAACCAATTCGGGTAAATGTAACTGCCAACGCAAGTGGGTGGAGCAGTTATAACACGGCTGTGTTGAACAAAATGAAAATAATAAATCCAACTTTTAACTTTGGATTATACGATAATCGCACAAACTTTCCTACTTATAAATGTGATAATTCGGTATCTGTTCCCGATATGAAGCCTGATTATGTAGTGATAATTTGGCGCTATAACTCAGGTTGGGATATTAAAATCCAGCCAGGATTAGAAAATATAGTTTATACACCTATTGACTATTCAAGCGTAAATATTGGTGGGTATAATTTTGATGCTGCTGGTTATGTTCTTGCAGGTGGCGATGGTGGCGGTATCGGCAGTTTTGTACATGAGTTAGGTCATCAATTATTTAGTGGACCGCATTACCTAGGAGCAAACAATGCTATGGGAGATAGAATGTATATCCATCAAAGTGGCTGGGGTATGGTTACTACTAGTGCACAAAATGAAGGTTGCAATGCCTTCGAACGGTGGTTATTGGGTTGGTCAGATAATAAAGCAAGCGGAATTGATGCAAATATTTTACAACCTTCTGATTTACAAAATAATGGAATCTATACGTTGAAAGATTTTTTAACAACCGGAGATGCCATACGAATTAGGATTCCGAAAACCAATCAACATGTTTGGATTGAGAATCATCAAAAGAAAAGTATTTGGGATGTTAAGCAAAATGTAGGTGATGATTTGTCTTTAGGTAATGAAACAGTTGCAGACTTTGAGGCAGGGCTTTATATGATGGTGGAGGATATGCTTCCGAGTTTTTCTTCTATTACTACAGGATTTTTGACCTCATCAACCAAAGTCAATTCAGTAAAACTGATAAACGCCCAAGGTCAATATGATTATAGCAGAGATCCCGTGCCACCTTTGCCTATTTGGGATGATATGTCCTGTAACATTGTGTACACCTTTGGTAGGCAAAAAGCGAATCCATTATCTGGTACGCATCCTGGAATGCAATACGTAGATGATTTTATTACTTACAACATCAATAGAAGCAACTGTACTGCAACCAGTATTCCAAAAGACGGAGTAATAAAATCTACTTTCGACCACAATGGAGGAGCAAATAGAAAAGAAGCATTTTTTATGATGAAAGAAACTAATGGTACTGCTACTAACATGCTCTATGGTGGTTATGGAGGTAGAAATACGGAGGCTATTAATAATTTTAACAGAAGGAGTGATGCATTCCAAGTAGGAGATAAAATAAATATGGGTACTAATCCAACCATAACTAATTATCCTCTATTTAGCAGGATCAATAATAGACTGGACACCACTTTTCTAAACTCATTATCCATCGAAGTTCTAAGTAAATCTGGTGATGATGTAACCATTCAAGTTAAACTGAATAACTATGCAGTAAATGATAATCCCCGATGGACGGGCAATATCGGATTAAGAAATATATCAAATGATGTAAATCCAGATTTAAATTTAGCAGTAGGAAAAAATATTTTAATTGATCAATCTGGCTATACTAATAGATTAACCAAACACCCAATTACCAATAAATTTGTAAACCCAACTGTTTTCACTTTGTCAGAAAGTGCTTTTGTTAATATGAATACCAACTCAACCATAACGGTTGACAGTGGAAGCACCATAGTTATGAAAAACACTTCGAAAATTGTAGTAGCAAGTGGGGCAATTTTAAAGTTTATTAATAATAGTAAATTGTTAATGAGTAATGATGCAGAGATTATTGTAATGAACGGTGGAAAATTATTAATAGAATCTGGTACAAAAGTTACCTTAACAGGTAATGCAAAAATAACGTTGCAAACTCCGACAGGTAGTAGCAATCTACTTTCAAGTTTGGAGGTAAATACAAATAGTTTGTTTGAGGTTAATGATAATAGCCAATTGATATTGGAAAATAAATCCAAATTAATATTGAAAAACAGTACTTCTCTTGTACTAGCTAACCAAAACTCAACTTTGGTTTATGAAAATGGAGCTCTTATTAATTTAGTAGATAATGAATCAACTATTTCAACTTCTGGAAAAATTATAGTTGGGGATAATGCAACTTTCCATTTTACTGGAAATGGATTTATAAAAATAGCGTCTAATTCAAATTCGTTCATTCCTGGCATTAATTCTTCAGTTCGGTTTACAGGTGTTGGGCAATTTGATAAAGTAATTGAATTGGAATCAAATACCACAATGACGATTTCTAAAAATTTCAAGCAGATGATTTCTATTCGAGGTAAATATCTTTTAGGTGAGAATTCTCGAATCAACATTTATTGCCCAGGACGTTTTACTTTAAGCAAAATAACTTCTACCAACGAAACTTCTAGAAATAATCATAAAGGATTAAATCTGGGTGGACAAACTGGTTTTAATATAAGTTCTTCTGTATTTGAACATGGCAGTAATGGATTAAATATTTCTTATGATCCGAGTATTGCAAAAAGAGGAGGTAAATTGTACATTTCTAGTTCTACTTTCCATAATAACCAATACGGATATCGCCAATACACTGGTGGCTATGATCTGAATTCATGTACATTTACCAACAATAGTATAGCAGTTGAATCAAAGTCCTCTGATATTAATTCATTAATTACAAGATGCACTTTTACCAATAACTCTGAAGCTAGTGTAAAATTTGTTGCTGCTGGTAGTTCAAATCTTACGATTTCTGAATCCAATATTTCTAATTCTTCAACTGGTGTTTATATAGTTGGTAATACCCAATTAAATATAAAATGTAGTTCTTTGGATGTAGGTGTTTCTGGAATTAGTTCATTATTTGATGCTAATTTAAATTTAAGTACGCAGTTAGGTAATTTTGGAAATAATGATTTTACCAGATTTGACGAAATCATCCATACTACATCATCAGGAGATATCTTTTTGAATGAAGGATACAATCTGCTTTCACCAACAAATGGTAGAGTAAAAGCGATCATTAACGGCACGATGAATCGTTTTCAACGCAGTTTACTTACACCTTTCCAAGCTGTTAGAAACAATTGGAATAATACAAATGTTCCTCCCATATTTGGTGTAGATTATTACCTAACATCATCAGTTCCAAATTATATTGGCGATAGTTTGTATTTTGAAGATTTAAACCCAACTTCTGATCAATTTTCTTGTGTAACGTTGCAACCATGTACCAACTGTATTCCAGAAACATTAAATCCGTTAAAAGATTGCAAAAATTGTGATACCGTTTCAACAACACATATTTCTTATAAACCGTTGAATGTTGCGTTGGATGTTGTTATTACAAATCTAACTGATCCTTTATTAACTTTAGAATCGAGAGTAACAGAGGTAGAAGTCTTAAAGGAAATACTAACTTATAATTTTAGAAATGTATCAGAAAATGAACGATTTTTATTAAAGTTAGCTTATCGAACATTCAAAGATGAGTTGGCAAAACAAGTATCGGACACACTTATTTCATCGAATGCTGCTCTTGATACAAATTCATTCGTTCAAACTTATTTTTCTTGGATGGATGAAATTCAAACCTATCAACAGGAATTAATGGATTCTAATCAATTATTTTTTGATCCAAGTATTTTGAAATTAGATCATGCACTAATATATAGAATTAAAGGTGATCTTTCTACTGCACAATCCATTGTGAATGATTTACAAATGGAGGTTATTGCTGAAAAATTACCTTATATTAATTATTGGGATTGTATATTAGACAAAGAGGCTTTTAGAGCATCTAATAATTACGCTAATGAGGAATTTGATTATGAAGTAGATAAATGTTTAATGACATTTTTAGCGAATTATAATACGAGTGGTGGTAGAATAGCATTAGCCCCAGCTACCGTAAAACCAAAATCTACTACCAATCCAACGAAAATTAAGAAAACTGAGAAAAATCAGTTATTGAACATTTATCCAAATCCTTCAAATGGTATTTTTACGATAGTAATTCCCGAAACAGCTAAAGTTGCTAAAATTGTTGTTACAGACCTTTACGGTAGAAAAGTTAAAGAGCAAATATTTCAGAACACTAATCAGGCTGAATTAAATATGAGTGATTTAAATGATGGATACTATAATTGTACGGTTACAACAGAAAATTCTAAATATGAAAAGAAAATAAGTAAGATTGATTAAATTATAAAACATTAAAAAAAAGAGAGAAAAAAAATCTCTCTTTTTTTTACAACAATATTTCATCCATCGTCCCCCTTTGCCATGTTTTTCTTAATTTAGCTTTTTACAATTAGAAAAGAAAACATGGAAGAGCAAGAAAACAACAACCAAATCAATATAGAATTATCAGAAGAAATGGCAGAAGGAATTTATTCTAATCTGGCAATTATTACTCATTCAAACTCTGAGTTTGTGATAGATTTTATACGGGTAATGCCTGGAGTGCCAAAAGCAAAAGTTAAATCGAGAATTGTATTAAGTCCAGAACATGCGAAAAGACTGGTTGCAGCATTAAATGATAATGTGCAGAAGTTTGAAGCTATTAATGGTAAAATAAAAATGGACGCTGGTCATGCAATTCCATTGAATTTTGGTGGGCCGACTGCGCAGGCTTAGCGTTTGAACCACGAAGACTCTAAGTTAAAATAAGAAGCACAAAGTTTTAAGAACGCTTCGCGTTTTAGAACCACAAAGGCTCGAAGACACAAAGACAAGAAAGAAAAAAATACAAAAAAATTAAAAAAAGTAAAAAGGGAGAATATTTAAACGTTTAAACAATTTATTTTCTTT
Organism: bacterium; assembly: GCA_031412335.1. Taxonomy (GTDB): domain Bacteria; phylum Bacteroidota; class Bacteroidia; order Sphingobacteriales; family Sphingobacteriaceae; genus JBBQYA01. Next base: position 40,814 of record JANOCT010000042.1, on the reverse strand, counting down.
TTCTTTTTTTTAGAACTTTGTGCCTTTGTGGTTCAATTTTTTCGTGGTTCAATTTTATTTTGGTTCAATTTTTTGTTCAATTAATGAAACAACCTCTTTTAAATCAGGGTGTTGAAACCAATTAATTTCTAGATCTTTTGTAAACCAAGTTAATTGCCGTTTGGCAAGCCGGCGGCTATTTTGCTTTATTTTATCAACTGCTTCTTTTAAAGATGTTTTTCCTTCTAAATAGTCGAAGATTTCGGTGTATCCTACTGTTTGCAGCGAATTGTAATGTTTGAATGGAAATAGATTTGTTGCTTCCTCAACCAAACCGTTCGAGATCATTTCATCCACACGTGAATTTATTCTTGCATATAATTCCTCTCTTGGTAGTGTTAAACCTATTTTTATTAGAGTGAAATTTCTGTCTTTTATGGTTCCTTTCCGGAATGTTGAATAGGGAGTTTTAGTATTCAAGTAAACTTCTAATGCACGAATAATTCGTTGAGGGTTTGCCTTATCAACCTGATTAAAATATTCAGGATCAACGATTTTTAATTGTTTTTGCAGAAATTCAATTCCATTTTTTTCAAAATCCTTGTTTAGTTTTTTTCTGATTTCAGGATCAATAGCAGGGAGTTCATCAAAACCATCTGTAACTGCTCGTACAAATAGTCCAGAACCGCCAGCCATTATTGCAATCTCTTTAGTTTGATGAATTTTTTCGATGCATTTAATAGCATCTTTTTCGAATTGTGCAGCCGTGTAATTTTCTTCAATTGCTAATGAATTGATAAAATGATGCGGAATTTCTGCTAATTCTATTGCGCTTGGTTTAGCTGTTCCAATATTGGTTTCTTTGTAAAATTGCCTGGAGTCAGCCGAAATAATTTCTGTTTGATAATGCTTTGCTAACTCAATTGCCAAACTTGTTTTTCCAACGGCAGTTGGGCCTGCAATAATGATCAGGAATTTAGTTTGCTTATTCAAATTTTAAATTAAAACAGGATATTTTTAGCGATTATTATTTAATTTTTAATTCAAAAATATTATTTACTAAATTCTAAATAAAGTTAAGATCTTTTGCTAAGAAAGATTTTTTACAAAGTTGCGAAGGCTTAGGGATAGTAGCAGCATCCTTTTTTACCTTAAAAAACAATTAAATAAAGATTCTTCGTTTTTCTCAGAATTGAAATATAGCGAATAGCCCGACCCCCAATTTTTTTATTGGGGGTAAGCCCACAACATTAAATCGAAATTTTAAAAATAATTATAATTCGAAAAAACAAAAAAATATAATCCAACTAATATTCTTCCTTTTTAAAATCATCATCATCGAAAGATTCAAATTCCGTAGAATCTTCACCTTCTTCTTCTGAGCTTTCTTCTTCTGATTCACCATTTGGGCCAGAACTTACTGCGTCAACCTCCTCAATATCAAGTCCAAGTAAATCAGTTTCTTCTGGTTCTTCACCTTCGTCAAGAGCAGCAAGAAAGTCTAAATCCATTTCATCGTCAGCAATTACCGGAGCAATAATACCAAATTGTTTAGGTGCAATTCCAATTGTTTTAGTTACAATCGGGTATTCCATATTCTTATCAAAATCAATTAAAATTTTAACCAATTGAATTTGAAAAGTCCAAGGTTTTGCATGATCGAAAATGTAATAGATTCGTTGAAAAGGATCTTCGATAAAATTACTTAAGCGCGATTCGCTCATCAAAGCAATATTTTGTTTTATTCTTTTTTCGTTTGGTAAATAGGTTATTTCAGTTCCTTTTATCCAATTATCATTCGTCATATAAAATGAGGAAGCAAATTCGGGATTAAATCCAATGGATTGGTGGATAATTTGATGTAATTTTTCAAAAGTCTGGGTTGATTTTATTTCAATTTCCCGGCTTACATCATCATAATCTTCAAAGGAAACTTTAAATCGGTACAGTGCCATAATTGTGTAATTTTTTATTCAAAAACATTAATACAAAGTAAGCTATTCAATTTTGTTTTTTGCAACATTAAGACCCATTTCTAAACCTTTTTGTTTGATTGATTCAATTGCTGATAATTTATTATTTTCAATTGTACCTTCAAGAATGCCTTCGCGAAGATAATTTTTTAATATACCGACCATTTTTCCTTCGTTTAGGTTAAACATTTCCATAATATCTGCTCCATTTACAGGTGGTTGCCAATTTCGCAATTGATCCCGTTGTTCGACATCTATTAATTTTTGTTTCACTAATTCGAAATTAGCTCGATATTTTTTTTGCTTATACTCGTTTTTAGTCGTTACGTCAGCATGGCAAAGTAACATAAGCCCATCAATATCCTCGCCAGCATCAAATAATAATCGCCTAACTGCAGAATCTGTTACTATATTTTGTGATAAAACAATGGGTCGCAAATGTAGCAATACTAATTTTTGAACCATTTTCATTTTATCATTCTGAGGTAATTTTAATTGGTTGAATAATTTCGGAACCATTCTCGCACCTTTATCTTCATGCCCATGAAACGTCCAACCATGTTCTGGTTCAAAGCGTTTGGTTGCAGGTTTGGCAATATCATGCAAAATTGCTGCCCAACGTAACCAAAGATCTTGGGTAGTTTCACTTATGTTATCCAGAACCTCCAGTGTATGGTAGAAATTATCCTTATGGCCTTTTCCATCTCTTTTTTCCACCCCAAATAAATCAACCATTTGAGGAAAAATTAGCTTTAATAGCCCAGAATGAAATAAATAAATAAAGCCAATAGATGGTTTGGGACTTAAAATTATTTTATTCAATTCATCCGTAATCCGTTCTTGCGAAATTATTTTTATTCGTTCGTAATTGTTTTCAATAGCATTCCAGGCATTTTTATCTATTTCAAAATTTAATTGGCTGGCAAATCGAATAGCCCGCATCATTCGCAAAGGATCGTCAACAAAAGTAAGGTTGGCATCTTGTGGCGTCTTGATTATTTTATTACCTAAATCTTCACCTCCATTAAAAGGATCAATTAATTCACCAAAATTTTCAGCATTCAAACTAAATGAAAGGGCATTCATAGTAAAATCGCGTCTTATTTGATCATCTTCAATAGAACCATTTTCAACAATTGGTTTTCGAGAATTGGATCGGTATGATTCTTTTCTGGCGCCTACAAATTCTATTTCTAAATCTTCGTACATAAACATAGCTGTTCCAAAATTTTTGAAAACAGAAACATGTAAATTAGCAGAAATAGATGCTGCAGCTTGTTCGGCAAAATGAATCCCATTTCCCAACACAACAATGTCGATGTCTTTTGATTCCCTATTCAGTAAACAATCACGAACATAGCCTCCAACAACAAAAGCAGGAATTCCTGTTTTTTTGCTGGTTTCGCTTAAAATAGAAAATATAGGATGTGTTAAAAATTGTTTCAATGCAAAAAAATTATCGCCGAATAAAGGTGAAAAGGCCACCAGCATCCAATTTGATTATGGTTGATGGTTTTGCCGCGCTTGTTTTATCTTGTTCCAAATTTACGATATAATCAACACCATCTTTTATTTCCTGACTTATCTCATCAAAATTTGTTGGTGTTGGATCTCCAGAAATATTTGCTGATGTAGAAACCAATGGGTTTTTAAGTCGGTTTATTAATTGTTGGCAAAAAATATTTTTCACAATCCGTATGGCAATGGATTTATCTTCGGCAATAAGTGTAGGACAAACTCCTCGTCCATCCGGATAAATAACGGTTAGTGGATTTTCGGCAAATTCAACTAAATCCCAAGCTAATTCCGGAACTTCTTTTACATATTTATTTAATTTAATATCCTGATCTAATAAAAGAATTAAACTTTTATCTGCTTGTCTTTTTTTTAAGGTAAAAATTTTTTCGATTGCCTCGCAATTAGTTGCATCACAGCCAATTCCCCAAACAGTATCTGTTGGATAAAGGATAATTCCACCTTCATTTAGAATTGCTAAAGCTTTTTCTATTTCTTCTTTCATGGTTTAGTATATCTAGCTAATAATTCTAACGTTTCATCAACGGGTAATAGTCCTAAACATCGAGTATCTCCAAATTTGCAAGTATTCTTTTTGCAAGGTTCGCAAGGTAGTTTTCCTAAACGAATTATATGTCTATTTTTAGTATTAAAAGGTGCTGTATTATTTTCGTCGCCAGCACCAAAAAGTACAATAACTGGTGTTGAAACACTGTTAGCAAGATGTGCTGGGCCAGAATCTGTAGTTAGCAGAACCGATGAAGATGCCATTAAATTCATTAATTCTATCAAATTTGTTTTACCCGAAAAATTAATAAACAAGGGATTTTTAAAATTTGAAATTAATGAGTTTACGTAATCTGAATCTTTAGAACTTCCAATAAAACCAAGCGAAGATTCAGGAAAATTAAGTTCAATAGTTCGAATAATGGAAACTGCTTTATCCAATGGCATTCGTCTGGAAAAAGCTTCGGAGTTAAAATTAATAAGAATTATATTGTTTTTATGTTCTTGATTTATGCTTATATGGGTATTAAATCTCGAATCATTTAAATTTTCTGTTGAATTTAATAAAGATAAATATTCAACAACTCGATGAACATTTTTCGGTTTAGAAATAGTTTTGGTGAAAAATATAGAACTAAAATCATTTTTGAAACCAATTCTGATTTTTGCATTACTTGCCCAACTTATTATTGCTGCTGAAAGTGAATCTGGAATACAATAAAATAAGTCGAATTTCTGACTTTTGAACTGTTTCCCAAACTTCAAGAGACCTAACAGCCCGTTGAATTCGCTTTTTGAAAATAAATGAATAGTGTCAATTTCTTTTATTAACGCTACTATATCTGATAATTCTTTTTTAATAATAACATGAATTTCTGCTTCTGGAAACTGATTGCGCAATGATTTAATGAAAGCAACGCTCATCACTACATCTCCAAGCCAGTTTGGCAAGCGAACCAGAATTTTCATTTTATTAAACAGAAATAGAAAATTCTCTCAATGCTTCATTCAAGGATGTTTTTAAATCCGTGCTTTCTTTTCGCTGCCCAATAATTAATGCACAAGAAACATTATAATCACCAGCTGGAAATTTTTTGGTGTAGGAACCAGGAATTACCACTGATCTGGCAGGAATTCTACCTTTAAATTCAAAAGGCTCTGCACCAGAAACATCAATTATTTTGGTTGAAGCAGTTAAAACTACGTTTGCACCGAGCACTACCTCTTTTTCAAGATGCACACCTTCTACCACAATACATCGCGAACCAATAAAACAACCGTCTTCGATGATAACGGGTGATGCTTGAACTGGTTCTAACACTCCACCAATCCCCACACCACCGCTTAAATGAACATTTTTACCAATTTGTGCGCATGAGCCAACCGTCGCCCAAGTATCAACCATGGTATTTTCACCAACATAAGCGCCAATATTTACATACGATGGCATCATAATTACTCCTTTTGCCAAAAAAGATCCATATCTGGCAACAGCAGGTGGCACCACCCGAACTCCTGCGGCTTTAAAGTTTTTCTTTAATAGCATTTTATCATGATATTCATAAGGGCCAACGTGCAATACTTCCATTTCACGGATAGGAAAATAAAGAATAACTGCTTTTTTAATCCAGTCATTTACAACCCAGTTACCTAAAACTGGTTCAGCGACTCTTAATTTACCATTATTCAAATCTTCAATTACACTTTCAATTGCCTGAATGGTGTCCTTATAATTCAATAATGAACGATCTTCCCATGCTTTTTCTATTAATTCTATTTCCCTTGTTTTCATTTTTTAACGTTTGCAACAAAGAACGTATAATTTTAAAACTAATAAAAAACGGACTGGTCATTATTTTACTTTTGTTGGATGGAAACTGCAGAAAAATTACGAATCGACAAATATTTATGGGCTATCAGGATTTTTAAAACCCGAAGCATGGCTACCGATGCTTGTAATGCAGGTAAAATCAAACTGAATGGAACGAATGTAAAGCCAGGGTATGCGGTAAAAACTGGAGAAACCTATACCATACAAAAAGGGATTGAGAAAAAAATAATTAAGGTTTTGGATTTACTAAAACAACGTGGAGATGCAAAAACAGTTGCTCCATATTACGAAGATTTGTCGCCAATAAATGATACACCAAGAAACCATTCTGTATTTACATCACCGATTAGTACCCGTGAACGTGGAACAGGAAGACCAACAAAAAAACAAAGAAGAGATATTGATAAAATTGGTGATGATTGATAATTTAGTACTCTATTTTATCAACAGATTCTTTCCAATTTTCAAATGCAACTAGCGCTTCGTCGGGTAGCATTTGTTCAGATGGTATTGCTCTTTCTGTCATCGACTTCGCAATTTCATCATAAATAAAACTATCATCAAATCCAATTGCTTTTGCATCCGCTTTTGTATTAGCATAAAATATACGCGAAGGACGTGCCCAGTAAATTGCTGCTAAACACATGGGGCAAGGTTCGCAACTGGTATAAATATCACAACCAGTTAATTGAAAACTCTTTAATACTTTGCAAGCTTTGCGAATGGCAACTACTTCTGCATGGGCTGTTGGGTCATTATCAACCGTAACTCGGTTTGCAGCCTTTGCAATTATTTTTCCATCTTTAACAACAACAGCACCAAAAGGGCCACGCTTTTTTATAACATTTGCAATAGATAATTTTATGGCAATTAGCATAAAATCTTTTTGCTGTTTCGTGAAATTCGACATGGATGTTGGCTACTTTTTATAAAAAATAAAGCTTAATTAAAATTCAATTATTTGTTTTTTCCTTTTTTATACTCCTCATTCAATCCTTTAACAACTTCAGCAGTTACATCCATTTTATCTTTCGCATATAAAATACCACCGCCTTTGCTAAAACCTAGCACGTACGAATGATTGTTTTTTTTGCTATATTCCTTTAAATAAGTAGAAATTGTATTGTATAATTTTTCACTTACTTCTCCATCTTCTTTAGACAATTGCCCGGCAAGTGTTTGTTTATACTCTTCAATATCTTGTTGCTTTTTTCCTAAACGTTGTTCGGTTGCTTGTCTTTGTTCAGGGCTCATCGCCTGTCCGTTTTTTTGATAGGTAAGTACTTCATTTTGAAATGCTTTTTCTCTTCCAACTACATCTGCTTCAAGTTTTTTATTTTTTGCTTCTGCTTCCTTTTTTAATTCTAAGTAATAATCGTATTGATTTAATAATGAATCTGAATTTACGAATACTATAGAGGAGGAATCATTCGAACTTGGATTTTGATCAGTTGAAGCAGCATTTTTTGTGTTAAATTGAAGATAGAACAGATAGGCAACTGCCGCGACTAAAATTATATTGATTATTATTAAAGCGTTTTTCAATTTTTATGAGTTTTATTTTTTTCAAATATATACAAATTTGATTCCGGTGATAGGTTGATTGTGCTTACATACTATTCTTGCTTCATTGTCATTTATTTACAGTCGGTAACAATGTTAACATCCTTTACAATTTATTAACATTGCTGGTATGGCAGCCGGATTTTGATTAACTTTACAGTTAAACTAAAATGATAGAATGAGCGAAGAAATAGTTGACAGATCAACGTATTCAGCAGATAATATTCAAGTGCTGGAAGGTTTGGAGGCAGTACGAAAAAGACCTGCCATGTATATTGGTGATGTTGGTGTAAAAGGACTTCATCACCTTGTTTATGAAGTGGTAGATAATTCAATTGATGAGGCATTAGCAGGTTACTGTACAGATATTTGGGTTACCATACACGAAGATAATTCGATTACTGTTTTAGATAATGGACGTGGAATTCCAACTGGAATGCATACTAAAGAGAAGCGTTCGGCTCTGGAAGTTGTAATGACAGTTTTGCATGCCGGTGGTAAATTTGATAAAGACACTTATAAAGTTTCGGGTGGTTTGCACGGAGTAGGGGTAAGTTGTGTAAATGCACTTTCAACTCATTTATTGGTAACAGTAAATCGAGAAGGAAAAACATTTGAGCAAGAATATAGCTGTGGAAAACCTTTGTATCCGGTAAGAGAAACGGGTGTTTCAGATAAAACTGGAACTGAAGTTACTTTTATGCCTGATGCCTCTATTTTCATTGTTTCTGAATATAAATATGATATTCTAGCTGGTAGACTTCGTGAACTTTCTTTCTTAAACAAAGGAATAAAACTGACACTAACCGATGAGCGTGAGAAAAAAGAAGACGGATCATTTGCCTCCGAATTATTTTATTCTGTAGGTGGATTAAAAGAATTTGTTTCTTATTTAGATGGAACGCGAGAGCCATTAATTCCTGAACCCATTTATATGGAAGGAATTAAAAGTGGAATTCCTGTAGAGTTGGCCATGCAATACAATGGTTCGTATATTGAAAATGTTCACTCGTATGTAAATAATATAAACACGATTGAAGGGGGAACGCACGTTGCGGGTTTCCGACGTGGTATGACAAGAACGTTGAAAGCCTATGCTGAAAAATCTGGTTTATTAAAAAACGTAAAGTTTGAAATAAGTGGAGACGATTTCAGGGAAGGATTAACGGCAGTAATTTCGATAAAAGTACAGGAGCCGCAATTTGAAGGTCAAACCAAAACTAAATTGGGTAACAATGAAGTAATGGGGGCAGTGGATATTGCAGTGGGAGAAATACTGGGAATGTATTTAGAAGAGCATCCAAAAGAAGCAAGAATTATTGTTAATAAAGTAATTTTAGCTGCCACTGCACGATTGGCTGCTCGAAAAGCAAGAGAATTAGTTCAACGTAAAAGTGTTTTAACTGGAACGGGTTTACCTGGAAAACTTTCAGATTGCTCGGACAATGATCCGGCAAATTGCGAATTGTATTTAGTCGAGGGTGATTCGGCTGGAGGAACAGCAAAACAAGGCAGAAATAGAGCATTTCAGGCTATTTTACCATTAAGAGGTAAGATTTTGAATGTGGAAAAAGCCATGGAACATCGTATTTACGAAAATGAGGAGATAAAAAACATGTTTACCGGTATGGGTGTAAGTATGGGAACTGCAGAAGACCCAAAAGCTTTGAACATGGAAAAACTGCGCTATCATAAAATCATTATTATGACGGATGCTGATATCGACGGTTCACACATTACAACCTTGATTCTGACTTTCTTTTTCAGATATATGAAAGCATTAATTGAATCGGGATATGTGTATATCGCTTCGCCACCCTTGTATTTGGTGAAAAAAGGTAAAGAGCAAGAATATTGCTGGAATGAAACACAACGTGATATTGCTGTTCAAAAGTTAGCAAAAGGTGGAAAAGAAGACAGCGTAGGAATACAACGATACAAAGGTTTGGGAGAAATGAACGCCGAACAATTGTGGGAAACAACTATGAATCCAGCCACCAGAACGTTAAAACAAGTAACGATCGATAATTTAGCTGAAACAGATCATACTTTTTCGGTTTTAATGGGAGATGAAGTTCCACCAAGAAGGGAATTTATAGAAAACAATGCTAAGTATGCAAAAATAGATGCTTAAAGAAAAAACCACCGAAAGGTGGTTTTTTTTTGGTTTATTTTTTTTATGCACTATTTTAATAATCTGAACATATTATGATGATGTGTCCATTTTAATTAAAAATATGAACTTATTAAATGATTCTTTTGAATGAGTTTGAATTGAAATCAAAAAGAAATTTCTAAATTAAATTGAATGATAAATTAGTTAATCAAATCTTCTCAAAGCTCAACTCACAAGTATTAAAATTAATTACACCACCATATTTCATTAAGATATCGCTGCCCAAAACTCCGGCAACTTCTTCCAATCCGAGGCTTCGGTAAACACTGTTTACGTTCTCCAAATCAAGGATTACGGCTTCATAATTTGGTAAATGTAAATTTCGAATCGAAAATTCTGGAATAGTGGCCAGATAAGAAACCATAGAATTTGTACCTAAGCCCGATGATATTTGTTCAGAAAGTCTAAATTCCATTTCTGGTAATAATTCAGAAATTTGTGTTCGATCAAAAACTGTACGCGATGCACCAGTATCCACAATCATCTTTATAGAAACCAATCCCAGGTTTACTGTAGTTTTCAGATGATAATTATTATCATCATCCAGCGAAAAAATTTCAATCATTTAATCCGAGCAAAACAATATAAAAAGAATTTATGCCCGGTTTTCCATTACATCTAACACATTCATAACCTCTTTTACCGACTTTGCAGAATCGGTAAGTAATTGCATTTCAGCTTCGTTTAGTTTCAATTCTATAATTTCCTCAATTCCATTTTTACCCAATTTTACGGGTACACCTAAATAAATATCTTTTAAACCATATTCGCCGTTTAACCAGGCGCATACTGGAAAAATACGCTTCTGATCACGTACAATAGCTTCTACCATTTGTGCAGCTGCTGCACCTGGTGCATACCATGCAGAAGTTCCCATTAAATTTACTAGCTCGCCACCTCCTGATTTGGTTCGGTTTACAATAGCTTCCAATTTATCAGCATCAATTAGTTCAGTTACCGGAATACCACCAACAGTAGTATAACGAGGAAGTGGAACCATAGTATCACCATGGCCACCCATCAAAACTGCTTGAATATCTTTTGGAGAACAATCCAGCGCTTCAGCTAAGAATGCACGATATCTGGCAGTATCTAAAATTCCAGCCATGCCGAATACTTTTTTCGAATCAATTTTTGCTGTAAGATATGCGCAATAGGTCATCACATCCAATGGGTTTGAAACCACAATGATAATTGCATTTGGAGAATATTGAATTACTTGTTCGGTTACCGATTTTACAATTCCAGCATTGGTTGCAATTAAATCATCACGGCTCATACCTGGTTTTCTAGGTAAGCCTGAAGTAATTACTACGACTTCGGAACCTACGGTTTTGCTATAATCATTAGTAGAACCAATAATTCGAGTGTCATACATATTGATTGGAGCAGTTTGCCACATATCCAACGATTTTCCTTCTGCTGTTCCTTCTTTAATATCAAGCAAAACTACTTCGTTTGCAAGTTCTTTGTGTGCTATTACATTGGCACAAGTTGAGCCTACATTTCCAGCTCCTACAACGGTGATTTTCATTTTATAAGGGTTTTTAAATATTAAGAATTGCTACGAAGGTAAAAATTTATACGGATTTGAACCAAAACTTGAATGAAAGAATTGAACTGCAAATACTAAAAGCACGTGATTTGCATAGAGGAAAAAAGAAGAGAAAATTAAAACGTTAACATATTAGTTAATAGAGTCTTAGCATTGTAACCTAAAAAAGAAAAATCATCGTAAAATGTTTTATCAAAATTTTAATTCGTGAATTCGTGGCTATTTTTTCAATTATTTGAATCAAATACTTCAAGGTTAAATTGTATTTTCGCAGCATGAAAACGATTTTGGTAACTGGTAGCAATGGATTGTTAGGTCAAAAATTAAGCGACAAATTATACAATCATCCTACAATAAAACTGATCGCAACTTCAAAAGGCGAAAACAGGCATCCACTCCAAAACGAATTGAATTACCATTCATTAGATATTACAAATGAAGAAGAAGTAAATTCTATTGTTGCATTAATAAAGCCTGATGTAATTATCCATACAGCCGCAATGACTAATGTAGATTTGTGCGAAAAGGAGCAAGAAAATTGTCAAAAACTAAATGTTGATGCAGTAAATTTTATTACCAAGGTTTGTAAAACTCATCATGTATACCTTGTCCATTTATCTACCGATTTTATTTTCGATGGTGAAAAAGCAATGTATTTAGAAACAGATGAACCAAATCCATTATCCTTTTATGGTCAATCTAAATTAGATGCTGAAAACGTAATAATTGCTGCTGATATTGAATATTCCATTTTAAGAACTATCATTGTTTATGGAGTTACACATGAAATGAGTCGTTCAAATATTGTGCTTTGGGCAAAAGGAGCCTTAGAAAAAGGCGATCCAATTAATGTAGTTGATGATCAGTTTCGCTCTCCGACCTTAGCCGAAGATTTAGCTGATGCCTGTATTTTAGCTGCAGAACAAGAACCAAAAGGTATTTTCAATGCATCAGGTAAAGATTATATGAGTGTTTATGAAATGGTGCAACGAATAGCAGTTTTTTTTAAGTTAAACACTACATTAATCAATAGAACAAATTCTTCTACATTAAACCAAACAGCACGTCGCCCTCCAAAAACGGGATTTGTGTTGGATAAAATAAAAAATGCAATTGGGTATAATCCTCATAATTTTGAAGATGGCTTGCAAATAGTATCTGATCAATTAATAAAAAGAAACTCAAAATTAAATTAAAAAGAAATTTAGCAAAAAAGTCATAATCGATAAGTTATCGATCATACCGTATACTTGCTAAACATTTACTAAATCAATAAAGCTTAAACAAAAATATATGGAACCACTTATGGTTATTTTATTCATCGTAGGAGCAATAGTAGCAATAGTGCTATTTCTCTACATTTTCCCAATTAATTTATGGTTTACCGCACAGCTTTCTGGCGTTAATATTGGTTTGTTAAATCTAGTGTTAATGCGTTTGAGAAAAGTGCCGCCATCTTTAGTTGCAAATGCCATGATAACCTCTACAAAAGCAGGATTAAATTTAACTGCTAATGAAATTGAAACGCATTTTCTAGCAGGTGGTAATGTTAATAAAGTTATAAAAGCACTTATTTCTGCTGATAAAGCTAATATTCCATTAACTTTCAAATTAGCAACAGCCATTGATTTGGCTGGTCGAGACGTTTTTGAGGCGGTTCAATTATCGGTAAATCCAAGGGTAATAAATACTCCACCAGTTGCGGCAGTTGCAAAAGATGGAATTCAATTAGTTGCAAAAGCAAGAGTTACAGTCCGTGCTAACATTAACCAATTAGTTGGAGGTGCAGGTGAAGAAACAATATTAGCAAGAGTAGGAGAAGGGATTGTTACAACCATTGGATCGGCAGTTTCGCATAAAGAAGTGCTAGAAAATCCTGACAAAATATCGAAAGTTGTTTTGGCAAAAGGGCTTGACTCGGGAACTGCATTTGAAATTTTATCTATCGATATTGCGGACATTGATATTGGCGAAAATATTGGAGCAAAGTTACAAGGCGACCAAGCAGAAGCCGATTTGAAAGTTGCAAATGCTAGAGCAGAAGAGCGTAGAGCTATGGCTGTTGCTTATGAACAAGAAATGAAAGCCAAAGCACAAGAAGCTAGAGCAGAAGTAATAATGGCAGAAAAGGAGATTCCAATGGCTATGGCAGATGCTTTCAGAAACGGAAATTTGGGAATTATGGATTATTATAAAATGCAGAATATCCAAGCAGATACCGATATGAGGGATTCAATTAGCAAAAAGGATAATAAGAATAAGAAAGTTTAATTTAACGAGAAATGTAAGTTTTGATACTAATTTGGAATTTTTAAAAGTTCCAAATTAGTATCCTGATTTTCAATCGAGTAGAACTAAATTTTAAGTTTAATAATTTGATTTTTTTGTAGAATGTTTTCTAATTCAAAAATTATATCTTTGCCCTTCGTTAAAAATTATTTTTTTAACAATAAAAAGGACTCATAGCTCAATTGGATAGAGCATTTGACTACGAATCAAAAGGTTGGGGGTTCGACTCCCTCTGTGTCCACTAAGTATGATCAGGCCCCGGTTTCATCTTCGGGGCTTTTATTTTTTCAATTAACATTATAAATTAAAGATGCTAAACCTGGTTTTATTTGGTCCACCCGGAGCTGGAAAGGGAACACAATCACAAAAACTTATTGAAAAATACAAACTCATTCATTTATCAACCGGTGATATTTTGCGTGCTGAAATTTCTGCCAATACCAGTTTAGGTTTGGAAGCTAAGAAATTAATGGATCAAGGAATTTTGGTTCCAGATCAAGTTGTAATTGGAATGATTAGTAATAAGTTAGATGCTAATCCAGATGCTAATGGTTTTATTTTTGATGGCTTTCCTCGAACGGTTGCCCAAGCAGAAGCCTTAGATAATTTACTAGCCTCAAAAAATGCGGCGATTACAGGTATGATTGCTTTAACAGTTGAAGACAAAGAACTGGAAAAAAGATTGTTGCTGCGAGGTAAAGATTCTGGAAGACCAGATGATGCAAATCCAGAAGTTATTAGAAAAAGAATTGTAGAGTATAACGAAAAAACTACTCCAGTTGCAACGTATTATAAGGATCACCAAAAATTTTCTGCCATAAATGGAATTGGAAATATTGATGAAATCTTTGAGAATCTTTCAAAAGTAATACAGTCAATACAAAAATAATTATAATTAAATACCAAGGATGTCGGGTTCAAATTTTGTAGATTATGTAAAAATATGTTGCCGATCTGGTAAAGGAGGAGCAGGGTCAACGCATTTACATAGGGATAAGAAAAACCCTTATGGTGGTCCAGATGGGGGAGATGGAGGCAGAGGAGGTCATATTATAATCAAAGGAAATAAACAACTTTGGACGCTTTTACATTTGAAATATCGCAAACATGTAATTGCTGAAGATGGACATAATGGTGGAACTTCGCTAAAAACTGGATCAAGAGGAAAAGATGAAGTGCTTGAAGTACCATTGGGCACTATTGCAAAAGATGCAGAAACCGGAGAAATAGCTTTTGAAATTACTGATGATGAACAGGAAGTAATAATAACTCCAGGTGGAAGAGGAGGCTTAGGCAATTGGCATTTCAGAACACCAACATTACAAACCCCTCGGTTTGCTCAGCCTGGCGAAACAGGTTTAGAAGAATGGAAAATTCTTGAACTTAAAATTCTTGCAGATGTTGGTTTAGTAGGCTTCCCGAATGCAGGTAAATCTACATTGCTTTCGGTTGTTTCCGCAGCGAAACCAGAAATTGCAGATTATGCATTTACTACCCTTGTACCTAATTTGGGTATTGTTGCTTATCGTGATAATAAATCATTTGTAATGGCAGATATTCCAGGTATTATCGAAGGGGCATCTAAGGGAAAAGGATTGGGAATAAGATTTTTGCGACATATAGAGCGAAACGCTGTGTTATTATTTATGATTCCGGCTGATAGTAAGGATATAAAAAAAGAATATGGAATTCTTTTAAATGAATTAGAAAGTTATAATCCAGAATTAGTATCCAAACCAAGAATATTGGCTATAACCAAAAGCGATATGTTGGATGATGAATTAGAAGCAGAAATTAAAAAAGAATTGCCGGAAATAAATGCAATTTTCATATCATCTATATCCGGCAAAGGGATCATTCAATTAAAAGATTTACTTTGGAAAGTGATTAATAATTAGTCTCTTTTTCTCCGAATTCAAATTCTTCTTTTTCTTTTTGTGGTTTTTTGTGAATAATATTATTTACAAAATTGCTTACAGTCTCTACAATTCCATCTGCATTTTTTTCTGCCTTATTAGATAAAAAATTAAGTGCTATATAAGTAGCTGCTGATTTTATTAATCCTCCCTGACCTTTAAAAATAAATTTATTCGCCAGATATGGAACCAAAAATGCAGCACCAGTTTTTAAAGCTTTCGTAGCATCACTATGATTTATTTTTGAATTATCTTCATTCGAATCATTTCCTCCGAATAAGCTTTTTACTTTATTAATACCAGATCGAGTGGTTTGTACAAAATCGGTAATCGGATCAAAAAGGTCTTTAAACTTTTCTATATCCTGCTGAATTACTTTTTTCTGTGCTACATCAACTTGTCGCATTCTTGAAATTTCAGCTTTTAGGTCTATTAAATTAGTAATTTCCTGCTTCATCTTCTTTTTTCTCTTTTAGTATGCTAGAAATAATTATATCTGAAAAAGGTTTCTCTATCATGTTCTTAAATGTGTATTTGAAAATTATTCCAATTAACAAGTAAAAGCCAGCTACTATTAAAAAACCTATTGGTAAGCTATTTAATATTTGGCCTAAGTAAACTGCACCAGCAATACTTATGAATATAAATGCAATTAGAAATAAAAATATCATGACTACATACGAAAATATGGTAGGTAGTGCTGAAGCCAATTTTTCAGTAATAAGCAGAGTAGTTAACCTTATTTTTGTATTTACATACTCTTTTAGCCTAAATGAAAAATCCTGTGGATCAAATTTTTCGTTTTTAACTTCTTGATCAGTTGTATTATACGATTGCATCAGCTTTATTTATAAAGTCTTCACTAGCTTCATTTACTTTTGATTTGTACTGATTTGTTTTATTAACCATTTCATTTTTTGCAGAATTAGCCTTTCCAGTAATCTCATTTCTGATATCTTTTAATGCTTCCAATTCAGCATTTGCACGTTCTTTAAAGTTTTTCGTTAATTTTTTCAAAGAATCTGCAATATCTTCCCTTATTTCTGTTCCTTTTTTTGGAGCTAATAATAGTCCAACTGCACCACCAATTACAATTCCTGCTAATAAAGCAGCAATTACATTTCCATTGTTATTTTTCATTTTTTTATATGTTAAGTTTATAAATTCTATCTATAAATAATCCTGCCGAAATATAAATTTAAGTAAATAAAAAGAAATTAATACTTTCTAGATTATTAAAACAAATTAATTAAAGCACAGAATTTTATTTTTGATTTAATTAAGTGTATTAACTTTCACATAATGTGAAATTAATACCATTTTATAGAATGCCAATTAATTCAAACAAAAAACCCCGGATATACCGGGGTTCTCTTTAATAATTATCAAAATTATTATTGAAATATTTCTAATTCAACTCTTCTGTTTTTTTGTTTACCAGCAGAAGTTTTATTGGTTGCAATCGGAAACTCTTCACCTTTTCCTTCTGATACCATTTGATCTGAACCAGCACCACTTCCGGCTAAATATTCTTTAACAGATGCTGCTCTATCTTCAGATAATTTCTTATTTGCTGCATTAGTTCCATCACTATCAGTATGACCAGTAATTCTGATTTTATAATTCGGTTTATTTTTAAGCAATGTTGCCAAATCTTTTAAAGATGCAAATGAAGTTTGCTTCAAAATAGCTTTATTGGTTTCAAACTCAATGTTTCTAAATGCTGTTTGAACAACTTGTACTTCTTCTTTAGTCAATACTACAACAGTAGGTTTTACTTCAATCGGACAACCGTCTGGAGCTGGTCCTTTTTGAGTAGGGCATTTATCTAAATTATCAGCAATACCATCACCATCTGTATCTCTTGATCTACCAGCACCGTCAACAATAGCACCTGCCGCTGTATTAGGTTCTTTATCAAACACATCCGAAACACCATCGTTATCGCTATCCATCATAATTTTGTTGATTTTAGCTTCCATAGGTGCAAATTTTGCATCCATATCGCTTAATTTTTTATCAACTTCTGCTCTGATATCCAAATCGTCGTACATAACCGCAACTGGATTCACAAATTCTAAATCATAACGCTCTTTCTTTCCAAGACTTAAAATAAGAGAAGCATAAGAGTAAGAGAATCTATCTAATACTCCATTTCCTTTTACTCCATCAAATTCAGTTTGATCAACAAACGTTACAGTGTGTCCGATTCCAACATAAACACGATCACCTGTGCGTATTTTAATACCGACACCTACTGGAACGATAAAGTTTTCTAAATCGATTTTTCTACCATCAGTTACTACACCTGTAACTGGATCAGTAAATTTAGTAGAGTTGTCATAATTAATAATACCTCCTCCTAATGATCCGTAGAATGAAAATACATTTTTACGTTTTAAGAAGTCGATGCTTCCAGTATTGAATACACCACTTGCGGTTGCTGAATATTTAACCAAGTTGTTAAAATCATTTACCAATGCGCCTTCTCCACCAACATATTGTCGACCTTCTACTCCATCAACTCTAAACCCATCTAAACGAAGTGAAAAGTTATGATCAATTTGTTTTTGTATAGATAAACCATATCCAAAGTTGTATTCCCGACCTTCTTGAAGGTTTTTGTTGAATGGACCGATAAAACTGTACGGATTAACGGCACCACCATTAAGTCCGATAGACCATGTTCTGTATTGTTTTCTGCCTCCAAAAGTAGAAGGGTCAGCTTTTTCAGTCTGTGCCATTGCTGGAATAGCTACTGATGAACATAGTAATGAGAATAAATAGATTGTTTTTTTCATGTTTGTTTTTATTACGATTTAAATTAAAATTCTTAGAATCAATTTATTCTAAATAAGCAAAACCCTTACCATAATATTTGAGGGTATTATGACATAGTTTTGGGGAAAATTGAGTTAATTTTAACTAAATCGACAAAAGAAGTACAGGAATTTGATTAGGTATTAACTAAAAATCTGATTAAGTTTTTCAGTTTGGAAAGCAGCTAATTTATTTAAAGGACCTACAGCCATTATCTTAATAAATGGATTTAAATCAGCATTGATGATCAATTTAGCAAAAACAATATTATTTTCTTCAAGAAGAACCCAGCTTAAATTTATCTTAAACGGCACTTCACCGACTGGTTCTATTTTAATTTCAGCATTTTCTACACGTTGGGAAACTTTTAACTCAAGTTTAGCCATATTTTGAATAGTAAACTTACACTCATCAACCGTTGAACTCCAATTATAAATGTTTTCAGGCATTAATTGTTGGTGATTGTTTAAATCTGCAAGAAAAGCATAAATTGATTCTTTTGTTGAGTTTAATGAAGTTGTTTTACTTTCAATTACAGTCATTTATGAGTGTGCAGTATGTAAATTTTCAATTTCTTTTCCCCAATTTTCTGGGTTTTCTTTCCACGAAGTTAATAACTCTAAGTCATTTTCTAGAATAAAGCCTGTATTCAATGCCTGTTTGATTAATGCGTCGTAATTGCTCAAACTCACCATTTTACAGTTTGCATTTTTAAAATTTTCTGCAGCTAATGGAAAACCATAATTGAATATTGAAATAAGCCCAACTACATCAAAACCAGCTTCTCTAAGTGCTTTAACGGCATGTAAACTTGATTTTCCTGTCGAAATTAAATCTTCAACTACTACTACTCTTGCTCCAGGTTTTAATTCACCTTCAATCAAATTAGTCATTCCATGGTTTTTTGCTTCCGAACGAACATAAGCGAATGGTAATCCTAATTCTTGAGCTACTAAAACTCCTTGAGGTATTCCAGCAGTAGCAACTCCAGCTATAGCATCAACTTGTCCGAAATCTTCGTTTATTTGATCCGTTAATCGTTGACGAATGTAAGTCCTGATTTTTGGATGAGAAAGTGCTATACGATTATCGCAATAAATAGGTGATAGCCAACCTGAGGCCCAAGTAAAAGGTTGACGAGGGCTTAACTTAATCGCTTTAATTTGCAACAAAAATTCTGCTACTTTTAATTCAGTTTCTTCAGCTATAGACATACGCAAATGTATAAAATTTATATCGGTGACCAATATTTGTTAGTAATTAATGACAAAGAATTTCAAAATATTGATTCTCAAAACGTTCATATTTTATCAGATTCTATTCAATATTCTCAAGAAAATCTGATTGAAATTTTAACCAATAAGGTGCATTTACCTACGTATTACCAAACAAATTTAGTTCCTTTTTACTCAAGTAATTTTTTCAATCAGTTTAAAATAATTGAGGCTGCTGGCGGTTTGGTTCAAAATAGTAGAAATGAGCTATTATTTATTTTCAGGTTGGGGAAATGGGATTTGCCAAAAGGCAAACTAGATAAGAATGAAAGTAGAGAAGATGCCGCGATTCGTGAAATAAAAGAGGAATGTGGGGTTGATGTAGCTATCAATAATCCTAAGTTTTTTACCACTTACCATTGCTATTTTTGGAAACAGAAAATAGTTTTAAAAATAACTTATTGGTTTCAAATGCATATTTTGGACGATAATCAAGCATTAACGCCACAATTGGATGAGGACATTTCAGAAGTAAAATGGATACCTAAAAATGAAATACCGTTAGCTTTACAAAATACGTATCCAGCAATTAAAGATTTGGTTATTGAGAATTTTGGATTAAAAAAGGAATAATTTCTTTAGGCACAAATTGTTCTACTTTTCCACTATTCCGGATAATATCTCGCACAATAGTAGAGCTAATAGCCGAATACCCTGGTCGGCTTAGAATAAAAATACTCTCAATATCTGGCTGCATGGCGTTATTCATTTGGGCAATAGCTTTCTCATATTCAAAATCTGATACAGACCTAATGCCTCTAATCATGAATTTTGCTCCAACTTCATGGCAAAAATCAACCGTAAGTCCGTTATACGTTTGCACTTCTATTTTTGGATTGTCTTTAAAAGTAGCTTCCAACATTTTTCTTCTAACCTCGAAATCAAAATAAGATTGCTTGTTATTATTTAGACCAATAGCTACAATTACCTTATCAAAAAGAGGTAGTGCTCTTCGTAATATATCGGTGTGTGCAACAGTAATTGGGTCAAATGAGCCAGGAAATAATGCAATATTCATATGATTTATTTATTGAAAAAAACTAAATGCTGATTGACCATATTTTCTAAAATCAATTAATCGATCAGTTAATCCTAATTTGATGGTTGAGCTGTGCTCAATTACGAATATACCATCTGGTTTTAATAAATTATTGCCTAAAACAATACCTGGCAATTCTATTATTTTATCTAAATCGTAGGGAGGATCTGCAAAAATGAAATCATATTTTTCTGAAGCATCTTTTAAAAAGAAAAACACATCCGATTTCACTACTTCAATCGTTTCAATACCAAGAGCTTTACACGTTTCATTTATAAATTTGCAACAAAGCAAATGTTTATCAACCGAAACAATTCGTTTACAACCTCTTGAGGCTAATTCTAAACTAATATTTCCTGTTCCAGCAAAAAGATCTAATGCATCACAAGATTCATAATCCAATGTATTGGTTAATATATTAAATAACGATTCTTTGGATAAATCTGTAGTCGGACGAACAGGTAATTTTTTTGGTGGACTTATTCTTCTTCCTTTAAGTGTACCACTTATTATTCGCATAATCCGAGATTAAATAAACTGAAAAAGCTTTGTTGCGCTCTTGCATCTATTTTATAAGAATATTCAAAAATATCGGATAAACGAATGAAATCGATGTTTTTGATATAACGGTGAACCATAGAGAATACGGGAGATTGCCTGTCTAATTTGCCAGCAAAATAAACGTTCAATTCTTCGGGCGAAGTTTTTAATTGTTCGCAAATGAATAAAACGTAATAAACAAAATCTTCTGGAGAGAAAAATTGAAACTGATTATAAAAAATAGCTTGATTTTTATCGAGCATAACCGCTTCAAAACTTGAATCGGAAATGTTTAGAATCAATTGCTTGCCTACAGAATTTTTTGACAACCAAAGTAAACCTTGTAATAAGGGAGTTGCAGAATGATGAATTTCGGCATTGCTGTAAATTTTTCGAATTAAATTTAATTGATTTT
This sequence comes from bacterium, assembly GCA_031412335.1. Lineage (GTDB taxonomy): Bacteria > Bacteroidota > Bacteroidia > Sphingobacteriales > Sphingobacteriaceae > JBBQYA01. The sequence goes on along the minus strand of JANOCT010000042.1, from coordinate 19,422 downwards.
CATGAACAGAATAAACATTTACTGCATCCATTAATCGGATTGAATCTACTTGAATGATTTCATCATCGGGCAACTCTGAATTAAATTTTAAATATTTTTCAGGGGCATTTGAATCAAAAAGTGCATTTGGAATTAAAGTAGTATTTACACTTTCGACCATTATTTTTACTTTTCCATAAGGATAAGATAATAAAGGATGCTCTTTTTTTATCGCATGGAAGTTTTCAAAACTGCTGAAACTTTCACCAAGGGCTATAAATTTGTTTTTAGCAACATTTAATAGAGCATAACTAAAATAATCATCGCGCAGATGCAAATGCAAATAATATTGATGGGTTTCGTTTATTTCAAAACTTTCATCAATTAAGGGTTGCAGGTAATTATCGGACATAGGTTGCTTGCTTCGTATTATGCAATAGATTTGTAAAAATGTAAATTTTACAACAAAGAGTGAAATATGGCATTCTTAAATGTATCAATTAAATTTTTGTCAAGGTTACCTTTTTTCTATGGATGATATTTCAGGTTTTTTAAAACATTTTCCGCATCAACCAACCGACAAGCAATTACAGCTTTTTGAAGAGTTGCACCAATTTTTAAAAATAAAGAATCAAGCAAATACATTTTTGATAAAAGGATATGCAGGAACTGGAAAAACCAGCGTTGTTAGCTCCTTAATTAAAAACCTTCCACAATATAACCTTAAATACATTTTATTAGCACCAACCGGACGTGCAGCCAAAGTTATTTCGCAATACACTGGCCGGCCAGCAACTACTATTCATCGAAAAATTTATCGAAAAAAATCCAATGAAAACATCAATTCCGAATTTGGTTTAGGAAATAATATGCATACCGATACAGTTTTTATTGTCGATGAAGCATCTATGATTTCGGATGAAGGAGCAATCGGAGCATCGTTTCAGTTTAGCAATCATGGTTTATTAACCGATTTATGTTCGTATGTGTATTCAGTTAAAAAAAATAATCGAATTATATTTATTGGCGATACCGCACAATTGCCACCCGTAGGCACAGAATTAAGCCCTGCATTATCTGCAGAATACCTCGATCTTAATTTTAATTTAGACGTTTCGCAAATTGAATTAACAGAAGTTTTGCGGCAACAACAACAATCAGGAATATTAGAAAATGCCACACGATTGCGAAATCTTGTAAATCAAGATTTTTTTGAACAACCCGTATTTATTACTAAAAACTTTAAAGATACCTTTCGATTAAATGGCGATAAACTAGAAGATGGATTGCGCTATGCTTATGACAAGTTTGGATTAGAAAACACATTAATTTTATGCCGATCTAACAAAAAAGCCATTGCGTTTAATCAACACATTCGGAACAAAATTTTAAATTTCGAAGAAGAAATAAGCGTGGGCGACTATTTAATGGTAGTTAAAAATAATTATTTCTGGTTGAAAGAAGAATCTGAAATCGGTTTTATAGCCAATGGCGAAATCGCGAGAATTAAAAAAGTAAAAATGATTGAAGAGCTTTTTGGTTTTCGTTTTGCCAATGTTTTGCTTGAGTTTATTGATTATCCAAATGAACCACCATTAACCTGCAAAATTGTATTAGAATCGTTGACTGCCGCTGCTCCAGCACTCGAGCCAGCTCAGAATAAAATGTTTCAATCAGAAATATCTTTGCAATACAATCATGTAAAAAACAAGCGTGAAAAGTATAAACTTTTATCTGAAGATCCTTATTACAACGCGTTACAAGTGAAGTTTGCGTACGCTGTTACTTGCCATAAAGCGCAAGGCGGGCAGTGGGATGCTGTTTTTATCGATCAAGGGTACTTGACAGACGAAATGTTAAATTTAGAACTTTTACGCTGGCTATACACGGCAACCAGCCGAGCAGTGCAGCAATTATTTTATGTAAATTTTGGTCCGGAGTTTTTTGAGCAATGAATTCGTTGTGGGCTTATTTATTGAGAGGTTTATTTGTTTATGCGTTAAAATGACTATTTGTTTATTCTTTTAGGTATTAATAGATCTGTCCTTCCGAATTTGCAATTCCAAAGAAACTGCACAGCATTTATAATCCCAGAACTAAACAAATAAACAGCTAAACAAATAAACACTTCAACAACAAGACCATCCTACAAAATACTACTTCTCCGGCGTTGCTAATTCCATTTTTTCAGCAAAATGTGCACAATAATCTCTTAGGTCTTCTACTATTAATTTTTCGCCAGTTGCTCGTTCAAAACTATCACCCATAGTCATTAACGTTTCATAAAAAAAACGTTTCATTTCATCCACAGGCATATCTTTAGTCCAAAGATCTATTCTTAGAGTGTTTTTATAATTATGATCCCAAAGAGCAACCATAATAGATTTGCAAGGCAAAGCTTCTCTTGTTAAATTATCGGTTGCTTCCCAAGTTATTTTTTCTGGTAAGTTTTCATCATCCAGTTCTACCGTAAATTTAATTTCTGATTTTTTCATTCCTACGTAAACGCTTAATTCTTAAATTTTTTCCCTCTTGTTGTTTTTGGTTTTTTGCGATCTGCATTTTTACTTTTTTCCACCGGTTTCAGGTTTCTGAGTTTCATTGCCATTTTCTTTTCGTGGAAAGCTCCCTTAAAATCTGGATCCAATTTTCTTTTTTGGGCATCAATTTCTCTTGCTTGTAATTGCGCTTCTTTTACGTCTGTTTCTACCATTGCCACTTGCTCCGGAACCACCATAACCGGTATTTTCTGTCGAATTAGTTTTTCAATGGAAGTGATAAAATGCTGCTCCGCCGGATTGCAAAAAGTAATTGCAGTTCCGTGATGCTCAGCGCGACCAGTTCTACCTATTCGGTGTACAAAATCTTCAATCACTACTGGCACATCAAAATTAATTACATGGCTTATTTCACTTACATCTATCCCTCTTGCAGCAACATCGGTAGCTACTAAAAATCGTAAACCCCCATCTTTAAATAGTTGCATTGCATTTATTCGTGTGTTTTGCCCTTTATTTCCATGTATTACTCGCACCACTTCCGAGCTGTATTTTCTTTCTAAATATTTAAAAATATTATCAGCATTGGTTTTTGTTTTACAAAATATTAGCACTCGATTATATAGTTCATCATTTCGTAAAAGGTAAATCAATAAGTTAATTTTCGATCGAATATTTGGTACATAATACAATTCCTGACTCACTGTTTCGGCTGGCGTTGCTTGCATACTTACTTCTACCACCGTTGGAAACTCCAGAAAATCTCCTGCAATTTTATGTACCAAATCAGACATAGTAGCCGAGAAAAGTAAATTTTGTCGTTTTCTGGGTACTACTTCTAAAATTCTTTTTATAGATCCGATAAAACCCATATCCATCATTTTATCAGCTTCGTCCAACACAAATATTTTTAGCTTTTTCAGAATTACATCTCCTGTCAGGTAAAGATCGAGCAATCTGCCTGGAGTACTTACTAAAATATCACACCCTAATGCTAAATTTGCAATTTGCGTTTTAGGACCCAATCCACCATAAAGCGAAACGATTCTTAAATCGGTATTTGCTGCATATTTTACAACTTCAGCATAAATCTGCAGAACTAATTCCCGCGTTGGTGCAACTATTAATGCTCTTGGTTCATTACCTTGAGCATAATTTAGTTTTGAAATTATCGGTAAAGCAAAAGCAGCAGTTTTACCTGTTCCGGTTTGGGCGATACCCATTACATCCTGCCCGTTTAAAATGGCTGGAATGGCTTTTTGTTGTATTAATGTTGGGGTTTCGTAGCCTGCTGTAGAAATAGCGTCAAGCAATTGCTTGTTGAAATTGAAACTCTGAAAATCACTGAGCATGCTGCAAATATACAGTTTGCCTTCGTGGGTTTAATGCTTTTGCTAATTTTACCTTATTTATCAATTCATTTTTCATTTAAATTCCTATCAAACATGTCAAAAAAAATAATCAGAAATGCCAGATTAGTCAATGAGGGAAAGATTGTTGAGACCGATGTATTGATTGTAAATGAACGAATCGAAAAAATTGCCAGCCAAATAGATACTTATGGCAGATCTGAAATTTTTGACGCCAAGGGATTGTATTTAATTCCAGGCATGATAGACGATCAGGTTCATTTTAGAGAACCTGGACTTACTCATAAGGGAACTATTTTTACAGAATCTCGTGCTGCTGTTGCCGGAGGAATTACTTCATTTATGGAAATGCCGAACACCATTCCGAATGCGGTAACGCGAAAGTTATTAGAAGAAAAATACGAAATAGCCAGCAGGAATTCCATTGCAAATTATTCATTTTTTATGGGCACATCTAATGATAATCTGGATGAATTAATGCAAACAGATTTAAAAAATGTATGTGGAATAAAAATATTTATGGGTTCGAGTACCGGAAATATGCTGGTTGACGATACCAGTATTCTCGAAAAAATATTTAGTCAAGTTCCACATTTAATTGCCACCCATTGCGAAGATGAAGAAACGATAAAAGCAAATATGGCAGAATACAAAGAGCGATATGGAAATAAAATTACTATTGAAATGCATCCTGATATACGTTCTGCACGGGCTTGCATTGTATCCTCTTCTTCGGCGATAGCCTTAGCAAAAAAATATAACACTCGTTTGCATATTCTGCATATTTCAGCAGAAATAGAGACGAATCTTTTTGAAAACCTCATTCCATTAAAAAATAAAAAGATCACCTCAGAAGCTTGTGTGCATCATTTAATGTTCAACAATGCTGATTACGACAGATTAGGAAATTTAATAAAATGGAATCCGGCTATAAAAACAGAAAAAGATCAAAAGGCAATTTTAGCTGCTGTGCTAGATAATCGAATTGATGTAATTGCCACCGATCATGCTCCTCATACCTTAGAAGAAAAAATGCAATCATACCTGTTGGCTCCTTCCGGTGGGCCATTAGTTCAACATGCTTTACCAGCATTATTTCAAATGGTTTTAGAAGAAAAAATCACTATTGAGAAAGTAGTTGAAAAAACCAGTCACGCTTTAGCAGATTGTTTTAACATAAATGATAGAGGCTATGTGAGGGAAGGTTATTTTGCCGATTTAGTGTTAGTAGATATGAATAAACCTCAGAAAGTCGAGAAAAGTAATTTGTTGTACAAATGTGCTTGGTCTCCTTTTGAAGGTAAAACCTTTGAAGCAGGAATTTCTAAAACATTTGTTAATGGTAATTTAGTTTTTAGTGAAAATAAAATTCAAGATTTTAGTTTAGGAAAGCGAATGAGTTTTAATAATTGAATTGAAATAGCAGATATTTTCAATTTCATTTTACTTTTTAAAAATTTCTGAAACCTTTTTTTATTTCAACCGAAGAAGAGAGAAATATTTTTTATGAAATTTCTAAAATCAATAATGAAAGTTTCTTTGAAGCTTTTTATGTTAATCTGAAAATTCTCAAACTCTCTCATGTAAAACATAAAGTCGTAATTACTGTAAACTATTTACCTTTGCAGCAAATATTATGGCTAAAATTTCCATTAACTTAGGTTCCGGCACCCTTCAAAAAGAGGAAGCGGTAATAGGAATTGACCTCGGAACTACAAATTCTCTTATTGCATATTGCCTGGAAGATGGCACACCTGTAGTGATTAACGACCTTGATAAAGGAGTACTAGTTCCATCTATTGTATATTTAGATCAAAACGGAATTCCAACGGTTGGTGATGATGCAAAATCATATTTAATTTCTGATCCTGAACGTACTGTTTATTCTGTTAAAAGACTTTTAGGGCGTTCGTATCAAGATATTTTGAAAGCAGGAACTCATTTGCCATATAAGATTATAGCAGATGAAAATGAAGAAAGTCTGGTGAAAATTGTGGTAGGAGATAAGTATTACACAGCAGTTGAGTTTTCAGCATTGATACTTTCTGAATTAAAAAAACGTGCTGAGCATGCGCTTAAAACTCCCGTAAATCGTGCAGTAATTACCGTTCCTGCATATTTTAATGATTCGCAACGACAAGCAACCCGCGATGCTGGAAAAATTGCAGGAATAGATGTATTAAGAATTGTGAACGAGCCAACAGCCGCCAGCCTTGCTTATGGTATTGGCTTGAAAAATTCAAATCCTACCAATATTGCGGTGTATGATTTGGGCGGAGGAACATTTGATATTTCAATTTTACACTTAGAGAATGGAATTTTTGAAGTCTTATCAACTCATGGAAATACATTTTTAGGTGGCGACGATTTTGATAATTTGTTGGTAGAATATTGGATTAAAAACAATGCTCTTGAAATCAATCGACAAGAATTAAGAATCTTGGCTGAAGAAGCTAAAAAGATATTAAGTTTTAAAGATAATTATGAAGGAACGTTATCAAACGTCAATTTTAGCATATCAAAAATTGAGTTTGAAAATCTGATTCAAGCAAAAATCCAAGAAACAATAGCAAGTTGTGCTAGTGCAATGCAAGATTCTGGATTAATAAAAACGGATATTGATCAAGTGATTATGGTGGGTGGCAGTACCCGAATTCCATTGGTTAAGCAATTAGTTTCTGAATTTTTTGGACAGAAGGTTTTTGATGAAATTAATCCAGATGAGGTTGTTGCCTTAGGTGCCGCCATCCAAGCAGATGTTTTGGCTGGCAACCGATCCGATGTTTTGCTGCTTGATGTTACACCACTTTCTTTAGGGCTCGAAACTGCTGGAGGCTTAATGGACACAATAATTCCACGAAATTCTAAAATTCCAACAGCTGCTGGACGCCAGTACACTACCAGTATTGATGGCCAAATAAATATGAAAATTGCTGTTTTTCAAGGTGAGCGCGATTTGGTTTCCCAGAATAGAAAATTAGGTGAGTTTAATCTGCAGAATATTCCATCTATGCCTGCAGGATTGCCAAAAGTTGATATTCAATTTATGCTAAATGCAGATGGAATTTTGAAAGTTAAAGCTTCAGAATTACGATCGGGTGTAACTCAAACCATTGAAATTAAGCCAACCTATGGTTTGACTGACGATCAAGTTGAAACCATGCTAATGGATTCACTCACGAATGCAAAACAGGATGTTGAAACCAGAATGACTATTGAAGCAGAAAACGAGGGTTCGCAAATGGTTTATACGATTGAGAAATTTTTAAAAAACCACCGTGATATATTAAACAAAGAAGAAATAGAAGGAACTGAAAATAAATTAGGTCTACTAAAAGAAGCCATTAAAAGTACTGGAAAAGATAAAATTCAAGATGCTATTGAACAATTAAACGAATTTACCCGCCCATTTGCCGAGCGAGTAATGGATGTGGCCATTGGGCAGGCGATGAAGGGGAAGAGTATTTAAAAATAACCACTCACCATTCTAATTATCACTGCTAAAATAAAGAGAACGAAAATAATTCTAATGGTATTTGGTTTTAATTTTGAGGCCAGATTTACTCCAAAAGGTGCAGCAATTACGCTGAAAATTGCAATGGGTAACGAAACCTGCAAGCTAATTAATCCAATGCTGTAAATAAGATCAAGAGTTGCAGGATTTAAAACCATGTTGTAAATGCTGGTTAAAAAAGCCATCAGAGTTATTACTCCCAACGAAACTGCATTTGCTTTTTTAATATTCATGCTGAGCGTATTGGTAAATAAAGGCATCATGATGATACCGCCACCAATACCTGAAAATGCAGCTAAACTTCCACTCAAAATTCCAATTCCCAAAAATTTAATCGAAGTGTTTTTTATAGGCTTTTCTTCCAACTTATTTTCTTTTTCCCTTTTTAGAAGCATTGTGATGGCAATAAATAAAAGAAGTAAAATAAAAATAAATGTAAAGTTGCCTCTGTTATATTCCAGCCAATGTGTAATAGAGTAGGAGAAAAAGATAGCCGCAAAAGTTGAAGCAAGCCCAGTAATAAGTATTGGTTTAGGATGAAAATTTTGATTTAAATATTGTTTTATACTGCCTGATAAACCAGCAAAAAATATGCAGAACATAGAATTTGCAATGACTGCAGGAACGAATAAATAATCGGAAGCACCTAATTTTTGAAGGTAAAAACTAATAAAAACCACGTAAGCAATACCGCCTCCTACGCCTAATAACCCAGATAAAAAGCCACCAGCAATGCCGCAAGCGCAAAAAATTAAAATATCTAGGTAATCAATCAAATTAAAAAAATTAGAAAATCTGTTTCGTTAAATGTAAGCAACTACTTGAAACTTCCTAATTGTTGAGAATCAAATTATATTCTCTTTCATTTTTCAACAGAGAAACAGCTTTTTTCAATTCATCATCATTAGCAAAAGAGGTCTCAAGTTTCCCTTGTTGATAATAATATCGGGAAGATATTTCTTCGGAAAGCAACGAAATTATTTCATATCGATATCGCTCCAAATCAGCTTCTTTATCATGTGCTATAGCTGATTTTAACTTCATATATTCTTTATCAATACTAGCGTAGTAATTTTCTTTATCGGCCTCAGACTTGTATTCAGCCAATAATTTATCGGTCTTGGTTATATAATCGTAATCTTTACCTTGCAGAAAAACCAGAAAATCATTGTATTCTTTTGCTGTTAGCCTAAATGATTTTGCAGGACTAATTGATGCATTTTTTCTTTTGTAAAGATTGGCGTACTCGAAAATTAAGCGTTTTTCAATAAGGCTTAGGGTAATTTTTGAATAAGGTATTTTCTTTACTTCCAAGTCTGGTTGAATTCCTCCACCATCATAAACCACTCTTTTATTTTTTGTTTTGAATGCTTTTTTCAATGAATCAGCAAAAATGCTAACCGTGCCATCTGCATTTCTTCCCGAATAATTTAATGCCTGAATACATCTTCCACTTGGAATATAATATTTGGCAGTGGTAACTTTTACTTGAGCTTTATAGCCAACCGGGCGTGTAGTTTGAACCAATCCTTTTCCAAAAGTTTTTTGCCCGATTATTACTCCTCTATCCAAATCTTGAATTACTCCGGCTACTATTTCAGAAGCGGATGCCGATCGACCATTGGTAAGTACAACCAATGGAATCGTTAAATCTTCCGTTTCATTTTGTGTTTTATAAGTTTTTTCTGCTTCTTCTAGTTTTCCTCTGGTGTCTACAACTTTTTCTCCTTTAGGTATAAACGCATTTGAAATATTAACAGCTTCGTGTAATAAACCACCTGGATTATCTCTTAAATCTAGAATAACTGAAGTAACGGTATGTTTTGATTTTAATTTGCGCAAAGCTTCTCGCAATTCTCTTCCTGAATTTTGAGTAAACCCACCTAATTTTATCATCGCAATTCCTGAATCAATCATTCCAGCATATTGCACATTGTTTATTCTTATTTCCTGGCGTGTTATTACTTTTTCAAAATCCGTAACTTCACCATTGCGCTGAATTTTTAACTTTACCTCCGTATTGGGTGTTCCCTTCAACATTTTGCTTACAATGGCAGTTGAGCTTCCCGAAATTGACTTCCCATCTATTGCAACTATTACATCTCCACTCATTAAGCCCGCCTTTTGAGCTGGAAAATTTTCATACGGATCAGCAATCATAATTAGATTTCCTTTTTGCATAATGGTAGAACCGATGCCTCCGTACAATCCGGTTGTCATAAAACGGTAATCATCAGATTCTGACTCTGGTATGTAGGTTGTGTATGGATCAAGCGAATTCAACATACCATCTATAGCAGTTTTCATCAATTTGTCAGCTGGGATGCTGTCTACATAATTGGTAGTTAATTCTCGATAAATAGAAGTGAAAATCCCTACATTTTTAGAAATTTGGAAATAATCGTCGGCAAATCCAAACCCTGTAAAAGCTGCAGACAGGCCTAAAAGAAGAAATAAATAGTTTTTAAATCGCTTAAATTTTTTCAATCTCAGTTTAAATTTTTAAGGTACCGGATCATGACCATGCCCGCCCCAAGGGTTACAACTCACAATTCGTCTCAATGTTAGCCATCCTCCTTTAAAGATGCCGTGTTTACGTAAAGCTTGCACACCATATTCGGAGCAAGTGGGAGTATAACGGCAAGCCGAAGGTATTATTGGAGAAATTATTTTCTGATAAATTTTTATCAGTAATACAAATGGCTCAGCCAGAATTTTTCTCATGCTCCTGTTTCAACTTAAGAAAAACGTTTTTCAATTTTGCCGACATTTGATCAAATTTTAGAATTTCCGGAGCAATATATTGAATTACTAATAATAAATTAGCATTTGATTCTTTGATAAAAGGATAAAGATTTTCTTCTTTATTTAGCCGGTATGCCTCTCGGATTAATCGTTTTATTCGGTTTCTATCTACTGCTCGACCAAACTTTTTTTTCGGAACAGATACCAGCAGCGTTGCTGGATAGGGCATTTGAATGGGAGAATTCAAATAAATTACCCGGTAAGGATATAAAAGAAAAGAAGAACCATTATCAAATACTGCCTTTATTTGTTTAAGGCTTGATAATCGTTCTTCTTTTGTAAATGTGGGCATGTGTGCTGGAATTTTGATGCAATTACATCAGCTATCCAACCTGATTATAATGCTTTGTGTTGCTTTTCGTCAGAAACGCTAAGTTTATGTCTTCCTTTTGCTCTTCTGGCTGCTAAAACTCTGCGTCCATTAGCAGTCGACATTCTTTCTCTGAATCCATGCTTATTTTTTCTCTTTCTTTGCGAAGGTTGGAATGTTCTTTTCATTGTTTACTGTTAATAAATCCTTTTTTGTAAAGGATTGCAAATATAGCGCAATAATTATTTTAGTCAAATATATTTTTAAGATTTGTTTATATGAGAAAAGTCAATTTTATGTACTTTAAACCAAGATTCGGATTTGCAATCATTTTTTTTCTATCAAGTTTGGTGCAAGCCTATGCTCAACAAGCATCCAAAGTTGAAAAAAGCTATGAGATTTTTGATACCAAAACGGCTAAAAATATAAGCTTTCCGCAAATGCTTGAGCGGTTAAAAAAATATGATGTTGTATTTTTTGGCGAAGAGCATAATGATTCTGTTGCGCATTTGTTGCAACTCGAATTATATAAAGCGTTAAGTACTGAAAATCCTTCCATTGTTTTGGCCATGGAAATGTTTGAAAAAGATATACAACTAGTTTTGAATGAATATCTTAAAAATGTTATTTCTGAAAAACATTTCAAAAAAGATGCAAGAGTTTGGAATAATTACTCAGATTATAAACCATTAATCGAATTTGCAAAAGAGAATAATCAAACCGTAATTGCTAGCAATGTGCCGGGTAGGTATGCAAATTTGGTTAATAGAAAAGGAATAAATGCACTAGAAACAATTTCTGCAGAAGGCAAAAACTGGATTCCGAAAATGCCTTTAATTATGTCGGATACTGCTTACGCAAATAAATTTTCTGCCATAATGGGCGGGCACAACCAAGAAGGAATTAAAAATATGTTTGCTGCTCAAACACTATGGGATACCGGAATGGCAGAAAGTATCGCGACTGAATTAAAAAAAGGAGTGAAGCAAATTTTGCACATCAATGGTCGATTCCATTCAGATGGCAACATGGGAATTGCGTTTCAACTAAATCAAATGATGCCAAAAGTAAAAACGGTAATTATCAGCAGTTTTTCCGTTAAAAACGAAGAAGAGAAAAATTATAGGAATTTAGGAGATTTTGTAATTGTAACGAAGCCTTGAAATAATTTGACTAAATTACCTTTGCACAAATTAAGTAATATAAAATAAAAAGTTTTTGATGTTCACATGAATAAAAATTTGGAAAACCAATTTGTATATGGTACTTTAACCTAAAATTTATTATTCGTTTCTTGAACATTTATTTATTGATTTACTATGAAATATCGTATTCCAACTTATAGTTTCAAGTTTCAAAATAGCAAAGAAGCTTTGGCTCAACTTTTTATTTGGGATGCAAAGCAGAGTTATAAATTCGATGAATCACATTCTCATACTTACAATGAATTATTAATATTTGAAAAAGGTGAAGGCAACCATTTTATGTCTCAAAAAAGTTATGAAATTAGTGATTATTCATTTCATATCCTTCCTTCAGGTTTCATTCATCGATTAAATCGATCAGCAAATTCTAAAGGTTTTACTATTGCATTTTCAGATTTTTTTATAGATCAATTACAAAAATTAGATATCAAATCAGATTATTCATTATTTATTAATGAGCCTAAATCATTTAATTATTCTGAAAATGATTATAAAGATTTTAGTTTTTATTTTAAAGAATTGCATACTCACGTAGATAATGAGCCATATTTTTTGAATTTAATTTCTTTAATTATTTTAAAAATACTTGATAAACAAAAACATAAACCAAATCTCAAAAGCGAGGTAAATAAAAAAATTGAGATTATGCATTTAATTAATAAATATTACACCCAAAAACCCAAAATAGATTTTTATGCTATTCGGATGAATATGAGCATTTCTTGTTTAACTAAAAGAGTAAAACAAACATATGGAAAAACTATAATTGATTTGCAGAATGAAAAGTTGATATTTGAGGCTAAAAGATTGTTACTTCAAAATACATTATCTGTAAGCGATATTGCTTTACGGTTCAATTTTACAGATGAGTCTCATTTTTGTCATTTTTTTAAAAAACATGTAACATTGACTCCCAAAGAATTTAAGAGAAATTGTTTTTTACAGTAAATAGATCGTTTTGTACATTTTTTTATAAACACAAGTAAAATATATTTGCTGTGTACATAATTATGTAATTAATAATCTTAAACAACTAAAACTTAAATTTATGAAAAAACTACTTTCTACCGTAGCAATACTATTGCTATACATTATTTCATTCGCTCAAGTAAGACCAAATATTACCTCATTTAGTCCTGCACAAAGAGCACAACTTGCAATACTAATGCAGCAATATATTACTCCACAAGTTATTGAAGACCACTGTATAATGACAATGGGAATCGAAGATATCCATTCAGATTTCAATTTTTTGCCATTTCATAGAACTTATATCGAAAAAATGGAAGATTGGTTAATGTTACAGCCTGGAGGTTCTCAGTTTGTCCCACTACCTTATTGGAATCCAGAACTAACTGGAGGGGTTCCTGTTGAATTAAGAGTTATTGATCCTGATTGTGCAACAGCTAGTTGTAATACAGGTGGTTCAGCAGCTTGTTCGCAAACAATCAACTGGAATCCTGGAAATCCTTTGCCGCAAAATTTAAAATTACCAATAGTTGCTGGTACTAATAATGATATATGTGATCATACATTTAAACCATTAGTTCCGGTGTCTTCTGATTTAGCAGTAAATGCAGATGGATTGAGTAGACGAATTGAAACACCTTGGCATAATAATGTGCATAATTCGATGCAAGGTGTAATGCTTATCTTCAGAGCTCCTGCTGTTCCTGCTTTTTTCCTTTGGCATGCTTATGTTGATGATGTTTGGAAAAATGGGAATGTAATTGTACACAATCGGGTATGATTGGTAGTTCAGATTTATATATGAAAGATAATTACTACGTAGTGCAAAAAGAAAGAGATAGAGGCCAAGAACCTGATATTGATCTTGGCCCAATGTGGGAAAGTAAAGATATTTGGGTTCGAAATCAAAATGATGGTCTTACAAATCAAACTCATCAAAATCCTGAATATATGGCTTTAGGAGGCAGTAATTACGTTTATGTAAGAGTTCGAAATCGTGGATGTGTTCCTAACCAAGTAGGAGCTAATTTAAGTTTAAATTGGGCTAAAGCTTCCACCGCATTATCATGGCCAAATTATTGGAATGGTAGTATTACATCACCGGCATTAATGGGAAATTTAATTTCTACACAACCAATTCCAGTTATTCAACCTGGTTCATCAGCAATTGTTGAATTTGCATGGCAGCCACCTAATCCTGCAGTTTACGCAAATGTAGGTACTGATCCAATTTTCACTTCTAACGAGCCTTGGCATTTTTGTTTAGTTGCAAGAGTCGTTTCAAATAATGATCCTATGGCTTTTCAAGAAACTGCTGATTTAAACGGTAATGTCCGAAATAACAACAATATAATTTGGAAAAATTTATCAGTAGTAGACATTAATCCAAATAATATAGTTGATCCAGGTGGTAATCCTGATGATAAATTAGTTGGAGCAAGCGTGATTGTCGGCGACGCTTGGGGCAATGGTGGCCTATACGATTTTGAATTTGCTAATCCAACCGTTTATCAAGGAAATCCTATAACAGCAGAAGCTGAAATTAAAGTTACTTTAGATTTACCAACTTGGACAAAGTGGGAAAATGGCGGTTTTCAATGTGTAAACATTGAAATTGTAAAGGAAGAAAGGCATCAGATAATTGTAAAAGGAAATAATGCGAGAATTAAAAATTTGCTCTTTGAACCAAAAGAGAGAAGTTTACTGCACGTTAGTTTCAACTTCTTGTCAAAATATCTGTCAGGTCAGGAGGAGTTTGATTATAGGGTAATTCAGCGAAAAAGTTTGACAAGTGAAACAGTAGGTGGAGAAAGTTATCATATTAAGATTCCAGGTCGTCCCGGATTTTATGCAGATGCAGGATCAGATCATTTGATTTCTGAAAACGAAAATGTTAATTTAAGTGCAAACGATATAGGAGAAGATGCTATTTACAATTGGTATGATGCCAGTGGAAATTTGGTATATACTGGAAAAAGTTTTAATGTTTCGCCAGAAATAACTGAAAAATACAAATTGGAAGTAATTGCACTTTCAGATGGTGTAAAAGATTATGATAATGTTGAAATTGTAGTAAAAGACATAGAAATTTTAAATATGTCTCCAAATCCTACAAATACTACTGCTTTAATTGAATACAAAATATCCAATGTGAATTCTGCATATTTAATATTTTCTAAGCCCTACACAGGAATACAAAATCAGTATATTTTAGATCCGACTCAAAATCAAATATCAATAGATGTATCCGTAATGTCTCTTGGGGCTTATAGTGTTATATTAATGTGTGACGGTATCGCTAAGGATGTTAAATCTTTAATTATTCAATAATATTCCATAAAGAGTTGTAGCTATGCTGCAACTCTTTTTAAAAAAAAAATGAAAAAATTTATATTATTACTTACAATATTTATTAATACGAATAGTTTTTCACAAAATTGGCAATTAGTTTCTTCAAATACTTCTGAAGAAATAAAAGATATGTATTTCAAAGATGAGTTAATAGGATTTGCGGTTGCTGGACAAGGAAAAATTTTAAAAACTATCGATGGTGGAACAAACTGGATTTTAATTTATGAAAATAGTGAATTATTGCAAGAGCAATCAATTGTCGTAACTAATGATAAGGTTTATTGTTTTGGACAAAATTTTAGTGGTGTTATAAAAAAACTTGAATTTTCTATTGATATAAATGATTTTCAAATAGCAACAATTAACGTAGCATTCACTCCGCAAAATCCAATAACATACAACAATATAATTTTTGATACAGGAGTGAAATACGATAATGGACAATTCATTCCTTTAACTGGACCAATAGATGTAACAGGTTCAACTATATCTAATGGAGCAAGTCAAATATATAACAACGGCAACAATTTAACAGCCTCTGATGGTCATAATATTTTCATAAGTTCAAATGGAGATCTATGGGATAATGTACAGTTTCATCTTCCTTTTTTATCATCTGATCCATATCAAAGTTATTATGATGGAATTGGTAAAATGAGAACAGTTACGAATTATCCTTGTGTTGTACATATATCAGATGATAATGGATTAAGTTGGACTTATAATCAAACAAATATTCAATCTTTATATTTCTATTTTATAAGTCCTAAAAAAATTTTAGGTTTAAATTTATTTACAGAAGAAAATAAAATTTATTATTCTACGAATTCTGGTATTACATTTAACTTTGAAACATTGTCTAATTCAGTAAAAAAAATATATAGCTTTAATAATAATTTATGTTTTGCTTATGGAAACAGTGGAGTTATTTATAAATCAATAAATAATGGTGGTTTATTAAATACAAATGAGATAAAAAAAAACGAAAGAGAGATTGAAATATTTCCAAATCCTACAAAAAATGAATTTAATATCGAAAATAAATTAAATAAAATAATAGATAAAATAGAAATAATAGATATTTATGGTAAACAAATCAAAATAATTTATCCTAATAAAAATTTTTATAATTTAAATATAAATGATTTATTGCCGGGTTTTTATAACGTTAATTTATTTAGTGAAAATTTGTTACTTAGTGTTAAAAAGTTAGTGGTTCAATAAAATATTATTAAATTATTTCCAAAAAAATACCCCGAAGACATTGCCTACGGAGTATAATCTTCAACAAAAAAAACTTAATTTTTAGAAAGAATTTGACCAAAAAAATTAGTTAAACGCTTACATTTTCTGATTTTTCATAATCAGTATATCCTTTTTCTCCTGGTGTGTAAAAAGTTGAATAATCAGGATTAGACAATGGAATCTCATTTTCAAATTTTGCAACTAAATCTGGATTAGAAATAAACGGCCGGCCAAATGCAATCAAATCTCCTTTATTAGCCTCTAAATCAGCTTCAGCACGCTCAGCATCATAACCACCAGACAAAATTAAAGCGCTTCCAAATTCAGTACGAATTGCCTCTTTAATAGATTGCGGAACCGGTGGCATTCCCATAGAAGAATGATCGACCAAATGAATATAAACCAGACCAATATCTTTTAAAGATTTTGCCAAGGAAATAAATTGAGATTCAGTAGAATCATCTGATATCATTTCATTAAAGCCACCAAATGGTGAAAGTCTGATTCCTACCTTTTCTTTTCCGATAGCATTTGCAACAGCTTCTGAAACTTCTAATAAAAAACGATTTCTATTTTCTATACTTCCACCATAATTATCAGTTCGAATATTCGATGCTGGATTTAAAAATTGCTCTAATAAATAGCCATTTGCTCCATGCAATTCCACACCATCAAAACCTGCCTCAATAGCAGATTTTGCGCTATGAACATGTTCTTGTATGGTTTTATCAATATTTTCATGAGCAATTGCTTCTGGAACTGGTAACGATTGCATTCCTTCCTGATCGGTGTACATTTCTGTATTTGCTGCAGCAATTGGAGAAGGAGCTAGCACTTTTGCACCACTAGGTAAATTTAGTGGATGTGATACTCGTCCGGTGTGCATTATTTGTAAAAAGATTTTTCCGCCATCAGCATGTACAGCATCTGTAATTTTTTTCCATCCTGCAATTTGTTCAGGACGATACAAGCCTGGAATTCGAGGATATCCAAGCCCGTTGGCAGAAGGAGAAGTACCTTCTGTAATAATTAATCCAGCACCTGATCTTTGACTGTAATATTCTACCATTAAGTCATTTGGTAGATTGTCTACTGCGCGACTACGAGTCATAGGAGCCATTACAACTCTGTTTGTAAGTTCTATTGAGCCAAGAGTGTATGGACTTAAAAGTTTTTTGAGTTTTGTATTCATTGTTATATTATTGATTTAAAATTATGTTGTATGGTAAAATAAATATTTAAAGAATTGTTGAATAAATGACTAACTTTACTTGCGATTTGCAAGTGCAAACATAAACTATTACTTTCATATTGCAAGTTAAATTTTAAAAAAAATTATGGAAGATTCAGAGAGGCGTTCCGCATGTGCAGTGAGTATGGCTTTGGAAGCTGTAGGAGATAAATGGTCATTACTTATTTTACGTGATTTAATGTTTAGCGAAAAGCGTACTTATGGTGAATTACAAAATTCTGAAGAAAAGATTGCAACCAATATTCTAGCTTCCCGATTAGTGAATCTTGAATCAAATGGATTAATTAGAAAAGAAACAGATCCAGCAGATTCAAGAAGAAACTTATATTTTCTTACTTGTAAAGGAATTGAACTTTTGCCAGTTATAGTTGAATTAATGCAATGGATGGCAAAGTATAATCCAGAAGCTTCAGCATGTATTGAACAAAGCAAAGAATATAAAAAGGATAGGGTAAGTCTTTATTCCTCTTTAATTAAAAAATTAAATAAAAATCATTTGAAATAAATAACATAAAGTATTAGTTTTCAACTGTTTCTTCAATAATAATTATTTTATCTAAATGTGATTTTATCAACGATAAATATTTATCGGCAAATAATTTAGTTTCCATATCATCAAAATCTTTTGCCTTTTCGAAAAGTTTCAAATCTCGCTCATGATCAATTTTCATCATTTTAATAAATTTTTCATCAAAGTCTTTACCTTCTTTTTCTGACAAATTTTCTCTTCCCTTCTTCTTCTGATCACTTATACTTGATGGTAATGTAATATTTTTATTTCCAGCAATTTTTTTAATCTCTTTTAGTAAAATTGCTTGGTCTTTCATCATCAAAGCACCATATTCTCTAACTTCCTTGCTTGATCCTTTAGTAAAAGCTAATTCCCCTTCTTGCATATCCATCATTCTGGCGTCTGCAGATTTTACTAAAAATTCGGCAATGTTTTCGCTAACCATATTAGCATCTGCTTTTTTCTCATTGATTTCATTTGCTTTTTTAACAGCATCTTTTGATTGTCCGCATGCAAATAAATAGAAAGAAATAAATAAGATTGTCATAACTAATTTTATATTATTTTTCATTTTATTTATATTTAAATTATTTTTTTGATGATTTTTTTTCTGGAACACAATTAGGAACTTTTTTACCTTCTTTAGTTTTCATCCCTATTTTCTCATATCCATCCCAACATGGGTCTTTTACTTTTTTCTCTTTTGTCATAAATTCTTAGTAAAAAAAACCAAGGGATTATTAATTTAATCCCTTGGCTTCAACATTTAATTTTAACAAACTATTTTTTAGGACTATTGGTTGAATTTGCCTTTTTGTCATCTGTTTCTCTATTTCCAGATGATTTTGACCCATTACTGTTTCCAGCTTTTGAGGTTGTTTGTTGACTTGGAGTTTTTGAATTTGCACCAGTTTTATCTTGTGCTCTTTCGTCTTTTTGATTTGTTGCCATGTTATTGAAATTTAATTGTTGTGAATCTTTTTAATCGACTTATTTAGAATATTCTTGATTCTTATTCATTGGTAAATCTTTCATATTGATCATTTTGCCATCCATTCCTAGATGTTCGCCATTTTTCAACATTTTTTTAGTTCCATCTTTTTTGGTAATTGTTCCATCATTCCTAATTCTGGTACCATTGCTTAATACCATATCTTTCTCAAGCGGTGCCATTTTTCCATTCATTACTACCATAGCTTTGTTATCAACCATCATTACGCCATCAGGATGAGAATTTTGTTTTGTATTCTTATCAACTACTTGATTGCCATTAAAATTTTCCATTTTCCTTTCTCGATCTATACTGCTGCTATCTCTACCGTTATTTCTAATTGTTGTATCGTTTTGCGCATATACTCCTATTGTAAATAGAGTTACTAAACCACTTAAAATTAATTTTTTCATTTTTTTCT
>JANOCT010000041.1:0-14697 GCA_031412335.1 bacterium | reverse complement strand
AGGATATTATGGACGATGCAGCGTATGATGAAATCGGTAAGCAATTCTATGTAGAAAGTTATGTTTGGACAAAAGGCAGAGATCAACATAATTATTATACTAACCATGATAAATTTAAAGAAAATTCTGTTTTAGATGATGCAACTATTGGAATAAGTGCTTTGGGAATACGTGACCAAATGAGCATGAAAGAATTGCGAGAATCTTTGGAAAGAAATGGAATAGCCAATAATTTCCAAACAGGGCTAGGTGCTTTTGATATAGGAACAGGAATGGTTCAAAATCTTAATAAATATGCAACAAGCGGTTATGTAAATAAACCAATGAATGCTTTGGCTTCTAAAGATTATAAAGCAGCCTTGGGAAAAGGTGGTGGAAATATGATGAGGGGGCTGGGAATTTTTGGTATTGCTTCATTTGCAACTAGTTCCAGTATATCTATTTATCAAACCCAGAATTACTATAATTCAGGAGGAAGTTCGCCATCTGTGTTTATTAAAACAACCTTGGATATAGGAATGGGAGGTGTAGGTTTCATAGGTTGGCAAGGTTTTGCTTTAAGTTCTTCATATTTTTTATTGGAAACTGGAACCAACGGATTTGGTGGATGGGGTAATCCATTAACAACTCCTAAATAGTTATGAAAATGATTGACTATTTGTTCTACAGAACATTAAGACTTATGATTAAATGGGGGCACAGAGACCGTTTATTACTTTCTGTAATTCTATTTTTAACAATGGCAATAAATATTTCAATAAATGGGATTTTTGGATATCTCTATGCATTCTTTGGGTATAGATTTGAGATACTGCCTGTTGAAAAAAATTCTATTTTACTTCTAATGTTTTCATTAGCCTTTTTGCAATATTTTTATTTTGTTTATAATAAAAGATATTTGATGATAATTAGAAAATTTAGTAATGAAACATTACTAGAAACTAGAAAAAGAAACAAGTCTACCACTTTGTTATTTGTAATTATTTACGTATTTGGTATGGCAAGTTTCTTTTTAATGATGCTTAGAAACAGAGGTCAATTTGGCTTTTTCTTAAATTAACCCTGTTAACTTCGACATCTTGATTGTAGCTCATAAAACCGGAACTTTATTGGCAGTTAATGATTATTATCCTTTTGGTTTGCGCTGGAATGGGCAAGGTTCGCAATTTCATAAATACCAATTTGGTGGCAAAGAATATGAAGAAGAATTGAACTTAAATACTTACGATTTTCATGCTCGGCAAATGGATCCGGTGTTAGGTAGGTTTTGGGGAGTAGACCCTATGAGTAGCGAACGAGTTAGTTTTTCTCCTTTTAATTATGTGCAAAATAACCCGATGAGTAGAGTGGATCCGACGGGGATGTTGGATAATAATAGACTGAACAATGAAAGATTAGAAAACGGATCTGCTGACGATGATAATGAAATTAAGACTAGCTGGACTGAATCAAATTTAGAACTTTTGGTAGGAACGGAGTTTGAGGATATGATTGGACAATTAGTAAGTGAAAATAATATAGATTTAACTACTGTTACAGACCCTACAAAAACAGGCGAAGGAAATTTAGGTAATGTAGCAGTTGCAGCTTCCGGATTTCTAATGGAAAGTATTAATAAAAGTATGGGGCAAAATTCTACTTTTAGATTAAGAAATCAATCTGGTTCAAACTTTAGTCCTAAACTTTATGATACTGGTTGGAAAGGTGGAAGTAAAGGGCAGATTAAAACGTATAAATCTTCTTATGTAAAAGGTGGTTTGAAAGTCGGAGGTTTTGCTTTAGGCATATATAGCTTTGCAGAAATTGAAGCTAATGCACGAGCCGGAAAAATTGATAATTTTGAAAGAGCAAGCGATCATATTATTAATGGTATATCTACTTTAGGGGGTATTTATGGTGCTGCTTGGGGAGTTGGATGGGAAATAGGAAAGCAGATTTCTACGATGCCTGGTTATGATCAAAATATTCGTGTGCCATTACAGCTATTAATAGGAGTAAAGCCTAATTAAAATGGAAACATTATTTATTAAAGAAATGATAAAAAGTCATAGAATTTCATTATCTAATTATCAAATATTTTGGCATTTTTCTATTCTGCTATTTTTGTTTGTAGGTCCTTTATTTGCGACTTGGAGTTTAATTGAATATTATATATTAAATAGTTATACGGGTGTAAGAAAACCAATTGAAATTATAGATGGTTATTTATTTCTTATACCTATGCTATTCTTCTATTTTTATCAAAAACGAAAACTAAAACTAAAAGAATTTAAATTAAAGGTATCAAATCAAACATTTAAAGATGCATTTGAAAAGACTGCTTTAGAATTAAATTGGAACGTAGAAATAAATAAACCAACATTTTTTAGAGCACATAGAGATTGGAATTGGTCGGATAGCTGGGGCGAGTTAATAACAATAATTAAGGATGGAGATAGAATATTGATTAATAGTATTTGTGATCCAAATGCAATTTTTATTTCTGTTGTTTCTTATGGTTGGAATAAAAGAAATGTAAAAACATTTATAAAAAATTTAGAAACACTTCAAAAGCAAACTGATATAGAGAAATGAAAGAAGAAACTCTGATATTTACTTAAAAGCTCAATTAGTTTACCTTTATTATGATAAAGAATTTAATTTACTCGAAAACTCTTCGGGTTCTTTGGCAGCTACTGAAGAAGGAGTTTTAGGCTCATTATTACTCGAAGGGTTAAAACCCGAACGCGATGGATTTTTATATATATTCGCTATCAACGAAACCTCCAACCCTATCGACTTCGACAATTTGATTGTAGATCATAAAACCGGAACTTTATTGGCAGTGAATCATTACTATCCTTTTGGGTTGCGCTGGAATGGCCAAGGTTCGCAATTTCATAAATACCAATTTGGTGGCAAAGAATATGAAGAAGAATTGAACTTAAATACTTACGATTTTCATGCCCGGCAAATGGATCCGGTGTTGGGTAGGTTTTGGGGGGTAGACCCCATGAGTAGCGAACGAGTTAGTTTTTCTCCTTTTAATTATGTGCAAAATAACCCAATGAGTAGAGTGGATCCGACGGGGATGTTGGATCAAGGCTGGTTTATAAATGCAGATGGTTTTGAAGAATATAGTACAACGTTAAATTCTTTGCAACGTGGACAAAGAGATGACGAAGAAATCGGAATGTTTGATACTGATGTAATGTTAACTCAAACAGCTGGTACACCCAACCCTAAAAAAACACCTGAAGAAATAGCTAAAGCCGAAAAGGAAAAGGCGGAAGCTGCGCGAAAGTTAACAGATGGTATGGGTAAAGTTAATGAGGCTGCATCAGTAACTTATGACGGTGTTTATTATTTACAAAAAGGAATTCCAGTGCTTAAATCTTTAGTTTCTGCAAAAGCTTTAGAAATTGGTGGCAAGGCAACATTTGTATTAAGTGTTCCTTTAATATATTACAATGCAAACGATGATATAGCCAATGGATCATCACCTTTAGTAAGTACATATAAAGCTGGGTGGGATATTGGTGCAGGAGCAGTTGGTGCTTTTGGTGGAGTTGGTGGATTTATCCTATCAGCAGGATATATTTATATAGATAATACAATAGGATGGAGAAACGCTCTCGGAATTGATAAGGTGCATCCAAATTGGTCAAAACCTGATGTTTATAATTTACCTGTTTATAAATAATAGGATGAAGTTCTTTTACAAAAATATTTTTTACAGATTATATCGTATAGCTGTGGCTATTTCAAACGACGAAACACCGGAATATACATCATTATTTGCAATGAGTGGAATCATTTTTATAAATTTCAATTTTTTATTTGGAATATTTAATTATTTTGATTTTAAATATTCAATAAAGCCTAATCTAATTGCTTACATATCACTATCAGTTTTAATAACTTTATTAAATTATATTATTATTTTTAAGTTAAACGGAGTAAATAAAATTATTGATGATTTTCGTTTTGAGGATAATAAACAAAAAGTAAAAATGAATATATATGTTGGATTATATATATTAGGATCGATTATCCTTTCTTTATCTACATTGGGTTTTTGGCAACCTTAATTTATGATTTAAATCAACGAAACCTCCAACCCTATTGAATTTGACAATTTGATTGTAGCACACAAAACCGGAACTTTATTGGCAGTGAATCATTACTATCCTTTTGGGTTGCGCTGGAATGGGCATGGTTCGCAATTTCATAAATACCAATTTGGTGGCAAAGAATACGAAGAAGAATTGAACTTAAATACTTACGATTTTCATGCTCGGCAAATGGATGCAGTATTGGGTAGGTTTTGGGGAGTAGACCCTATGAGTAGCGAACGAGTTAGTTTTTCACCTTTTAATTATGTGCAAAATAACCCGATGAATAGAGTAGATCCAAGTGGGATGTTGGATTTTGAAATGAATGAATACGGAGATAAAATTTCAGCTCGAAGTTATAGTAGGGCACAGTCCAGATTGAGAGGAGGTTTTGGATCTGATGAAGAAGTTGAGACCATGTATCAATATGAAAACCAATCTGTGTTAGAAACGCAAACTACAGTTGGAGATGGTGATCCGACAAAAAAAGTTGCTGATGGTCTATCAACAACTGTGGGAATTGCAGGTACAGGCGTTGGTGTTGCCGAAGTATCAACATTAGCTGGATGGTGCCAATATAAAACGTCAAAAGGTTTAGTTAGGGATATTGATTATTTAAAACTTACCAAAAATTCTAAGCCCTTTGCTAATATGGCTAAGGATTTGAATTCATTAAATAGGTTTACAAATTTTCTTTCTATTGGTCTAGATGCCTATTCTTGGAGAAATAATCAAATGAGTGGAGAAAAATTTGGTTTAAACACAGCAATAACAAGTTATGGGATGTGGTTAGGTTCTGTAAATTTGGCTGTTCCTGCCTTTGTTGGGGGTGCTTTATATTTTAGCGTGGATAGTTTTTATCCAGGCGGTTGGGATGGAGCTATAAAAAAAATGGGTGATCTTCAAAATCAAAATAGAAAAATAATTCCTGGATTCAATTTACATCGAGATTAATTAAATGAAAATTTTTAAATACTTTTTTTATAAAATTTACTGCTTTAGTCTCTCTAATGGACAGAAAGATTATGGATGGGCTTTTACAATTGTTTCTATATTTTTACTTTTAAATCTTTATAGTCTATTTGATATATATTTAATTATTTTAAATCAAAAACTTCCACAAGTTGGTAATCCTACAATAATTATATTTTCTAGCATTGTTTTGTATTTGAATTATGTTTTGTTAATAAAAAACGGCAAAATTCCTAAAATGTTAAATGAGTTTAATGATATAAATTTTAATAAACTAAAATTTAATATTTATTTATTAGTATATGTTATATTAAGTATATCAACATTTATTGTAACAGGAAATATTGTTCGTAATTTAAATTAATCAATAATAACCAACCCTATCGACTTCGACAATTTGATTGTAGCACATAAAACCGGAACTTTATTGGCAGTGAATCATTACTATCTATTTGGTTTACGGTGGAATGGGCAAGGTTCGCAATTTCATAAATACCAATTTGGTGGCAAAGAATATGAAGAAGAATTGAACTTAAATACCTACGATTTTCATGCTCGGCAAATGGATCCGGTGTTAGGCAGGTTTTTGGGGGTAGATATTATTGATAAAATAAGTTTAACTAAATATTAAATTTAATATTTCAATGATACCTAACGTTTTGGTCTTTTGTTTGGATTTCTTTTAGCGTGAAAGCAGGCAAGAACTCTAACTGTTTTTTGAATTTCATTGATTGTAAAATAAATAGAAAAGGGAAATTTATTGATTTTTAATGATCGAATTTTATCATAATGAATACTAAAAAAAGGATTTGTCTGTAAAGTAGAATAAGCATCATTTAGAAAATTAATAAAACTTTGAGGAGCCTTTTTACTATATAAAGAGTAATAATCGATTGCATTTTCAATTTCTTTTTGCGCTCTGGGTGATATAATAAGTTTATAAACCATATTTTTTATGGAGTAATTGTATTGACTCTTCGCCAGAAATATAGGTTTTCTCATCTTCCTGAATACGTTCCTCTAAAACGATTCTCATTTCATCCGAAAATTCAAATTCTTCAACATCCTCTTCTACAATTATTTTAATTGCTTTCGATTTAAATGTTGCTTTTATAGCATCTAATAGATCTGAATTTACTTCTTGTGCAGATGCTAAATGATATGTTGTGTACATAATTTTCGGATTAAATTATAAAGAATTAATAATTTTAAAATTAATCATAACTATTATCTATTCAAAATTATAATTAATTCATTTCGTCTATAACCTAAAAACAGTAATTCAGTCAATGATTAGATAAAAATAAACTAAAAGCTGAAATTAGATTTTTCTGTGATGTCGGATAATAGGTCAAAATCTAATGAAGGTAAATAGAAGCATTATTTTTAAGATTTTTGATTGAACAAATTAGAAAACAAACTATTCTTAGACAGTCACATCTATAGACATTAAAAATTAATCAATACCAAATATAAGTCTATTAAATTATAGTTGAGAAATACTTTGGGAATTTAATCAATCAGCAAAAAAAAACACAACCTAAGTTGTGTTTTCAATTTACTATTTAATTATCTATTGGCACTTTTCCAGTAATTTTGCGTTGCGTGTATTTCCCCATTCAGGCATCATTGTATTTTTATTCGGATCCTTTTTATATCGATCATTTGCGGCTGCCAATAATGATTTTGCTTTTTCTGGTCCCCCACCGAACATAGCTGGTGTGTAGAAAGTATGTTGACCCTGTACGTAATATGGTCTTGGGTTTTCCGGATTTAACTCTATTGATTTTTTTATTAAATCCATTGCTTTTCCAGTTCCTGTAACTGCTCTCGGCATTGGCTTTACACTTATTTTCATCAATTGTATATATCCTAAAAGTGCATAAAGTTCGCTGCCATTTGTTTCAGTAACTTTAATTTTTTCTGCAACTGCCAAAGCCCGATCAAACAATTCATCTTTTAAATTTTTATCTTCTTCATAAATACCTGCAAGTAAGGTAGAAAAAGAAACATAATATGGGCTCAGCCATTCATTTGGGTTTGCTATTTCAACACGCTTAAAATATTCTGCAGATGTTAAAAACCCTTGGCTATTTTGTGATCCATACATCAATTCCAAACCCTTTTTAATTTCTTTTTCATATTGAGCTTGGTTAGCAAAATTTTTCGAAAATGGTAGTATTAATAATACTAATAAGATTAATTTTTTCATGATTTATATTTTTTATATTGATTGTCTAAAACTTATTTACATTCTTTTAATAACATCAAACATCTGTCTTTTCCCCATTGTGGAGCAAAACTATCAGCTGCAACTGTTTGCTTTTCATACTTTTCGGCTGCGCTGCTTAATAATGGTTTAGCTAATGTTGGTCCACCACCAAAGTATTCGGGCGTGTAAAAAGTATTCTGACCTTGAACAAAATCTGGACGTGGGTTAGTAGGATCTATCTTTCTGGCTTTTCCCAAACTTGCCATTGCTAGAGGAATTGCAGTTGCTGCTCGAGTAGTTGGATCAACTGTCATGGTCATAAATTGAACATATCCTTTCAAAGTATGTACTTCACTGTTGTTTGGTGATAAAACATCTGCTTCTTCTGTTAATGCTAAAGCTTTTATAAATAATAAATCTTTTGCTTCATTTTCTTCTTCAAAAATACCTGCCAATAAAGTTGTGTATGCACTGTAATACTTTGGTAACCAATTTGTTTTTTCCACTGAGCTAATTCTTGTAAACTGATTAGCAGCTTCATTAAAATCAATAGAAGTTTTAGATTTTTCAAGAAGTGCCATTCCCTTTTGCATGGCTTCAACATATTTAACATTGGTTTGTGCACTTACTAATTGCATGCCTAGCATACTTATTAATAAAATTGTAGATAATTTTTTCATTGTTAGTTTTATTTAATTTTTGTTATTATTTATGAATCAAAAGTGCATGAATTGCTACCTGTTTGGTAGCATTTTCAGACGAATGGCAAGTATTAGTTGATGAATTGCTTTTTATTGTTGTTTGCTAAAAGTTGATCCACCAATGCTTATAAAAACACCCAGAAACACTTGGCGTTTGGCCGGAGGATTAATCTCAGCTCTTTTAAATCCATCCGCAGAATAGTTGTAGCCAAATACTTGATTGAAGCCTGGAATATTAGAAACTGAACTAAAAATAACTGTGCTTTGTCCAAATATAGTCGTAAGATAACTGCAGGAAAGACTAAGATTATGATAATTTGGAGCTACATCACCTAAATAAGTAGAATTATTAGGATTGATATAAGTTCTTCCAGTTGCAAAAGTATATGTACCCGTTATATAAGATTTTAGTATATAAAAATATTTTTTATATACTAAACTAGTTGTGTGCTTGGCTGCAAATTGAGGCACTGAGTTACTCGGAAAATCCCTGAACTTTCTTCGAGTATCTAAAAATGAGTAAGAAATCCAATAATCAACACCTTTAAATGTTTTTTTATCTCTCCAAAAAATATCAATACCACGAGCATAGCCAGAGCCATCATTTGCGAATACATTTTGATTTGAAATAGTAGTAAGATCCGAATATTGTTTGTGATAGAATTCAACCCTAAATGTTTGAGAACTATTTATCAACTGATAGTTAAGTATAGTATGATCTGCATTTTCTTGCGTCAATGTATTAGTTTGTACAAGATATTCTTCGGAAGGATTTTGATAAAATCTTCCATAGGCTGCAGAAACCTGAGAATTTTTTCCCGTTCGATAGGTAAGAGAAGTTCGGGGAGCAATACCTACTTCGTTTAAATAGGAAGTGTACTCTAATCTAGAACCAATTCTGGCAACCAAATTATCAGTAAAAAATAAATCAGCTTCAAAATAACCTGCAGTAATATGATCAGAATATTTTCGAGACAAATTATTAAATCCTTCTTTTCTACCTGATCTGAAATAATCGATACCAGTTTTAAATAATGAATTTTTTCCAAAGAAATTTGTCAAAACTACTTTGCCTTGCAATAAATGATCATTTCTGAAATAGGTATTGGTATCGGTTATTCCATCATCTGTGGTTAAATTATAGGATAATCCAGCATTTAATTTCCATTCATCACTTATAAAAGCTTGATAGGTTATATTATTATAGTTGTTTCTATTTTGATTGGTAAAACGTAAAGGTTTATCTACTTCGTTTAAATTTTCAGTGAATAACGATACATCAGACTGGGTATAATCACTATAAATTTTCAACATTCCAGTTCCAGAAGTTCTCCATTTATAAAAAACAGAAGCATCTAAAGATTGAGGATTTTTATCCCAATTGGCATTCTGCGGAATTATGGAAAAAACTGGACTTAGATTATAATAATTGATGCCTGCTGTCAGCGAACTTTTCTCAAAACGTTGAGTGCGACTAACTCCCAAACCAACTGACATAATTGACAAATCGGTAACACTACTATCAATCAGGTCTTTACTGTCCAAAATTAAAGAGGAAGATAAGGCCTGCCCATATTGCGACGAATAACCACCTGCCGAAAAGGTAGTGCCTTTAAACATAAATGGAGAAAATCTACCTCTTGCTGCTTGATCTGGCAACTGTGCACCAAATGGATTTTTAACCATCATGCCATCAAAAAACGTTTTTGTCTCTGCTGCATCACCACCCCTAACAAATAATCCATTTTCATTACCGCCAGCCTGCACACCAGGTAAGGTTTGCAAGGCAGCAAAAATATCTGCTTGACTACCTGCAGTGGTTGCAATATCTAAAGATCGCAAAACAACCGCCTTTTTACTATCACTTGCTTCAAAGCTACCCACGCTGATTTCCACAGCATCTAAAGTATTTACTTCCTGGCGTAGTGTAATAGAATAATTAAGCGTTGCGCCGTTGCAATTAGCTAATAGAGTATCTGATTTGTACCCATCTAATTGTAAAATTAATTTTTGTTTACCTTTTTCTGAAGTTGAAAATGAAAAGTTGCCATTTACATCAGTGGAAGTTCCATCATACGAGTTTTCAATTTGAACATTGACATTAGCAATGGGTTTCGATTTATTGTTTTTTATCGACCCAAAGATGGTTGTTTGCGCCTTCAATGAAATGGAAAAAAATAGAATAGCAATAAAAGTTAAAATTTTCATGGTGTTTATTTTATATTCAAATATTGCATATAAAATTTTTTTACACTTTAAATTTCAGACGAAAGGAAGAAAACAAAGGATGAAAGGAAGGTAAATGTGACGGAATAATTTTAAAATTATAATTACAACATTAATCTCAGTTTTTAATAATTATTTGCTCTTATAATTTATATATCAAATCGTTCTCTTAAGCTTTCTCCATTTGACCGGCTGCTACTTAATCTTGTTTGCTCTTTATTATTCATAACAAACACTAAAGCACCATTAAAACTTTTACGTATTTCTTTAATTTTTTCAGAATTAATAATAATACTTCTGTGAATTTTAACAAACTCTCCTGAAAGTTTTTCTTCTAAACCAGTTATGGTAAAATCGGTTAATAATTTCTCTCCATCAGAGGTATGTATAAAAACATATTTGTCCTCAGCTTCCAGAAATACAATATTTTCTGTCTTTATTAATAAAATACGATCCCCAATTTTTACTGTTAAAGTTTTAAGTACTTTTTTAGGGTTTAATTGCTCAATAAGTTGTTGTATAGGTAAAATATTTATGTCAGAATTTTCAAGATTCTGCAATTTATTTACTGCTTTTTCAAGTCTTTCCTTTTCTATCGGTTTTAGTAAATAATCTACCGAATTTTCTTCAAACGCTTTTATAGCATACTGATCAAAAGCGGTGGTAAATATAATTTTAGGTTGCTTATTAAGCTGAGCAAGTACTTCAAAACCATTAAAAACCGGCATTTCTATGTCAAGAAACACAACATCTGGCTGTAAACTATTTATTAATTCTATGGCTTCTTTTCCATTTGCAGCCTCTGCTTCTATGGTAAAATTCGGAAATTCCAATAACAGCCGCTTTAATCGTTGACGTGCTAAAGGTTCGTCGTCTACTATGATAGTTTTAAAAAATCTATTCATAAATTTTAAATGGTAAGAATAATTTTTACTTGTTTTACCGGAGAATTAACTAATTCGAGTTGGTAGCCATTTGGATATAATAAATTCAACTTATCATACGTACTTTGCAAACCATAGCCCGCTTGTAAATTATCAGAAAAAGGTTTTCCATTATCACTTACACCTATTATTAAATTATTCTTATCCTGCTTTATTTCTATCACAATTATTCCATTCTCAACTATTTCGTGCAAGCCATGTTTAATTGCATTTTCAACTAATGGTTGAATTAAAAAACGTGGAATTAACTGATTTAAAAGATAAGGCTCAACCAACACTTGAAATGAAATCCGGTCTCCAAAACGAAGAGTTTCTATTGCAATGTAATTTTGAACGATATCAATTTCCTCTTTAACCGTCGTTTTACTTTCATTCTGAGAATTAATACTATACCTGAAAAGTTTAGATAATCTCAAGGTCATTTCCTCAGCCAAATCTGGTTTGTCATGAATTAGACTTGCAATTGAATTTAAAGAATTATATAAAAAATGTGGATTAATTCTAGATTGAAGCGTTTCTAATTCAGCAGTAGTTTTTAATTGTTGAATTTTTATTATATCCAATTCCTTTTTCGCTATTTGCAAATGAAATCGCTCTCGTTGGCTTTGATAAAGTCCAATTACTGTTGTTGCAATAAAAGCAATAGCAGCATTAAACAATATAGAACTAATATTGCCTAAAAAAATATAATCAAAATTTTTATTTATGCTGATAATATATCGTCCTATCTCACTAGCAATTAGTGAACAAGATAATGTAACTGTATAATAACCAATCCACCTTACCCACGATGCCTGTTCTTTAAAGAGCTTTAAACTTTCCATTAAAAAAAGACCTCCAGAAATAAAGTACCCAATTAAAACACCGAAAAGGGTAGAATATAAAAAATAATCTAGGGTAAACTTATTGCTTAAAATAAATCTGAAAACAGAAATAATAATAGCAATAATTATAGCTAGGATAAGGGTTTCAAAAAATGAACGAAGCCACCTTGGTTTAATGAATTTCGGAACTAAAAAATCAAACATAAACCGAATGTATAAGTTTAATTTTAGCTATGGAATAAAACCATGACAGTTGGAATATTTATTTAGATGAATGGAATAAATTTAATGACCAACGGTAAATATTAAAGCCATTTTTTTTGTTTGAAATACCACAAAAATGCAACGGAAGACACAATCATTAAAAGAATAGCAAATGGATAACCCAAAAACCATTTTAACTCAGGCATAAACGTAAAGTTCATTCCATACAAACTGGCAATTAAAGTAGGAGGCATAAAAACAACCGTTACGACTGTAAATATTTTAATTACCTGATTCTGCTCTATGTTTACTAATCCCAAAAAAGTGTTTTGCAAGTATTCAAGCCTCTCAAAACTAAATTGAGTATGTTGTAAAAGTGAATTAATATCTTTAATAATAATTCGTAATCGAATCATTTCGGGTTCTTCTACAACCGAACTTTTCAATAAAGACGATACTAAACGCTGTTTATCAACAATACTTTCTCTTATCAAAATAGTATTTTCCTGAAGTTCGGCAATGCGCAAAAGCGTTTCTTCTTCAATCGACTTTTCTTTAACTAATTGCCTACTTACTGTATTGGTTATTCTCGTTAGATGCTCAATAAAATCTGCATCATTATCAGTTTGGGTTTCTATAATCAGCAACCAAATCTGAAAAGCATTAGTAGTAGACCCTTTTTTAAATGTTTTAATCTTTCTTACTGTTTCAGCAAATGCTTTCAAATCAGCATTGCGAAGCGTGAATAAAATATTGTTTTTTAGAATAAAGGAAACTTGACGAGTAATATGCGATTGATCGCTGTAAACTACAAAAGAACTATTGGCTTCAAATCCATCACCATCTTCAAAAAACCGAGAACTACTTTCTATTTCTGCAGCCTCTTGAGGGGTAAAAAATTCAACTTTATATAGTTTTTCTACCTTACTTCGTTCTTCGTCTGTTGGCGATTGCAGATCAACCCAGACAACACGTTTATCTGTTTTTAACGATAAATCAGTAGGGTTTTTTTCCCATTGCAACTCGTTATTCGTAAGAAAAAATTGTCGGATCATACGTCAGAAATTCGTATTTATTAAAAACCCGAAGCTAATGCAAATATTAGGTTTAACGGAATATTAATTCAACAACTCATTTGAAAAATCAGTATTATTCTGCTCTTCCAAGCATTTTAATATGCGAATAATGAGATCGAAATGCTGAAAACATAGTTGGAAATTCTGTGTACTGAACATTAAATTCCTTACACGTTTCTATTACCAATTTATTGATTGCTGGATAATGAATGTGACTTATTCGAGGAAATAAATGATGTTCCACTTGATGATTTAATCCACCAAGCAACCAGCCTAAAGTCTTACTTCTTGTAGAAAAATTTGCAGTAGTCTCAACCTGATGAATAGCCCATTCCTGATTAATTTTGTTGGTTTCGCTATCTGGCTTAGGGAAATGAGTACCTTCTACTACGTGCGCTAATTGGAACACTACTGATAATGTTATTCCACAAACGGCGCAAATTAATAGGTATCCAAGTATTGCATGCCAACCTACAAAAATTAAAGGAACAACTACAAAAACTATGGTGTATCCTATTTTACTTAACCAAAATATAATGTGCTCTTTGGTACTAAAAGGCAATTTTGGCTGCCCTGGTCCTAAACTTCCTCTAAAATACTTTTCAAAATCTTGAATATAAACCCAACCAATATATGCCAGACTATATAATCCTATAAAATAAATATGCTGAAGTTTGTGGTACGAATACCATTTTTGCTCTTCATGCATTCGCATCATTTTTACCTCAATATCCATATCCATTCCCTCAATATTGGTGTAGGTATGATGATTAATGTTGTGTTTATTTTTCCAGAAATTAGCATTGCCCCCTAAAAAATTTAAAGAATATGCAGAAAGTCTATTCAGCCATTTATGACTCGAAAACGTTTGGTGACCTCCTTCGTGCATTATATTGAAACCTATAACTGCCAAATTAAATCCAAAAAGAATACATAGCAAAACACTTACATACCAAACAGGAGTGAAAAATACCAGAGTAGTATAAATTGCTAATGCTGTAACTACTTGAATAAGCCCTTTCACAAATAATACTCTACTTCCATCACAATCCCGTTTAGAGTCTGCAAAATATTGGTCGACCTTCCCTTTTAATGATTTAAAGAAAGGATTTTGCTTATTATTGAATGAAATTTTTGTCATTTATGTTGAAATTCTTTTGCTGATAACTCCTAAAGGTACGAAAATGTTTAGGTATGAGTGGTTTTTGGTTCAAACTTGAATTACTTAGACGTAAACCAAATCAAAAAAGTATTTTGAAAACTTGAAATTGCAAAAGCATTTTGATTGTTCATTTTTAATAAATTAAAATGACTGTCCGTATATCTACTTAAATAATTAAATTTGTTTTATGAATATTATAGAAATAGCTAAAAAATTTCCATCTGAATCAAGTTGTATAAAGTATTTTAAAGAAGTAAAAGAAAAGAAAGGAATTATTTGTAA
>JANOCT010000040.1:0-37100 GCA_031412335.1 bacterium | reverse complement strand
CAATGTTAAATTTGTAATCGTTCAATAACAAAGGCTTTATTGGCACAGCCCAATAAAAACTAAAACTCAAGAAAAAGGGATAAGTCGGAAGACTTATCCCTTTTTTTGTTTAAATAAATCATAAATACTTAAAAGGTTGATTCATTAATTCATAGAAGAATTATTATTTGCTAAAAATTAGCTTTCTTTGCCTTCCTTTTAACCAGGTCGGAAATTTTATATGCCTTTAACTTTAGATGAAATCAGAAAGCCTATTGAAAAGGAAATAGAAGTTTTTGAAGAAAAGTTTAAAAAATCTATGAGAAGCAGTACTCCACTGCTTGATCGAATTACTCATTATATTGTTAAAAGAAAAGGAAAGCAAATACGACCTATGTTCGTTTTTTTTGCAGCCAATGTTTGTGGAGGAATAAACGATTCAACATACAGAGGAGCTGCATTAGTGGAACTTTTGCATACGGCCTCTTTGGTGCATGACGACGTAGTTGATGATGCATATGAAAGACGAGGAATGTTTTCGATAAATGCACTTTGGAAAAATAAAATAGCAGTTTTGGTTGGAGATTTTTTATTAGCAAAAGGACTTTTACTTTCTGTTGAAAACAATGATCATAATTTGTTGAAAATTGTAAGTGATGCAGTAAAGCAAATGAGTGAGGGAGAACTATTGCAAATTGAAAAAGTAAGAAAACTGGATATTGACGAACAGATATATTATGATGTAATAAGGCAAAAAACTGCTTCTTTAATTGCATCTTGTTGTGCGTGTGGGGCAGCATCAGCGGGAGGAAATGAAGAATTAATAGAGCGAATGAAATTGTTTGGAGAACATGTAGGTATGGCTTTTCAAATAAAAGATGATTTGCTTGATTTTAGTGATGCAAATACAGGGAAGCAAAAAGGGATAGATATAAAAGAGAAAAAAATAACCCTCCCCTTGATTTATGCCATGAAGCAAGTAGACAAAAAGCGAAAATCATATATTGCTGGATTAATAAAAAATCACAGCAATAATTCGGAAAAAGTAAAAGAGGTGATTGAATTTGTAAAAGAAAATGGAGGCCTAGAATACGCGGCAAAAAAAATGATAGAATTTCAGGAAAAAGCATTCGGATTATTAGACCAATTGGAAGAAAGTCCATCAAAAACTTCATTAAAACAATTGGTATTATTTACCACAGACCGTAAATTTTAATTAGGATGAGTAGGGAAGTTTTATTTTTCACCATATTTTTAGTTTCTATATTTTTTATTCTTGCACTTGATTTAGGTGTTTTTAGTAAAAAAAATGAAGGAGTAAATTTCAAACAAGCTGGTATAATGAGTGCTGTTTGGGTTAGTCTTGCACTCTTATTTTATTTATTTCTTCGAAATTTTGGATATCTGATTCATGATATAGAATCACTGGATCAATTAAAGGAACTAATTGTTCAAAACAAACACAATGTAAAAATTAGTGCCGATCCAGGACTATTTGCTGAAAGCTTAAAACTCTATAACATAAACCTTGCTCTGGAATTTATAACAGGTTATGTGGTAGAATATGCCTTATCGGTTGACAATATATTCGTTATGGTATTGATCTTTACAGCTTTTAAAGTGGAAGAAAAGCAATACCACAGAGTTTTATTCTGGGGGATTATTGGAGCAGTATTACTTCGTTTCTTATTTATTTTTACTGGAGCAACCCTTATCAGTAAATTCGAATGGATTATTTATGTATTTGGAGCTTTTTTAGTTTACACGGGCATCGCAATGTTTATTTCCAGAGATAAAGAGGAAGAAATAGATACGGAAAATCACCCGGTTGTAAAATTTGCATCCAAAATATTTGCCGTCCACCCAAACTTTGTAGGAAATAAGTTTTTCGTAAAGTATGACCATAAAACTTTTATCACGCCACTTTTTATTGTTTTGCTCGTTATTGAATTTACCGACGTGATTTTTGCAGTGGATTCAATCCCAGCAATATTTGCTGTTACAAAAGATCCTTATATCGTTTTCTTTTCCAATATTTTCGCCATTTTAGGTCTACGATCTATGTTTTTTCTATTGGTTAATATTATTCATAAATTTTACTTTCTAAAAACAGGATTATCATTTCTGCTCGTGTTTATTGGTGGCAAAATGTTAGCACACGATTTTTTGGAAAAAGCTGGTTTTACAACAGCTCATTCTCTCTACATTATTCTGTTTATTTTAAGTGCGAGTATTGCTATTTCTCTGATTTTTCCTAAAAAAGAAATTAGCTAAATTGATTATTTAGAAAGTTATTCAATTGAAATAATTACTCAATTATTTCCAGAATTTCTTCCAAAAATTTACGATCATTAGCCAATCGAGGCACTTTATGTTGCCCTCCTAGTTTGCCTTTAGATTTAAGCCAATTGTAAAACGTTCCTTCGGGCACTTTACTTAGTGTTGGAAAAGCAAGTGCCATGTCTTTGAAACGTTTTGCTTCATAATCTGAATTCAATTTTTTTAATTCTATATCCAAGTCAATGGTAAATTTTTCCAAATTGTCAGGATCTTTTTCAAATTCAATTAACCATTCATGACCTCCATTATGTTTGTCTGAAAAATAAATGGGTGCAGCAGTGTATTCGCGTACTAATGCATTGTTTTGTTTGCAAGCAATTAATAATGCTTTTTCTGCATTTTCTATAATTAATTCTTCGCCAAATGCATTGATAAAATGACGGGTTCTGCCAGTTATTTGAATTCTGAACGGATGTAAGTTGGTAAATTTAATGGTGTCGCCAATCATGTATCTCCAAAGTCCAGCATTGGTTGAAATAATTAACGCATAATTTTTATTTAGTTCAACTTCACTAAGCTCCAGGGTTTTTGGGTTATCCTCTCCAATATTTTCAATTGGAAGAAATTCATAATAAATTCCATAATCCAACATAAGCAACATTTCATGAATATTGGTTTGATCTTGAATGCCGAAAAAACCCTCTGAGGCATTGTATAACTCAAGGTAATACATGTTTTTGTCAGGAATAAGTCGGCTAAATTGTTCGCGATATGGTGCAAAATTTACTGCCCCATGAAAATAAACTTCGAGATTTGGCCAAACTTCCAATAAATTTTTCTTTCCAGTTATCTCTAAAATTCTTTTAGCTAAAACGATAGTCCAGGTTGGAACACCTGA
Source organism: bacterium (assembly GCA_031412335.1). Lineage (GTDB taxonomy): Bacteria > Bacteroidota > Bacteroidia > Sphingobacteriales > Sphingobacteriaceae > JBBQYA01. The sequence continues at coordinate 33,943 of JANOCT010000040.1, read as the reverse complement.
TATGCTGGTTATATTTTGCTGGCTGGTAGATTGAGCCATTAATTCTATTTTTTCATCCCAATTGTCCATTAAGGCTATGTCAATTGAAGGAGTTCGATGAAACTCGGCCCAAATTGGTAGATTTTTGGTTAAAACAGCCGATAAATCTCCATAAAAAGATTCTTTGTTAAGTGGATTCACCTGATGACTACCGCCCAAAACCAAACTTTTGCCAGCAAACATTTGTGAATTTGGTTGATTGGTATAATATACCGAAAGCATATCTTTTCCACCTTTGAAATGGCATTCCTCCAATGCTTCTTCACTAACTGGAATAAATTTACTCTTGTCGGAAGTTGTACCAGATGATTTGGCAAACCAACGGATTTCGCTAGGCCACAAAACATTTTGTTCGCCCTTCATCATCCGTTCAATATAGGGTTTTAGTGATTCGTAATCTTGCAAAGGCACTCGTTGTTTATATTCTCTGGCAGTTTCGATACTTGCATAATCGTATCGTTTTCCCCATTCCGAATTTTTGGCGGTATCAATCAATTTACTCAACCATTCCTGCTGAACCTCAAGCGGATATTTTTTAAAAAGTTCTATCTGATGGGCTCTTTTTTTAAGAATCCACGATAAAAGGGAATTGATTATCGCCATGAAAAAATAAGTCTGAAAGGTAGAAACTGCATTAAAACCATAAAATTCTGCATTTTCCGAAAGTAATTAAATTACCTTGTTTTTGAGAACAAAGTTTTTTCCCAAATATACTCGTCGAACTTGTTCATCTTCTGAAAGTTCTATAGCTGTCCCAGATTTAAGAATCGAACCTTCGAAAAGTAAATAAGCGCGATCGGTAATGGAAAGTGTTTCCTGTACATTATGGTCTGTAATTAAAATACCAATGTTTTTGTCTTTCAATTTGGCTACTATACTTTGGATTTCTTCTACCGCTATTGGATCTACTCCAGCAAAAGGTTCATCTAGTAAAATAAAATTAGGGCTTACAGCTAAAGCACGTGCAATTTCAGTTCTTCTCCTTTCGCCACCTGAGAGTAAATCTCCACGATTTTTTCGAACCCTACCTAAACTAAATTCTGATATAAGTTCTTCCATCTTATCTTGCCGATCAGATTTTGATAAATCTGTCATTTCTAAAACAGCCATAATATTATCTTCAACACTCAGTTTTCTGAAAATTGAAGCTTCTTGAGCTAAATAACCAATCCCTTTTTGAGCCCTGCGGTACATGGGTAGATCAGTAATATTTTCATCATTCAGAAAAATCTTACCCTCATTTGGTTTAATTAAACCAACAATCATGTAGAAAGAGGTTGTTTTACCAGCACCGTTTGGGCCAAGCAATCCTACAATTTCGCCTTGCTTTACCTCGAATGAAACCGTATTAACAACAGTTCTTTTCTTATAGGTTTTCACCAGCTTTTCGGCTCGTAATATTTGCATTATTTTATTGGAATTAAATTCGGACAAGTTAATCCTGAAATTTCAAATCTTTGCAATTCAATTGCACAGAAATTATATTATTCCAGCAATTTTCATCAATGGTGTAGCATAAGCTAAAATTATCAGCAGTATTTATTTCGTCGAGATAATGACCCAAATTAAATCCAATACATGGAAATGCATTATTTTGCTCGTCCACGGCTCTGAATCTGAGATGTTTAGCTCCAACAATGCTTGCTTTGCCAACACATTTTAATTTTTTTGTGCGAAAAACGGGTTGCATATTTCCAGGGCCAAAAGGGCCAAACTGCTTCATAATGCGAATAAATTTATCGTTGATTTGATCAAATTGAAGCGATTGATCAATTATTATTTGTTGAATCAATGATTCTTCTTTGATAGATTCAGCAACAACTTGTTCAAACTGTTGAATAAAAGAATCAATTTTGCCGATTTCAAGCGTTAGACCAGCAGCATGAGTATGTCCGCCATATTGAATTAAATTACTTTCACATTTTTCTATTGCTTCATACAAATCGAAACCAAAAACAGAACGCGCTGAGCCAGTTGCAACTCCGTTTGATTCAGTAAGTATTACAGTAGGTCGGTAATACTTTTCAATTACTCTTGATGCAACAATCCCAATAACGCCTTTATGCCAATCAGGATTAAAAAGTACAGTCGATTTCCTAGCTAACAATATTTCATTATTATCAAATTCTGCTAATGCTTGAAGAGTAATAGCGGAATCAAATTCTTTCCTGTCTTGATTTTTATCATGAATTTGTGAAGCTTTTTCTTTGGCTTCAAGTTCATTTTCGGCTAATAATAGTTCAACTGCTAGGCTTGCATCTGCCATTCTGCCTGCTGCATTTATGCGTGGACCAATAATAAAAACTACATCGGTGATGCTGAAACTAGTTTTTGAAGCAGCAGATTGTAATAAAACTTTAAAACCTGGAATTGGATTTTCGTTAATTTTTTTCATCCCGAAAAAAGCCAAGGTTCTATTTTCGCCAGTTAGTGGCACAATATCCGACGCTATACTTACAGCTACTAAATCTAAAAATTGGTAGGCTTCCTCTAATGGCAAATCGTGATAGATTAAATAAGCTTCCACTAATTTAAATCCAACACCACAGCCCGAAAGTTCTTTGTAAGGATATTGGCAGTCAGCTCTTTTTGGATCTAAAACAGCTATAGCTTCGGGTAGTTTTTCTCCAGGATTATGATGATCACAGATAATAAAGTCAACCTGATTTTCATTGGCTTTCTTTATTTTTTCATTGGCTTTTATTCCACAATCTAAGGCTATTACTAAGGAGTATTTCTCACAAATTGCAAAATCAATAGATTGATCTGATATTCCATAACCTTCTTTATACCTGTCGGGTAAATAAAATGAAATCTGGTCGGTGTAATTGGTCAAAAATTTAAACATTAGGGCAACAGAGGTAGTTCCATCCACATCATAATCGCCGTAAATTAAAATCTTTTCTTTTAAGGAAATTGCCTTAGTGATTCGTTCAACGGCTTTTTGCATGTCTTTCATTAAAAAAGGGTCATGCAAATGCGTTAATTCTGGTCTGAAAAAGTATTTGGCTTCATCGAAATTGTGTACACCTCTTTGTGCCAGCAAAGCGGCCAAGGTTTTATCAATAGATAATTCAGATGTTAGTTTTTCAACAACGATATCCGAAGATTTTTCAAATTCTACCCACCTTTTTTCCATATCAAATCTGTAATCAGTGTGTAAATGTAGTAATTTGCACAGGCAAATTTATTTGTTTTAATTGTTTGAAATTTGAAAATATATTCACTTTACGAAGGATCTTATTCAGTAGATATTTCTAAAAAATTTATCCCCTTCAACCCTGAAATAGATAAAGCTGCTGAGCGAAAGGCTTCTATTTTTGTTGATGTCTCTCCTTTTTTAATTGAAACCGCTAATGAATTAATTTTACTTGATACTGGTTTAGGATACACCAACGAAGCTGGCGAGTTGGAGATTCATAAAAATATCAGGGCAAAAGGCTATGGGTTTGATGAAGTAACCATGGTTGTAATGAGCCATTTACATTTCGACCATGCTGGTGGATTGATGATTAAAAATGGTGAAAATTATTTTCCAGCCTTTCCAAATGCTACGTATTATATTCAAAAAGATGAAATTGAATCTGCACTTTCCAGGAATTCAGCATCCTATAATCAACCTGCCTTACAAGCATTATATAAACTTTCGCAATTAAGTTTAATTCAAGGTAAAGGTAAAATCAATGATTTTTTACTTTATGAAATAAGTGGAGGTCATTCAGAATTTCACCAAGTGATAACTATCAACGAAAAAGATTCTTCTTGTTTTTTCGGGGGAGATGTATTGCCAGAAGCATCCCAATTAATTCGGAATTTTGTAGCTAAATATGATTTAGATGGTAGAAAAAGTATGGAATTGAGAAAAATTTATGGCTTGCATGCATCCGAAAATAATCAGGTTTGCCTTTTTTATCATGATCATAAAACTGCTATTTCTAGAGTTAAGGAATCAAAAGAAGGTTTTGTGATTACACCTCTAAAGGATCCTGAGATTTAATTTTAAGATAATGTTCTTCTAAAATTGGATTCATGATTTTGAACCATAAAGGTGGAATTAGGGCCAAGTAATACGAACCAAAATAACCGGTTGGCATTTTTGGACTTTCGGCATGCGAAACTAAAGTTTGATAATGTTTTGATGCTTTTAGATGATGATCGGAATGTCTGGAAAGTTCTACTAACGTATATCTGCTCGGGGTAAGGTTAGACTGCCAAGCATGTTCAGGTCCGAATTTTTCGTTTTCTGCTCTCACTAATCCATAATGTTCAAAATAATTAACAATTTCTAATAAGGAAATAGCAACAATGGATTGAAGTAGATAAGCTGCTAAAGCTATACCGCCAAATACATAAAATACAGCAATTGCTACAAAAAGCTGAGCCAGTAAACTTTTTATAATAAAATTGGAAAGACTAAATGCAGGTTTAGCAATTTTCAATAAGCGAGAAGATTCTATTTGATAAGCACTTTTGAATTGACCCGTAACCGTTCTGGCCAAAAAAGTATAAATGGATTCGCCAAATTTTGCAGTTGCAGGATCTTTTGAAGTACCCACATATCGGTGATGCCCTTTTATATGTTCTACATAAAAATGAGTATAGTTCACCAACAATAAATTCCAAATTCCTAAATTTCTGAGTGATGACTCTTTACGATGAATAAGTTCATGTGCAACCGTAATACCCGAAATACCGGAATTAATACCTGAGCCTACCGCCGCAACCCAAATAAAAACTCCATTAAGTACCCCTGAATAAATTCCATATAGTAACGTGCTGATTACGAGTGTATGGAATATTACAGAGCCTACTAATAAAGCAGTTGATAAGGTATCCGATGTTTGTAAATCTGGGTCAGTTTTATCTTCTGGTAATAGAAAGTCTAATAATTGAAGTAAAACTAGGCTATAAATGATAACCATAAAAACATAATTGCCTCCTAACAAATTGCCAGCAATAGCTAAACAAGCTGGAACAAACGCTGCCAGATAACGGAAAATGTTGAAATTTGCTTTCATAAAACTAAATTAACAAAATCTTAACAAAAAAAAACCCATTTGGTTGTTATGACCAAATGGGTTTCAAAAAATTGAGATTCTATTTATTTCTGAGCAACCAAGTTTACCTTCATAGAAAATTCGTTATCAATTGCTTTATCACCTAATCCTTCAAAAAAAGAACCTGAACCATATTTTATATCAAATTTAGTTCGGTCAATTTTTACATCTGCAATAGCTACTAATATGTTTTCTTTCTTAGAAATTGTTGCTGGAAAAGAAATTTCATTTGTAATTCCTTTAATTGTTAGCTTTCCAGTAATCTCATATTGAGTTCCAGCCAAAGGCTTTACGCTTGAAATTACAAAAGTAGAAGTTGGATGTTTGTCAACTGAAAAGAAATCATCAGACCGTAAATGACCAATCAATTTACCATTATATTCTGCATCCTTAATATCAGTACAAGTTATACTTGCCATATCAAAGTTTAAGTTTCCACTGGTTAATGATTTTCCATTGTCTGATAACGTTCCACCAGATAATTTTACATTTCCGGTATGTTCACCAGTTACTTTTTTTCCTGTCCAAACTATTGAACTTTTTTCTGCATCTACTTTGTAAACGCTTTCTTTTGGTTTAATAGGAGTGAATGCTAATGTGCTAGCTGCTACTATAGCTATACCAGCAATAATTGATAAATTAATTTTCATTTTTTGTGTTTAAATTTAAATTCAAAGTTAAATAAATAATAGATGTTGAAACATCTAATTTTGAAAAATGTTTTCTGTAATGATTCTGTTTTAATTTTGTTTAGATTTACTTAGTGTTGTTTCTACACTTTTATAGAAAAGAATATATATTTGGACAGCAGTTTTGCAATAATCAAAGCATGAGAAAAATAATTTTTTGGTTACTACTTCTTTCTTCGCAAATTACTTTCGCCCAAAGCAGAAAGATAAGCGGAACAATTAAAGACAAATCTGATTCGAGCCCAATACCCGGTGTTACAGTAAACGTGCCGGAGACTACTATTGCAACCAGTTCGGATATGAATGGTAATTATTCCATAGACGTTCCGGAAGGAAAAAACTCCTTAATATTTCGTTTTATTGGATATCAGCCACAAACAGTGGTGATAAATGAAAATGGAATTAATAACATAAGCTTAGAGCCAGACCGAACTTTGCTAAAAGAAGTTGTGGCGGTAGGATATGGAACCCAACGCAAAATTGAACTAACAGGCTCAATTGCCAGTGTAAAAGGAGAGGAACTAACCAAGCAGGTTTCACAAAATCCAATGAGTTCCTTGCAAGGTAAAGTTGCAGGAGTTCAGATAACGAATAATGGTCAGCCAGGCTCTTCACCAACAGTTCGGATACGAGGCACCGGATCTATTTATGGAAGAACAGAACCATTATATGTTGTTGATGGAATTGTATTGGAAGATATTAGTTTCTTAAATCAGAACGATATAGAAACCATAAGTTTGCTAAAAGACGCATCATCAGCTTCTATTTATGGAGTAAGAGCGGCAAATGGTTTGGTTTTAATTACCACTAAAAAAGGAAAAGCAGGTAAGACTAAAGTGGATTATACAGGTTTTGCCGGAATACAACGAGTTCAAAATGTGGTAAAAATGGCAAGTGCCAGACAATATGGATTCCTAATCAACGAAAAATTTGGCATTCCAACGGTTTCAGAATACCCAACTACCAATTGGTACGAAGAAATTTTACGAAAATCGGCCATGATTCAGAATCATCAAATCGGAATTTCTGGAGGTAGCGAAAAGAATAATTTCCATTTAAGTTTTGGTTATTTGAACCAAGATGGGATAATTGAGAATAATAATTTTGAAAAAATAAATGTTCGATTGCAAAACGACATTAAACTGAACGACAATATTAAGGTTGGTTATAATGCTATGTTCTATCATTATAATAGTGTAGATGTTCCGAATTCTGTTTTATTAGATGCTTTTCGAATTCCTTCCATTATTCCGGTGAGAAAAGAAAATGGAAATTATGGCGATTCGTTTGATTTTAATTTAGGCGATTTCCCAAATCCGCAAGCAACATTAGATCGTTTTAATCAATTATCGAAAGGGCAAAGTATTACAGGTTCTGTTTATGGCGATGTTAAAATTTTAAAAGATTTTACTTTTCGTTCTGCCTTAGGTTTAACATTTGGAACAGCTGGGTTTAGAAATTATGCCGCAAAAGATTCCTTAACTACTGTCCAAAAAACCATTATTAGTCGATTGACTAAGGAAACTGGAACTTCATCGGATGTTTTATGGGAAAACACCTTGACTTATACGAAAGCTATTGGCGAAAATAGATTTACGGTTTTGGCGGGTACCTCAGCACAGAAAATTAAAAGCGAAAAATTTATTGGAACCATTTCAGATGTTCCTTTTGAAAATGAAGGATCATTAAATTTTAATTTAGGTGATCCTACAACTGCGATTATTAATAATCCAACTGCGATAAGTACTATCTTATCGTATTATGGAAGATTAAACTATTCATTCAAAGAGCGTTATTTATTAACTGCCGCTTTACGAAGAGATGGCTCATCCAAATTCCCTAAGGATAGCCGATTTGATAATTTCCCTTCTATTGGCTTAGGTTGGATTTTAAGTGAAGAAAATTTCATGAAATCTATTAGATCCATTAATTCATTAAAACTAAAAGCAAGTTGGGGTAGATTAGGAAATGCTGGAATCCCAGCAAATATTACGGTTTTGAGAGCAACAACAGGAGGCGTTTTCAATACTACTCCATTCGGTATTGGGTCAAATTTAAATAGAATAGTGCCACCTTTTCTGTTTTGGGAAGTTGTAGAAGAATACGATTTCGGGTTTGAAGCTGAAATGATGAATTCTAAAGTGGTTCTAGAAGCAGATTATTACATAAAAGATACAAAGGATGCAATTTTTGCTGTGCCTATTTTATCTTCTTTGGGAATTGCAGACAATGCCATTTTAGGAAATTACGCATCTTTTAGAAATTCTGGTGTTGAATTATCAGCAACGTATCGTTCCACATTTCGTGGAGTTCGGTATTCGGTGAATGCGAATGGTGCTTTTAATAAAAACAATGTTACGGCGGTAAAAACTGGAAATAGCTCTATTTTTAGTGGTGGTTTACCTGTTGGTGGTATCTTAACTAATGTAACCAGAATCGGAGATCCAATCGGTTCATTTTATGGATATGTTGTTGAAGGCATTTTCCAAACTACTGAAGAAGCTGAAAATTCCGGACAAGCTGGAGCAAAAGCAGGCTGGTTTAATTATAAGGATATTAATAACGATGGCTTGATAGATGCCAACGATAAGCAAATATTGGGTAATCCAAACCCACGTTTTATTTATGGAATATCTTTAGCAGGAGATTATCAACGTTTCGATTTTCAATTAGATATTCAAGGAGTTGCTGGTGTTGAAATATACAACGCCATGAAAGGTGTTCGATATGGAAATGAAAACTACACTCTTGATTTTTACGAAAATAGATGGAATGGTGCTGGAACTTCCAATACCTATCCTTCCGCAGAATTGAATGGACCAAACTTAGAAGCAAGCACATTTTTTGTAGAAAAAGGAGATTATGTACGAATTAGAAATGTACAGGTTGGCTATACCTTATCGAGCGAAAGAATGAGTGCATTGAAAATAGAAAAGCTACGAATATTTGTAGGAGCTCAAAATCCTTTAACCATTTTTGGTTATAAAGGATTTACTCCAGAAGTTGGTGGTTCGCCAACTAGTGCTGGAATTGATTTAAATGTTTATCCGATTTCATCAACATTCAATGCTGGTGTTAATCTCGTTTTTTAATATAATTTAAGATGAAAAAACTATCGTTTATCAACATCAACAAAATTTGGCTTTTTGCCATTATTGCCATTTTAAGTTCAGTTTTATATTCCTGCAAAAAAAACTTTCTGGATGTTGACCCGCAAGGCGAAGAAGAAGCAGGACAGTTTTTCACCACTGAACAAGATGCCATACAATCTGTAACCAGTATTTATGGCAATTTGAATACTTGGGAAGAATGTGGTTTTCCATTTCTGGCTATTATGAGTATACCATCAGATGATGCAGACAAAGGAAGTTCACCTGGTGACGCTGGTTTTTTGGATGAGTTTGACAATTTCACCATGTCGCCAACTCAGTTTCTAATTGATTTATTTTGGAGAGGTCAGTACGCAGGCATTAATTTAAGCAATCAGTGCATTCAAAATATTCCTCCCATTCAAATGAATGAAGGATTGAAAAACAGATTGATTGCTGAAGCAAAATTTTTACGAGCCTATCATTATTTCAATTTGGTAAGGGCATTTGGTGATATTCCCAAGGTGATAAAAATTCCAGAAACGGAAACAGAACTAAATCCTTTTAGAGTTTCAAGAAATGAAATTTATGCATTAATAGAACAAGATTTAACCGAAGCAGCAGCTAATTTGCCTTCTTCTTATTCAGGTTCAGATGTTGGGCGGGCGACCTCTGGATCGGCCATTGCAATGTTGGCAAAAGTAAATATGTACCAAAAAAACTGGGGAGCAGCGGTATCAAATGCTGAACGCATAATCAACGCTGGATACACACTAGTTAATGATTATCAACAAATTTATCGCTTAGAAAATAATTCAGAATCCATATTTGAAGTGCAAACTGAAAATGATGTAAGATGTGGTTTGACAGATAACTGGACCAATATTCAAGCTGTTCGTGGGCAATGGGGTTGGGGATTTAATACACCTTCAGAAGATTTGAATAATGCCTACGAAGCTGGTGATACCCGCAGAGAAGGAACTATTTTATACAAAGGTGAAACAACTCCCCAAGGAGATAAAGTAACTGATTTTGCATCTAATCCAAGATACAATCAAAAAGCTTATCAGCCTACTAGCATACCAATTACATGTGGCGCTGATCCGAAAGAAGTAAACAGAAAAGTATTGAGATTGGGCGAAATTTATTTAATACATGCAGAAGCATGCAACGAAACTTCTCAACCAGATAAAGCATTAATTTCATTAAATTTAGTAAGAGCAAGAGCAGGCTTAGGAGCAGTAACCAACAAAAATCAAAATCAATTGCGCGATATAATTTGGAAAGAACGAAGAGTAGAGATGGCAATGGAAGAAGATCGTTTTTTCGATTTGGTTCGGCAAGGAAGAGCAGGAACGGTATTGCGAGCAGCCGGAAAACAGTTTGTTGATGGCAAGAACGAAGTATTTCCCATTCCACAAAACCAAATTACCCTGAGTGGAGGCAGGTTAACCCAAAACCCAGGATATTAATTAATAAAATCTTTTCAATAATGCATTAGAAATTTTGCGTTATCCATTAATAAACCTTTATTTAACACAAATTTTAACTAAAACAATTTAATAACAAATCATGAAAAAGAACAAATTTTATTACTTCCTGATTAGCGGTTTCGCTCTTGCAGGATTAACAATGGCTGGATGTAAAGAGGATTCAAAAGATCCTGAACTACCAAAAATTGGTGGTTACAATAATTCAAATGAAGTTGCGGCTGCTAACTTAAAAGCACATTGGACTTTTGATGGAAGTTTAAATGAAAGAATTTCATCAACTGCTGCTACTACATCTTTACGTTCATCATTTTTAACAGGAATCAAAGGTCAAGCCGTAAAACTAGATAGTGGTTATATTTTATATCCAACTATTGTTGCTTTAAATAGCAATATAGGTAGTTTTACAACTAGTACTTGGGTTTTAACTGAAAACCAAGGTTCAGGTAGCAGACCAACAGGCGTATTTGCTTTAACACTCGGTGCTGATAAGCAAGCTGACTGGAATGATGGTGCAATATTGTTGTCAATAGAAAATGGCAGACCAAAATCATATAATGATACACTAGTATTTAAATCTAATCTTGCAACTACCAAAGGTGGAAGTTTATTAAAAGGTGATAATATTAATGACTTTGGCATAAGAGAAGTTGATTTTAAAACCGTAAAGGGGGCTAATAAATGGGTTCATGTTGTTACAAGATGGGACGGTGTAGGTTCATTTATTGATATTTACGCAAATGGAATTAGAGTTTCTAATAATAATTTCAGGTTTAGAGATGCCGGTGGTGTTGGCTTTGGCAATATGACATTACCTGCTGCTACAAACACTCAAGTATTATTTGGCGGCTACCCTAATTCATCTAATGGATTTCCACTTTCTGCTGTTCAAGGTTTTCAAGGATTATACAGAGGTAATTTAGATGAAGCAAGATTTTATAATAAAGCCTTATTAGATGCCGAGATCACTGCCTTATATGAATTAGAATTGGCGGGTAGATAATTTTTTTTTAAAAAAATAAAGGCTGCCAAATTGGGCAGCCTTTTTTTTTACTCAATACATATTATGTTACGAAAATATTTTTTCTTTTTAGTTTTCATTCTTGGTATTGCAGCTTGCAAAACCAAGGAAGATCCAAAAGAGCCAGAAGCACCCAGTACTTTTTTTTCTATTAATTCAATAAAAATTAATGGAATTGAAGCTAATACTACCTTGAGAGGTTTGCCTTTAAAACCTAGCATAACCATTGATTTTTCGAATGCAATAAATAGAGCTAGCATTGGCAATATTATTTTACAAAATTCTGCTGGGCAGCCAGTTCCAGTAATTATTTCTTATCGAAATAATGATAGCATAGTAGATTTAGCCATACCAAATGATTTACTAAAATATACCCGATACATTTTGCGCGTTACCAAAGAGGTAAGCAATACCAAAGATGTGCTGTTAACGGCAGACATTAACAAAGACTTTATAACTGAATTAGACTCAAGCGATAAGTTTCCACGCATCAGCGAAAACGAATTGCTGGACAAAGTTCAGTCTCAAACCCTAAAATACTTTTACGACTTCGGCCATCCGGTTTCAGGCTTGGCAAGAGAACGAAATACATCCGGCGATCTAGTTACAAGCGGCGGATCAGGATTTGGTATCATGGCAATGATTGCCGGTGCCAATCGAAATTTTATTACTCGCCAGCAAAGTCTGGATCGAATGATAAAAATTGTAGATTTTTTAACAACAAAAGCTGATCGCTTTCATGGTGTATTTCCGCATTGGTTAAATGGTGTTACTGGAAAAACGATTCCATTTAGTACCAATGACAATGGAGCTGATTTAGTAGAAACTGCCTTTTTGATACAAGGGCTACTTGCTGCCCGCCAATATTACGATGGTGCAAGTAGTACAGAAACTAAATTGCGCACTGATATAAATTTAATCGTAGATGCTGTAGAGTGGAGTTGGTTTAGAAAAGAAACCCAACAAAACAAACTCTTTTGGCATTGGAGTCCTGATAAAGGATTTATCATGAATATGGAAGTTCGCGGCTGGAACGAAGCACTGATTGTTTATGTGTTAGCAGCTTCGTCCAAAAATTTCAGCATTCCAAAAATAGTGTATGATAATGGCTGGGCTGGCAATGGAAGTATGAAAAATGGTAAACCGTATTTTGGTTTTAATTTACCACTTGGGCCAAGCAATGGAGGTCCTTTGTTTTTCACACATTATTCGTTTTTGGGCATAAATCCATTCGGTTTGAACGACCAATATGCCAACTACGAGGAACAAGTAAAAAATCATTCAATTATAAATTTTGAATACTGCAAAGCCAACCCCAAAAAATATTTTGGGTATAGCAAAGATTGTTGGGGACTTACTGCTAGCGATATTATGAATGGCTATACCGCCAGCGAACCTAATAATGATGTAAGTGTGATTGCACCTACCGCAGCTTTGTCTTCTTACCCATACACTCCCGAAAAATCCAGAGATGCCTTGAATTTCTTTTATTATAAATTAGGCAATAAATTATGGTCTGATAAGGGATTTTATGATGCATTTAGTTTACATCAGGTATGGTTTGCAAGCTCAACTTTGGCAATAGATCAAGGTCCGATTGTAATAATGATAGAAAACCATCGATCCGGTTTGCTTTGGAATTTATTTACCAGTTGCCCGGAAGTGAAAACTGGAATGAAGAATTTAGGATTTGTTGCTCCATATTTATAGTATGGAGAGAAGCTCGGTTTTTAAGCATTTAAATCAGCATTTATTAAAATTTATCGTCTTTTTTGGATGTGTTTTTTTCATTCAAAATAATTTGTTTGCTAAAAAAATACTTAAACTTAATGATGAACAACTTTTAGAGAAAGTTCAAAAAGCTACTTTCGGATATTTCTGGAATTTTGCCCACCCTAAAAGTGGTTTAGCCAGAGAGCGAAGTAATAATACTTTCGGTTATGGAAAAGAAGTAGTAACCACTGGCGGATCTGGTTTTGGTGTTATGGCTATTATTGTTGCTACTGAACGGAAATGGATTAGTCGGAATAAGGCGGCTAAACGGATTTTAAAAACCGTTCGATTTTTGCAAAAATCAGACTCGTATCATGGTGTTTTTCCACATTGGCTTGATGGCGAAACTGGAAAAACAATTCCCTTTAGTGAAAATGATAATGGTGCAGATTTGGTAGAAACGGCTTATTTGATACAGGGACTTCTTTCCGTTCGACAGTATTTTAACCAAGAAACAAAAGATGAGATTGAATTACGTGGCATCATTAACACTTTGTGGAAAGCGGTAAATTGGAACTGGCATACACGAAACGGAGAAAATGTGCTTTATTGGCATTGGAGCCCTGATAAACAATGGGCGATGAATCATAAAATAGGTGGTTATAATGAATGTTTGATTACCTATGTATTGGCAGCATCTTCGCCAACCTATGCTATCAATTCCGAAGTTTATCATCAAGGATGGACACAAACTGATTTTTTTAAAAACAACAAATCTTTTTATAACATCAATTTGCCTTTAGGATTTGATTATGGCGGGCCATTGTTTTTTTCTCATTATTCGTTTTTAGGGTTAAACCCACGTGGATTGAAAGATCGCTATGCCGATTATTGGGAACAAAATGTAAATCATACTTTGATAAACCGTGCATATTGTATGGATAATCCTAAGAAATATAAAGGATATGGCGAAAATTGTTGGGGATTGACTGCTAGCGATAGTTATGGTGGTTATGCAGCTCATTCACCTTTGGAAGATTTGGGAGTAATTTCTCCAACAGCTGCGCTGTCTGCTTTTCCATATTCGCCGGAGCATTCTATGAAAGCATTAAGGCATTTTTACGAAGATTTTGACGGCAAACTTTGGAATAAATATGGTTTTATTGACGCGTTCAGTGAATCAAAAAATTGGTTTGCCGATTCTCAATTGGCCATTGATCAGGGTCCAATTATTATTATGATTGAAAATTATAGAACGGGACTATTGTGGAATCTTTTCATGAGTTGCCCTGAAGTACAATTAGGATTAAAAAAATTAGAATTTACCCATACAAATTCAACCAATTAAATTATGAAAAACTATTTACTACTCTTGTCATTCATTTTTCTTCATTCGTTTTCCAAGGCACAAACATTAGGTAAAAAAGGGAATATTTTTATTGATGATTTATTGAGTAAAATGACTCTGGAAGAAAAAATTGGTCAATTAAATTTGCCATCCATAGGGTTTGATGTTACTGGTCCGGTTATGAGTAAGGATGTAGAGCTAAACATTAGAAAAGGGAATGTTGGGGCAGTTTTTAATACGTTTACTCCAGTTGCAGTCAGAAAATTGCAGGAAATAGCCATTAAAGAAACTCGGTTGAAAATTCCATTGATTTTTGGATATGATGTAATTCACGGTCATCGGACGATATTTCCAATTCCGTTGGGCTTATCATCAACTTGGGATACCGTTTTGATCCAAAAAACTGCTAGAGCTGCTGCATTGGAGGCGAGTGCCGATGGATTGAATTGGGTTTTTTCACCAATGGTTGATATTGCAAGAGATCCACGTTGGGGCAGAGTTTCTGAAGGAGCCGGAGAAGATGTTTTTTTAGGTTCAGCTATTTCAAAAGCGATGGTGCAAGGATATCAGGGTACAAATTTGAAAAGTGAGAATGCTGTAATGGCTTGCATAAAACATTTTGCATTGTATGGTGCAGCAGAAGCTGGTCGGGATTATAACACAACCGACATGAGTATGAATAAAATGTATAATGAATATTTGCCTCCATACAAAGCAGGTATTGATGCAGGAGTTGGATCAATTATGAGTTCCTTTAATGCAATAAATGGAGTTCCGGCTACTGCAAATAAATGGTTAATGACAGATTTATTAAGAACCGATTGGGGATTTGGCGGATTAGTTGCAACAGATTATACTGCCATCAATGAAATGATACAGCATGGAGTAGGAGATGAGGATGAAGTTACCAGACTCGCCATTGCCGCACCTGTACAAATGGATATGGTTGGAGAATTATTTTTGAAAAGATTACCAGCATTAGTAGAATCTGGAAAAGTGCCAGTGAAACAAGTAAATGATGCTTGCAGATTAGTTTTAGAAGCAAAGTATAAATTAGGCTTATTCGAAAATCCGTATCGTGGAATCTCTGAAAAACGTGCTGCGAAAGAAATTATGAGTTCAGATAAATTAGCATTAGCTAAAGAATCTGCTGTTAAAAGTATGGTATTGTTGAAAAACGAAAACAATTTTTTACCCTTAAAAAAGGAACAGAAAATTGCATTTATCGGCCCATTTGTAAAAGATAAACGAAATTTAATTGGAAACTGGAGTGGCGCTGGTGATTGGAAAAAATCAATTAGTTTGTGGGAAAGTCTTGGAAAACGAATGGATACAAGCAAAATATTGTATGCCAAAGGATGCAATATGATGGACGATGAAACACTGAGAAAAAGATTGAACGAACACGATGGACAGATAACTGTAGATCAAAAACCGCCAAAACAGCTCATATTTGAGGCGAAAGTTCTAGCCGAAAATGCAGATGTGTTAGTAATTTGTTTGGGAGAAACATTTGGAATGAGTGGTGAAGCTGCTTGCAGAAGTGATATTCAACTGTTAGAAAATCAGCGAAATTTATTGATAGAATTAAAGAAAACTGGAAAACCGATAATTTTAGTGTTGACAAATGGTAGGCCTCTAGCTTTGCAATGGGAGCAAAACAATGTAGATGCCATTCTAGAAACTTGGTTTGCAGGCAGCATGGCTGGCGATGCGATCACCGATGTTTTGTTTGGAGATGCCAATCCTTCTGGAAAATTGACCATGACTTTTCCACGTTCAGTAGGGCAGATACCTATTTATTACAATGCGAAAAATACTGGCAGGCCTTTCGATGCAAACCAAAAGTACACCAGCAAGTACCTTGATATTGCAAATACGCCCTTGTATCCTTTTGGTTTTGGTTTGAGTTATACCAGTTTCAAATATTCAGATTTAAAGGTTAATAAAACCTCATTTTCTAATTCCGATTCAATAATAGTTTCTGTAAATCTGACCAATACCGGAAATCAGGAAGGGATGGAAACTGCACAATTGTATGTGAGAGACATGGTAGGAAGTATGAGTAGACCCCTAAAAGAGTTAAAAGGGTTTCAAAATGTACGTTTAATGCCGGGGCAAAGTAAGTTAGTTCAGTTTAAAATAACGCCCGCCGATTTAGCATTTTACAATAATGAATTGAAACTAGTAACTGAAACGGGTGAGTTCAATTTTTGGATCGGCGGCAACTCAGATGTACAAACAGGTTCTTCTTTTTTTTATGGTGTAAAACCATAGAAAGTATTTTCTTTAACAATTCAATTATTTGATTTCTTATGGCTGAAAAAGAATTACCTAGACTACGATCATCCTTTTCAGTTGATTGTGTAATTTTTGGTTTTGATGATGGAGAGCTTAAGATTTTATTAATTGAGCGAAATAAGCAGCCATTTAAAGAATGGAAAGCGATACCAGGAAATTTGGTGAATGACGATGAAGATTTAGACTCTGCTGCAGCGAGGATTTTATATGAACTTACAGGTTTATCCGAAGTTTATCTAGAACAGTTTCATTCATTTGGAGAAATCGGCAGACACCCACAAGGTAGAGTTGTAACAGTTGCATATTATGCCATTATAAAACGATCTGAAACAGGTTTGCATCCTATTACAAACTATGCTAAAAAAGCTTTTTGGGCACCGGCAAATCAAATTCCAGAGTTAGCATTTGACCATAATCAAATTGTAAAAAAGGGAATTGAACGTTTGAGAAACGAAATAAGACGAGAACCATTAGGTTTTGAATTGCTCGAAGAAAATTTTACCTTAACTCAATTACAGCATTTGTACGAAGTTATTCTTGAACGAAATATCGACAAACGAAATTTCAGAAAGAAGATCTTAGGTTTTGGATTGCTTACCGAAGTAAAAAAGAAACGAACAGGTGTTTCTCATCGCCCTGCAGATTTATATAAATTCAATAAAAAGAAGTATCAAGCATTAAAAGGAACTGGTTTTGTTTTTGAGATTTAAAACTCCTAATTACAAAATATCTTTTTCACAAACGTTTGCTTACTATCCGAAACATTTAAAATATAGTTTCCCTTGTTGAAATTTAGCTCTAAAAGCTTATTTTCTCCTACTTCTAAGTTTCTTTCAGTATTAAATACAAGTTTTCCACTTACATCATAAATCCTAATTAAGGCATTTTTGACCGAAACGTCTGCAATAATTATTAATTCATGCTGAAAGCTAGATCTAAGTAAACGTATAGGTAGATAATTTTTATCTGATATAGGTTTTAATCCAGAAGTTATCCCTTGCAATTCAATGCTTTGCATAGATCTCCCGAAAGTTCCAGCTATGATTTTATTATTGAATGCATCATATTCCAAATCGTATACGGGTATCATCGGCATATTATTTCCTAATCGAAGCCAGGAGCTACCACCTGTAACACTGTAGTAAACACCTCCATCGGTTGCAACAAATAGTATGTTTTCATTCCCAACTTGGATGTACAAATCATTTATGGCAAATTGAGGTAAATCAGATGAAATGTCTATCCAGTTGAGCCCGTTATTTATCGATTTATGGATATGTGGAATGTATGAGTTTGATTTATAACCAGAATGAGTTACATAAATCGTATTTGCTTGGTTAGGTGAAAATTTAACTGAGGTTACATATCTATTTGGCAGTGTTGATGTAATGTTGTTCCAGTTAGCTCCATCATTATTTGAATACCACACATTTGCATCA
This sequence comes from bacterium, assembly GCA_031412335.1. Lineage (GTDB taxonomy): Bacteria > Bacteroidota > Bacteroidia > Sphingobacteriales > Sphingobacteriaceae > JBBQYA01. Next base: position 15,757 of record JANOCT010000040.1, on the reverse strand, counting down.
GATGTGCCAACAAGAAGCTTATTGGTGATAAGCGAAGCATGATCAATGGCTGATATCGTATGAAATCTAGCACCATAGATTATACCGTCTGTTAAATCTTGACTAATTGGAGTCCAATTTGCAAAGGGACCATTATCATTTTTGTAAACCCTATAAGTTCCTGTATATAAGTCGTTTGGATTAAAGCTGCTCATAACATAGGGCATATCCCAATTTCTTCGATCATTCGGATCGATTCCGTTATCTGCATAATTCCAAAAAACCCCTCCATCTGTGCTTGAATACAAAGAGCCATTTTGAGTTTCTGTATATAGTTCATAGGGATTTAAAGGATTAAATCGTTGTTGGAAACCATCTCCACCGAATACCCTTGCCCAACTAGCTGCATTTGCAGCATTCCCGTTGGTGGTGCCATTGTCTTGGGCACCAGCCCAATAATCATTTTGAATATGAGGATTGATAGCAACCCTATAAAATTGATTAATTGGTAAGTTTTTAAAATGGAAATAGCTTACTCCACCGTCTGTGGTTTTATATAACCCCCCATCTGTGCAAAGATAAAAGGTGTTATTATTAATCCATTCCACATCGTGGTGATCAGCATGAACGATGTAGGTAAACCATTCTGGTGCAGCCAAAGCAAATGTATTCCCACCATCTTGAGTACGCCAAATGTTTACACCACCTAAAAGCATGTCTTGGTCATTGCTAGGATTAATGGTAATTTCTCCCATGTACCATCCAGAATTGTTAAATGGAGTAATCAATCCGTTGGTCTGCAAAGGAGTAAAACTTGCTCCAGCATTCAACGAAACATAGGCACTGTGAAACTCTAAAGTTGAATCTACCAGAGATACATAAAGCTTATTTGGATTTTGCTTACTTATGCAAATGTTCCATTTGCTTAAGTTGATGTTGGGTAATCCATTGTCTAATTGATTCCATGTTAAGCCAGCATCCTCAGACTTGTAAAGCCTTGATGTGTAACCGCTTATAATACTTTCAGTATTATTCCTAACTCTCCTCCAGCTTGTAGCATATAGTATAGAGGTGTTTAGCGGATTTAAAACAATATGATTAAAACCCGTTTCCTGATCTATAAATTTTATTTGAGCCCAGCTCGCTCCACCGTCTATAGACTTGTAAATGCCTCTGTCCATAGTACGTTCCATTTTGTTTCCCATACACGCTACGTATATAATGTTTGGGTTAGTTGGATGTATTTGTATTTTTGAAATTACTCCAGTATTTACAAGTCCTGAATTAACCCATGTGTTTCCCCCATCGGTACTTTTATAAATGCCATTTCCAATATAAGAATATCCACCCAAGGCAGGATCGCCCGTTCCTGCAAATACAATGCTGGGATCAGATGGAGCATATTCTATATCCCCGATTGCAGACGATATTTCATTGTCAAACACAGGCTGCCAAGTGGTACCTGCATCTGTAGTTTTAAAAATACCTCCATTTGGCGTCCCTATCAGGATTGTATTTAAACTCGATGGGTGAATCGCGATAGTATTTATACGACCACCAATATTTAATGGCCCTTCCATTGCCCAAGGATTGCTCACACTGGATCTATTAGCTTCTATTCGTTTCAATTCCAAATCAGCTACTTGCTGGAATCGAGCTATATCTGGCGATAACTCAGGATAATCTTTTGCTAAAAAAAATCCTCAAATGGTTTGAGTCCTATTTGCTTCTTTTGGTGAAACCTTGATTTTTTTTGTTCTTCCTGCACGCAGGAACTGGATAATACGAACAGTAAAATGCAGAAAACAGGATAAAAAAATCGAGTAAGTGCCATTGGTCTAATTTATTTAACAACTACTTGTAATCGTAATTAACTACTTAACTCAATTCTAAATATAAATCAAATTATTTAAATTTCTACTTCTGCATAACTTTCAACCGGAGGGCATGAACAAATAAATACTCGATCTCCTTGAGTTTCATTAATTCTACCAACCGATGGCCAGAACTTATTATTTTTTACAAATAACAATGGATATGCAGCTTTTTGACGAGTATATGATTTATCCCATTCGTTGGCAGTAATTACTTCAGCGGTATGAGGTGCATTCTTTAATGGATTATTAATTTTATCATAAATACCCGTTTCCACATCTTCAATTTCTTTTCTTATAGAAAGCATAGCATCACAAAAGCGATCTAATTCTGCAAGTCCTTCACTTTCTGTAGGCTCAATCATAAGTGTGCCAGCAACAGGAAAAGATACAGTAGGAGCATGGAATCCATAATCCATTAATCGTTTGGCAATATCGGCTACCTCAATTCCAAAAGACTTAAATGAACGGCAATCTAAAATCATTTCGTGAGCTGCTCGCCCGTTTGTTCCGGTATATAAAATAGGGAAATCATTTTCTAAACGATGCTTTATGTAATTCGCATTTAATATCGCATATCGGGTAGCATTTGCTAAACCTTCTGCACCCATCATAGCGATGTACGCATGAGAAATAACCAAAATACTTGCACTGCCCCAAGGAGCAGCAGAAATGGCAGGCATTGCTTTTTCTCCACCTGTTTTTGCAAAAACATGTCCGGGTAAAAAAGGGGCCAAGTGAGATTTTACACCAATGGGACCCATACCTGGGCCACCACCACCATGAGGAATACAAAACGTTTTATGCAAATTTAAATGGCAAACATCTGCGCCAATTAATGCCGGACTAGTTAAACCAACTTGCGCATTCATGTTGGCGCCGTCCATGTAAACTTGACCACCGAAATCGTGGATTAATTGACAAATTTCAATAATTGCTTCTTCAAAAACTCCGTGTGTTGATGGATATGTCACCATCAATCCTGCTAAATCATCTTTATGTTCGGTTGCATGTTTACGCAAATCGTCCATATCAATGTTGCCAAGTTCATCACATTTAGTTACAACTACTTTAAATCCAGCCATAACTGCACTTGCTGGATTGGTGCCATGAGCGGAAGATGGAATTAAAACAACATTTCTACTTCCTTGGCCAATATCATTCAAATAAGCTCGAATTACCATTAAACCAGCATATTCTCCTTGCGCACCAGCATTTGGTTGTAATGACATTGCATCAAACCCGGTTATTTCGCATAGAGCTGTACTCAACTCATCAAATAGCTGAATATATCCTCCAACTTGATCAATCGGAGCAAAAGGATGCAAAGCACCAAATTCTGCCCAAGTAACAGGAAGCATTTCAGTAGTTGCATTTAATTTCATGGTGCAACTTCCTAAAGCAATCATACTATGAGTAAGCGACAAATCTTTGCTTTCAAGGCTTTTAATATACCTAAGCATCTCATGCTCTGAATGATGCGTGTTGAAAACAGGATGAGTTAAGTAAGCTGATTTTCTTAAATTAGTTTCGGATATGCTTTCAAAATTAATTTCGTTCACTGAATCAAAATCTATTTCAGATACTGATATCCCCTTCATCTTAGCAAAAATAGAAACAATCAATTTCACATCTTTAACATTCGTAGTTTCGTCAACACTGATCAAAATCAAATTTTCTCGATAGGCAAAATTGATTTCATTATCTAAAGCATCTTTATGAATTCCATCTTTTAAGTCGCCAGCATCAATACAAATGGTATCAAAGAAATTTTCATTTAATTGATTATAACCTAAATCCTTTAAGTGCTTATTCAATAATTCTGCAATAGAATGGGTTCGGCTGGCTATGTTTTTTATTCCTTTCGGGCCATGATAAACGGCATACATACTAGCCATAATTGCTAATAAAGCCTGAGCAGTACAAATGTTAGAAGTTGCTTTATCTCGACGGATGTGTTGTTCTCTAGTTTGAAGAGCCATTCGCAAAGCAGGATTTCCTGCAACATCAACAGAAACACCAATTATTCTACCTGGCAATGATCTCTTATACTCATCGCGGGTTGCAAAAAAAGCAGCATGTGGTCCACCAAAGCCCATTGGAACACCGAAACGTTGAGTTGTTCCAACAACGACGTCTGCGCCCAATTCACCTGGAGGAGTAAGCAAAGCTAAGCTCAATAAATCAGTTGCTACAACTACTAAACAATCGGATTTATGAGCATTCTCAATAAATGATTGAATGTTTTCTATAGACCCGTTTGCATTTGGATATTGAATAATTGCACCAAAAACAGATCCATCGGTAGGTAAAGAAGCAGAATCACCAATTAATAATTTAATTCCTAAAGGATTAGATCTGGTTTCTAAAACATCAATGGTTTGTTTAAAAACACCATCGCTTACAAAAAATGTATGAGCTTCAGTGTTTTTTCTCATGGAAAAAAGCATTGCCATTGCTTCTGCTGTTGCTGTAGCTTCGTCCAATAATGATGCATTCGCAACTTCCATCCCAGTAAAATCCATGACCATTGTTTGGAAATTTAACAAAGCCGTAAGTCTGCCTTGTGCAATTTCCGCCTGGTATGGCGTATATTGAGTGTACCAACCTGGATTTTCTAATATATTCCGCTGGATTACAGGAGGTGTAATGGTATTATAATATCCTTGACCGATGTATGATTTGAAAACCCGGTTGTGAGAAGCAAGAACTTTAAGATCATTTATATAATCAAATTCGCTTTTTGCTGCTGGCAAATTCATTGGCACTTTCATGCGTATAGTTGCCGGAATTGTTTCTTTAATCAACTCATCTAAACTTGCAACACCAATGGCTGTAAGCATTTTATCTTTATCAGTTTCATTTGGTCCAATATGTCGGTTTTCAAAGGATTCTTGATAGTTCACGTTAAATTTCATTCCGGATTTTTGATTAAGTTGCAAAGGTAAGTAAATGGGTGTTTGATTCAAATAACAGGTAATGAAATAGATTTGTTTCTATTATTAACTTATTTGGGAATCCTTATTTATGGCTTTCTATTCTGTTCCCAAATTGTTGATTCGGCAAAAATAAAATTGGAATGATTTGGGTTTTATGAAATAAAATTTCATTTTAAGAATTGGCTAAAGTTGTATTCTTATTAATTATTAATTAGAATTAACAGTTATGACAAATTTTCCTCGATTTACAAATTTTCCAAACGGTTTTATTTCGTGATCAAATAATTCAGAACATACCGTTTCAAACTCATTTTCAAATCCACTTTCTACCGCTACTAATAAGCCACCACTTGTTTGTGGATCGGCTAAAATATTTTTTTGAAATTCAGTCACTGGTCCAATTTTGTGTCCGTAACTGTTCCAATTTCGTACGGTTCCGCCGGGTATTGCTTTTTCATTAAGATAAAATATACTTTCTGGAATTACAGGAACTTTCTCAAAATCAATTGCTGCAGAAAGTTTGCTTCCTTCACACATCTCACTCAAATGACCAAGCAGACCAAATCCTGTAACATCTGTCATTGATTTTATATATGATTTTTTACCAAAAACTTCTCCCGCATTATTTAATTTTATCATGGAATTTTTGGCAATTTCTGCGTCTTCTGGTTTTACTATTCCCTTTTTTTGTGCAGTGCTCAAAATTCCAACACCCAAAGCTTTGGTAAGGTACAAAGTGCAATTAACTGTAGCTGTGCTGTTTTTCTTTAAATTTTCAATATCAACAATCCCATTTACCGACAAACCAAAAACAGGTTCGGGACAATCAATGCTATGTCCACCAGCTAAGGTTATGCCCGCCTGAGCACATACGGCACGGCTTCCTTCCAAGACCCTTGATGCAATTTCAGGACTAAGTTTATCAATAGGCCAACCTAAAATAGCAATTGCTAAAATCGGTTTTCCGCCCATGGCATACACATCGCTTATTGCGTTAGCAGAAGCAATTCTCCCAAAATCGAATGCATCATCAACAATTGGCATAAAAAAATCAGTCGTAGAAATTAGGGCAGTTTCATTTCCCATGTCATAAACTGCTGCATCATCTCGCGTATCGTTTCCAACCAGTAAATTTTTATCAGAAGGATATTTAATACCTGTATGTAGAATTTTATCAAGTACAGATGGAGATATTTTGCAACCACAACCTGCGCCATGACTATATGCAGTAAGTTTTACTTCTTGATCTTGAATTTCTGTATTCATAATAATTATTTTGTTTTAAGCCATTTAAGGTTTAATATTTTAGTTTTTTCTTTTATTAAATCTTTTTAATTTTTGTAAATCATCAATTGTATTTTAAATAAGATTTATTTTTCGATTTGTATTAACCAATTCAAAAGTTTATAAAACTGCATTTAATAAGCGAGATACGTTTTCATTAGAGTCATTCGCGTCGAAAGGTATTTCAATAATTTTTTCTGGGTTTCTTGAATTTTGCCCTTGGGTATACGTTTTATCATAATAAACCAACACCGTTTGTATAAATTCGATCATTCTATGTTCAATAATAGCTTCAATCGCGGTTTTTACATGTTGTGGACCTAATTTTTTGGATATTCTCGTTACGCATTCTATCAAAAAATCTTTATTCAGATTTCCATATTCTTCAACCAAAAAATGTATTCGATTTTCTTGATTGACTATAATTTTATAAACAATCGCTTTACGCATTTGTTGCCAAATTCCTTGCGGTAAAACTCGTTTTCCAATGGTAATACTTTCATCCTCCAGCCAGATTTTTGCACTATTTTTTTTTGAATAAAGTTCTGTTGCCAGCAAATTTTCAAACTGCTCTTGACTTGGTTGAATCAAATAGCCTAAACTGCCAAACGCTGATCCTTGATGTTGAGCCAAGTTTTCAAGATCAATGATGGATTCGCCTTTGTTTTTTAATTGCTGCAAAACCTGAGTTTTTCTGGAGCCAGTCATTCCGCCTAAAATTAAAAATGGATAAGGTTGAAGAAAAATGTCTAATACAAAATTTCGATATTTTTTATAGCCACCCTCTAAAACAAATACTTCGAATCCATATAAATTTAATATCCAAGCCATAGCACCACTCCGCATACCGCCTCGCCAACAATGAAGAATTATTTTTTTTTCAGGGCAAAATCCCAAAGCTTGTTTGATAAAAAAACTCCATTTCGGACCCGTAAAATCAAGTCCTAATAAAATGGCAGCTTCTCTCGACTGTTGTTTGTAAGCCGTTCCAACTGCTATTCTTTCTTCATCCGAAAATATGGGTAAATTAAAAGAACCTGGAATATGACCCTGTACATATTCAGCTGGAGTACGAACATCTGCTAATGGAATTAATTTGCTTAATTCCATTAATTCTTCAATTTCTATTTTTGTAATGGCGGAACTCATTTTTGTAATTGCCTCAAATACAGCTGGACAGTATTTTCTAATCCATAAATAAGTGCATCACAAATTAAAGCATGTCCAATAGAAACCTCTAATAGATTTGGGATATTTTTTGCAAAAAATGCAAGATTTTGTAAATCTAAATCATGACCTGCATTAATTCCTAAACCTGATTTGTTGGCTGTTTCTGCCGCTTTGATAAAGGGTTCTATTGCTTGCTGTTTATTTTCAAAAAAGTTTTTTGCGTATGATTCTGTGTATAATTCAATACGGTTTGCTCCGGTATCTGCGGCAGCTTTTACCATCGCTATATCTGGGTCAACGAATATTGAAACACGAATACCCACATCCTGAAACGTTTTAATGGTTTCTTTTAAAAAAATAGCATGTTTAAATGTATCCCAACCATGATTTGAAGTTAATTGTCCTTCTGCATCTGGCACCAAGGTTACTTGATCTGGATTGTTTGCCAATACCAAATCCATGAATTTCTGTTCCTTAGGATTTCCCTCTATATTAAATTCAGTTTTAATATTCTTTTTTAATTCATAAACATCTTGATATCGTATATGCCGTTCGTCTGGCCTTGGATGAACCGTAATTCCCTGCGCTCCAAATCGTTCTATTTTTAAAGCGGTTTGTATTAAATCTGGATTATTACCTCCTCTGGAATTCCGAATTGTTGCCAGTTTATTTATGTTAACGGATAGTCTGGTCATAGTTTTTTTTGTTATGTTGATTGAATAATTTCAGAAAAAGTTCAATAAATACAAACTGAAAAAATCCTTAAACAATTTTATTTATTTCATTTGAATCAATAATCGATTAATAAATAAAAATACCTGTTGTGCAATAAGACATATTCGCTAAACTTGGTTCCGAGTTTGGCTTAGGGATTGAAGCGGTATCCTTTTTTGCAGTACAATTTTTCTATTTTTCGTTAATCTCTCCGCAAAAAAGATTGAGCTGAAAGCCCGACCCCATCTCGTCTTTTCTGACGAGATGGGGTAAGCCCATAATAATTTTGAAACTAATAATTGTATAATTTAACAAATAAAAAATTCTTATAAAACAAACCATTCAAAATCAAAAAAGTGTTTTAATATTTTTTTATTTAACTAAAACCATAATACTAAAATATTATATGCCAATACAACTAAACAAAATAAAACAAAAAAGGAGTTACCAAATAGCAACTCCTTTTCATTTACTTTTTTATAAATTTTAGTATCGGTACGAGTCGTTCTTAAACGGACCATTCTTAGCAACTCCGATATAATCAGTTTGCTCATCGTTCAATTCATCTAATTCAACACCAATTTTTGCTAGGTGCAAACGTGCAACTTTCTCATCCAATAATTTTGGTAATACGTATACCTTGTTTTCGTACTTATCAGTATTAGACCACAACTCAATTTGTGCAAGCGTTTGGTTAGTAAATGAATTCGACATTACGAATGATGGGTGACCAGTTCCGCAACCTAAATTCACTAATCTACCTTCTGCTAATACAATTACGTCTTTTCCATCAATTGTGTATTTATCTACTTGAGGTTTGATTTCGACTTTGCTATTTCCGTAAGCACCATTTAACCATGCCATATCAATTTCATTATCAAAATGGCCAATATTACATACAATCGCTTTATCTTTTAATGATCTGAAATGACTTTCTGAAACGATATTGCAATTTCCAGTTGCTGTAACAACGATGTCTGCTTCTTTTACTGCATTAGCAAATTTCTTAACTTCAAAACCTTCCATTGCGGCTTGTAAGGCACAAATTGGATCAATTTCAGTTACAATTACTCTAACTCCTGCATTTTTCAATGAATCTGCACTTCCTTTTCCAACATCTCCGTATCCAGCTACAACAGCTACTTTACCAGCCATCATTACATCAGTTGCTCTGCGGATTGCATCAACCAATGATTCTCTGCAACCATATTTATTATCAAATTTAGATTTCGTAACCGAATCATTTACATTGATAGCAGGAATATGTAAGGTTCCGTTTTTCATTCGTTCGTACAAACGGTGAACTCCAGTTGTAGTCTCTTCTGATAAACCTCTAATGCCAGCAATTAATTCAGGATATTGATCAAAAACCATGTTGGTTAAATCTCCACCATCATCTAAAATCATATTTAAAGGCTGTCTATCTTCCCCGAAATATAAAGTTTGCTCAATGCACCAGTTAAATTCTTCTTCGTTCATTCCTTTCCAAGCATACACTTGGATACCTGCAGCAGCAATTGCAGCAGCAGCATGATCTTGAGTTGAAAATATATTACAAGATGACCAAGTAACTTCTGCACCTAATGCAGTTAATGTTTCAATAAGAACAGCAGTTTGGATAGTCATGTGTAAACAACCTGCAATACGAGCACCTGCAAGTGGTTTGCTAGTTCCAAATTCTTCACGCAATGCCATTAAACCAGGCATTTCTGCTTCTGCTAATTCAATTTCTTTTCTGCCCCAATCAGATAGGCTAATGTCTTTTACTTTGTTTTGTACAAATGTTTCTACCATTTCAATAATTTTTTTTGCAAAGGTATGCTAAAAATCAATCTGCTCAAAACCAATATTGGATGTATTTAAATCATTGATTAGCAAACATTTTTATCGGTAAATGTGTAGAGCTACTAAGGCTATTAATACAGAATTGAAACAATATTCGTTGATAGATTGTACCTTTATCAAAAATTAAATTTATATGTATCCAGAATATATGGTTGCGCCAATGCGCGAAGAACTTACTTCGGTAGGTTTTGAAGAATTAAAAACGGCAGATTCCGTAGAGAAAGCATTAATGGCCGACGGAACAGTGTTAGTTATGGTAAATTCGGTTTGTGGTTGTGCAGCTGCTAATGCTCGCCCTGCAGCAAGAATGGCTGTAAAAAATGAAAAGCGACCTGATAAAATTGTAACTGTTTTTGCTGGAATGGAGCAAGATGCTGTTTCAAAAGCTCGATCTATGATGTTGCCTTATCCGCCATCTTCCCCATCCATTGCTTTATTTAAAGATGGTAAAGTGGTACACATGATTGAAAGACATCATATAGAAGGTCGTCCAGCTCAAATGATTGCAGAAAATTTGGTTGCTGCGTTTGAAGAATATTGTTAATTCAATAAGCTGAGGAACTAAGATTCTTCTTGTTTTAAGTTTTATGAAAGCCTCCGTAAAAGGGGGCTTTTTTTTTGTTGGTTTTGAACTACGGATTTTGAACCACAGATTTTGAACCACGAAGCCACCAAGAAAAAAGAAGAAACACGAAGGATTTAATCGAAAAGGAATTTTTAACACGTAGTTTCTACATGTTTAGAGTGTTTTCCCAATGTTGGAAATCCTTTTTTATTTAAATAAAAGCAAATACCAACCTAATTCATAGAATTCCTCACCAATAATTTTTCTAATTCAGGGATTGTAATATCATATCGTACTTTTCCGCGAGAAGCAAAAGATAGCGTTCCTGTTTCTTCGGAGACAACTACAGCAACCGAATCACTTTGCTCCGTTATTCCAACAGCTGCTCGGTGTCGCAAACCCATTTGAGAGGGTAATTCATCGTTTTCTGTTAAAGGCAGAATACAACTGGCCACTTTTATTTTGTTTTCGGCAATTACAACTGCACCATCATGCAATGGGCTAAGCTTATTAAAAATACTTTCCAACAATCTTCGTGATATTTTAGCATTCATCACTTCTCCATTATTGGTAAATACCTGTTCCTCGTACGTACGAGCAAACACAATTAACGCTCCAGTTTTTTCGGAAGATAAATTTTTACATGCTTCTATTACAGATAAAAAATTTGCCGATTCATCGGTTTCTACTGTAATACTTTTTGGAAAAAATCGCGACCAAAAACTTTTGCGATTGGCAATCGTATTTTTACCAATAATTAAAAGAAAACGCCTTATTTCCTGCTGAAAAACAACAATGAGTGCAATTACACCTACCCCAATTACATTGTTTAAAATGCCGGTCATTAGTTTCATATCTAATGCACGTACAGCCCACCAAAGCAAATAAATACACAATAAACCAATTAGAATATTAACTGCAATAGTACCCCGCAATAAATTGTAAATTTGAAATACAATAAATGCAACCAATACAATATCTATTAAATCAAAAACTCCAAACTTCAGAAAATCGATACCGGTTAATTCCATAATTGAGGTTAAAAATAATATTTTTCGGTTTCTGTACAGATAGTTATCGCTTCCATAGCTGGCTTTACATCGTGTACTCTTAAAATTTTTGCTCCATGTTTAATTGCCAAAACATGCGCAGCAGTTGTTCCATTTAGAGCATGCTCGGCATCAGTTTGTAATAATTTGTAAATCATAGATTTTCTAGACAAACCAACCAAAATTGGTTTTTCCAGTATTTCTAACACATTCAAATTTGCCAGCAGTTCATAATTATGTTCCCTGTTTTTTGCAAAACCAAAACCAGGATCAATGATTATATCTTTAATTCCAGCTTGTTGAGCTTGCATTATCTTTAAACTAAAATAATCAATTAATTCTGGCAAAAAATCAACGTAATTTGATTCTGAAACCATCGTTTGAGGATTTCCTTTTAGATGCATCATGACGTATGGTGCAGAAAATTTACCAACAGTTGTAAACATATTTGAATCCAGACTGCCTCCAGAAATGTCATTAATTAAGTCGGATCCAGCATTCAAGGCTTGTTCGGCAACCTGAGATCGGAAGGTATCAACCGAAAAATATGAGTCTGGAAATTCTTTTATTAAAAATTGCAAAGCAGGCAAAAGTCGGTCAATTTCGGTTTGTTCGTCAATATACTCGGCACCAGGTCTGCTGGAATAAGCACCTAAATCCAAAAATGTAGCTCCCTCCAACATCATTTTTTCTGCAGAATTATATAGATCCTTTTCGTTTTTTATTCTGCTATTTTCGTAAAATGAATCGGGAGTAAGATTTAAAATTCCCATTACCAACGGTTTAGATAAGGGTAAAAGTCGCCCCCTGCATTGTATCTGGAAATTTGTATTTTTGACCATTAATTTCTCTTTTGCTAAAATAGGAAAGATTAAAAAAATTGAAATCTTTTAAAACCTCACGAAGCTACTGATTCTTTTGGCAACAACAATTAATGAAGCAACTACCCTGCAATATGATCATGTCATTGCAATTTGTCGCGAACTTTTTATTCATAAAACAACTGATTATGGTACATCATGGCGCATTCTCCGCCAAAGTTCGTTGACCGATCAGATATTTATAAAAGCACAAAGAATACGAACCATCGAAGAAATTGGTAGTAGTAAAATTGATGAGGCTATAAGCTCTGAATACATAGGAATTATTAATTATTGCGTTATTGCATTAATGCAAATGAAACTTACCGCAAACGATTCGATGGAAATGTCTGTTAATGAAGTAAGCAAGTTGTATGATGTAGAAATTACTGAAACAAAAAATTTAATGCTTAATAAAAATCATGACTATGGAGAGGCTTGGAGAGATATGCGGGTAAGTTCGTTGACTGATTTAATTTTGATGAAATTATTGAGAGTAAAACAAATTGAAGATAATAAAGGCAAAACATTAGTATCGGAAGGGATTGATGCTAATTTTAGAGACATGATTAATTATGCTGCTTTTGCATTAATTAGATTAAAAGAAATAAGTTAAAAATTAAAAATGAATTTTATTGTAAACTTAAGCAGATATTTTACTGCTATTTTATTTATTATTTCTGGTTTAATAAAAGCAAATGACCCAACAGGGTTTTCGTATAAGCTGGAAGAATATTTTGTGGTTTTTCACACAGAGTTTTTAAATCCTTTGGCATTAGGACTTTCCGTTTTTATTTGCGCATTAGAAATATTTTTAGGAGTTGCATTACTGCTGGGAGGAATGATAAAACAAGTAATTTGGGGCTTATTACTATTAATTGTCTTTTTTACCTTCCTTACTTTTTATTCTGCGTATTTTGATGTAGTTACCGATTGTGGATGTTTTGGAGATGCTGTAAAATTAACACCATGGCAATCATTTGGAAAAGATATTTTGTTGCTAGTTCTTATTGCAATAATGTTTTTCAATATCGATAAAATAAAACCTTTATTAAATGAAAAAGTGGCCGTGGGTTTTTCTTATCTCGCTTTTTTTGCATCAACAGGATTTGGAATTTATTGCATAATGCATCTTCCTATTATTGATTTTTTACCTTATAAAATCGGAAATAATATTCCTCAGTTAATGAGTATTCCGGCAGGTGCAGTACCTGATCAATTTCAGATATTTTATACCATGAAAAATCTGAAAAGTGGAGAGTTAAAGAAATTTGGAGACAAAGAATATATATCTTCTGGAGTATGGGAAAATCCTGAATGGGAATATGTAAGCGCTTCGGAGGCAGTTTTGGTGAAAGAAGGTTATAAACCAAAAATTAAGGATTTATTAGTGGCAGATGCAGATGGAACAAACCAAACTCAAGCAGTTATTGCCAATCCTGAATATAATTTCTTAGTAATTGCCAGCAATTTGGCATTTACAAGCAGCAAAAATTTCGATAAACTAAATGATTTGGCAACAAAAGGTGAGGCTTATCAAATTCGTACCTTAGGCTTAACTGCTAATTCAGCTCAAGATGTTGAATCATTTCGAAAGGAAAGTAATGCCATGTTTGAATTTTATTATTGCGATGGTACAGTTTTGAAAACCATGATTCGCTCTAATCCAGGATTAATCTTGTTGAAAAATGGAACAGTAATAAATAAATGGCATTTTAACGATATTCCTGATTTTGAATCGATACAGAAAATGTATTTAGATAAATAAAAGCCAGATGCTCAAGTATTTAATACAACGGATTTTATATGGCTTTGCAGTTTTAGTTGGTGTTGTAGTTGTTGTATTTATACTTTTTTCGGTATTGCCCGGCGATCCTGCACGAATGACCCAAGGACAACGATCCGATGTTTCCTCCTTAGAAGCAGTGCGAAAAGAATTAGGATTAGATAAACCAACCTCGGTTCAATTCGCTTATTATATTAATGATTTATCGCCGATTAGTTTTCATAAAAATGATAGCACGAATCAAGCAAAATATCATTATCAAAAATTAATTAATATAGGAAATGAAAATTATTTGGTAGTTAAAAAACCATATTTACGTAGATCCTATCAAACCAAGAAAGATGTAAGCCAATTACTTTCTGAAACAATCCCGAATACCTTAGTTCTAGCTTCTGCTGCCATGTTATTCGCCATTATTTTTGGTATCGGTTTAGGAGTATTGGCGGCTGTCTATAAAAATACCTGGATTGATAAAGTGGCATTAAGTTTTTCTATTCTGAATATTTCTGTGCCTTCGTTTTTTGCAGGAATTATAATTGCCTATATTTTTGCATTTAAACTTGGTCCGTGGACAGGCTTAAAAATGTCGGGCAGTTTATATAATTATAACCCTTTTACTGGTGAAGTTTTATCTATAAAAAATTTAATCTTACCTGCACTCACCTTAGGCTTGCGTCCATTGTCTATTATTGTTCAACTTACCAGAAGCGCTATGCTCGAGGTTTTGTCAATGGATTATATTCGGACAGCTCGTGCAAAAGGATTGAGTAAAAGCAAAGTGATTTTTAAGCATGCTTTAAAAAATGCCTTAAATCCAGTGATAACTGCAGTAAGTGGTTGGTTTGCCTCGTTAATGGCAGGTGCTTTTTTTGTAGAATATATTTTTGGCTGGAACGGTCTGGGTAAAGCAACGGTTGATGCATTAGAATTATCAGATTTTCCGATTGTAATGGGAGCAGTATTGTTTGTAGCGCTTTTGTTTGTTATCATAAATATATTGGTCGATATTATTTATGGTATTCTCGATCCAAGAATACGAATTGAATGAAAGTTTTTTTGCTTGGTTTTATGGGTGTTGGCAAAACCACAATCGGTAAGCAATTAGCCAAATTAATGAATTATTCTTTTTTTGATACTGATTTTGAAGTAGAAAAATCTACACGGAAATCCATTTCAGAATTATTTGAAAAAGATGGTGAAGATTTTTTCAGAACGAAAGAAACTGAGATTTTGATTTCATATTCATCTATTCCAGATGCTATTATTTCTGTAGGTGGAGGCACTCCCTGTTTCAATAATAATATGCAATGGATGAATGAAAATGGAATTACAGTTTTTTTGAATGCTGATCCAGCTTTTATTTATCATCGACTAATTCATGCAAAAAAACCTAGACCACTAATTAATTCTTTTAGTCCTGATGAATTAAAAGAATTTATCGAATTGAAATTACAAGAGCGTGAATTCTATTATCAACAAAGTAAAATTTTGCAGCTTTTGCCATTAAAAAATGTTGAAGAATTACTTAATAAATTAATTGATCATAATTAATTTAAATGACTATCCGTTAACATACTTCTTCTTACCATACCAAGTATCATCCATAGAAATACTAATTAATCGTTCAAATAAGTTTTCCCCTAAATATCTTCGATTTACTTTGTAACAATACTCATCTAAATAACCCTGTAA
>JANOCT010000039.1:0-25815 GCA_031412335.1 bacterium | reverse complement strand
GCAAACCCTTTTTAGTAATATAAACTTTTGCTCCTTGAATATGCGTAGTGTACAAAAGGTCGGTTCTTACACTATCATTAGAATCTCTGAATTGACCACCGTTAGCAACAAAACCAGATAAATGGTTTTGAGCCATTGAATTAAAAGAAAAAAGCATTAATACTAATAAAATCAGTAGATGGGGGAGGGTATTTTTACTTTCCTCTAGGTTAAAAAATGTTTTCATGTTGTTGAGTTTTTGTTTTTCTAAAGTTAAATAATTTATTTTCATACTTTCAAATTATATTTATGTTAAGAAATTGTTAAGACGAAATATGAAATTTTTAACTTTATATAATTAATTGTAAATGAATAATATATATACACAATAATTTTCCCTTGTAGTGAGAATGACTACAAAAATAACTTGCAAATATTTTCTACGCTTGGTTATAATTTGGTGATGGTAGGAGGTTTTTATACTCATAATTTTCTCCTTCGCGACTTTAGTGTCTTAAATATTCGGTTAATCTTTTTCAAAGAGATTCTTCGTGAATCAGAATTAACAAAGGGAATTGTACAGAATTCAGTAATGCGATTTATTCAAAAATTCATTTTCTTATCTTTTTCTTAAAACTTTATGCCTTCGTCTCTTCGTGGTTCAAAATACATGGTTCAAATTCTTTTGTTTAAAAAACTTTGTGTCCCTTCTTTTCCCTTAGAGCCTTCGTGGTTCAAAAATGTGGTTCAAAATCTTGTGGTTCTAAACCTTGACGGTTCAAAAACTTTTACCTCAAAAAAGCTTACCTTTACACTTTCTTTAATTATGAGCGATCAAATTAAGCATGAGTGTGGTATAGCTGTTATCCGCTTATTAAAACCACTTTCCTATTACCATAAAAAATACGGTACGGCACTTTACGGAATTAATAAACTGTATTTGCTGATGGAAAAACAGCATAATCGAGGGCAGGACGGTGCTGGAGTAACTACGATAAAATTAGATGTTCAACCAGGGCATCGCTACATAAGCCGACATAGAAGTACTTCTCCAAAAGCAGTTCAGGAAATATTTGAATACATCCAGCAAAAGTTTGTAGATGTGCAAAAAAAAGATCCTGCTTTGATGGACAATCCAGAATGGTTGAAAGAAAATATCAGTTTCACTGGTGAACTTTTATTAGGTCATTTACGATATGGTACACATGGGATCAATAGTATTGAAAATTGTCACCCATTTTTACGTCAGAATAACTGGATGACAAGAAATCTGGTTATTGCCGGAAATTTCAATATGACCAATGTGGACGAACTGGTAAATCAACTTTTCGAACTCGGTCAACATCCTAAGGAGCAATCGGATACCGTAACAGTTTTAGAAAAAATCGGACATTTTCTGGATGAAGAAAATCAAATTTTATTTAATAAATATAAGGAAGAAGGTCTAAATAATGTAAGTATTACCCATAAAATTGCTGAAGAATTGGATGTTGCAAAAATATTGAAACGTTCGGCAAAAAACTGGGATGGAGGATATACAATTGCTGGTTTATTGGGTCATGGCGATGCATTTGTGATGCGCGATCCACATGGTATTCGGCCTGCGTATTTTTATCAGGATGAAGAAGTTGTGGTAATTACATCAGAGCGCCCAGCTATTCAAACTGCTTTTAATGTGCCAATTGATTCTATTAGAGAAATAAAACCTGGGCATGCCATTATTATTAAAAAAGATGGTAGAATAAGCGAAACGGAATTTAAAACTCCACAGGAACGTAAAGCTTGTTCTTTTGAGCGAATTTATTTTTCAAGAGGGAGCGATGCAACTATTTACCGAGAGCGAAAGCAATTAGGAAGATTGCTATGCGAAGATATTTTAAAATCTGTTGATCACGATTTGAAAAACACGGTATTTTCTTACATTCCAAATACAGCAGAAGTTGCTTTTTACGGAATGGTAGAAGGTGTTCATAAGTACATAAAAAATATTCAGAAAAAAACATTGGTTGCCAATATTCATAAATTGAATGATGAGCAATTAACAGATTTACTGATGATGGCACCAAGGATTGAAAAAATTGCTATTAAAGATGCCAAACTTCGCACTTTTATTACCCAAGATTCAGACCGGAACGATTTAGTTGCTCATATTTATGATGTAACGTATGGAGTTGTAAAACAAGGTGTTGATAATTTGGTGGTCATGGACGACAGTATTGTTCGTGGTACAACGTTGAAACAAAGCATTCTTAAGATTCTGGATCGATTGGGTCCTAAAAAAATTATTGTAGTTTCATCTGCCCCACAAATTAGATATCCGGATTGTTATGGAATTGATATGAGCAGAATGGGTGAGTTTGTTGCATTTCAGGCTGCAATTTTATTATTGCAAGAAAATGGAAAACAACAGGTAATTGATGAAACATATCGATTGTGTAAAGAAGAGCAATATTTGCCTTTGAATGAAATTACCAATCATGTAAAGAATATTTATAACCAATTTACACCAGAAGAAATTTCTAAACGAATTGCTAGAATTGTAACTCCTTCAACCATACATGCAGAAGTTGAAGTAATTTATCAAACTATTGAAAATCTTCATCTTGCATGTCCTCAAAATTTAGGCGATTGGTATTTTTCTGGCGATTATCCTACTCCAGGTGGAAACCGTGTAGTAAACAAAGCTTTTATTAATTACATAGAAGGAAGAAACGAACGGGCGTATTAAATTGATTTAGCTTCGGCTATTTTTTCATCCCCTTCCGCTTTATCTTCGGCGTCTGCTTGTGGTTCTTCATGATGATGTTTTTCAGCAGGTATATACGCTAATTTAATAAAGATTGGAAAATGATCTGATCCCACACTTTTTAGTTTTTTTAATGAAATTAATTTGAATTCGGAAGAATGAAAAACATGGTCTAGCGGCCATCTGAACGTCCAAAATTTTGCATGAAAAGTTGGGTATAAACCTCTTCCAACGCGAGGATCCAGCAGTTTACTTATTTTTTGAAACAAAGATGAAGTTCTGGACCAAGCAACATCATTCAAATCACCAGCTACAATTGATGCTATGTTATTCTGCTCAATTTCTTTTGCTACCATTATTAATTCTGCATCTCTTTTAGTGGTAGTTTCATCTTCTTGTGGAGCCGGAGGTTTAGGATGAATTCCGTAAAACTCAATTAGTTCACCATTTTTTAATTTAATTTTTGTTTTTATCGATGGAATTTCCTTCGTTAATAAAAAGCGAAGTTCTGAGTCTATAAGTTCAAGTTTTGAATAGAATAATAAACCATAGGTGCTTTCAAGAGGATAAAGTTTGGTAAAAGGATAATCGTCAGTAAGTATAGCTAACTCTTTTTGCCATTGCATGTTAGGTTCAAGAATAAAAATTAAATCAGGATCATTTTCTTTTATTGCAGATAAGCAAAGGCCGAATTCCTTATTTTCCATATAAATATTCGCGATAAAAATACTAATGCTAGCATTTTCAATTCGATCCGGATCGGCATTCAAAACCTGTTTTTTCCATATTCTGGTATAAGGTGCAACTTTATAACCTTGAAAAACAGCAACTGAAACAAAGACAAAAAATAAAATAGTTTCAGTTTTAGTTAAATCTTCAAATTTTAAAATACCTGCAACTATACTTATTATCACTAAAATTAAAACCTGCAATCTGGGGAAGTCGCAAATACGGATAAGCCAATAATCATTTTTAATAAATGATACAGATGTAACCAACAAGGAGAACAAACCAAAAATGTAAAATAGATAAATCACAGTTCGAATATTACTTTAATAATCATTCGCAAACCAAAAATTATAAGGGCAACACCAGCAATTCTATTCAACCATTTTATTACTCTTGAACTAATAACATGCCTTAGTTTACTGGCAATATATGATTTCAAAACATCGGATGATAAAATAGTAAGTAATGTTGCTGCAAAAAAACCAACCTGACTATTTGTTTCCTTATCCGAAATAGAAAGGTAACTTATAATCCCAATCCAATAAATTATGACAAAAGGATTAAGCGTATTCATCAAAAATCCCTTTAATAGATACCCGCTATGTCTTATCTTTTCAATTTCTAGCTTTGGTTCTATAGCTTTTTTTAACAAATAATATATGCCAATTCCGATTAGAAATCCGCCACCTACCCAACCAAGTATGATGGAATATTTTTCTTCAATAACCACATTTTTAGCACCATAATAAATAATAAGGATGTAAAAAAGATCGCTTAGAAATACGCCTGATGCGAGTGATGCGCCTGCTTTAAACCCTTTTTCTATACTGGTTTGTATGAGAGCAAAAAATACAGGTCCGGTTAATAGCGAAAGAATAAGCCCAACACCCATTCCTTTTACAATAGCTTCAATCATGCGATAATTACGGTTTCAATTGCTCGCTAAGTTAGCATTATACCTATTACGGAAACATGAAAGCATAAAATTTTGAACAATCGAATCAAAATTTCTATTTTTTGTTTAAAATAGCAAAATGCAAAGAACCTCTTTCGACGATATTTTTATGAATCTGGCAGTTGATCTTTCTAAAAGATCGCATTGTGTAAAAGCTCATGTGGGCGCTGTGCTTACAAAAGACACCCGCATTATTTCTATTGGATATAACGGACCACCCGCAGGAACCTATAATTGCGATCAGGAATGGCCGGAAACTGGTTGTCCGCGAGATTCAAAAAATTCTTGTTCATTGGCCTTGCACGCAGAAGAAAATGCCATTTTATATGCGGTAAAAAATGGAGCAGCATTAGAAGGGGCTACGCTTTACCTTACTTTATCTCCTTGTTTATCATGCGCCAGAATTATTTTTACCTCAGGAATAAAAAAGGTAATTTATAAAAGTTCATATGCTAGGTATAAAGGTTTACCCTATGATGAAGGGGTAGATTTTTTAACTAAATTCGGCGTAGAAACTGTTCATAAAGTTGATTAAAAGTTGATTTTCAGCCCTGTTTACTTTTACTATATTTGCGCATGGCTGAAAAAATCATCATTCTCGACTTCGGATCGCAATACACCCAATTAATTGCCCGAAGAGTACGCGAATTTAATGTCTATTGCGAAATTCATCCATTCTATAAAATTCCAGAATTAGATAATAATGTAAAAGGAATCATACTTTCTGGTAGTCCATATTCCGTTCGACAGGAAGATTCTCCAAGAATTAATTTTGAACTATTTAGAAAAATACCTGTTTTGGGTGTTTGTTATGGAGCCCAATTAATGGCGCATCAGGGAGGTGGCGAAGTTTCTAAATCATTGACACGAGAATATGGAAGAGCAAATCTGAATTTTGTTGAAAATGAAAGTAAACTTCTCAAACATATTAATACTACTTCTCAGGTTTGGATGTCGCATGGAGATACCATTCAACAAATCCCATCAAATTACACAATAACAGCAAGTACAGAAACCGTAAAAGTTGCTGCATTTGAAGATGCTGAAAGCATGCATTATGGAATTCAATTTCATCCGGAGGTAACACATAGCATTGATGGTAAAACCTTACTGCATAACTTTATCCACGATATTTGCCATTGTTCTGGTGATTGGACTTCTCTTTCTTTTATCGAAACTACCATTGAAGATATAAGGAAAACTGTAGGAAATGACAAAGTATTACTTGGACTTTCTGGAGGTGTAGATTCATCAGTTGCAGCAGTTTTACTTCACCAAGCGATTGGAAATCAGCTTCATTGTATTTTTGTCGACAATGGTTTGTTGCGCAAAAATGAATACGAATCGGTTTTGGATTCATACAAAAGCATGGGTTTAAATATAAGAGGAGTAAATGCTGGAAGTCGATTTTTGGATGCCTTAAAAGGGGAAAATGATCCAGAAACAAAAAGAAAAATTATTGGAAGAGTATTTATTGAAGTATTCGACGATGCTGCTCACGAAGTTGAGGAAGTAAAATGGCTTGCTCAAGGAACCATTTATCCAGATGTAATTGAATCGGTTTCGGTTAAAGGTCCGTCGGCAACTATAAAATCACATCATAATGTTGGTGGCTTGCCCGATTATATGAAGTTGAAAATTATAGAACCGCTTAAAACGTTGTTTAAAGATGAGGTAAGAAGAATTGGAACTTCATTAGGGATGCATGTAGATTTAATTGGTCGTCATCCATTTCCTGGTCCTGGTTTGGCAATCCGAATTTTAGGTGACATTACAGCAGAAAGGGTAAGATTATTGCAGGAAGCTGATGCGATCTTTATTAATAATTTAAAAGCTGAACAACTGTATCCGCATGTATGGCAAGCCGGAGCAATTTTGTTACCTATTCAATCAGTTGGAGTAATGGGAGATGAGCGAACGTACGAACAAGTAATTTGTTTACGAGCAGTTGAGTCAGTTGATGGTATGACAGCAGATTGGAGTCATTTGCCATATGAGTTTTTAGCAAGAGTGAGTAATGAGATAATTAACAATGTAAAAGGTATAAACCGGGTTGTATATGATATCAGTTCAAAGCCACCTGCAACGATTGAGTGGGAGTAGAGCAATTGCTCATCTGTTAATTTTATTGGTCATTGTTTTAGTTTCATGCAGTCCAAAGGTGCGAGATGGGAAAAAACAAACTATTTTGGAACCAAATAAACCCCAGATACTTAAAGAATCAGAAAGTTCTGATATAGATAGAGTTCCCGCTGACGATATTCCGAGAAAAAATCCGAAAGTAGAACCATTTACTATTTCTTTATTGTTTGCCTTGCATCTTGATAGTGTTTCGGCTGATGAAATGTATGATTTAAAAAGATCAAGAGAAACTAATATTTCATTGGATTTTTATCAGGGGTTACTATTTGCCTTTGATTCTTTAGCCAAAGATGAGCTACGTTTAAATTTGACAGTATTTGATACTAAAAATGATTCTAATGAAGTAAAAAAAATATTAGTTAAGTCAGAAGTGCTTAATTCTGATTTAATTATTGGTCCAATATTTAATGATGAACTTTTGCCTGCCATACAATTTGCAAAGAGTAAGCAAAAATTTGTTTTATCGCCATTAGCACCTTCTACTTCTTCTGCTTATAATAATCCGTATTTTATTTCAGCCAATGCCCCAATTGAATTGCATGGAAAAAAGCAAGCAGAATATATTCTAAATACATTTGATACAAAAAAAGTCATTGTAATTACCGGAAAATCAATTGCAGAACAACGATATATTTCTGCCTTTGAAAGTATGTTGAAAAATTCCACAAAAAAAATTGGTGTAATAAAGGTTGGCTCCGCCAATGGAGATCTCCAAACAATTGATTTGCAATTAAAAAAAGATGCAAAAAATATAATTTTTATTGCTTCATCATCGCCATCTACTTTAACCAGAGTTTTTCAAAAATTAAAATATTTAACCAATAAATATGAAATTGTAGTTTTTGCACATCCCTTAGTTCCAAAAATGGAATCATTAAATTTTGAACTTTTATTACCATTAAATGTACATACCACTTCAGCAGATTATATTGAAGATGATAAATTAATTGAAAGCTTGTTTTATAGTGAATATAGAAAAAAATATAAAACAGAACCATCAGAATTTGCTGTGAATGGTTTTGATTTAGGAATGCTTATTGGAAAATCTATTAGTAAAAATGAAAAGGATATAAGTAAAATTATCAATTCAAATCCTTTTAATGGTTTGAGAGGAATAATTGATTTTCAGCAAGTTGATGGATGGGGTGTTCAAAATGCATGGTTGCAGATTGTAAAATTTAGAAATTATAAATTCGAAGCAGAGTGAGGGAAACAAAACAATTAGATGTTGCTATTGATATTATACATAACTACACTCCAGATCAGCCTTTTGCATCCTATTTAAATCAGTTTTTCAGAAAAAACAAACAAATGGGTAGCCGTGATCGGCGTTTATATGCAGAGTTATGTTATGCTGCTTTTAGAACTGGAAAAGCAATTTCAAGCTCATCAATAGGAGAAAAAATTTGCATTGGTTATTTTTTAATTAATACAGTTTCCAATTTATTTTTTGAAGCCATTGCTGCTGAGCTAAATTCCCAAATAGAAAAATCAATTGAAGAAAAAATTGAAATCGTAAATTTGAGATATCCAGAATTTAAGGCTGAAAAAATCTATTCTTTTAAGGCAAAATTTTCGGAAGGAATAAACGCCAAAAATTTTTCTATTTCACATTTAATAAAGCCTTTAGTTTTTTTACGGGTTAATGAAAGAAATTCGGTAAGACTGTTAAAAAGATTTGCAGAAGAAAACATTTCTTACCAATCCATTTCTAAAACAACGATTTCAGTAGAGCCAGCAACTCAACTTCAACAATTTTCTGTTGAGGGAATTCATTTTGAGGTCCAAGATTTATCATCTCAGTATGTTTCTACTTTTTTTGAGACTAAGCCAAATGAGCGCTGGTGGGATTGTTGTGCGGGATCTGGTGGTAAAACTTTATTAATCCATAGTATGGAACCATTACTGAAATTACTTGTTTCAGACATGCGGGCAACGATATTAGAAAATCTAAAAGAGCGGTTTTTATTAGCGGGCATCACAAAATATCAATTAAAAGAAATTGATTTAGCTAAGAATTTCGATGCGCAATTACCTGGTTATGAATTTGATGGAATTATTTTAGATGCTCCTTGCTCTGGTTCAGGAACATGGGGACGAACACCTGAATTGCTTACTTATTTTGACGAAGAAAAACTGAAACTTTACACCAGTTTGCAATATACTTTCGCAAAAAATGTAAGTAAGTATTTATTGAAAGGGAAACCCCTTATTTACATAACCTGTTCGGTTTTTAAGCAAGAAAATGAAGATATGGTTGGAAAAATTGCTCGAGATTTTAATTACACCATCGAGCGTTCTGAATTAATTAAAGGGTACGATAAGCGAGCAGATAGTATGTTTGCAGCTCGTTTAATTAAAAATTAAAGGCCGGTATTATTTCTGAAAAGTTTAATCGCAATTGCCAGCAGAATTACTCCAAAAGTTTTTCGTAAAATATTTAATCCTGTTCTTCCAAAGAGAGCCTCTAGCCTTTGAACATTCTTTAATACAGCATAAACGAATATGGTATTAATTACAATCCCAACTATAATATTTTCAGTTGCGTATTCAGATTTTAATGAGAGTAAGGTAGTCATCGTTCCCGCTCCAGCGATTAAAGGAAACGCCAAAGGCACAATAGATACAGACTCAGGCATTTCATCTTTAAAAAAGTTAATGCCTAATACCATTTCCATAGCAATAATAAAAATTACAAAAGAACCAGCAATGGCAAATGATGATACATCAATACCAATTACTGCAAGCATTTGCTCACCAATAAATAAAAATACAACCATTAAAACTAAGGAAGTTAATGAAGCTTGTTCAGATTCTATTCTTCCAGCTTTCTGTCGAAGTTGAATAATAACCGGGATTGCTCCTAGAATATCAATAATCGCAAAAAGTATCATGGATACCGATAGTATTTCTTTGAAAGAGAAGTTCATATTAGTTAATAGTTTCAGGAATCAATGGTGAATTTACTCTTTTGGTAATTGATAATCGGCTTAAAACAATAATTGCTGCAACAATAAAAATAGCCGATGCTACAAAAATAGCATGAACTGAGCGGGAAGCAATAAGCCCAGCAACAAGAGGGCCTACAATTTGGCCAATAGATAAAAATGATTGATTAATTCCCAACAACTTGCCTTGTTCATCATCGTTTGATGTTTCAGTTAGTAGAGAATTAATCATAGGATCACGTAATGCAATAAACAACCCATAAATTATAATACAGCATAAAAATGGAATAAAGGTATGAGTAAAAGCAACTGCAAATAAAGCGATGGCGGCAATAGGAAGAGCCACAAATAAAACGTTAATTTTAGATGGAAAAAGTTTAGTAATCAATCGAATACCACCTACTTGCAATATAATTCCTGTAAGGGCAAACCCAGCAAAAAACAGCCCAATTTCCTTTGGATTTAATTTCAACACATCAAAATTATAAGTTTGAAAGCCAACAATCATACAAAACTGAGCACATGCCAATAAAAAACCAGCAGCCATTAAAATTCCTACAACTGGCTGTTTTAGGGTATTAACTAATTCGGATATGCGAACAATTTTAAAAGGAATTTTTACATGTTTGCCAGCATTTTTATTCGATTCGCCTAAAAAGAACCAAGTAATAATTGCCCCTAAAGCAGCGAGTCCCCCTGCAAAATAAAATGGCGCAGCAATACTTATGGTGCTAAGTAAACCGCCTGCAGCCGGCCCAACTAAAAAGCCAAAGCTAAATGATGCACCTAAAAGCCCAAAAGCTTTTGCCCGTTCTGCTTTGCTGGTGCTGTCGGCAATTACAGCCTGAGCTACAGAAATACTTCCTCCAGTAATACCATCCAAAATACGAGCGGCAAAAAGCATTGCTGCACTTACTGCCGAAGCAAAAATGACAAATGAAACGGCTGTTCCCAATAGGCAAAGTACTAATACTGGTCTGCGACCATAACGATCAGAAAGGCTTCCTAAAATAGGAGTGGCGATAAATTGCGCAATAGAAAAGCTGGCAATTAGAAATCCTATACCTTGAGGACCAATCCCAAATTGCTTGGCAAAAGGATACAGCAAGGGAATGATGATACCAAAACCCAAGGCATTTATTACCATCACTAAAGCCAGAATTGCTAGGGTTTTATTTTTGAACATGGGCAAAGATAATGCGATAGAAATAAAAAAGGCATCCAATATTGGATGCCTTTTCATTTTATTTAAAAAGTTTCTTCGAGCCTAAACACAATGTTTTACTCAATAATTAATTTCTGTCTCGAAATTCCTTTATCTGTTTGTATTTCCACCACATACATTCCTTTTGCATAGCTAGAAACATCAAAAGTCTTTTCTGTTGTTTTTTGCTGTAGCATTAATTGACCCACAGCATTGTAAACTGAAATACTTTTTGAGTTGGAAAAATCGGAAAGCTCGATGGAGAAAGTTGAGTTGGTAGGGTTGGGGTAGAGTTTGAACGATTGGTTTGCTTTTGATTCAAAAACAGAAGTTGTTCCAAAATCTACGCTTGCAATACCACTTGCAGAAACTCCATTAATAGCTTTGAAATAACCTCCAATCACCAGTTTGTTGTTAAATGTAGTAAAACAATTTGGTTGACCAAGATTAAACTGGTTGCTATTGTCTTGTAAATATAAACCAGTATTTAACCATTGAGTACCGGTCCACTTTGCAATCATATCCATAGGTTGAAATCCTGCTTGATCAATTTGCCCACAAACAAATAATTCATTTTTGTAATCAATCATATCCGATACATTACTTGGTAATATACCACCTGAGGTTGGAAAAAAATTGTTTCCATCATAATACATAAAGCTATTGTCCACATTACCATCTTGAGCAAAGAAGTAACCACCTACATATAGTTTGTTTTGAAATATTCTTAATTTGTTAATAGTTGCATCGCCAGCAATATACGGTCCTGTTTGAATCCATTGATTACCAACACGTTTAGATAATCGTTCTCCTAAAAACGGACAATTAATATTTCCACCGACATATAATTCATTATTAAAGTGTATTAAAGAGAATAATCCATCATTATAACAACCTTGATAAAAATTTTGGCTTAAATCCGTCCAATTGTTGCCGTCCCATTTGGCAATTCCTTTTGAAGGTATGTTTCCAATCGTGTCGAAACGACCAATTAAATACAATTCATTGTTATAAACTTCCATTTGCCCACCAGAAGGATAGTATCCTTTCATGCTTCCACCAACATCATTCCATTCAGTACCGTTCCATCTGGCGATGCCCCAAATAGTTTTACGCCCACATTTATAAAATGCTCCACTAATGTATATTTCGTTTTTGTATTTGGTAACATAGTCTACATGCTGAATTCCATCAAACCATTCAAATTCTCTAATGCCACTACCTAAACTGTCCCAGGTTGTACCGTCCCATATAGCAACACCATAAACCATTTTACCTCCCATTTGAACAAAATCGCCAACTGCGTAAAGGCTATTATTAACAGTATCAACAAACATATCACGAATGTTCCCTCTACCAATTGTTGGATGATCATTGACTCCCGATCCGAAAGGTTGTATGGTAATGGGTTGCGAAAGTGCTAATAATGGAATAAATAAAATAATAAATACTATAAATTTTTTCATAATCTTAAAATTTAATAATTAAATGGGGTGTTTACTATTGTATTACAATTGATTTGGTAATTACCGAATCTTTATTTTGTAATTTAATTAAATAAATTCCTTTAGTATAAGTTGAAAAATCTAATTGAATGTTGTTTTGATCCATATCAATATTAATTTTTTCTAACAGTTGACCTGCTATATTAAAAACCTCAATAATCTGATCATTGCTTGCAATATCAATTTGGACAGTTACTAAATCAGAACTTGGATTTGGAAAAATAGTAAACCCTTTACTAATTTTAGTTTCCTCCATATTCATAGCAATTCTGCATGTATTACCAATGCAAGGTATTGTTTGATTAAATATAAAACCATCAGTACTTAAATTATAAGAATCATCAAAATAGTCAATAGAACCTAGTAAATCCCGAACCGGGAAATTAATACCTTCAGTTAATCCTACACTAGCTATAAATTGACCCTCATTTGCAGAAGCAATAGAAGAAAAATAATCATCATCATTACCACCTACATACGTGCTATGTATTCTATTATTTATAGAAGAAAAATAGGTTTGAAATCCATCAGAGAAACCATTAAGTGATGGATCAAAGTAATTTCCTGAATTATTTAAAATTGGAAAATTAGAGCTTGTTGTGCTGCCAACCACCATATAGCTGCTAGGATAAATCTTAGCTATTCCAGATCCTATATCATAGCCATTGCCACCTAAGTAAGAAGCCCATTTTCTTACGCCTGTGGGGCTAAATCGAAGAATAAAAGCATCACTAGTACCTCCTCCATAGATTATTTGATTATTGCTGTAATTAGGCATTGGAATAGTTCCATTTGTATTTGCAACTAATAATATATCATTATCATAATTTATGGCTACAGCTTTCGAGCCGCCAAATCCATAAATGCCATAATCATTGCTTATTGCACCACCATAACAAGTAGCCCAATAAATCTGGTTTGCTGCATTAAATTTTACAATATAAATATCACTATTTGATCCAATTGTACCACTAAATGGTTGAATATACGAACCTGCAGGTCCACAAACTGACATTGGTTGAGTAAACGTTCCACAAGTACCTGGTGTTCCTGTCGTATTGGTTTCTCCAAGTATTACTAACTGATTTGTATTGTCAATAGAAACAGAATTAAATTTATCCAATCCTTTTCCTCCATAATAAGTAGACCATAATAATGAATCCCTTACAATGAATTGCGTTATAAATCCATTAACTTTTACTGTGCTTTGATTGCCTTGAGTTTGAGAATGATTTTGATTAAAGGCTCCAGATAAAATTTTTGTTGTAAAATTGCTGCTATGAGTTTCACCAACGGCATATATTCGATCGTTAAAAGTTACCGCAATTGACGTAAATTCATCATAATCATTTCCTCCGTAATAAGTACTCCATAATTTATATTGCCCATCGCTACTTAATTTAGTAATGATGCCATCAAAATCTCCAGCATTAGATGGTTGAAAATGCGAATTAAAACTAGGTTGCAGAGGATAATTGGTGCTATTGGTTGTTCCGCAAAAAATAATTTCATTTCTACTATTGCTAGTTACACTGTTAGCTTCGTCACCTCCACTACCACCAAAATAGGTACTAAATTCACGACTTCTATCTGCTCTAAATTTAGCTACAAATGCGTCTCTGCCACCATTATTTACATCTTGAAAAACATTATTAATGGTAATAGGAAACTTTACACTATTAGTTGAGCCACAAACTATTATTTGGTTGAGGCCTGTGATTTGAACATCTTGTAGAATATCAAAACTCGAACCGCCATAATAAGTAGCCCATTTTAAATTGTCTACCACAGCCGGAATTGTAGGTGCAGGTCCATTATCATCAATTTTATTATCAATGGTATACGATAAACTCGTACTTGTTCCAGTGGTATTTATTTGCCAAATAGAGTTATTTAGTGTAGAACTAATTGTTGCTACGGAGCCTCTTGAAGCACCATTTTGATTAATAGTATGCTTTAAAAAACTTAAATGATCTCCAAAGGCTGAAGTTAGGTTTAATTTGCCTGCTACTAAGGCAAAGTTTCGACCTCCTACAAATTTTAATTGAATATTTTGAGGGTTGGCATTTACGGCAAGATTGTACCTAAATTTTAAACCTGCGGTGTCGGATGTTAGTTCTAAATTTATATTAGGCCAAACATTAACGAACGTTAACTTACCATATTCCTTTACGTTCGGATATGACTGGTTTTTATAAAAATAATTGTTGTAGGATGTTTTTTGATCAGTAGCATTTACAATTAAGGAAGTGTTTCCTAAATTAAATTCAACATCCATTCGATAAGTTGAATCTTTTTTGGTTGAATCTGCTGCAACTTTCATGTAAACAAAGTGCAAGCCCTTTTTAGTGATGTAAACTTTTGCTCCTTGAATATCTGTTGTGTACAAAAGGTCTGTTCTTACACTATCATTAGAATCTCGGAATTGACCTCCGTTAGCAACAAAACCAGATAAATGGTTTTGAGCCATTGAATTAAAAGAAAAAAGAATTAATACTAATAAAATTAGTAAATGGGGGGGGGGTATTTTTACCTCCCTTTAAGTTAAAAATTGTTTTCATGAAATTTGGTCTTTGTTTTATTAAAAGTATGAATTTTATTTTCAAAGTTCCAAATTAAATTTTCGTTAACAAATTGTTATGAGATAAAAATAAATTTTTAAATTTATTTAATTAACTGTAAATGAATAATATATCTATATAATAATTTTCGCTGTAGTGAGAATGACTACAAAAATAACTTGCAAATATTTTCTACGCTTGGTTATAATTTGGTGATGGTAGGAGGTTTTTATACTGATAATTTTCTCCTTCGCATCGTTTTTGTTTAAAAATACTCAGCCATTTGTTCGTAAAGAGATTCTTCGTGCCTCAGAATTAACAAAGGGAATTGCATAGAATTCAAAAATACAATTTCTTCAAAAATTCATTTCCTTATTTTTCTCTTAAAAACTTTGTGCTTCTTCTTTTTTCTTTGAGGCTTCGTGGTTCAAAACTCTTTTTTTCGTGGTTCAAAAAATTATAGCGCAAAAAAAAACCGTCGCCATAAAATATACAGCGACGGTTTAACATACATTAAATAATTTTTACTTCATAGCATTTCTTACCTTACTATGGTTTTTACTGTATAAGAAGTAAATCAGAATTCCTATACCCATCCAGATTATTAATCGCTCCCAAGTGTGCCAAGGCAAATTTGCCATTAAATATAAAGAAGTAAGCATACCCATAATTGGTACGAATGGAAATAATGGAGTTTTAAATGGTCTAACTAGTTCAGGATTGGTATATCGTAAAACCAGAATTCCGCCGCAAACAATTACAAATGCTAATAAAGTTCCGATACTTACCAATTCGCCTAATAATCCAATTGGAAACAAGCCTGCAACAAACATGGCAACGCAACCTGTAATAATGGTTGTTATATAAGGTGTTTTATATTTTGGATGTATTTTGCTGAATGATTTAGGCAATAATCCATCTTTACTCATGGCATAAAAAATTCGCGGTTGACCTAAAAGCATAACTAAGATTACAGAACTTAATCCTGCTATAGCACCGATTTTTATCGGGGTTCGCAACCAAGCAAGTCCATCGCCTGCAGCATTTATCGCAATAGCAATAGGAGCTGGATCATTTAATAATTTATACGGTACAATTCCGGTCATTACTAAACCAACCAGAATATATAAAATTGTGCATACGGCTAATGAACCTAACATACCTTTTGGCATATCGCGTTGTGGGTTGATAGCTTCCTGAGCTGCTGTAGAAACAGCATCGAAACCAATGTATGCGAAGAAAATAACAGCGGCACCTCGCATTATTCCACTAATTCCAAACTGACCAGAAACCCCTGTATTTTCAGGGATAAATGGTGTCCAGTTTGCAGGATTAATATAACTAAAACCGAAGCCTATAAAAAGTAAGATAACTATAACTTTAACGATTACGATAACATTATTGAATTTTGCTGATTCACTGATTCCGATTACCAAAAGGGTTGTCATCATGGCAATAATAAACATTGCCGGAAAATTTAAAAATGCTCCGGTTGGGGTAAAATTGCTGGTTGCAATATCATATGCAAAAGGTGCGGTTGATAAATTTCTGGGTAGAACTAAACCAAAATCAGCTAGGAAACTAACTACATAACCACTCCAACCAACAGCAACAGTAGCAGCTCCAAATAAATACTCTAGAATTAAATCCCAACCAATTATCCAAGCAATGAACTCACCTAAGGTTGCATACGCATAGGTATATGCCGAACCTGAAATTGGAATCATGGAAGCAAATTCTGAATAACAAAGACCTGCAAATGCACAAGCAATACCTGCTGCTACAAAGGATAATACAACTGCCGGGCCTGCATGTAAAGAAGCTGCAGCTCCAGTAAGTACAAATATTCCGGCTCCAATTATAGCCCCCACACCAAGCATGACCAAATTTGTAGCAGTAAGTGTACGTTTCAGGCCTGTTTCATCTTTCGATTCTTGCATTAAGGCATCAATCGATTTTTTATAAAGCATGTTTATTTAAGTTAAAGTAAATGTTAAAAGATTGTAAATTGATCTGATTCCAAACCTAAACAAAAAATCAGATTTGTGAAATAGTAATGAAGAAGGAATTACAATTGAGAAATTTTATTGGATTTTTTAACATCCATTTTAAAAATTTATCATAAAAAACAATTTAAAATAAAAAACCTCTGAGTAATCAGAGGTTTTTTCAAAATAGGTTAGGTGTAACTGTTTCTTTATTCGGATAATAAGGTAATACTTATTTTCGATTAATTGTTTCGGTTCGGTTGGTTATAGTATCAACTTTTATCATTCCCAGCGAATCTACAGATTTCACAATTTCAATTTTTTGTTCTTGAATAATCTGATCTGCATTCATAGTACCTCTTACTGCAATATGTGGGGCAATAATTAATGCTACAATGGACATTAATTTAATCAAAATATTCATAGATGGGCCAGAAGTATCTTTAAATGGATCTCCAACAGTATCACCCGTTACAGATGCTTTATGAGGATCTGAACCTTTATATTCCATTTTGCCATTAATCAACACTCCTTTTTCGAAAGATTTTTTTGCATTATCCCAAGCACCACCGGCATTGGATTGGAAAATTCCCATCAATACACCAGAAACTGTAACTCCAGCTAATAGACCTCCTAAAACCTCTGGACCAAAAGAAAAACCAACAATTAACGGTACAATTAAAGCAATAGCACCTGGCAACATCATTTCACGAATTGATGCTTCAGTTGAAATAGCAACACATTTTTCATATTCTGGCTTAGCTTTATATTCCATGATGCCAGGAATTTCTTTAAACTGACGACGAACTTCTTGAACCATTGCCATGGCTGCTCTACCTACAGCAGAAATACAAAGTGCGGAGAAAATGAAAGGAATCATACCACCAACAAAAAGCCCGGCAAGTACATTTGCTTTATAAATATCAATGGAAGTAATTCCACTTATGCCTGCAAAAGCAGCAAAAAGTGCTAATGAAGTCAAGGCAGCAGAAGCAATAGCAAAACCTTTTCCGGTTGCTGCAGTCGTGTTTCCAACTGCGTCTAAGTTGTCTGTTCGTTCACGAACTTCTTTTGGTAAACCACTCATTTCGGCAATTCCACCTGCATTATCAGCAATTGGACCGAAAGCATCAATCGCTAATTGCATTGCTGTAGTAGCCATCATTCCGGCAGCTGCAATGGCAACTCCATAAAATCCTGCGAAAAAATAAGATCCGTAAATACCTGCTGCTAAAACAAGAATTGGCAAAACGGTGGATTCCATACCAACTGATAAACCACCAATAATATTAGTAGCGTGACCAGTAGAAGATTGTTGTACAATTGAATTTACTGGACGTTTGCCCATTGCTGTATAATATTCAGTAATTAAACTCATTAAAGTACCAACTACTAAACCTACTATAATGCTATAGAAAACAGCCAATGAAGAGAATTCGAAATTACGCATGGACATTGTTTCTGGTAGCATCCACATAACTGCAAAATACGAAGCAACTGCTGTGAGTACAATAGAAAGCCAGTTTCCAATGTTCAATGCATTTTGAACACTATCCGTTTCATTTTTAATTCTTACAAAAAAGGATGCAACGATTGAGAAAACTAAACCTAAACCAGCAATCAACATGGGTAATAGAATTGGAGCCATTCCTCCAAATTTATCAATGGAAGTTATTTCTTGATCATTGGAAGTTATTTCTTGTCCAAGAACCATGGTTGCTAAAATAGTTGCCACATACGAACCGAAAAGATCGGCACCCATACCAGCAACATCACCCACGTTATCACCTACGTTATCGGCAATGGTTGCAGGGTTTCTTATATCATCTTCTGGAATTCCAGCTTCAACTTTTCCTACTAAATCTGCACCTACATCGGCAGCTTTGGTATAAATACCACCACCAACACGAGCAAACAATGCAATACTTTCTGCTCCTAAAGAGAAGCCAGCAAGCACTTCAATGGTTTGTTTCATTTCTATGCCTGATGCTAATGCGCCTTCGGGAACAAATATTTTATATAAAACAATAAACAAACCACCTAAACCAAAAATTGCTAAACCAGCAACACCAAAGCCCATTACGGTTCCGCCTTTGAACGAAACTTCTAGAGCTTTTGCCAAACTTGTTCTGGCAGCTTGAGTAGTTCTTACGTTTGCTTTGGTAGCAACTCGCATTCCAATATAGCCGGCAGTTGCTGAAAAAACTGCACCAATTAAAAATGCAATAGCAATAATTGGACTTGAATGAATTGGGTTATCAACAGTACCAGTCATAGTGCCCGACCAAGCAAGTAAAATACCGGCAATTATTACAAAATAGGTTAAAACTTTCCATTCTGCTTTTAAGAAAGCCATTGCACCATCGGCAATATATCCAGCTAATTCCGACATTTTTTCGTCACCAGCATCTTGCCGGGTAACCCATGCAGATCTGATTGCTGTAATGATTAGTCCCAGAATACCAAAAACGGGGATTAGATAAATTAAATTGGTTTGTAAAAACTCCATAGAAACTGATTTGTTGTTAATTATCCTTTTTTGAAGGACGGCAAAAATAAGGCGACTAATCGGTATTGCCAAATTTTAATTTGTAAGGTGAAATATGAGCAATTTGATGCTTGTTTAATTAACACAAAAAGAAATAAACAACACGTCTATTCGCATAAAAACCTATAAAACAAAAAAACCGCTCGGAAATTCCGCAGCGGTCTCGATGGTGGTGATAGCTGGATTCGAACCAGCGACACAAGGATTTTCAGTCCTATGCTCTACCAACTGAGCTATATCACCCTCTCAATGGGTTGCAAATGTAAGTGGATTTTTCGTTTATCAAAACATTTTTATCAAAATGATTGTAAAGCTCTATTTAGGATAGTTCTAATTATTATTCTACTAATTATTTTTAGTTCAAATATCTTACTTTCGCTATTGTTCAACCCCGAAAAATTTATGGCTCAACTTATTTTTGTTCTTTTTTTAGCTGCTGGCTCATGGTTTTTTGCTCGAAATGCGATGAAAATCCGGAGGAATATTTTATTGGGTGTACCAATTAATCGGTCGGATAACGGTACTGAAAGAATGTTAACCATGTTGAAAGTTGCTTTTGGTCAAACAAAAATGGTAGTTAGACCAGTGGCAGGAATTATGCATTTTGTAATTTATGCTGGTTTTGTAATCATCAATATAGAAGTATTAGAAATAATTATCGACGGCATATTTGGAACTCATCGGGTATTTGCTCCTTTTTTAGGAGGCTTCTATAATTTTTTAATCGGATCTTTTGAATGGTTGGCATTTGGTGTATTAGCAGTTTGCGTTGTTTTTTTAAGCAGAAGAAATGTATTGAAATTGAAACGCTTTTCTGGAACAGAAATGACCATTTGGCCTAAATCTGATGCAAATTATATTTTAATTATAGAGATTTTGTTAATGTCTGCATTTTTGACAATGAACGGGGCAGACTTAAAATTGCAAGAAGCAGGAGCAGAACATTATATTACAGCAGGAGCATTTCCTATTAGTTCAATTATAGCTGGTTGGCTACCTTCAAATGTAGATTCTTTAATTTTTATTGAACGTTTTTGCTGGTGGTTTCACATAATTGGAATTTTGGCCTTTCTAAATTATTTACCATACAGCAAGCATTTTCATATTCTACTGGCTTTTCCGGCAACATATTATTCTAACTTAAAACCAAAAGGCCGATTTACCAATCCAGAAAGTATACAAAACGAGATTAAAGCGATGATGGATACCAGTTTTGTTCCTCCGGTAAGCGAAACTCCTATTCGGTTTGGAGCAAAAGATGTGCACGATTTGAGTTGGAAAAGTTTGATGGATGCTTATAGCTGTACAGAATGCGGAAGATGTACTTCTCAATGTCCAGCAAACATGACTGGTAAATTACTTTCTCCTCGAAAAATTTTAATGGATACCCGTGATCGATTGACTGAAGTAGGAAACAATATTGAGAAACATGGCAAAGATTTTAACGATAATAAATCTCTCTTGTATGATTATATATCTACAGAAGAATTATGGGCTTGTACAACGTGTAATGCCTGCACAGAAGCTTGTCCGATAAATTTAGATCCATTAGCAGTAATTGTTGATTTACGTAGATATTTAGTTCTAGAAGAATCTAAATCACCACAAAGTTTGAATGCTATGTTTAATAATGTAGAAAATAATGGAGCACCTTGGCAATTTTCACCAGCTGATCGTTTAAATTGGGCGAATAGTTAAATGAAAGAATAAAAAAAGTTTAAAAATTTAAATTAAATAAAACGATAGTTTAATAATTGAACTATTACTATAATTAAATTCATTAACCTGTAAAAAAATCTTTAATTAAAAGATGAATGTAAGAACAATGGCCGAACTGGCTGCAAGTGGAGAAGAACCAGAATTGCTATTTTGGGTAGGCTGTGCAGGTAGCTTTGATGAACGGGCACAAAAAATAACACGTGATATTGCTAAAATTCTCGATCATGTAGGAATTAAGTTTGCTGTATTAGGTACCGAAGAGAGTTGTACAGGTGACCCTGCAAAACGAGCTGGCAATGAATTTTTATTTCAAATGCAAGCCTCTGTTAATATTCAAACAATGAATGCTTATAATATCAAGAAAATTGTAACAGGTTGCCCTCATTGTTTTAATACCATAAAGAATGAA
The DNA here is from genome assembly GCA_031412335.1 of bacterium. Taxonomy (GTDB): domain Bacteria; phylum Bacteroidota; class Bacteroidia; order Sphingobacteriales; family Sphingobacteriaceae; genus JBBQYA01. The sequence continues at coordinate 4,382 of JANOCT010000039.1, read as the reverse complement.
TACCCGGAATTAGGAGGTAATTATGAAGTAATTCACCATTCTGAATTAATACAGCAATTAATAAATGAAGGTAAATTAAAAGCTGAAAATGGAGAGGTTTTTAAAGGTAAAAAAATAACTTTTCATGATCCATGTTATTTAGGTAGAGCAAATAAAGTATACGAAGCGCCTAGAGCAGCACTTGAAATATTAGATGCTGAATTGGTAGAAATGAAACGTTGCAAAGCAAATGGTTTATGTTGTGGAGCAGGTGGAGCACAAATGTTTAAAGAACCTGAAAAAGGAAATAAAGACGTAAATATCGAACGTGTGGAAGAAGCATTAGCTATCCAGCCGAATATTATAGCTGCTGGTTGCCCGTTTTGTATGACAATGCTACGAGATGGTGTTAAACATTTTGAGAAAGAACAGGAAGTTGAAGTACTTGATATAGCTGAAATAACAGTAAGAGCAAACGGAATCGTTTAAGAAAATGGAAAATACAGAGAAAATACAACGAATGCGAAACAATGCAAGAGTTTGGATATATCAAAGCAATCGTGAATTATCAGCAACAGAAACAGAGCAAATAGAGTTGCAATTGGAAGATTTCACTCAAACTTGGACGGCGCATAATCAACAACTTTTAGCTTCTGGGTTTATTAATTACAATCGTTTTATCGTTTTGATGGTTGATGAAAGTAATGCAGGTGCAAGTGGTTGTTCCATTGATAAGTCGGTGCATTTCATACAATCTATTGAAAAGCAATTTTCAATTAATCTTTTTGATAGAATGAATATCGCTTACAAATTAGATTATAAAGTAGAATCAGTTTCGGCATCTGATTTCGAAAAGTTAATACTTTCAGGATTAGTTAATTCCGAAACCATTGTGTTCAATAATTTAGTGAATAATAAACTTGAATTAGCAACAAATTGGGAATTGCCAATTGCTAAATCATGGCATGCGAATTATTTTGCAAAGGCCTTAGCAGTTTCTTTAAACGTTTAATTGATTTATTTAAAAAGGTAAATCAGTTATTGTCCTCATATCTCGTACAATTCTTAATTTCTTTTTTGCTACAAAGGCCGAAGATTTTACTGGATTCCAATAACGCGGATTTGGCAATATGGCAGCAATACCTGCAGCTTCGTTTTTAGTCAAACTTTTTGCGCTTTTTTTGTAATAATATTGACAGGCTGCTTCGGCACCATATACACCATTTCCCATTTCTATTACATTTAAATACACTTCCATAATCCGTTTTTTATTCCAAATTAATTCTATTAAGGTCGTAAAATAAACTTCGAAGCCTTTACGTAACCAGGATCGGCCTTGCCATAAAAAAACGTTTTTGGCAACCTGCTGAGAAATTGTACTAGCTCCAATGGTTTTTTTACTTCGTTTATTTTTCTCTATTGCTTTTTCGATTGCTTTAAAATCGAAACCATAATGCTCGAAAAAGTTGGCATCCTCTGCAGCTATAACGGCTTTTTTTAGATTGTCAGAAATGTTATCCAGCTTTTCCCAATCTTTTTTGAATCGTACATCTTCATTTCCAAAAGTTTGTACTGTTAACCGTTGTATCATCAAAAAAGTAATCGGCGGCGGAACGAAGCGATAAATTACAACCCATAAAATGGTAATTCCAAAAAACCAGAGAATTGATACTAAAACAAATTGAATTATTTTTTTCATAGGTTAATAAATCACCAAATAGATAGCTCAAATCTATGTTTTTTATTGAATGTTGAAATTGAAAGAAATAAGAAAAAGTAATCTCTAGTTTGATTTAGACAAAAGATAATTTAAAAAAATTATGAATTGAATTCTTTAATGATAGCACTCTTGAAAACGCAAATGTACCCCTAGTCCGGATTGGAGCGGCATCCTTTTTTCTTTTAGTATAGGAAATGAGCGAATAGGCCAAGAAAAAAGATAAAGCGTAAAGCCGGATTAGCTCCAAAAAAATAGTGTAATAAAGATCAAAATCTTAAAATATAGGTAGAGATAATGAAAACCAATTATCGGAATACTTCAAAAAAACTCGAATGGTTTTTAATATCACTAGATACAATAAAAAATAATTCTAAGATGATCAAGCAATTTAGGATGAAAAGCTAATTTTCAAAAAAATTCAAAAAAAAGGTGTCGCCTTTCGGGACACCTTTAATTATGCAAAAAAAATTATTACTCGCCAACTACCTCAAAAGGCAATTGAACTTTTACTTCTTTATGTAAATTCAAATTAGCAACATAAGAACCCAAGAATTTAACATCGCTATCAAACGTAATTTTACGTCTATCTACTTCGAAACCTAATTTCTTAATAGCTTCAGCAACTTGCAATGTATTTACCGCACCAAATATTTTACCACTTTCACCAGCTTTTGCGCCAATGCTTAGGGTTACATCTTTTAGTCCTTCGGCAATTACTTCTGCCATTTTCTTAATTTTATCTTGCTTAAATGCAGCTTGTTTAATGTTTTCTGCCAGAACCTTTTTGTTTGATTCATTTGCAATCATTCCCAAACCTTGTGGAATTAAAAAGTTACGACCGTATCCAGCTTTTACTTTTACAATTTCATCTTTTTCGCCGACGTGCTTCACGTCTTGTTTCAGTATTATTTCCATGTCGTTCCGGGTTTATTTTAATGAATCTGTAACGTAAGGTAATATACCGATATGACGAGCTCTTTTAATCGCTTGTCCAACTTTTCGTTGAAACTTTAGAGAAGTACCAGTCAATCTTCTTGGCAATACTTTTCCTTGATCGTTTACAAATTTCAATAAGAAATTTGCGTCTTTGTAATCGATATACCGAATTCCACTTTTCTTGAAACGGCAATATTTTTTACGGTTATCTTCCACCTTGGGAGCCGTAACGTACGACATTTTTCTATCAGCCATTATACTTTCTCCTCATTTTTTACACGTGGTGGCAAAGGAGCTAGTGTTCCATTACGTTTACGTTCGTTATACGAAATTGCATGCTTGTCAAGGGAAACCGTTAAAAAACGCATTACCCGCTCATCGCGTTTGTAGTCAACTTCTAATTTACTGATTAGTGTGCCTGGTGCTTTAAACTCTGTGAGATGGTAAAAACCTGTGGTTTTTTTCTCAATGTTGTAAGCGAGCTTCTTCAAACCCCAATTGTCTTCATGGACAATCTCGGCTCCGTTGTCGGTAAGGGTTTTTCTGAATTTGGCGATTACCTCTTTCACTTGCTCCTCCGACAACAATGGGGTAAGAATGATTACTGACTCGTAATTTTTCATTTTACTTTTATTGTTTTTGTTATTTATATCCACTAATTTGTAGCGGGTTGCAAATATAGGATTTTGATTTTGAAAATGAAACAAAAATTTTGATGTGAATTATAGAGCAATTAGAATAAAATTTAATGGGTTTTAGGAGCTAATCCGGCTTTCCGCTGTATCTTTTTTCTTGGCCTGAACGCTTATTCCCTTTGCTAAAAGAAAAAAGGTTGCCGCTACAATCCGGGCTAGGCCAACGGATATTTTGCAGATGTGGAATTATTAAAGGGTCATGGCTACGGCATTTTATTAACTACTTCAAAAAAAAGTAGATTATACTTACTTAATTCTATTAAACTTTAATCAAATAATAAGCACAAGTGGAAACAAAATTTCTAAAAAATGGAATTCCGCTGATAAAGCCAAGCTGTTCTTTTGGTTCGAGTTTGAATTTATATCGATAAATAGGATTGATAAGATATAGTTTCCGCTCAACTATTTGATAGCCGGTTTCTTTCACAATTCGTTCAAATCGTTCAATCGAAATGCCGGTTTCCTTAATTTCCAAAAGTTCTTTAATGACAGGTTCTGGTTCACCAGCTAATTTTAAAAAACTTGTGTAAGCGGCTTTTGGAAGCAAATGATAATAAGGTAAAAGCGATAATAGTTTGTTTTTACAAATCTGTTGATGGCCACCAAATGGCATATACCATGGTGGAAATCCAAAAAAGATAATTCCATCTTTTGCCAGAAAATTTTTGAGATAATCAATGATTCGCTTTTGATCTGGAATATGTTCTATCGAATCTTTTAAAATAATGACATCAAATAATTCCTTAAAATCAGCTTCAATAGTTACATCGTAAATGTTTTTGAAAATAAAAGAGGCATTGCTTGCCGAAATATCATTTGCGAAAAGGTTTTTAGCGATATTTAATTTTTGTTCGTCCAAATCAACTCCGGTTACCTTGCAGCCAGCTTCTAAAAATGGTTTTAAAACACCCCCTTGGCCACATCCTATTTCTAAAACTCCAGTTCCTGGTCCTATTTTTTTATGCTTTGCAATAAATGGAAGCACAAAGTTTTTTGAGTTTTGATATTGTTGCTCAATGTAAACCGGTGCATCCGTATGGAAATCAAACGCC
>JANOCT010000038.1:0-13324 GCA_031412335.1 bacterium | reverse complement strand
TACAAATAATTCCTTTCTTTTCTTTTACTTCTTTAAAATACTTTATACAACTTGATTCAGATGGAAATTTTTTAGCTATTTCTATAATATTCATAAAACAAATTTAATTATTTAAGTAGATATACGGACAGTCATTTTATTATAATTTAGTATTTCTGTTTTCCCATCACCATCTGAATCAAATGGCAAAGAGCTTTCAACTTGTACTCCAATAAAATAATTATTAAGGCTTTGTTCTCGAAAAAATCCTTCACTTACACTATAATAAATATCAATAGTTGATAATAAGTCATAATTGTGATTGTAGGAATGAAAAATATCAGATTGTCCATCACCATTATAATCTGCTATAAATATTTTATCATTCGTAGCATTGTAAGAATTTGGCCTGTAATCAGGGTTTTTAAAAAAAGTTTGAGGCTCTTGAAAAAAATCTGTACCAGTAGACAGTGAAACAGTCCAACTTGAATTATCGTTTAAAATCTCACCTCTTGTTAATAAATCAGTTTTACCATCTCCATTAAAATCACCAAAAAATATTAATTGATACTTATTTGGGTATCCAAAATAACTTGTATGATATAGACTTGAATATTTATTTAAACTTTGATCATACGTTAAAATTTCGGTATGGTCATTATCAATAAGCATAATGTCATCACGCCCATCACCATTAAAATCTAAAACATAAGTTTTAAGGGCTTTATGCCAAATAGAATTTGAAAACCATGAATAACTATTATTTCCAGGCTGCAAGCTGGTAGAATTCCCATTTAAAAATATTCTATTTTCAGAAAAATTATTATTACCATCACTTATAAAAAATGTGATTATATCAGTTTTGCCATCACCGTTAAAATCACCAGATAACAAATAATTACCATTATCTGGAACTTTAGTGAAAGGCCAAAGGCTACTGCTGTTTGCTATAGAAATAGGTGCAGGATAAGTAGTTCCAGAACTTGGGCTATTGTAAAGAAGTAAATCTCCTAAAATTTTATACCTATTGTTGTTTGGTCCAACTTCATCAATTTTAGCAAATAAAAGATCGTTCATTCCATTACCATCAAAATCACTGGCAATTTTCAAATTAGGTTTAACTCGATTTTTGAATACTACATTGAAATTGGAAGGTAAGGCGGTTGTAGAAAGTAAACTATATGAATTATTGTTTGGTATTGAACTTTTTTGTAAAATTTTAAAATTTGTATAATAACTACCTAATCCACTGGCTGATTTTGTATAAACAATTACTTCATCTATCCCATCACCATTTATATCTGATGCTGAATAATCATCTGAAATGTTAAATGGAGTTGTACATTGAACTTTATTATAGATATCAGGAATTTCTCCATATTTAAAAATTGTTGAATTTAACTTAGCGTTTAATTCATCTTTTTCTATTAATTCAATTAAATAAGAAGATGTTTTTTGAAAAGCATATTTAAACTCAAAACTTTTACTTGCAAAATTATTTAATGGAAAATCAACATCATAATTATAATATAATTTTACTTTTTCCAACAAGAATGGAAATTCACATTTTAACCCCTTAATATAACTAGAGATACGATCATCACGATACATATATTCAAATTCTACAACATTAGGTGTAAAAAAATTATTTGAAAATGAATAACTAATTTTTTTAAGATATTGGTGTGAGGTATTAAAAATATATTCATAATCAATAAAATTACCGTCCTTATAGTAAACTCTATTCAACGACCATACATAAATTCCACTACCACTTTCTTGTTTTGAATCGGGTGAATTTCCATATTCCATAATTGTTCCGTCTTTTGTAACTGCAATAAAATATTCAGGTCCATTTCCAGAAATTCCATAAGCTGTAATAGATGAAAAATTTTGCACTTCTAGAGTATATTTACTATTCGCTTGCCCATAAATTCCATTAGTTACTATCATTCTTGCACCGTCCAAGGCAAAGCGATCATTTGCATCAATATTAACACCACCTACAACTCCGTCATGAAATAAATTCTTACCGACTCTAGTAATACTACCTCCAGAAGCAAGATTCCAACCTTGACCCAATAAGCCGTTACCAGTCATGGAATTATAAACTACTGCTATAGAAGGAGAGACCCCATTTGTACCAGGAGGCACTGAAATCGGTATTGTGTAGCTGGCTGCGCCATTTGATACACCAGCTTCACCAGCAATTGCTCCAACAGCTAAATTTACATCAATTGCTTTTGCATCAAAGGTGGCATCAGTGTAAAGTGGACCATAGGTTTGTGAATTTGCATCATTTAAATTCGAAAATAATACAATAACAAATAGTAGAAATAGATAGAAATACTTCTTCATGTGTAGGTAGATAAAAGTTATTTTACTTTGCTATGTTAAAAAATTGTTAATTTTATGTTAATTCAAAAATACTATTACTATTTATGATTATAAGAATATTACATTTCAATAAGTCTTTAATCAAATGTGCAAATTTATTTTTTATTTACCAAATAATATGCAAAGTATTTCTAAAATATACGTGCTAACATTAAAAAAAAAAGAAATAAATTTCAAAATATGAAATACATGTTTAAACACTAATCTCAAATAACCTCTACTCCGAAATCACTTCTTCTAAAAAAACTGATAATACCGATTATCTGGAATCAGAACTTCGTCTATTGCATGGATATTTCCATTATCACTTTTCAGGGTAAATAAAATTCTACCTTCATTGATATAAACCTGTTCTTGTTTTACCATAACTTCAACTCGTTCGCCATACAGTGATTTAATGAGTTGACCGTTTTCAAAATCATCACTTTCAAATTTGAGGTTAATAATATGAAAACGAATGGTGTTTATTAACGATGTATTATTATTTATATCAGCGAGAGCTGCAATTCTCCCTTTCGGGAGTATTTTAAAAGCATTATTAACCGGAGCAAAGATTGTAAATGGGCCTTCGCTGCTCACTAAGGAGTTGAAACCAGATAACTTAAGGAAATTGCAGAAGCTGGTAAAGTCTGAATTGGTTTCCAAAAGATTGTAAATTGTCATAGCCATGAAAATAATAAGCCTAATTTACTGATCTATTGTTTTTTGAAGGTATTGTAGCAAAATGATAACAATAATATAACAAGCAGTAAACATTGAAAAAAAATTGGCTTGACTTTCATTCTAAAATAGTACGCAAAATGAGCTAATTGCGTTGAGAAAAATATATTTCTTTCCTAGTTTTGAAAAAGGAAATCGTATGTTTACCTAAGCTGTTAAAATCGAATCCATTGGGCATTATTTCAAATAAAGACTTCGAGTCGGCAATTAATATAGACAAATTCAAAATTCCTGGATTGTCATATCTTTTAATGGAGTTGATGAAAATCAACGACATTAATTCGCTTTTCGATAAAGGAAAAGACAAAAATGGTCTTGAGTTTATTGATTTTATTCTCAAATCTGTTGGGGTTGAAGTAGAATATGATGAAGAGGAATTAAAAAATATTCCATTAGAAGGTGGTTTTATTGTTACAGCTAATCACCCATATGGTGGTATAGAAGGGCTAATTTTATTAAAACTCATAGCAACGGTTCGTCCGGATTTTAAGGTACTAGCTAATTTTCTTCTTATGAATATTCCTAATCTTGCGGAATATTTTATTGCTGTAAATCCATTTGAAGATGTAAAAAACGGTAGCAGTATTTCTGGCCTAAAGCGAATGCTTGAAATTTTAAAGGAAGGAACTCCCGTTGGTATTTTTCCAGCAGGTGAAGTTTCTACCTTCAGACCATATTTGAATAAAATTTCTGATAAACCCTGGCATCCGGTGGTTAGTAAATTAATTTCTAAAGCTAAAGTTCCGGTATTGCCAGTATTTTTTCATGGTAATAATGGTTTATTATTTAATATTCTCAATTTTTTGCATCCTAAATTAAGAACGGCAAAATTACCTTCCGAACTGTTTAACAAAAAAGGGCATGTTATAAAAGTTAGAATTGGAAAACCAATACCTGTTCAAGATTATTCACAGTTTAATGATAATTCCACTTTACTAAATTATTTAAGAGCAAAAACATACTTACTTGAATCGGAAGTGGAGGTGAAAAAGTTTTTCACGGGCGATATCTTCAATATATTAAAACAGCCAAAAGACGTAGCTAAACCAGCAAACCAGCAATCAATTGAAAACGAAATTGAGTCGTTAAGAAGAGATAAACTTGTATTATCAGAAAAAGGATACGAGGTATTTATTTCTGGAACGAATAATATCCCTTCTATCATTCATGAAATAGGTCGGCTACGCGAAAAAACTTTTCGCGAAATTGGAGAAGGAACGAATAAAGCATTAGATCTAGATCACTTTGATTTGTATTATCATCATTTATTTTTGTGGGATAGTACTACTAAAAATATCGTTGGAGCGTATCGAATCGGAAAAGGAAATTTTATATTTGATCATTATGGCCGGCAAGGTTTTTATTTAAATACTTTATTTAAAATTAAAAAATCTTTCTTTCCCATATTAAAATCTTCTATAGAATTGGGAAGATCTTTTGTAGTGAAAGAATATCAGCAAAAGCCATTTCCTTTATTTCTTTTGTGGAAAGGTATTTTATTATTTCTGATAAAAAATCCAGAGTTCAGGTATTTAATAGGTCCTGTAAGTATCAGCAATAATTTTTCAAAGGTTTCTAAAAATCTTATTATCGATTTCTTCGAAAAAAACTATTTTGATAAAGAATTGGCTGAAATGATAAAGCCTCGACATAAATTTAAAGTCAAATTAACTAAAGAGGATTCGGAAGTGTTATTACGAAATCAGAATTTTAAAACGTTGGACAAACTCATTGCTGAAATAGAACCGAACAATGCAAAATTGCCTGTTTTACTTCGTCAATATGCTCAGCTTAATTCAAAGTTAATTGGTTTTAATATTGATCCTAAGTTTTCTGATTGTTTAGATGGCTTTGTTGTGCTAGACATAAATCATGTGCCATTGGACACGCTTGAGATGTTGAGCAGAAAACCAAGTTGATACTTAAAACTTAAAATAAACTGTAACCAACGCTTTGTTTTTTTGTTAATCTATTTGAAAAACATCCATTCTATTTTCCATTAAATTTAATTTATTACATTTTATGTTAACAAAACCCAGAAGGTATTTAGTTATTATTATCATGATTTCATTTATTTCTAATTGCAAAGTTTCCTCAGATTTTGATATTCAAGGCCATAGAGGTTGCCGTGGCTACTATCCAGAAAATACAGGCAAAGGATTTTTGAAAGTCATGGAAATGGGTATAACTACCTTAGAAATGGATGTAGTAATTAGTGCAGATAATCAGGTTTTACTATCACATGAGCCATTTATGAATCATGAAATTTGCTTAACACCAGAAGGAAAAGAAATAAGTGAGTTGGAAGAAAGGTCGTTTAACATTTACCAGATGAATTATTCAGAGGTTATGAAATTTGATTGCGGAAGTAAAATTCATCCAAGATTTGAGCAGCAAGAAAAAGTAAAAGAAGTAAAACCTTTGTTAAGAGATGTAATTCAGTTAATTGAAAAAAACAAACCAGATGGAGTTAAAATTTATTACAACATAGAAACTAAAACACAGAAATTAACAGATGCTATTTTCCATCCCAAGCCTGAATTATTTGTTGAATTAGTAATGCAAGAAATAAAGAATGCAGGAATTGAAAAACAAGTTATTATTCAATCGTTTGATGTACGGACCTTGCAAGTATTACATCAAAAATACCCAAAAATAAAAACTGCTTTATTGATAGAAAACACCCTTACCTTTAATGAAAATATTGCATTATTAGGCTTTCAACCGACTATTTACAGTCCAGCATTTAAATTAGCTGATATGGATTTATTAATAGCCTGTAAGAAAGACGGTATTAAACTTATACCATGGACGGTAAATGAGTATGCTGATATTGAAAAAATGATTTTATGTGGAGTTGATGGTATTATATCTGATTATCCTGATCGAGTTTTAAAGGTAATTGAAAAGCAGAATTAAAATTTTATTTAATCTCCATTTATTTATTGTTAAAGTATTAAAAACAAAAAAACCCAAACTTTCGTTTGGGTTTTCACTCTTAAAAACTAAAACAAATTAATACACTTTTACCTGAGGATTGAAGTTAGTCCAGGTTTTAGTCCAATCGTTATCGCCAATTGCACCACGGAAGTTTCCTTTCGTAAAAAATCCATCTAAACCATCATAATTAGCACCAATTTTTGCCGGAGAATTTGTAGCTGGCTGAAAATTGGGTGCTGTAAGGCTTGTAATATTAGTTAAAACAATATCAGTAGAAAGTGAATATCTAATGCAACCATCTGCAACAGCTTTTGCTTCTAAAGTAGCATCCGTAAATTGTGCATTATTTAAACTTCCAAAAGGTAAGGTAACTGCTTGAACAATATTATTTTTAAATTGAGATTCTCCATTTAAATAAGCAATTGCTGTAGATTCACCATCAATAACAAAACCACCTTTTGCATATCCTAATAAAATAGAATTGTGAACTGAAAATCTAGATCCTCTTCTAAAACGATTAGCAAAGTTATGATTTGGTGCAGTGTTTGCAGCACCATTGGGTCCAACCCATGTAAAATTAGAAAGGGTTGGTTTGGTGAATGGTGATGCACTAGTTCCAGTTCCATCATTATCAGATTCAACTCCATTACCGGGATCTGAATCATCTTCTTTTGGATCTCTAAAAGCAATTGCATATTGTATTTTTCCAATATATCCAAAATCAAAATCATAATCGTCATCAGCAGCTCCAAATGAGATTAAATTTTTTGCGTTTACCGTTCCACCGAAAAATTCGAATGAATCATCATTTGAATATGAAACCATTACATTTTCGATTACAGTTCCAGCTCCAACAGCTCCTAAAGTTAATCCATTAATTTCACTTGCTTGTTGTGCCACAATGCCGGGATATTCTATTCTAACATACTTTAAAGAACCAGAATTATCATTTGGATCTGTTCCGCCATAAGGTCTTCCAACACCGCCTTCAATTGTTGGTTCAGTTGAGCGATTGGTTGGTGCTTTTCCTAATAAAATAATTCCACCCCAATCTCCAGGTTGACGTTCGCCAACTGGCTTACCAGAAGTGAAAACAACTGGTTTATCTTGAGTTCCGTTACAAATTAATTTACCACCACGTTCTACTATTAAAGCTCCTTTTGTGTTAACGTCACTTTTAATAACTGTACCTTGTTCAAACGTTAGCGTAACGCCACTTTGAACATAAACATACCCTAATAATTTTACCGTATCATTTTCTGTAAATGTTCTACTTTCTTTTAAATCTCCAGTTAATGTTGCTTTTTCTACATTATCAACAGGATCTTTGATTGGATCATCATCTTTACAAGCATTCAACAAAATTGAACCTGTTAGTAAAAAAGTTAAAAATTTTAATGATTTCATTTTATTTTTTGATTTTGATTAGTTACAAACTACGTTATTTTTATATAAATAGAATATTATTATAATGTTAATTAAATGTTAATTGCTATATAATTTAATTAATTCAATTAGTGAATGATTTGGCTTCTTTTAATAAACCAAATTTATATGAAAAAGATAATGCAACATTTGTTCCTAAATTTCCTTTGCTTATAATTCTATCTTTATTTTCATCGTACGATTTTTTATCGTTTAAATTTTGGTAGATAATCGCTCTTTGGTTAAATATATCTGAAACATTTAATTTTAATTCTCCTGCATTTTTCATTATTTTTTTTGATAATTGAATATCCATAACGCTTCTGCTATTCTCATAATAATCGGGATAACCTTGATATCCAACAATAGATATTCTCTCTCCAATTCTATTAAACAAAACACTTATAGCATAATTATTTGTAGCATTAAAATATTGTAATCCAGCATTTACTAGATAAGGAGATTGACCTTGCAAAGCCCGATCTTCACGATTTTGATTTACTAAATCAACTGTTGAAATGATGTAAGCAGCGTTAGTAAATAATGTAATATCCTGCAACCAGTTAATTGTTGGGTTTATAAATGTAAGTTTTCTTCTAAACTCAAACTCAAAACCATATGTATTGGCTTCCTTTGCATTTTCGTAAGAGAATCTTCTTAAATCTGAATTGGAAGAAGAATTAGCAATTAATTCGATTGGATTTTTAAATCTTTTATAGAATGCTGAAATTGAAGTTACTTCACCTGGGGAAGGATAATACTCAAACCGTGTATCATAATTCTGGTTTTCACTTTGCTTTAAATCTGGATTTCCTGATAATGAACTTGCAGTAATAAAATCATAAAATTCAAAAGGTGCTAACTCCCTAAACTCAGGTCGGGAAAGTGTTTTAGAAGCTGAAAATCTTAAGTTTGATTTTTCAGATAATGCTATAGTCAAATTAGCTGATGGTAATAAATTGACATTTCCAGTATCAATTTTAATTAAATCTGTTCCACTTGTAGCTTTTGATTCTAATTGTTGGTTAAATGATTCAACACGAACTCCCCAATTTAACTTTATTGATTTTGTTATTTGATTATCTAAATTAATAAAACCAGCATATAAATTAGATTGTGAATTATAAGCATCATTATTATTGGTAAATTCACTTTGTATAAATCCATTTTGATTTATATTATTATCTGAAAAAATCTGATCAAAAGGAAGGGTTAGTAAACTATCATTAAAATTTATAGATGCAGTTGCGTAATTAAATATTCTTGCTTCAAAACTACGATCTCTAACTAATGCTGATCCACCGATTTTAATAGAATTTTTTAAATCAAAAAACTCAAATGGTAATTGGCCACTTGCTGAACCACCATATGCATTCTCATCTAAGGTAGAGTAAAATCTCCTAGATGAACGGTCAATTACTGAGAATTCGCTATCTGGCAATGAGAAAGGTCGATTATAACTAATAGTTCTAAAATCTGGCTGATCTCTTTGAGTATTAGCAAAGTTTACATTCCAATTTAATAATATGTCTTCATAATTTAATTTATGCTCTCCAAGAAGTTGAGTACTTACTAAACTTTTTTGAGTTAAATCATTTATTTTAAATTTAATATCACTTAACGTAACTTGGTTTGAACCAATTCTATCGTTGTAAACTTCATCGAAAACTTTGTTGGCCAAGTTTTTCAATGAAATTTTAGATTTATCTTTTATGTACGTTAAATTTAATAAGGCACCAACATTAGTAGAAAACCTATATTGGGTATCTTCATATTTATAGGCAGGAGTTTTTTCCTGATTATCATAGTCAAATCTTTCAACAGGAGTTATATTTTGCGAATTTCGATACGTTAACGAAGCTATTGTCGCAAAGGCAGCTGAGTTTTTTAATATTCTTTTATTTCCAAATGTAACCTGATAGCTTTGAGAAGGTAAGGCAGTACTTGATTTTTCACCATAACTATTTTTAAAAAGTTTAGAGAATTTTATACGATCTGCTTGTGAAGCTCTATTGTAATTTGCTCGGGAAGATGGAAAACCATCAGGCAATTTTCTTGACCCATCACCAAATCCTAAATAATCGTATTTACCTCTTCCGTTTGATATAAATTTTTTGAATGTTGACTGGGTATTTAAACCAAAGCCTACTGAAAAATCAATAAAATTTTCTTCTGGTACATCTCTCGTTAATACTTGCACCACACCTCCGGCAAAATCTCCTGGCAATTCTGGTGATGCAGTTTTGTTGATAATGATGTTGTCAATTAAATTTGACGGAATTATATCGAACGAAAAAGCACGTTTATCTGGTTCGCTACTTGGCAAAATAGAATTATTGAGCATAGCAACATTGTATCGATCACTCAAACCTCTAATTATAACAAACTTATTATCTTGAATACTTGTTCCGCTTACTCGTTTTAATACATCGCTAGTGCTTTTATCTGGTGATCTTTTTATCACATCTGATGAAATTCCATCTGAAATACTAACATTGTTTTTCTGAATGGAATACAAGGCATTAATAGATTCACGCTGAAATGTTGAAGTAACTACAACTTCGTTGATCGATCTAGATTCCTCCGCCATAGTTACACTAAGTTCGGTAAGCTGACCAGCGTTTACTACAACATTCTCTACTTTTTTAGTTCCATAAGTAAGGTATCTAAAAACAAGTGTATAACTTCCGGGAATTAAATTATCTAACGAATATCTACCCTCTATATTGGTTTGTACACCTTTCGTAGTTCCTTCAATTACTACTGCTAGTCCAATTATATCCTCTCCAGTATTCTCATCAGTTACTTTTCCTGCTATCTTTCCATTGGTTGATTGCGAAAATGCAGCTATTGGATTAATAATAAAGGAAATTACTGTAAATAAGGAAATTAGAATTAAAGAGAAATATTTTTTGGATTGCATAACGTATTAGGTTAGGCTGCAAAAGTAAATTCCCAATGTTAATTTGATGTTAACCGGTTATTAAATAAGCGTTAGGTTAATTTTAAATAGAAATAAAAACTTAACAATAAGTTAATATGATATCCCAACTTTTTTAAACAAAAAATGGAGTAACCATAAAGGACCAATCAACAAATACCGCAAATCATCCAAAAAAGATGGTTTCTTTCCTTCAATTTTATGACCTATAAATTGGAAAATCCAAGCAATTACAAATATGATTAAACTTACTTGCCATAACGGATAGGCACTTTTTTCTATTAAAACATAAAAAAAAGAAAATATACCGATTACAAAAACCATAGCAAAAGCCAATATCGGTGATAGCGTATAGTAGTAATATAAAACGATTGCAATAAGAATAGTAGCCCAATTAAAAAACAGTGAAAACTGAAGAAATTCTGGAATTGGAATACTCCAGATTAAGCCTAAAAGACTGAAAACTATTAAAGGAACGGCGATCCAATGAATGAGTTTATTAGTAGCATTCTGGTGACTTTGGCCATAAACCTCAAAATACTGATCTATTTTTTTCATTTATGATTGAAGGGTCGCTTGTGAATTATCTATTATTTGGTAATTTATTTAGCAAAAGAAACCGATCGGGTTTCCCTTATTACAGTAACTTTTACCTGCCCTGGGTATGTCATTTCGTTTTGGATACGTTGGGAAATATCAAATGCTAAAACTTCTGATTGTTGATCGCTGATCTTTTCGCTTTCAACTACCACTCGTAATTCTCTTCCAGCCTGAATAGCAAATGTTTTTTCAACTCCAGGATAGGATAGAGCTAATGCTTCCAAGTCTTTTAATCGTTTAATGTAACTTTCAACAACTTCCCTTCTCGCTCCTGGTCTTGCTCCTGAAATTGCATCGCAAGCTTGAATAATTGGAGAAAGCAAGCTAGTCATCTCAATTTCATCATGATGTGCACCAATTGCATTACATACCTCTGGATGCTCCTTATATTTCTCCGCTAATTGCATCCCAAGTAATGCATGCGGTGTTTCAGGATTTTCATCTGGCACTTTTCCGATATCATGCAAAAGCCCGGCTCGTCGAGCAAGTTTTACATTTAATCCTAATTCTGCAGCCATAGTAGCACAGAAATTTGCAACTTCTCTAGAGTGTTGCAACAAATTTTGACCATAAGAAGATCGATATTTCATTCTACCAACCATCCGGATTAATTCTGGATGCAAGCCATGTATTCCAAGGTCAATTACCGTTTTTTCTCCAGTTTCAATAATTTCTTCTTCCAATTGTTTTTTGGTTTTGTTCACCACTTCTTCAATTCTAGCTGGGTGAATACGACCATCGGTAACTAATTTATGCAATGCTAATCGTGCAATTTCTCTTCTAATTGGGTCAAACCCTGAAAGGATAATAGCTTCGGGAGTATCATCAACTATAATTTCAATTCCAGTAGCTGCTTCCAATGCACGGATGTTTCTACCTTCACGTCCAATAATTCTACCTTTTACTTCATCACTTTCTATGTTGAAAACTGAAACCGTATTTTCTATTGCACTCTCTGTTGCGGTACGTTGTATGGTACTAATCACAATTTTCTTGGCTTCTTTTGCCGCCGTCATTTTTGCATCTTCTACAATGTCTTTTATGTCAGACATTGCTCTGGTTCTTGCTTCGTCCGTCAAAGCAGCAATTAGTTGGCTCTTAGCATCTTCCTGAGAAAGTCCAGATATTTTCTCTAATACTTTAACTTGTTGCTGATGTTGTTGCTCAATATCTTCTTTCTTTTTTTCAAGTAATTCTGTTTGTTTATTCAAATTTACTTTTTGATTATCAAGCTCCTGCTCTTTTCTTTGACTGTTTTCAAGTTTTTGGTTGAGCGATTGTTCTTTTTGTTTAAGCGTATTTTCTCGTTGAGATGCAGCAATGTTTTTCGTATTAATTTCTTTTTCATGCTCAGCTTTCATTCCTAAAAATGTCTCTTTCGCCTCCAGCAGCTTGTTCTTTTTCAAAATTTCCGCTTCGTTTTCTGCTTCTTTCACAATCAGCAAAGCTCTTTCTTTAGCGGTCGCTTCCTGCCCTTTCAACACTTTTTGAAGAGCAAACCAACCAATGGCTCCTCCTACTAAAAATGCTCCGAATATGTATAATGTTAATTCCATGTTTATTAGTTAATATAAAATAATGCCTTACGGCTAATGATTAGCGTTAATAAAATTGTATTGCAAAAAGATGTGAAGCAGAAAAAATAAAGCTCTATTGAGCAATCAGGTAATTAGTCAATAGTTTATCGAGTTCAGCAACTCGATCAGACACGCCGTTGTCGGCAATCATTTTTTTTGGGTCAATTTTCAAAGAATCAGTTGCAAACTGTAATACACACATAGCAAGTAAATCCTGCTTATCTTTTACTGCATAGTTATCTTGAAACTCCTTGATCCTGTCATTAATGATTTTTGCTGCCTTCCGAACGTTTTCTTCCTCTTCCATTTCAACTTTGAGTGGATAAATTCGTTCGGCTATTGTTATTTTTATTGAGATTTCTCCCATTTCCTATTTATTCTTTCGTATTCAATATCGTAATGCACTTATCAATTTCCCGCACAAATTCGTTAATTTTTTGCTTCAAATCAATATTTTTTTCTGAGTTGTCTGTAATGTGCCTTGCCATAGCTCCTACCTTCAGCTTTTCTTCCAGTCGTTTTATTTCATTTTTTTGTTCATTAATGGTTTTAATAAACGTACGATTTTCTTGTAACAGACTGTCGTTGTTTTGTTTAAGTCCGTCACATACCGACATTATTTGTTCTGCTTTAAGTCGGACTGTATCAAGTGTTGCAGCAATATCCATCTCTTTTTTATGGTTGATGTTTGTTAGGCTTTTCTGATTTCTGCACCGGTTTGCTTCTCCAGGCTTGCAATTAATTT
>JANOCT010000037.1:0-2670 GCA_031412335.1 bacterium | reverse complement strand
GTGCCTTTCACCGGCCGGCGGGAGTTGAGGAACGGCTTTTCGAAGAGCAGGAAAAAGACGTAGGCAATGCCGCAGACGACCACCAGGCCGACGCTCATGAGCAGCGCAAAATCGGGGAGGCCCGTAAGCTTCAGCTTCTTGTCGATCATCTCGGAGAGATACCAGGCGGTGGGCTGATGAATGAGGAAGATGCTGTAGGAAAAGAATCCGAGGCCGGCGCTCAGGCGATTGGAAAACACCGTGCGCACCGGCGTTTGCGTGGCGCAGATGGCGATGATCCCGACCGCGAAAGAAGCTGCCAGCAGGAGATCGCGCACTGGCAGGGCCTTCGGCAAGCCGGAGAGAATCTGCGTGGTCGCGAGGATGTAGAGGACGATGGCGCCGATGAAGAGAAGAGTGCCGGCCCAGGCGCTGCGCAGCTTGCCTCCCTCGTGCCAGTGCGTCGCGACGACCCACGCGGCGGCCATCCCGGCGGCGAATTGCATCCAGCGGCCGAGGAAGAAAATGGACGCGACCATTTGCCGATGATAGCCGGCGTCGATCGTCTGGTAGTAGGTGATGACGCGGTAGATGACCGAGATGAGGACCATTGCGATGAGCACCCACGCGCGCCCTTTGCGAAAGGCAAAGATGACGAACGGGAACACCAGATAGAACTGCGCCTCGAGCCCGAGCGACCAGAATGCGCCGGTGATGCCGTCCCACGTGTCGGGAAACAGCGTGTGGATGAAAAACAGGTGGGTGAAAATCTGCCACCCGGAAGGAATCGGCTGCCAACTGGCGTCCATCTTCAGCAGCTTGAAAATCGCCACGAGCACCACCGGCAGCAGGATCGTGTAGAGGATCGCCATGTAGTACGGCGGGACGATGCGCCGGATGCGCCGCCAGCCGTAGTCGCGCCAATTCCAGCGCTCCAGAGCCTCGGGCGATTTGCAGAGCGGCCAGAACAGGCAAAATCCGCTCAGCACCATGAACAGATCGACGCCCGCGGGGAACGCATCGAGGAACCCGAACAGATTGATCTGGTGACCGGCAATGTTCACGGGCAGCCCGGGCGAGCCGGAGAATTGCCAGACGTGGAAGATGTAAACCATGAGGCACGCGAGGGCGCGGACGCCGTCGATGGCCGGGATGCGCCAGTGGAGTTTGGATTCGCTCATACGAGTTGTTCTTGGGGTTAAGTGGTGGTGCGGCGGGAGGCGGCATTTTCGATGACGGCGGCGCAAGCCGACCACGGTTCGCCGCCGGCCCACGCGACCGCTTTCTGTTTGGTGCGCCGCAGGAGTTCGGGGTCGGTGACCAGCGCGCGGAGCGCACCGACGACGGCTGGAAAATCATCCGGGTCCACGAGCACGCCCGCTTCGTGACAGGCTTCTGGCAGACCGCCGCGATTCGAAGCGATGACCGCACAGCCGCTGGCCATGCCTTCGAGCGTGACGAGCGGGTAGGGGTCCTGCGAACGCGACAGCACGCAGACGACATCGTGCTGCCGGATCAGTTCCGGGATCGCGGGCCGCGCGACATGGCCGAGATAGTCAGCGCCCGCCGCGTCCATCTTCGTCTTCAATTCCCGGAAAAACGGATCGGCCATTTCATTCCCGTGGCCGTAAAACCACAACCCGCCGGCGACCGTGAGGCTGACCGGCAATCCTTCGGCGCGCAGCGTTGCGACAGCATCCGCGACGAGGTCCGGGCCTTTGTTCGGATCGATGCGACCGACGAAGAGCACGCGCACCGGCTTGCTCGGGCTGAGAAAATTTTCCCGTGGATGAAAGGCCGCGGCATCCACGCCGTTGTGCGCGACCGCGAATCGATCGAGCGGCAAGCCGTGATGCTGCGCCGTCCAGCGCCGCACATAATCGCTGCACGTCACGAAGGCGTCGGTGTTCCGCGCGGTTTCCGCGATGTCCTGCTTCGTCCGCCACTCGTTGTGCAGCCAGACGATCACGCGGCTCTTGGGCAGGATGCGTTTCACGTACTTCGGCGAGACGAGATCGTTGAAAAGCACGACTGCGTCGGGCGCCGGCGAGAGCTTCTGCAAGGTGCGGGTGAACGAACGCAGGTAGTATTCGAAATACGGCCAGTCCCAGCGCCCGAGCCGCGCGCGCAGGCCCGAGATCCGGCGCTGGAGAAAGCTCAGATCGTTTCGGCTCTTGGTTTCGATCGGGATGATCTCGCCTTCGTGATGCGTCTCGTCACCGTTCATCGGCGTGAGCACGCTGACTTTGTGTCCGTTCGCCAGCAATTCGCGGGCGGTGTACATCATCACCGTCGAGATCGCGCCGCCGGAAATCGGCGAGTAAAATTCGATCGGCATATTGACGAAGGCGATGTGCATCAGTCGTTCAGCAGGGTGTGGAATTGGGACCAGGTGCGCTCCCAAGTGAGCGTCTTGGCGCGCGCGCGCGCTTTGTTGGCGTAGTCGGTGCGCAGCGCCTGGTTGGTGACGAGATTGCCGAGGTGTTCGGCAAGTTGATCGGCGGAATCCCGCTCGAAAAGTAGTCCGGCTTCGCCCACCACCTCCGGGGTGCCGCCGGTGCGCGAGCCGACGGTCGCGAGCCCGCAAGCCATGCCCTCGAACAGCGTGAGCGCGCACGGTTCGTCCCAGCGGGAAGGCACGACATGGATGTGCGCCTTGCGCAACTCGGCGGGCAGCGCCGGGCGGCTGAT
>JANOCT010000036.1:0-24750 GCA_031412335.1 bacterium | reverse complement strand
AGCTTCTACTATAAAAGTATATTTAGTTCCCTCTTTAAAATCGAAAGTAATTTTCTTTTCGCTTGCCTTACTTTCCAAAGAATCAAATACATCTTGAACCAGATCAAGGATATTAAATGTTTCCATTTCCATAGTCAATTCGCCAGATTCTAATTGAGTAATTGCCTCCAAATCTTCAACCAGCGTGGCAATTCTATCAATACTTTTTGCAGCTTTCTTTAAAAAATGAACATGCACTTCTTTGTCATCCAAAGCACCATCCAACAGGGTCAAAATATATCCCTGAATATTAAAAATAGGTGTTTTTAGCTCATGCGATACGTTTCCTAAAAACTCTTTCCTGAATTTCTCTAGCTTTTTTAATTGATCAATTTCTGTTTTTTTGTCTGCAGCCCAATCCATAACTTCATTACTCACATTCGCAATCGGATCGCTGCTCAGAGCAGGACTGTTTCCATCTGCTTTTTGAGTTTTAAGATTGTGAATATTTTTATAAACGAGTTTTATTTTTCGATAAATAAAAAACTCAAGAGCATATAAAAAAACAAAGTAGGAAGAAACAAACACTAATACAATAATGGCCAATAATTCAAGCCAGTTTGATTTGAAAAGCAACGTAATGATACCAACTATTGCACTAACTAATAAAGCCGTGTATAATGAAATTGCTCTTGGAGTAAGGTTTTTGGTCATATTTCGAATTTATATCCTACCCCTTTTACAGTAGTGATATAATCTTCACCCAGTTTTTCTCTGAGTTTTCTGATGTGAACATCGATAGTACGATTAGTTACCACAACGGAGTCTTCCCAAATATTTTTCAAAATTACATCGCGGGTAAATACTTTTCCAGGTTTAGAGGCTAACAAATAAAGTAATTCAAACTCTTTCTTGGCAAGCATTATTTTTTCATCTTTCTGAAAAACCAGGTATGACTCGCGATCAATTACTAAATCGCCAATTTCCAGTTTATTTTCAGTTGGAGAATCTGTATATGTATTTCTTCTTAAAATGGCATTTATGCGAGATATTAAAGCTCTTGGTTTAATTGGTTTCGCGATATAATCATCTGCTCCAACATTAAATCCGGCAATTTCTGAATACTCTTCGCTTCTGGCAGTCAAAAAAACCATAAAAGTATTTTTGAATTCTTGCATGTTTCTGATTTGCCGACAAGCTTCTATACCATCCATTTTAGGCATCATAATATCCATTACAATTAAATCAGGAATGAATCTTTTTGCCTGCACAAGTGCTTCCTGGCCATTGCTAGCCAAATAAACTGTGTAGCCTTCTTTCTTTAAATTGTATTCAATTAACTCTAAAATGTCTGGTTCATCATCAACGATCAGAATCTTTTGCTTTATGGTTGTCATTGGTACAATTTTTTGATAAAAGTAGGATGTAGAATTGTGAATTGTGTTAACTGAATGTTAAGCTATTATTAACAAATAACATTGAGTTCACATTAATTAAATATCAATTAAATAGTTTCTTTAAATAGTTTTCTAAATCTTCCCCTCTTAAATTTCTAGCAAGAATATTTCCATCTTTATCTATTAACAATGTAGAAGGGATTGATTCAATTTTGAAATTTTTCACTACTGATGTCTGCCAACCTGCCAACTCAGAAATATGAGGCCAAGTAAGTTTATCGTCGGAAATCGCTTTTTCCCAGTTTTCTTTTTTTGTGTCTAGTGAAACTCCTAAAATTTCAAATCCTTTACTGTTATACTCATTATAAAGTTTCACCACATTTGGGTTTTCTTTTCTGCATGGACCGCACCACGATGCCCAAAAATCTACTAAAACGTATTTACCTTTTAATGAAGAAAGTGAAAGAATTTTTCCAGCTGGTGTAGGCATGCTGATTTCTGGTGCTGGCTGTCCTATTGCTAATTTTTTCATTTCTTGCATTCGGTATTTCAAGCCAATATATAAGTCTGTCTTTCCGAATGTTATATCATTTTCTGCAATAAAATTATTGATAAAAACAGCTTCTTGCTCTGGATTAAGAAAATTAATAACATACAAAGCACCATATGATTGTTTCGAATTGCTAATCATACTTTTCAATTCTTGATTAAGTTGAGTAACTGCAGTTTCGTTTTTAGCATTTAATGATCGAACCACTGAATCCATATTTGCAGTTTTTGCTGCCATATTATCGCTGTAATTTTTGTTTAAGCCTTCAGCTACTTTCTCATATCCTGCCGAAAAATCTTTTGCTTTTTTAATAAATTCAGAATCTGCAGAACCAGAAACTTCATACTTCTTTTTATCTTTTGCATGATCGGCTTTTATTTTAATCTGGTCACCGTTTTTTGCGATTACATCAACATAAATATCTTTAGAAGAAACCCGATAGAAAGCTGGCTCAGTTGCCGGAAACGAAAAACTAAAGGAACCATCGTCTTTCATAATGGTAGAATCTTTAATTAATGGTTGCTTGTCTGTTATTAAAAATAGAAAAACTTTTTTATCGCTTGCATTCCCAAAATTTCCTGAGATTTTAACTTCACTACTTTGCGAGCATGAAATATATAAGAATGTGAATAATAGATAAAAGCTGAATTTTTTCATGATCATAATGGATTAATTTTTATTTAAGCAGTATAGCTGCTATATTTTTTGTTTTGTAATTTATTTTAAAGTTTTTGCAATTCTGCAATTACAGCAGCATTTACAATTTTTGGATCTGTTTTGCCTTTGCTCATTTTCATCACTTCGCCAATAAACAAGCCAGAAAGTGATTTTTTTCCATTTTTGTATTCTTCTACTTTTTCAGGAAAGCGAGCAAAGACTGATGTAATAAATGAATTTAATTCGTCAGTATTATTTTCCAAAATCAACTGATTTTTTTCTGCAATTGACAATGGTGTTTGCTCAGGATGTTGAATAATTAATTCAAAAAGTTTCTGAGTTGCCATAGATTGAGAAACTTTTCCTTCGTCAATTAGATCTATAATTTGAGCGATTTTAGCTGGCTGTAAAACGAAAGAAGTTATACCAATAGCTTTTTCGTTTAAATAACTTTTTATGGGACCCATCAACCAATTGGCAGCAGCTTTATAATTGTGAGTATGCATAACAATTCTATCAAAATATGCAGCTAACTCTTTCTGATCGGCAATATTTCCAGCATCATAATCTGACAAACCAAATTTACCGGTGTATAGTTTTATAAGTGCCTCTGGCAACATTGGCATTTCACTTCGGACATTTTCAATCATTTGCTCAGTTACAATTACCGGTTGCAAATCAGGTTCTGGAAAATACCGATAATCGTTTGCCATTTCTTTCGATCGCAAAACAGAAGTAGTTCCGCTGGCAGCATCAAAATTTAACGTGTTTTGATCAATAAAACCTCCAGATTCTATCACCGAAATTTGTCTTTGAGCTTCATAATCAATAGCTCGTTGCACATTTCTGATACTATTTAGGTTTTTTACCTCACATCGGTTTCCTAATTTTGGATCACCTTTTTTACGGACAGAAATGTTTGCATCGCAACGCATACTGCCTTCTTCCATATTTCCATCACAAATTTCAAGATACCTTAAAAGTTTCCGAATTTCAGTTAAATATTGATAAGCTTCTTCTGAACTTCGCAAATCTGGCTCCGAAACAATTTCAATTAAAGGTACACCAGCACGATTTAGGTCAATCAAAGAATCATACATATCTTGGTCGTGCATGCTTTTTCCGGCATCTTCTTCCATGTGAATGCGGGTGATACCTATCACTTTTACCTCGCCATTTTTTAGGGTAATGTTTATTTTACCATCAAAACAAATCGGAGTTTTATCTTGCGTTATCTGATAACCTTTGGGTAAATCGGCGTAAAAATAATTTTTTCGGGCGTATTCATTATATTCACGAATGCTACACCCCGTTGCCAATCCCATTTTTATAGCAAAATCAATTACTTTTTCGTTAACTAATGGAAGAGTTCCCGGATGGCCGAGTGTGATTACACTTACATGATTATTAGGACTTGCTCCAAATTCGGCAGAATCAGATGCGTAAGCTTTGCTAAAGGTTGATAATTGTGCGTGAACTTCTAAACCAATTACTACTTCGTATTCATTCATTCAAAAAAATATGATAAATAAAAATGTAAATATAGCCCTTTTGCTTTATTGTGTTTCATTCAAATGCGAACAAATAAATATCATATTGGTTGAGTTTGGAAATGTTTCCATTATTTAATGCAATCCATTATACTTGCTGACAATATGATCGAATCTTTTTTTTGCCAAATTAATTTCAATTTTGCGCACCATGCATGAGTATTGGGAAATATTAAAAGGTCTTTTCAACCCTGAATACATCATTGGGCATGGAGGTTTGCTATTATTACTCATTATTGTTTTCATAGAATCTGGTCTGTTTTTTGGATTTTTTCTTCCTGGAGATTCCTTACTTTTTACAGCTGGTCTATTAAGTGCAACTAAAATTTTACCAGAACCTTATACCGTTATTATTTTCTCCATTTTTTTTACCGCCGTTTTAGGAAATATGTTTGGCTATTATTTTGGTAAAAAAGCAGGTGAAAATTTATATGACAAGCGCGATACCTTATTTTTCAAAAAAGCACATTTAAAAACTGCTGAACAATTTTTTGAAAAATATGGAGCAAAAACATTAGTCATAGCTCGTTTTCTACCTATAATCAGAACCTTTGCTCCTATTTTTGCTGGAATTAGTCAAATGGAATTTAAGCGATTCCTAATAGCAAATATTATAGGTGCTGCACTCTGGGTAGGTATTTTAGTAAATGCTGGTTATTTCATTGGAAAAACTTTTCCAGAGGCGCAAAATTATTTACATTTTATAATTATTGGTCTTGTTGTTTTAACTGCCATTCCAGTAGTTACAACCTATTTTAAAGCAAAAAAAATTAACACAAAAGGTCCAATTCTATAAATCAGGCTACATTTCTGGGATTTAATATTAATGGAAATACTTCACTCCATTCACTTTTTCCGCCCGAATTTATAACCATCAATCGGACGAACTTTCCGGGTCGGTCAAATACTCCTTCCAATCTTATGGTATTACTTTTCGAAACTTTTAAGGTTTTCCAAGAATCATCGTATTGAGGGTTTTCGGTAAATTGTAGTAAATATCGATTATTATGACCTTTAGCATTAAAATGAATTTTAATTCCATTACTACGATTCCCTGGTTCAATTAAGAAATCTGAAATAACAGTTGGTTTTTCCTGACTAAAAATACGGTTGTACAAAATAAATCCCGATGAAGTTGCAATTTCCATATTTCCAGATGATACCTCTTCTACATAAGTAGCCAGATTTTTTAACGAAGAAATTAAATTACTTCTACACAAAGCCAATGAATAAGACGTTTTTGTTTCCGTTAATTGCATTCTTTCAGTTTCCAAAACTGAATTTTCTAGTTCAATTATTAATTCATCATTGTCTGGAAAATTTGGATTGTTAGTAGTTGAATCCAATACTTTTTTGGCAAGATCTATAAGACTATCTGCCGATTGATTTGAGAAACTTACGCGTATGAGGTTAATTCCAGGTGTACCTGTTTGCATGCTTTTCTGAATAGTAAACTCATGGTATTCGCAAAAAGCAAAATAAGGTTGCAATCTTTTTTTGGAGTAAATCCAGCTACTTGATATATACTTAGGACCTAAAATTGGGAATCGTATAAATCATCCTTTAAGCATCAGTAAGCAAATTATGCAATCAATATTTTAACGTTTAGTTTTCCAAATTAATTCAACGGGATATGAATTGAAACTACGGTTCCTCTACCGATAGCAGAATCCCATTCAACACTTCCTTTTAAAAAATCAACTCTTGATTGAATGTTTTTCAAGCCAATTCCTTCCGAATTTTTAATATTATCGGTATTAAATCCTTTTCCATTATCTTCTATTGTAGCTTCGATAGCACCTTCGTCAAGAGTAATTTGAATATCTAATATATTTGCTTTTGCATGTTTAATCACGTTGTTTACTAATTCTTGGATTACCCGATATAAAACAGTCTCAATTTTTGAATCTATTTTTTCGTTGAGACCTATTGTTTCTAAATTAACTCTCAATTGCTTTTCATCTATTTTGCTAATAAACTCTCGAATAGCCGAAGCTAAACCAGCTTTAAGCAAAACGTTTGGCATTAAATTATGCGAGATGCTCCTTACCTCAGCGCAGGCATCATCTACTAAATCAATTGTTTTGGTGTATAAATTTTTTGCGTATTCATTATTAAAATTCATTTCGGAATCCAATCCACTTAAATTCAACTTTACTGCTGCGAATAACTGACCAACGCCATCATGCAATTCTCCAGCTATGCGTTTGCTTTCTCGTTCCTCTGCCTCTACTATAGCACCAGAAGCAGCATCTTGTTGTAAGATTATCTCGTTTTGAAACTTAGATTCTTGTTTTAGTTTAGCACGATTATGAAGCATAAAACCCACAACAGTAGTTAATAATAATAATACTGAACCCATGTATAAATAAATGTTTTGAGAATTAATCTTTAATTTCTGAATTGTATTTTCCTGATTTAAATTTTGAATCGTTTGATTCTTTTTTTCAGTATCGTATTGCGTTTGCAATTCAGCTATTTGTTTATTGCTTTCAGTATTTAAAATGCTATCCGAAAGCGTTAATTGAATTTCTTTAAATTCAAAGGCCTTTTTATAATTGCCTAAGCTACTGTAGGCTTCACTTAATAATTGTGCTGCATCTGATTCTCCTCTTGGATATTCAACTTCTTTAAATAATGCAACAGCCAACTCAAGCCAAGGCAAGGAATTCTTTGCTTCTTTGTTTAATAAATATGCATTTCCTATGTTTAAATAAGTATCTGCTATATGTTGTTTATTCCCAAATTTTTGATCAATTTTCAATACCTCTTTATGAAAATAAATTGCTTCTTTAGTTTTTCCCATATACATGTAGCAATTCGCCATATTGCTAAAAATCATTCCTTTGCCTAGCAGAGAATTTGATTTAGTACAAAGTACCAATGCTTTTCGATCTATGTTAAGTGCTTTTTCATACTGGCCGCTTTGCCCATATATATTTGCAAGAGTATGCATCGCATTTATTTCTTCTCGTGTACTATTTATAAATTTAAAATAACCTAAGCTTTGCAATGCATATTTTTCTGCCTGAGCTAATTTTCCGATTTGCTGGTAGGTTTCTGCTAGTAAAATGTTGGACGAAGCCATTCCTGCTGTATCTTTTGCATCCTCCCTTATTTTCAAACTTTGAAAACTATAACTCAATGCTTTTTTAATTTCAGATTGATTTAAATAATACGCTCCTAACACAGTATAGGCCATTGCTAGTGGCAATTTGTCTGTTAGATTAATAGCTAGTACAATAGAAGAATCTACATAAGACTTTGCTAAATCATTTTTATTTTTTCGGAAGTAATAGGAACTAAGATTTGCATAAGCAATTGCTTGAATAGATTTTTTTTCTTTTCTTTTTCCGATTTCAAGTGCCTTTGAAAAACAAATTAATGCAGAATCAGGGTTTAATGTTTGGTACTCTTTGCCTAGTTTTATGTACTGTTTTGCTTTTATAGAATCATCTTTTGTTTCGATGATCTTTTTTTGCAAAACTGCTATTTCAGTGGGGAAGGTTTGCGCAACGCTAGTTGAGGTAAAAAAAAAGGAAGTAAATACTACTAAAAAAGTAATCAACAACTTTTGACAATACATTGAGGCAGATTTTGGATTAATTTAAGATGTTTAAACGATAAAATGTAAAGAGAATTTGAAGTCAATATTAATCAAATTGTAAGAGCGATTTTTTTCTTTCGTATTACAAACAAACACCCAAAATAGTTTCCATTTTATAATAGACTTCTAAAAATCATGAAAGTAAGATTTTCGATGTCAACCTTTTAATTAAATAAAAAAACCTGCATACTAAATTAGTGTGCAGGTTTCTAAATGAAATTTTTATGAATTTATCTACTTCTTGTTGGTCTTCCTTTTTTAATCACTTTTGCTTTAGGTGCTGGACGAGTTGATCTAACTACTTTGGAATTTCTAGCTGGGCCTTGTTTTATAACAGTTGTTCGTCTGTTTTTATGAACTACTACTGTTGAATAATTTCTGCGTGGAGCATATACTTTTTTAGCAACTACTACCCTATGCGTTGGTGTTCGGTGGTAATAGTTTCGGTAACCATTATTCCTTCCGTAAAATACGGTGTAGCGTTGCGCTCTCCAAGGTTTCCAATAAGGTGGATAATAGCCATAGCGATAAGGTGAAACCCGCACAACATATACAGGAGCATATAAAAAGCGCACCGATGGCCAAAACCAAACATTAACAATTTGTCGAATTGGATAATATTCATAAGTACTTGGGCCACCTTTTGATTTTTCTAACTTTTCATTTATTTCAACAGGTTCTACAATGGTGTTTGCAGCATAAAGTTCTTCATCGCCTTCGATTTGTAAAATAGCTTCTTCTTTCCCTGTTTTTTCTATGCCGATGGTAGCAATGTCTTGTTTTTCTTTATCATTCAAAAAAGTTTTGAGTACGATAACATGCGTATCTCCTTCTTTTAGACTTTCTACGGTTACAAAATCTGTTTCTCCATCACCGTTTAAATCGAGGTTGTTTACATTATTATTTTCTTTATTAATGAGTTTTTCAAATTCCTCCAAAGAATTTGATTTTTTAAAAAGTGCTAATGCACCTTCTAAACTAAAGTTTTCGCCGGTATATTCTGGATTATCAGTTGGAGTGGTTTGCTGCGCAAATGATGTTTGACAAAACATCGCAAAGGCGAGCAAAAAGGATAAAGTGGTTTTTTTCATTGTCTTCTAATTTTGGGTTAGGATGAAATAAAAAGGAAAAGGTTTAATTAAAATATCTTTATTTTAATTACTTCCCAATACAAAAAGTAACTAAATTCAATTAAATACTGAATAACAGTTACTTATAAATATTTTAAAGTTTCAGGGTACAAATAGGGTACAACATTGTTAAAAAATTGCAAAATTGGCTATTTCTAAATGTTAAGTTTTGTTAAGTTTTAAACTGATCTGAACCTTAACTTTTGTTAATAGCTACTAAGTTTTAAATTTGATCTGAACCCTAATTAAACCTAATAGTTCAATAGTTAAAATAGCTTTTGCCTTGCCCTTTTTATAATGTAAGAATATTAATATTTACAACTGCTTTTGCTTAATAAATAAAATTAGCAATTGTTATTGCTTACCCTTTTTTATAATGTAAGAATACTATCCTTTTACCTTTACAGTAGTTTATAACCTATGTTTGAAAATTCTTTATTGGCTTTGCTTTTTGTGGCGTTCAGTTCGTAAGATTTTAAATTTAAAATCAATACTATTCATTAATAAATTTGAAGGTTTTCTAAACTTATTACCTTTCTAACAAAGTAAGAAACATCAATTTTTTTCTTATCCACAAAATCAGGTATTAACTTTCTCAAATTATAATCATGTACCGAAGGATAAACAGTATAGGTATTTGCTAATGGTGTATCTATGTAAACTATTCCTGTTTGATCTATAAAGCAAAAAAGATTATTATCAAAAATGTTAGCTTTTGTCAACTTTTCAATGCTAAGTTTTGCTAAGGTTTGAAACATAGGATTTATTAGGTTTTGAATATTAGGTTTTCCTAAGTACTCAACCTTAGGTTTTGAAACTATTTCAGTATCCAAAAATTTTCTATAATCATATTTTATTAAATAGTCGACAAGGTCAAACCCTTGTTTCCTTTCTGCTTCGGTGGCTTTACGTTCCAATAAATCTGAAACGGTAAAATTTGCAAGGTGTGAAAGTTCCTTTGCCTTGCTGCTCCATTTATCAAACCCGTTCAAGTCGGGAAATAGTGAAACAGTTCGCCCCTTTAATATACTGCACTTTTCAGCGTTAAGGTTGGTAAGGCTTCCAACGGCAACCCAAATAAACTGGGGTAAATAAACGCTGGCAATTACAGCCGTTTTTTCGCTTTCAACTATTGCAACGGGTTTTGTTTTATCAGTTAGTAAGTGTTCACCAAACAAACATTGTTTTAACTCAAATTCAGGCTGTTTAAGGGTTTTATGTACCCAGTTGATATGATTAAACGGTTCTTTTATTCTTTTGCCTGTGGTGGGGTTGTAAAGCATTATTTTGCCCGTTCTTATTTTGCCCTGTGTATCTAATTGCCAAAAAACCGTTGCACCGTTCCAGTGTTTTGATGTGGCAATAAAATAACGGCTTACTAATTCACTGGCTACCTCAACCCCGAACAAGTTAATTAGAAACTGTACAAAGTGGTTTGTTTCGTATTCCTTCAAACTGGCTTTAAATATTTCAACAGGAATAAATGAAATAGGCTTTATTTGAGTTGTAACAGTTAGGGGCTTGTATGCTTTGGGCTTAGGTGTATCAAACGAAATATTGTTATATTGAAAATATTGTTTTGGGGTGTAATGGTGTCCGCAATTACTTTCACGGTTGCACCTGCCAACGGTGGGGTTTATGTGTTCGCCTGTTTCCGTATCAATGTAAAGCGAAAAGGTTTTATCCCTTTGCTGGCAAGTGGGGCAACGGTAACGGGTATTGATTCCCTTGTATGGTTCTAATATGTATTTATGTTCATTCATTTATTTGAATTTTTTGGTATCATTTAGAAACAATAGTAACAAGTGTTACTAAGTGTTACTATTGTTACTATTTCTGTTTACTATACGGCTTACTTTCACTTTGAAACTATTAAATTTACTTTCGTCTTTACATAGTCTTTTTGCTATTGCATAAGCTGTTAAAGTTGGTTCAGCTTGCATCAATTCTTTGATATTGTTTTCAATTTCCGATTTTTCGCTTTCGCTAATTTGTTTTAGGTGTTCCCATTCTTTTCCGAAATCTATAAACTCAAACAATAGGAAATTTAAGGGCTTATCAATTTTACAAACACAAACATTTTCAGCATCGTAAATTTGTTCGGTGTTCCGTTGCTTAATCTGCTTTATGTATCGTAAACTTTTATCCGTATTACTTTCACCTATTGAAAAGGAACTATCACAAAAGTTTATAAGCATCTTACTACCTTGTAAATCATTTCGAGTAATAGGCTTTGATAAATCCCTTTTGGGTGTGTGTGCAAGTGCTAAAATTGAAAGCCCGTATTTGTTTTTTAATGCTTTCAAATGTTTCATTAAGGGCAAAGCATCTTTAGCTTTTTCAGTTTCATTTTTTAAATAAGTAAGGTTATCAATAATTAAAACTTTTGCTCCTGTTTCGGTAATACTTTTCTCCAATGAATAGTTGAGATAATCCTCAAAGGTTTGGGATTCGGGTATAGTTGCATCGGAATTTATTTCAACTCTTATAAAGTTGTTATCAAATTCATAATGCTTTTCGTACTTTATCGAATATCGGTTTTCAAATTGTTTATCGCTTAACTCAAAATCAAAATACAAAATCGGTTGCTTTACTGTTTCCAATTTAAAGCCCTTTATCTGTTCACCCTTGCTTATACTGTTTCCAATTTGCACGGCTAAAATTGACTTGCCTAAATTGGTGTCAGCAAATAAAATACATAGTTCACCTTCAAACCAAAGTTCACCAAAAAGCATTTGCGGTATAGGTCGGGTTTTAGCTTGTTCAATCCAACGGCTGGCTGTTTTCACAGTGAATAGTCCTTTACTTTCTTTGGCTTCATCGCCTTGCTTTAAAAGCTGTTCAGCTTCGTTTTTAATATCCTCAACCCCAATATTGTGCGTATCAAAATTAAATTTTGGATTAAGTTCCATATCAAAAAAAAGTAAGTTGAGTAGTTAAATGCTTCGGGGCTTTGTCGGGGTTTGTTGTTACATACCAGGCTTTGAAACCTGTTTTTCTGCAAACCTTTTTTTCTATTTCCCAGAGCCTACCAATTTTTTCTAAATCTCTTTTATACCTACAAATGTTTTTTTGATAAATACCTGTTGCATCGGCTGCCATAGAAGCCGTACAAACATTATCAAAGAAGTATTGAAATATGGTTTTTAATTGATTGCTATCTGAACTATCTTTGCTTTGCGAGTTCAAAGAATCATTAGGAGGTAAGGAGTTTTTCATAACGCTTTACTTCCTTTCTTTTTTAGCAAATAGTTTTCTGCTTCGTTGGCTGTTTCAGATAGCGTTTTTTTTCTGCCTTGCATTAACCAGTTATCAATTTCAGATTTTAGAAACCTTAATTTTTTACCTCCTTTGTGTACAGGAATAATACCAGCGTTCACCCATCCGTAAACTGTGGGCTTACTGGGTTTGTCTGGGTGGTAAAAACAAAGTTCTTTGAGGTCAAACCAACTGTCCGTTTCGGTTGGTCGTTCAGCTTGTTGTGTTCTTAAAACTTTCTTAATTGAATTTTCAATAAGAGTTTCAAGTTCAGGTGCTGTAATTTGTGTTATTGTTACTGCTTGCATTTTTCTTTGTGTTTTATATTTCACAAAGGTTCAATCACAAACAGGCAAGTACATTTCCTTGTACGTTCAATTAGCCGTACAAAATTTGTTTTGTTGGTTGTTTACTATCTAAATATTCTTGAATTAATCTTATTGTTTCACTATCAATCAATGGAAAAACATTTTCATTGAGTTCTTTTATTAGTTTCTTAGTTCCGCTTGCATTATAATTTTGTCTTACTCTATCTCTATAAGGTAATTTGAAATAATTACAAATACGTTCACAATAAACATGTGCACTTTCTGTTTCCTCTCGTTTATAAATACCGATTTTGTTAATTAAACCGCAAAAGAAACCAAGTACAGGGGCTTTAAGTTTACTTGTTTCAGTTTCTGTATGTGATTCATGTTCGCAATTATCGTAAACATTTATTAAAGCCTTATGTATTTTAACCAACTCTTGAACCTTACTTACAATTCCTGAATAGTAGCCAAATACTTTAATATTTTTATTATTCAATACTGTTGGAACACTTTTTAAAACAAAGTTCCAACCCTTGTAAGGTGGGTGGTGAACTGTGTGAATCAAATTATTATGTAAATTAGTAATGTATGGTTTAGCGTTTTCACCGTACAAAGTATTTACATTAGGGACAAAATGATTTTCAAAATATTGTTCGCCTTCATGGAATCCTTCAAAGTATGAATCAGTAAAAATCAATCCGTTTATTGTTGTATTTTTCTGTAAATCCCTATTAAATACTGGCAGTTTTTCACTATCAAATATTATCATTAGTTCAGCAGTAAATATTTTTACTTTGTAATTATCTTTTTGTCTAATCATAGACATACTACCATTGGAAACTATTTCACTTTTAAATCTCTCGTAAAACTTATGAGAATGAAAATAGTCAAATGATATATCTAAAATATAATCGGTATCAATTTTTTTTTTCATGGTTATAAATCAAATATTATTTTGTCTGCTGCATCCCTTTTAGTTTGATCAATAATCTTTGCATAAACTTGTGTAGTTTTTAATTCACGGTGTCCAAGCATTTTTGAAACGGTGTAAATATCTGTTCCCTTTGATAGTTGCAAAGTTGCAAACGTATGCCTGAAACAATGAAAGGTTATATCCTTTTCAATACCTGCCAAACCTATCCATTTAGCAAGGTTTTTGTTTTCGTATGCTGAATAGTTAAGCCCTGCAAATACATTATCGGTTGGTTCTTTGCGTTCCCCTAATAAAGTAAAAGCCTGTTCAGAAATAGGCATCATTTCAACCCCTTTTGTTTTTTGCTGTTTGAATTTTATAAAAAAACCATTTCCCTCAATGTATTCCAATTCACTCCAAATCAGTTTTTGAATATCTGAAAATCTTAATCCTGTTAACGCTGAAAATATTGCTGCACTTTTTAGTAGTGGGTTATTGCAATCTGTTTTTACAAG
Source organism: bacterium (assembly GCA_031412335.1). GTDB lineage: Bacteria > Bacteroidota > Bacteroidia > Sphingobacteriales > Sphingobacteriaceae > JBBQYA01. Next base: position 10,883 of record JANOCT010000036.1, on the reverse strand, counting down.
CCTGTTCATTTCCTCAATAGTTAGAAAGTTTCTTTGCGTTTCTGCTTGCTTAATTTGTTTGATCTTACCGTTTAACTCATTAGGTAAAAATCCATCTTTGTAGGCTTGCTTTAGCGTTGCTTTAAATTTGTTGAAATAGGAAACTGCTGAATTTTGAGAAAGCGTATTAGTACTGCTTTTCTTACTATTGGTAGTTAGCAAATAATTCCTGAACTCATTACAAAACTTTTCGTTCAGGTCTATAAACTTCAATTTGCCATTAGTAAACGTTTCAAGGTAGTTGTAAGCTGCAAACCAATTATCTTTATTTGATGCTTGCCTTTTATTTGCTAGGGCTTTGAAATAGGTAACAAAACATTGTTCACCTAATTCTTTTATTTTTAGTTGTTCCTTTTCGTACCCTGTGTAAATTTCAGGCTTATTAATATTATTTTCTCTTTTTTGCCGTATCTGTTCGGCAAGTTGTAAAGTTTCTTTGTTGTGTTGTTTATCAATTAGGTTTTTGGAGTTATCAAAAAGATACATTCCTAAAAATTCCCTTCGTGTGGGTTCATCTGTTTCAGGGTGTGGAATAGGTGGGTAAAAATCTAAATACAAACTTTGCCTGTTCCCTGAAATTACCTTTTGCCTTAGCTTAACTTTTGTTGCCATATTATTTTACTATTTCAATAAATTATCAATTTCAATTTTCGGAACGAATGCAAACCAACCCTTTTTAATTTTGGGTATTTCGTATCTCGCTATAAGATTTTGCAAAGCAGTTTGAGAAATGCCGTATTTATTTTGCACTTCGGTAAGGTTGTAACAATCTGAAATTTTAAACTGTATCTTTTCAGGTTGAGGCGTTACAGTTTTGGGTTGTTCAAACAGTTTATCAATTTCCGAACGTTTAACCCTTGTTATTCTTTGCCCCAAATTCACGGCTTTTATTGTACCTGTTTCAATGTAATAGTAGGTTGAACGAATAGAACAGTTTAATAAATTGGATACCTCACGAACGGTTAAAAACTCTTTGGCTTTTAGTTGCTCAATTGGTTCGTTCTTTATTCGCAGGGTTTGTTTATTGCTTACCGAAATTTTTACATTTCTAATTTTTGCTTTATAAGCTGCACTATTGCATTTTTTACTGCAATACATTGTAGTAGTTGTTTGGGCTGTAAACTCATTGCTACAATGAGCGCAAATACGTTGTACCTCAAAATTTGAACTCATTAAATATCTTTAAGCATTATTAAATGTAATTAAGTGCAATTAAGCGCAAAATAAAAAGGGCAAAACCCAATTTCTGTATCTCGATAACTTTTAAGGTACAACAAAGGTACAAATAATAACATAATAAACCATTAAAAAAGCAAAACAAACCAAATATAAAAAGATGTAAAAAAGCCTTTACATTGGCTTAATAGTAGTTTATTATTAAAATCTTATTGGTTTGTTTTGTGGTGGTTACTTTCCAATACAAAAATTAAAAAATATCGAATCCAACAAATCCTCATTCGCAATGCTTCCAGTAATTTCACCTAAATGGTAAAGAGCTCGGCGTATGTCTGTGGCAACAAAATCTCCACTAATTTTGCTCGCTAAACCTGTTTTGGTTGCTGACAAAGCCTTTTCTGTTTCGCGTAAAGCTTCTGCGTGTCGCAAGTTAGATACGATTACTTCATTATCATTGAGTGATGTTAAATTAATTTGTTGTAAAAGTTTATTTTTTAATTCTTCAATTCCTATTTTATTTTTTGCTGAAATAAATACAGGTTCAAGCGTAGCATAATTTTGTTTTTTCTCGATATTCAATAAATCTGCTTTGTTGATAATTAAAATATTTTTTACTTCATAATCTGCCAATTCTTTTTGTTGCGCTATTATTTCTTCTCGCGCTTGTTCAGGAGTACAAATCAATAAAACAATAGCGGCTTGTTTAATTTTTTCGAGACTTCGTGCCACTCCAATGGCTTCAATTTCGTCGGTGGTTTGTCGCAACCCGGCAGTATCTATAAACCGAAAAGAGATTCCGTTTAAAATTAATTCATCTTCTACCGTATCACGGGTTGTGCCTGCAATTGCTGAAACGATTGCTCTCTCTTCATTTAGTAAGGTATTCAACAATGTAGATTTACCTACATTCGGTTTGCCGGCAATCACAATCGGAATTCCGTTTTTTATCGCATTTCCAGTTTCAAAGGTTTGCAAGAGGGTTTTTATTTTCAGCGAAATGGTATCAATCAAAAAGGTTAACTGACTGCGATCGGCAAACTCTACATCCTCTTCCGAAAAATCAAGTTCCAATTCTATTAAGGCAGCAAAATCAATAAGTTGTTTACGCAAAACCGCCAATTCATTTGAAAAACCGCCTCGCATTTGGTTCATAGCAATTTTATGTGCCGATGCAGATTTAGAAGCAATTAAATCAGCAACTGCTTCTGCTTGCGACAAATCTAATTTACCATTCAAAAAAGCACGCATGGTAAATTCGCCCGGTTTTGCCAAAACTACTCCCCTGCTTAACAATAAATTGATGATGGAATTGATAATAAAAGGCGAAGCATGACAAGATATTTCTGCAATATTTTCGGATGTATAGGAGTTTGGCGCACGATATATTCCTACCACTACTTCATCTAAAACCTCATCGCCTTGCATTATTTTACCAAAATGTAGACTATGGCTTTTATGCTCATTCAAATTTTTCCCCTTAAAAACATCATTCACCTCTTCAATTGCCTTAGCACCAGAAAGACGGATTAATGCAATAGCTCCTACTCCTTGTGGTGTGGATAAAGCAATTATGGTTGGTGCGAAAATTTCGTTCATTTATATTAAAAATACGAAGGTAATTAAAAGCCTAAAGAATGGGATTGTTTTTGGCATTGCGCAGCATTGCTCCAAAATCCAGGTTATTTTGCATCGCATGAAAAATCATTATTATTCGTTTTGTGCGCGTAGGAATGGTTTTAGCGGTATTTAACCAATTGAAATAATAATGCTGATGAGATTTAGGCATTAGTTCAAATTTAACCAATATCTCCGGATCATCTGCCAAGCAGCTGTACAAATCATCTGGCATTTCAATGGTAAAATCGATATGCTCTTCTATCGCAACGCTTACCCACTGGCCTTCTGTTTTATGTAGTTTTTTTAATAATTCTTTTTTTATCGCAATAATAAATTCACCATCTCCCATTGGTACGGTTGCCATTCCAGCAATTTCAACCTGATCAATTTTACCTTTTACCCGATAACTTTTTTGGCAATTCGGTTTCAAAACTTCTGATTGCAAAGCAGTAAGAGCAATATAAGTCCATCCGGTTTTTTCACCCTTTTTACCAAATTTTTCAATCATTGCATCAAATTCAATCATTGTTTTCTTTTTTTTCTTTCTTTATTTAATTTCTTAAATTCCTTGGGTCTTCCTTATTCAAAAACTTTTATTCGTGAATTTGAGCCTTCGTGGTTCTATTTTTTTTCATCAAACCCTTTGTGGTTCAAAAACTTCTTTTTCTTTCTTTTTTTTTCTTGAAATTCTTCGTGCCTTCGTGGTTCAATTTTTTTTCTTCAAACCCTTCGTGGTTCAAAAACTTCCATTCTTGGTCTGCAAATTAATAATAGAAACTCGTACTCCGCTTAGCGCAATAAAATTTTATATTTGAAGCATGAGCAATAATGATATTTTCAAAAAACTGAGAGTTGCCTTGCATCTTAGAAATGATGAAATCATCCATATTATGTCTTTGGTGAATTTCAGAATAACTCCCACCGAATTATCTTCTTTTTTTAGAGCAGATGATCATCCTAATTTTAAGAAATGTGGAGATCAAGTTTTACGCAATTTTTTGAATGGTTTGGTCATTCATAAACGTGGAGAAAAACCTGATTTAAGTGTAAAAACGGATGAAAAAGATTAATTTAATTTTCTATTTATTTTTATGTATAACCATTACAAGCATATTTCAAAGTTTCACATTTAAAATTGTGACAACTGATAATAATAGTTTCGAATCTAAATCAAGAACTCTTTTATTTATAAATTAATGATTGAATCAAAAGCTCCAGAACCAGTTGGTTTATACCCTTACACCCGAAAAGTAGGTAATCTTTTATTTGTTTCAGGAGTAGGTCCAAGAGAACGAGGTAAAAAAGAAATACCTGGAGTTACCTTAAATGAAAAGGGAGAAATCACTTCTTATGATATTGAAATCCAATGTAAAAGTGTATTTGCTAACGTTAAAACTATATTGGAAGAAGCTGGCAGTAAATGGGAAAACTTGGTAGATATAACTGTTTTTTTAACCAATATGAAAGATGATTTTGCTAAATACAACGCTCTTTACGCTGAATATTTCAAAGATGCCATGCCTTGCAGAACGACCTTAGAAATCAATTGCTTACCTACTCCTATTGCTATCGAATTAAAATGTATTGCTACTATTTAGCTTTTGAAACATATTGATTATTTAAAATTTTAAATCGCCAAGGAATTAATTTATAAGGTCCTTCAAAATTCATCCCGACTCGTGGTGATGCAATTATATTTTTTTCGGCAATTGGTGTTGCATCTTCAATCCATATTTCATTTTCCAACAACGAAATACCATTCTGACTTTTTTTAATTCCCATAGCAACCACAACCAAACCTGGCCCGGCAGCAATGTTTTTAGTTAGTTTTTCTTGCTTCCTTCTTTGCAACATTAAATCAATTCCTTCTATTGGCTCCACTCCACGAATTAAAATTGGATGGGCAAAACCTCTTTCTCCACTTATGATATTAAAAAGTTGATGAATTCCATAACAGGTGTAAACATAGGCGATACCACCAGCGCGGTACATGGGTTCTGTTCTGGGTGTTAATTTATTTCCATGGGCATGGCAAGCCCGGTCTTCTGGAGCTTTATATGCCTCCGTTTCTACAATTATTGCTTTTGTAATATGTCCATCTACATTAGTACACAACAACTTACCCAATAATTCTTTACTTAAACTTACTACATCATTTCGTAAATAAAAGTCTAATCCTAACTTCTTCATTTTAGGTATTATTAATTTCTTGTTGAATAAGTTGAGAAAGTTCTCTGGCTTTTGTAATTAGCATAATATGAGTTCCACCAATTAATCTATGATAATTACTTTTTAAATATTTAACAGGAAAAACTACGTCATTATCTCCGTGAAAATGAACCACATTGTTTGGAATGGTATAATTTTTCCATTTTAGTGCTGCATCCATGCTCCAAGTTAGGAAAGTTGGATCGGTATCTTTCAACATTCCTGTAAATAAATCATGTGCTTTTTTATTTACCCGTCCTCTGAAAACTAAAGGTCTTAGAATATTCCTAATTCGCACAAAAACAGTTCCTGGTATTATTCGCTGTAACGGAATTAATCTGAATAAATTTAATTGTGGAGGCATTTCTGTACTCGTTTTCACACTCGAAATTAAAATCGTTTTATGAACATTGAATTTCTTTGCAATTTCTATTGCCATCATTCCACCCAAAGAAGTTCCAATTAAAATTACTTTTTTGTTAAAATCAATTTGCTCAGAAAGTTTAATAGCATAATCGGGCAAAGAGTCATATTTATTTGGTTTTATCCATTTTAAATGTACAATTTTTTGATTTCCAAAATTCATTAAATAGTACGCACGATCATCAGCACCCATTCCAGAAATTAAATAAACAATTTTCTCTTCTTCCATTATTTGAGAAATTCCAATTCAATTAATTTTACAAATTTCTCCAAATACAGTTGATCTGTTTTATCAAATTGTGCAAGATTCTCACTATCTATATCCAACACTCCAATAATTTCTTCTTTATTAAAAACTGGTACAACTATTTCTGATCTAGAGCTGGAGCTACAAGCTATATGGCCAGGAAATAAATCAACATCATCTACAATTAATGTCTTTCTTTCTTTCCAAGCACTGCCACAAACACCTTTTCCAAAACCGATTCGGGTACATGCAATAGGTCCTTGAAACGGTCCCAAAACGAGTTCTTGATTCTCGACTAAATATAAACCAATCCAAAGATGGCCAAATGCAGTTCGGATAACAGCACAAAAATTAGCCATATTGGCTATCAAATTGGGTTCATTTGCTATTAAAGCTTCAAATTGAGGGAGAAGCGCAAGATATTGCTCTTCTTTATCAACGTTTTCGAGAATGTGAATTGACTCTGCCATTTTAATTATTCAAAGAAGTACTCTTTAGTAACACAATGTTATTAATTTAGTTAAAATAAAATTCATGATTATGAAAAAGCTATTGTTCACACTATTCCTGGTTAGTTTTCAACTATTCACGGTATTAGCCATTGATACTGATGTAAAAGATATACCAGCTACAGTTCTTAATGCCTTTAAAACAAAATATGGCGATGTAAAAAATGTAAAATGGGAAATGGAAAACGCAGATTTTGAAGCAGAATTTAAATTAAACTCAAAAAAAATGAGTTCAATTTTCACAGAATTAGGAGAATTTGTTCATCAGGAAGTAAAAATAAAAAATAATGAACTAGCCGTAGAAGCAGATAAAACTCTTCAAAATTTATATCCCGGTTATAGAATCGACGAAATTGAATTAGTTACAACAGCTTCTGGAAGTGAATATTACGAACTTCAAATAGAAGTTGGCGAAAAATCCTATGAAGTAGAAGTTACCAAAGAAGGGAAAATACTAGATTTAAAAGATAAGTCTGAAACGGAATCTGTAGAAAAATCGAAATAAATTAGTTAAACATTAACTTTCTGAATTCTAATGAATAATTCTTCAAGCATTACCGTTAATGCACTTACACTAGGAGGTTTTATTAAAAAATCAAAAGCACCTTCTTTTTTGGTTTCTGCAATAGTTTTAGGATCTGAAGAAGTAGAATAAATAATAACAGGTATGCTATCGAGTCTATGATTTTTCTTAAGTTCTATTAAACATTGCAAACCATTTATTTTTGGCATATTCCTGTCAATAAAAATAACATCTGGAAAATAATTTAATTCTTCCTTAAGTTTTTTAATAGCCAAACCCCCATCGGTGGCATAATCACACTTTATTGAATTGTCAAAATCTTCGATAGCCATACAAAAAATTTCTTGGTCATCTAAATCATCGTCTATTAGATAACAGAGCGCTATTGTTTTCATAATGTAATGAGTTAATGAATGAAAATTAAAATTTTCAGGAAGGGTTATACAATGTTAATATAATTTTCAACTATTTCGACATTTTTTATTTGAAGATTTTATTAAACGAGAGCTATAATTTTTAACGTGATTTGAAACGCATCTATTAAATTATATCTTTGAAATCCTTAAGATCATTATGCAAAAATCAACATTCATTTTACTACTTACACTTATTTTATCTTCCTTTTCTTTACCAGACGAGGGAATGTTTCCATTGAGTGAAATCGGAAAAGTAGATCTAAAAAACGCCGGATTAAGAATTCCAGTTTCAGAAGTTTATAACCCAAATGGAGTAAGTTTGACCGATGCATTAGTCAATATTAGTGGTTGCACTGGATCATTTATTTCTGCTAATGGCTTGATTATTACCAATCACCATTGTGCTTTCGAAGCGGTTGCTAAAGCTAGTACGCCCGAAAAAGATTACTTAAAGAACGGTTTTGTCGCCCGAACGGCCGATATGGAAATAGAAGGCAAAGGCCTTACTTGCCGAATTACCGAATCCTATGAAGATGTTTCCGAAAAAGTTTTGGCTGCTGGAAAAGATATTGAAGACCCAGCAGAACGCTTGAAAGCAATTAATGCAAAAATGCTGGAACTTGCCCGAACAGAAGAAAAAAATAACAAATCGATAAAAGCAGAAGTTTCAGAAATGTTTATTGGTCGTACGTATGTACTTTTTAGGTATCGAACTATTTTAGATGTAAGGTTAGTATATATTCCGCAACGAAGCATTGGCGAATTTGGTGGCGAAACAGACAATTGGGTTTGGCCGCGACATACCGGAGATTTTTCATTCGTTCGTGCGTATACTGCACCTGATGGTAGTCCGGCTAGCTATTCAGTAAATAATGTTCCTTATAAACCAAAAAAGTTTTTGAAAGTAAATCCAAAAGGAATAAAAGAAAATGATTTTGTTTTTATTTTAGGCTATCCAGGGCGTACTTTTCGCCATCGTCCAGCTAGATTTATTGAATATCAGCAAAATCAACTTTTGCCATATATTTCTAATTTGTACACGTTTCAAAATGAACAGATGGAAATTGCATCATCCAATGATAATAATCGATTAATACAAGCCAGCAGAATTAAAAGAAATGCGAATGTGCTTAAAAATTACCAAGGTAAATTAAAAGGACTTAGAAATTTAAACATTGTTGCTGGTAAAAAGGTAGAAGATCAGGCTTTACAAAATTTTATCAATTCAACAAGTGACCTCAAAAAAAAATACGGAAACTTACTTGCCGATATTACAAAATTATACGATGAAATCGACGCACAAGCACCACAAACAATGTGGTTTGCACAAGTGTACAATAGTAGCAATGTATTGAGTAATGCACTAGATATAAATAATTTTGAAAACAAAAAATCTGGTCTGAATAAAGATTCCCTTGCAAATTATATAAAATCTAAATCTCCAATTTTGGCAAAAACTATTGCAAAGCAAAATGAAGATTATGTGATGAAAGCTGATCGTATTTTACTAAATAAAATGATGCTGGATGCGTGTAAATTTCCTGTAGATTTAAAAGTAAATGCTTTGAATAAAATTTGTTCGCAATCCAATCAATCTATTTCTGATTTTCTAGATAAAGTATATTCAAAAAAATATTTAAGTGAAAAAGGTGAAATTCTTTCTGGGAATCCAATTCTTGCTTTTGAAAATGAGCTGAACAAACAAAATATAGAAGTAAAAGCCGATAATACGCGGAGAGATGGACAATTAAGTAAGCTAATGGCCGATTATGTAAATGTGAAAGAAAAGTTTTTGAATAAAAATTTTATTCCAGATGCCAACAGCACGCTGCGATTAACATATGGATATGTACGTGGAAATTCTCCAGTAGATGGACTTCGGGTGTCACCCGTTACAAGTATTGCAGGTATTATTGAAAAAGGAAATACCGGAAATCTGGATTATGCCTATCCGGCAATTATTCAAGAACTCTATCAGAAAAAAGATTTTGGTCAGTTTGCGAATCCTGAAACCGGTAGCGTACCTGTTGCTTTTTTATACAACCTCGACACTACAGGTGGCAATAGCGGCAGCCCAGTAATGGATGCTGATGGCAATCTGGTAGGAGTAAATTTTGATCGGGCATACGAAGCGACTATTAATGATTACGCTTGGAATGAAGCATATAGTCGTTCGATCGGAGTTGATATTCGTTATGTACTTTGGGTAGCACAAAAAATAGATAAAGCTGATTTTTTACTTAAAGAACTGAACGTTAATTAGTTCAATAGTGTAAGTCTTTATTCACTCCAAGTTTCTCAATTATTGAGTTATACTGCTAACAAGAATTCTCTTTCTGAGGTATCTTGTTTTCAATTAGTGCTAAAGTTGAAGGAACCTAGAAAAATGATAGGAAGTTTTGACTGAAAGCAAGTCTTTTTACTACAAAAAGGGTGATTATACCCACAATTATTTTCAAAATGGGTATTTATACTCTTGTAACTTTATTTTCATTGCTATTACTTTATCGGTTTAAGAATTTGCTGAACATTCAGCATTTAAACTACGATCATGAGAAACTGGAATTTAAAGGTAACAGAAACAGAAATTAACCCTAATTTATTGCAAAAGCCAAATTTCGCTAAAGTTTTGGCGCTTCGACAAAATGATTTTAAGCATTATTTGAGTTTAGGATTTGAGCCAGAAAAAGCATTTGAAGTAGCAGGCTTATCAGAAATTAGACTACCAACTTTGCGCCCCAGCGAAAAAATAATAGAAATGGGAACCGAAGAAGGCAGTTTGGTTGTATTAAGGTACAATCTTTACCAAGAATTCAAATTGTATTATTTGGCAGAATCCTACAAATTTGAAGAGTGGAGCAGTAATGAAACCTTAATTAAATCCAATCCTTTCTTCCAATTTCAAAAAACATGGTTTGCCGCCATGCATGATTTTTCAATGATCTCCTTGTTTCCTTTATATGTGCATGAAGATTATCAAACACAAATCCTAAATGAATTGATAGAATATCAGAAAACGCATACATTAAACCATCGTTACGAATGGTGTGAAGTACTTAAATTGGAGCAAGGATATTTTGATAATAAAAAATTGGAGTGACATTAATTTTTTAATCAATTTTCTCAACTAAAAACTGCTTTATTTCATTTTTTATAAAAACAGTTATTTGATACAAACCTGCTGGGTTATTGCTTAAATCTATTTCATTACTACTTAGTTGTTCTTGCAATATTAATCTACCCTTTATGTCTATAACTCTAATTGCTGATCCTATTAAATTCATATTACTCTTCAAGTTAAAAACACCTGTAGATGGATTAGGATAAAAACTGATCTCCAGTTCTTCAGTTATTGAATTCTGTGCTTGCCGTACTTCTGGACCTTGGTTCGTATTTGGGTTTTCATTTGGTGGTAGGAAACAACCTCCTTGTGTGCTAATTCTATTACCTGCGGCATCATAGCCGATGCAGATTTGGGCGGAGGCTGAAAAGGATAAAATTGCAAATAATAGTAATGTGGTTATTGTTTTCATAATTATTTGTTAGGTTAAAGCTTTGATAAATAATATTAAGTCTAATTTAATTTAAAATGACTGTCCGTATATCTACTTAAATAATTAAATTTGTTTTATGAATATTATAGAAATAGCTAAAAAATTTCCATCTGAATCAAGTTGTATAAAGTATTTTAAAGAAGTAAAAGAAAAGAAAGGAATTATTTGTAA
>JANOCT010000035.1:0-104903 GCA_031412335.1 bacterium | reverse complement strand
ACTCAACAAAAACCAGCCTTACAAATAACCTTGTAAGGCTTTTTTGTGGGCTAAGATTTCGAACGGTAAAGCGTTGAAACGGTTAAACTATCCGTGCTTACTTACCAAACCCAGGGTGGAAACCCTAGGCGATGAATCTACTTATCGAAAAATTATTAGATTGGTGTTGGAGACGGATTATAAATCCTACGATGATGCTTAGGAATTGATAATTCCTAAGAGTAGATTTTCATCTTTCCAATTGATAATCTATTAACTATCAGTGATGATAATCAAACCTAAACAAGCCCCGATCAAATTAGATTGGTTCTTTGAATAGTAACTTAGTATTAATTATAGGCTTTGAAAACCAGTGATTTGTACAAATCAAGAACTGGGTATATTGAGTTTTATAAAAAAATTTAAAATGATTTTAGTACTCTTACTTACACATATTAAGTTAAGGGGTTTTTTTTGTATTTTTCTTTGATAAGAAATCATCAATGTTTAAGAATTGATTAAATAAGTATTCATAATAGATCCATAATCTTTCCTAGTTTTGGAAAAATAATAGAATCTCGCAAATGGCATCAAAAAAATTTTTGAACATCTTATTTTTACTATTTTTTATATTTATTTCAAATAAAGGGTTTAGTTGTCCTGATACAACCCTTACAAAAAGAATAAATTCATTTAATTCTACTAATAAGTTCTCAAATAGCTATTCTCATTATTTTGAAGATGGAATTTTAGCTATAAAGCAGGATAGTATTAAAAATGGAATTAAATTAATAGTAGAAGGAAATACTTTATCGATAGAATTAGAGAATAGTAATAGAGGATTTTCCTATCAGTCATTTGAGTTTTTTGAATTATTAAAAATTATTAATAAAGGTGATTTAAATAAGCAGGACGAAGATATTGGTTTACGATTTGTAAAGGACTTTTATACGAGGGATTTTAAACCTGACAAATATGAGATATCTAGCTACTTTAAAGAAGCTTCTTATACTTCTTTTAGTCAGCGCTTAAAAGTGCTAATGATATGTTTAGGAGATAATTATAACTTAAATTTTGAATTACAAAAATTATTAAGAAATGAACCTTCATTGTTATCGGCTAATATACTTAAAGCTGAAATATATTATAATAGTCAGTATTATTATGAATGTATAAGAATGTGTATTTGGGTGTCAAAAAATACATCCAATTATGCATATATTAATTATATGCGGGCTTTAAGTTATATTGGAATCGGAAATATTAATAAGGCATTGATAGATTTAGATGAAACAATTAGGTGGTATCCTGAATTTTCTGGTTCCTATTATTTAAAATCGCTTATATTAATGGATAGGTCTGAGTATTCTAAAGCTATACTTGGCTTAAAAAAAGTTTTAGATATTAATCCTGAATTTTTAATTGCAAATTATTTTTTAGCGTCGTCCTATCGAAATATTGATAATGTCGATAGCGGTTTGTTTTTTATTAACAAGTTTTTGGAATCAGATAGTAAAAATTCAGAAGCATTTTCATTAAGAGCTGATTTGTATTTTAATAGTAATAATTATCCAATGGCTATCGATAATTACAGTTCAGCTTTAGCAATTGATCCAACAAATAAATACTGTTTAATTGCTTTAGGTAGAACCTATGTACAGACCAAGAATTATGATGCTGCAATTATTGTTTACAAAAAAGTTATCATTCTTGATGAAACCTATAGTAGTGCATTAGGAAATTTAGGTTGGACCTACTATTTAAGTGGAAATTTTGATGAGTGTATTAATTATTCAAATAGAGCATTAAAATATGATAAAAACGCTACTTATGCCATGTTTAATATTTCATTAGCAACATTAAGAAAAGGAGAATTTGAAAAAGCAAGAAAATTATATGAATACTATATTCAGAAATGCAAATCAAAAAAAATTAATATTAATGAAGGAGCACTTGTAGATCTTAAAGATTTAATAAAGAAAAATATTTTTGTAAATGAAGCTAGAGAAATAATTGTGAATGTTTTTAAGGAAACACTTGATTATTAGTAAATAAAAGCAAATAATTTCCCAATAAATTTTCTTGAATATGACCAAAAGTTTTTCGAAATAGTTTTAGAATCATTTTGCTACTTAGTAAATGAAAAAAATGTTAAGAATAAAACATTGTCAAAACGTACTAACCATTAGAATTTAATTGCTTTTTCCAGCGGGTGGAAAATCATTTCTAAAATCAACTTTTTTGCAACCATAAACGAAATAAATTCCTGCTAAGGGTTGTTTTTGCTGTTTTATGAGTACAACAACACCGTTTTGTCAAGAATATTTTTATTTCGTGTTATTTCATGATAAGTGTTATTTATTGAAAATATTTTATTTGTCAGACTTTTTTACCGTAAAATTCTTTCATACTAAATTTGATGAATGAACTTTTCCTTAAAAATCCTCATTTCACCCATTCCAGAATTTCTTGGTATCTTTACCATTCAAAAAATTACGTTTAATGATATTATCTAAAGTTTCAAGGGCAGAAGTAATGAATCATGTTAGCAATTATTTGCTAGAGGCGATGCCTGAATTTTTAAAACCTATTAATGAGAATTGGCAACCTGCAGATTTTTTGCCTGATTCGAGTAAGGATAGTTTTTTTACGGATGTAAAACAGTTGCAAGAGCGTGCGAAAGATTTGTCGTATGATTTGATGGCGGTTTTAATTGGTGATACGATAACGGAGGAGGCTTTACCAACTTACGAGTCGTGGTTGTTTGCTTTAGATTATGCAGATAGATCGGAAGATAGTGGCTGGATAAAATGGGTGAGAGGCTGGAGTGCAGAGGAAAATCGACATGGTGATTTGTTGAACAAATACCTTTATTTATCTGGAAGGGTAGATATGGCTAAAATGGAAACATCAACTCAGTTTTTAATTGCTGATGGTTTCGATATTCAAACAGGTATGGATCCATATCGAAATTTTGTTTACACCAGCTTTCAGGAAATGGCAACTAATGTTTCGCATAGAAGAGTGGCGCAGTTTGCTAAGCAAGATGGTGATAATTTGTTGGCAAAAATATGCGGACAAATTGCTGCGGATGAGATGAGACACGCTAAAGCCTATAAGTCTTTTGTTACCAAAATTTTTGAAGTTGATCCAAGCGAAATGATGATTGCTTTAGAAGATATGATGCGCAAGAAAATTGTAATGCCTGCTCATTATTTGCGAGAAATGGGTTTAAAAGTTGGAGAAACATATGGTCATTTTACAGATGCTGCTCAACGTTTGGGTGTTTATACGGCTTCTGATTATACTGATATTTTGAAGTCGTTGATTGTGGAGTGGGAATTGGAAAAAATACAGCAATTGAATGAGGCTGGCGAAAAGGCGAGAGATTATGTACTTGCTTTGCCAGAAAGACTTATTCGTGTTGCCGAGCGGATGAAAACTCCAACTTTGCAATATAAGTTTAGTTGGATACATGGGTAGTTGAGAGGATTGTTCGATTCGCTCAGAATTAACAAAGGGAAGTGCTCGTTATTATCAAAGGGAAGAGATTAGCAAAGCAAGAGTTTAATACTCAAGCAGAGATTCTTCGCTTTGCTCAGAATTAACAAAGGGTAGTACTCGGAATTAAGAAAACTCAAGCAAAATTTATAGAGCAGAAATTATAAATTAACAAAAATAAACCTTTGGGAACCTTCTTTTAACTTAGTGCCTTCGTGGTTCAGTTTCCTTGTAGTTCAATTTCCATAGTTGTTCAATTTCCTTCTTAGTTTTACATATTTCTACGGTATTGCCCACCAACTTTATATAAAGCATTCGAGATTTCTCCTAAAGAACATTCTTTACAAACATTCATTAATTCTTCAAAAATATTCTTGTTGCTAATTGCTACGTCTTGAAGTTTTTGTAAAGAACTCGAAGATTTATCTTCATTTTTTAATTGAAACGCCCTAAGTGCTTTTATTTGATATTGTTTTTCTTCCTCGGTTGCTCTTATAACTTCTGAAGGAACAATTGTAGGTGATCCTTTTTTGTTTAGGAATGTATTAACTCCAACAATTGGGTATTCGCCATTATGTTTAAGCGTTTCATAATACAATGATTCTTCCTGAATTTTCCCTCGTTGGTACATGGTTTCCATAGCTCCTAAAACACCTCCACGATCAGAAATAGCTTTGAATTCTGTTAATACTGCTTCTTCAACTAAATCTGTTAGTTCTTCAATAATAAATGCACCCTGTAGTGGGTTTTCATTTTTTGCCAAGCCTAATTCACGGTTTATAATTAATTGAATAGCCATGGCTCTCCGTACGGATTCTTCGGTTGGAGTAGTAATCGCTTCATCATAGGCATTGGTATGCAAGGAATTACAATTATCATAAATTGCATACAAAGCTTGTAACGTAGTTCGGATATCGTTAAAGTCAATTTCCTGAGCATGAAGCGATCGCCCTGAAGTTTGAATATGATATTTTAATTTTTGACTTCTGTCATTTCCTTTGTATTTGTACTTGATGGCTTTTGCCCATATTCTTCTGGCAACTCTGCCTAAAACTGCATATTCTGGATCAATACCATTGGAAAAGAAGAAAGATAAATTGGGTGCAAAGTCATCAATGTTCATCCCTCGGCTCAGATAATATTCTACAAAAGTAAAACCATTGGATAATGTAAATGCCAATTGTGAAATAGGATTTGCCCCTGCTTCTGAAATATGATAACCTGAAATTGAAACCGAATAAAAATTTTGAATTTTATGTTGAATAAAATATTGTTGAATATCGCCCATCATTCTCAATGCAAATTCTGTAGAAAAAATGCAGGTATTCTGAGCTTGATCTTCTTTTAAAATATCTGCCTGAACCGTGCCCCGAACGGTAGACATCGTTTTTATCTTAATTTTTTCATATACATCATGTGGTAAAACCTGATCGCCAGTAACTCCTAACAGTAAAAGACCTAATCCTTCATTTCCTTTAGGTAAATCTCCTTGATAAACAGGCTGAATGGTGTTTTTTTCAGAATAAATCTTTTTAATTTTTTCCTCTACTTCTTTCAGTAATCCGTTTTCGTGGATGTATTTTTCGCATTGCTGATCGATAGCCGTATTTAGAAAAAATCCTAAAAGCATAGGAGCAGGGCCATTAATTGTCATCGAAACCGATGTAGAAGGATTGCATAAATCGAACCCTGAATACAATTTTTTACAATCGTCCAGCGTAGCGATAGAAACTCCAGAATTTCCAATTTTTCCATAAATATCTGGTCGCTCATGTGGATCTTCCCCATATAAAGTAACCGAATCGAATGCGGTAGATAAACGATGAGCTGGTTGCCCAAGAGATACGTAGTGAAAACGTTTGTTGGTTCGTTCTGGGCCACCTTCTCCGGCAAACATTCTGGTAGGATCTTCTCCTTCTCGTTTTAGTGGAAATACTCCAGAAGCGTACGGAAATTCACCTGGAACGTTCTCTGTTAATAACCAGTTGAGAATATCTCCCCAAGCTTTATATTTTGGTAATGCTATTTTTGGAACTTTAAGATGAGAGAGTGTTTCGTAATAAAGACTTTGTCGAATTTCTTTATCTCTAACTTTAAAAATAAACTCTGCATCGGTATATCTTTTTTGTTGTAATGGCCATTCGCGCAAAAGCCTTTTACATTCTCCATCCAAATTTTCATTTAAATGATTAAATAAAGATTTAATTTCAGCAAAAGTTGTAGAGTCCTCATTTGTAAGGATATCTAATGTGCCTTGCAATTGAAAAAGCTGTTGAGCAATTTTAGATTGTTTATTTACCCAATCTTTATATTCTGAATTTGATTCAGCAATTTCAGCTAAATATCTAATTCGATTTGGCGGAATTATATAGGTTTTTTCGCTGGATAATTGTACGGAATGAATTGTTTTATTAATATATTCAACCTGTGTTTTTTCGGTAATAGTCTCCATCAGTTTTTGATAAAGTTCATTCATACCTGCATCATTAAATTGAGAAGCCATAGTTCCATAAATTGGAAGATCAGCTTCTTTTGCATCAAATAGATTATGATTTCTGCGGTATTGTTTTTTGACATCTCTCAACGCATCTAATGCTCCTTTTTTGTCAAATTTATTGATGGCCACCACATCGGCAAAATCAAGCATATCAATTTTCTCCAATTGAGTAGCAGCCCCAAATTCAGGCGTCATTACATATAAAGAGACATCGCAATGTTCAGTGATTTCTGTATCCGATTGTCCAATTCCAGAGGTTTCAACAATAATTAAATCATAATCTGCTGCTTTGCAAATATCAATTGCCTCTTGCACATACTTAGACAATGCCAAATTTGCTTGTCTGGTTGCCAAAGAACGCATATAAACCCGAGGGTTATTAATAGCATTCATTCTAATTCTGTCTCCTAGCAAGGCTCCACCTGTTTTTCTTTTCGATGGATCCACAGAAATAATGGCAATCGTTTTTTCGTCAAATTGCTTTAAATATCTTCGTACCAGTTCATCTACCAGCGAAGATTTTCCCGAACCACCAGTACCTGTGATTCCTAAAACAGGAATTTTTTTAACAGAAATTAATTTTTTTATTTCCTGAAAAAATTCAGGTGATGCATCTGGGTAATTTTCGGCAACTGAAATTGCAGCCGCTATGTCTTTTGCTTCACGATGTTTTATTCCATTAATTTCTCCATTTAAAGAGGTTTTATAAGGCCGATCGCACTTTTCGATCATATCGTTTATCATTCCTTGTAAACCCATTTTCCGACCATCGTCTGGAGAATAAATTTTAGAAATGCCATAGTTTTCTAACTCAGCTATCTCATCTGGCAGAATTACTCCACCGCCACCAGCAAAAATTTTAATGTTTCCCGCTCCTTTTTCTTGCAAAAGATCATACATATATTTGAAATATTCGGTATGGCCGCCTTGGTAAGAAGTCATGGCAATTCCCTGCACATCCTCTTGAATAGCACAATTTACGACTTCATCTACCGAGCGATTGTGTCCCAAGTGTATTACTTCGACACCTGAAGACTGTAAAATTCTACGCATGATATTTATTGATGCGTCGTGTCCATCAAATAATGAAGCAGCGGTAACAAAACGAATTTTGTTTTTGGCTTTATATGCCGGAATAATGTCCATAATTAGCTATTAGGTAAAGGCAAAATTAATAAAAGGACAGAAGTAAACCTTTATTTTTAATTTTGCTGAAAATCAGGACATTTTTTCGGGCTAAATTCTGAAATTTTCAAATCCAAATTTTTCATTTTTACTTTATGCCTGGATCACCAGAAACGATAATTAGACCAATTGATAAGGCTGTTTCAGTATTTGGAGAGAAGAATTATAATTATTATGGCTCTTATCTTAAGAAAAAATATGATGGTCAGCGTGTCTTCAAAGTAATTGTAGATGGTGGGTTTACATGCCCCAACCGCGATGGAAGTAAAGGTTTTGGCGGTTGTACCTATTGTAATGTTGATTCATTCACACCAGAATTATCTAGGAGGTTACCAACTTTGCGAGAGCAAGTAGAGCAAGGGATGGAAAGGGCAAGGAAAAACTATAAAGCAGAAAAGTTTGTCATTTATTTTCAACCAAATACAAATACCTATGCACCGGTACATTATTTAAAAATGATGTATGATGAGGCATTAAGCATTAATACAGAAGATATTGTAGGTCTATCAGTTGGTACACGTCCAGATTGTATTGATTCAGAAAAATTAGATTTATTGGAAAGTTATTCGGATAGATTTGATGTGGATCTGGAAATGGGGATGGAATCGATTTACGATGATACCTTATTGAAAATAAATCGTGGTTGTTTGCACGAGGAATTCATTGCCGCTCTTAAACTTTGCGAAAATAGAAAACTAGAAATTTGTGTACACACCATTTTCGGATTCCCTTGGGAAAGTAAAGAAATGATGTTGGCTTATGCTGAAGAAGTAAATAAACATCCTCAAATTAAATTTATAAAACTTCATCATTTGCATATTGTAAGTGGATCAATAATGGGGGCTCATTATAAAAAGGAACCCTTTAAATTATTCACATTGGAAGAATATACTGATTTTCTATGTGAATTTATTCCATTATTAAGACCTGATGTAGTTATTCAACGATTATTTGGAATTTCAGATTATGAATATTTAATTGCTCCAAATTGGAAATTAAAGAAATCGGAAATACAGACGTTTATAGATAGGGAGATACAAAAACGAGGTGTTTATCAAGGGCAAAATTATAAGCCATAAAATAAAAGCCTCATATTTTACATGCGGATTTTATTATTTAGAAATTTTTCACTGTACCATTTTATTGGCGCAATAAGAACTTGCGAAAGCTTCGGGTTTTGCTTTAAAAACAAATCCCATGCTTAAGATATAACCCATGGCTTCGTGTAAAGCTGCATTGGATTTAAAATTCGGACTGGTATTTATATCAGCATGTACTTCTAGATCTACATCATACAAATCCAACAAATCACAAAGACTATAAGCAATTTCTATGGAGCGTTGCACTTCGGTGAGCATTCGTTCTTTAATACCCATTTTCTTCGTGGTTTTATCTTGTTGAATAAACATAAAACCTCCTTTTTTTTCACGCAAGAAAACAATTACAGTTGCAAAGTCTGTAATTGTTCCTTTTACTTGCGAATCAGTTCCGATGCAAACTTTTAATTTATTTCCTAATTCCGTTTCCCTTTCTATTGCCTTTTCTACTTCATCTAATATTGGATTTTCGATGAGTTCACCATTGAATTTTTTCCATGCCATAGCTTAGTTTTTTAAAATAAAACCCACCACTTTTCAGGTTTTCCTAAGGTAGCAACATTTAAATCATCAAAAAGTAAATTTAATGTTATTATTTTGTTAACATTTTCACATACAAAAGATTATAAACTAAAACATATGCTCAGTATTAGTCAACTAAAAACTTAGATGTTGCATACTTAGAATCTGATTCAATTTGTATAAAGTATAAACCTTTTGCAAAATCATTTACGTCGACAGTGGTTATTTGAGCGTTTATTTGGGCTTTCTTTAAAAGTCTTCCACTTACATCAAATATCGAATAGTACCCTTTGTTACTTTCAAGCGTTAACACAAAAGAACTAGACGCAGGATTTGGAGCTATAGAAAATTGAGGTTTATCATTTTGATTTATACCAACTACATTGGTTACAACAATTGAATAATCTTCAATTTGTCCTCCTTTTAATGCATTACAAGGTAAATCAGGTTGGTTGCCATTGGAACGAGAAGAAATAATTCTCATTCTTAATGGTTTATCTAAAACGGCTGTAGAAGGAATTTGAATATTTCCAATATGAGTTTGAATTGTTTGATTGGTTGAGAAAACCAATTCGCTTGGCAAATCAAAATCTCCATTATCATTAAAATCGATTAAAGTTCGAGTGAAAACTGAATTTGATGGACTAGTAGTTATAGTTATAGGATAAATAAGTCCTGGTTGAACATACGATCTTATACATTCATTATCTAAATATCCACCTTCATCAACAGCAGCTAAGCTTGCAAAATCAATACTATTAAACTGAACCCGATAAATTCCAATTTTAGCAAATGGATTGATAGATGAAACAGCACATAAGGATGGTTTTGTAGTTTGGGTAAAAATATTAACAAGAGCTGCTTTAATTAAAGTATCGGATCCATTGTTATTAGTTGAGATTAATTTTACAGAATATGAACCAGGTAATGAGTAAATATGACTAGGATTCTTTAGCGTAGAAGTTGCAGATCCATCTCCAAAATCCCATTTATAAGAATTTGCACTACCACTTGAATTAATAAATTGTACAGTTGAAGGTGCAGTACATTGTAATGATTGAACTGAAAAATCGGAAACTGGAAGGAAAGTGTAAGGTTTTCCTAAACCAACAGCCGACCAAGCATTAACTGTTGATATATGTTGTTGGGATCCTTCTCCAAATAAATCAATAGCTGATTTAATACCGAAAAATGCTGCATCAGCAAAGTCAGAAGTAGGGGTAAGATAAACGCTCAGATTTCTATACGTAATTGCTCCAGCATCTTCAAAACCAATCGCTTGTACTGAGTATGTATCTCCATTATCGTTTGTTCCCGTTCCGCCGTTTACTAACAAATAATACCAAAAATTTTGAACTCCACTGTTAGTATGAACTCCGCAAAAGTCATTGTTGCCGGTTGGAGAACAGTTTATTATGGGAATCCAGCTTGCGCCCTCATACGTATCTGGCTGAAAGAAACGATTAGGGTTTGCCATATCACGAAGAACAAAACTACCTTTTCCAATTTCCCATGACTCAGTAAGCGTATCATAAGCATACTCTATAGCTGATCCAAAAATATCGCTGAAAGATTCATTTAGTCCGCCTGATTCACCTTCGTATAATAATCCTGCTGTTTCTTGGGTTACACCGTGTGTAAGTTCATGTCCTACAACATCAATGCTAGTTAATGGTTGACCATTTCCATCTCCAAAACGCATATAGCTACCTACCCATTGGGCATTGAACCAGTTTTTATCGTAATGTACATATAATAGCAGTTTAGACCCAATGTTATCGTATCCTAATCTGTTATGAGCCAGAAAGAAATAATCAAAGGATTTTTCTAAACCCCAATGCCCATCCGTAGCAGCTTCATCCTTTGCAGCATTTACGTTGTTCCAAACATTATTAGAATCTGTAAATGGAATCGAACCACTTTCAAAATTAGTTTTTGAATTTAACGTTTCAATTTCTACACCTTCACCCAATCTATCCATTTCATGTAATTCATATCTATTTGGCGATATGCTATCTGTTATTATTGTTTTGGTTCCATGATATTTTGTAATAGCGGTTCCAGTAACGTTACCATCCATTATTTTATTTACTCTTAATAATAATGAGCCATTTTCAGCATCAATATAAATGTCTTCTCTACTTTCTGGTTCATGTGCATAGATATCCATTTTATAGGCATATCGCATTCCTGAGTTTTCAGATTTTGAATCTCTTAATAAAACTAATGATGTTTTAGGATCATAACTAAAATCAGGTTTATTTAAAGCAGTACGCAGATTTGCTTCTTCTAATTTTTGATCCCATTTATAACTTTTTGCGTTAACTACATTTTTAGCTTCCAACAAAGCACTTTCAGGATTAATCAGAACTCTATTTGCTAAAGTTACGCTGGAAACCATATTCCCATTTACCGAAATTACTTTTCCAGCAGATGAATGAACATTTAAAATTCCGAACTCAATCGGGTAATTATCAAAATAGGTTTGAAATTTATCGTGTTGTTGACCCATCTTATCAGTTAACGACTTTGTTTTTGCTATTGAAAAATTTTCAGGAAGCTGAAGGTTTGACTTTAACCAATTTTCGATTGTTTGAGTTGATACAGAGGATTTATCAGAGAATTCAATAAAATCTGGTTGATTTGATTTCTGATTTAGATGAACTTGCTTAACCTCAGCAGATTCCTGCAATGAACGTGTTTGTTGAGCAAAACAAATGGTAGAACCAAATAATATAACGAGCGTAGCAATTTTTTTCATGATGATTAATTTAAAGTGGCAAGATATTCAAAAATAGGAAGACTTAAGTACTTATAAATAGGTATTTGTAAATGTAACAAGTACGGACCAGAATCCAATTAAGTTGGCAGAAGCAAAAAAAATTTTGAACGAAAACTGACCTAATAAATCCCCTTGTAAATGTTTAATAAGGTTTTAATAAGTACAGGTTAGTAGGATTGGATCCTAAAATGAAAATAGTTTAAAAGTAATTGCAAATAAATTTTGATTTTATGTAATTTATTTGTTACTTTTAAGAATTAATTTAATCCTCGATATATTATGAGAAATTTCAAACTATTTTATCTAATTGGGCTTTTGTCTGTTGTTTTTAATTATAACTCTGCTAAAGCTCAGCTAATTACGGGAAATTCTACTTTTGTTAATAATAAATTAAAAGGAGTATTATCCTCTTCTGGTAGCCATTTCTATAATAATTCTAAACCAGGCTTGTATTTAGATAATGCACGCAAATTAATTCATGCAAGCAGTATTTGGCTTTCCGCTAAAGATCAAAATGGAAATTTGCGAACTGCAGGTTCATTAGGTAGGGAAACAGTAAATCAAAACTATGATTTGTGGCCAGGGCCTATTGATTTGGCTACTCAGTTTGGTGCAAATTATACTTTATGGGATGTAGTTTGGGGTGTTTCAAGATCTGAAATTAATAATCATATCCAGAATTGGAGTCAGGTTGGATATATTACACCTGAAAGTATTTTGAACTGGCCAGGAACAGGATATGGAAACTTGCCAGTGAACACTGCACCTTTTCAGGATATTAACGGAAATCAAATTTACGAGCCATTGCAAGGCGAATATCCATTAGTAAAAGGTGATGTTGCCTATTATTCTATTTTCAATGATAATTTTAATACCCACACAAAATTTAATGGTTTACCATTAGGCTTTGAGATTAGATGTTTGACTTACTATTTTTCTAGTAGCTCAGAAGAATTTCTAAAGAATTCCATTTTCATGGATTATGAAATTTATAACCGATCACCAAGAAATTATGATAGCCTATATGTAGGTATATGGAATGATTTTGATATAGGTGGTGGTGGAGATGATTTCATAGGCACAGATGTAAACAGAAACATGTTTTATGCTTATAATGGCGATAACATGGATTTAACTGGAATTTCTGGATTTGGAGCAACTCCTCCAGCTATTGGGACTATTTTTCTAAATAGTTCATTAGATAAGTCAATGTATTTTTATAATTCTTCAGGAACAGAATTACCTACAACTGGGGTTGAGCTGAATAATTACTTAACTGGCTATTGGAGTGATGGCACTAGGCTAACTTTTGGAGGTACAGGGTATGATCCAGCTAGTATAAATTTTGCAAATTATGTATTTTCAGATACTACAGGCGGAAATTCGCAACAATGGTCACAAATATCTGAAGGTAGTATACCAGGCGATGTTAAAATAATGGGATCTAATGGACCAACACCTTTGAATAGTAATTCATTTTTAAAATTTAAGATTGCTTATTTAGTTTCTAGAGACTTGAATGGAAACAATTTAAGTTCCTTAGAGAAATTGAAAACTCAGGCTGATTCTTTAAATGCCTTTTACCAAAGTAATTTAAGTTCAGGTTTGTTAAACTTAACTTCAAGTGATAGAAATAATCTTTCTGTTTATCCGAATCCTAATGATGGAAATTTTTCAATTCAGTTGAAAAACCCCAAAGCGGAATCCTATACATTGAAAGTGACAGATATAACTGGCAAAGTTTTGTTAGAGAAAAAATCTATAACAAACTTTCCATTTTCAGTTAATGAATTGAATTTGCCAAATGGTGTTTATTCAATTTCATTAGTTTCTAAATCTCAATATATCACTCAAAAGTTAACTATTGCGAAATGAAAAATATAAATTCAACCCTATTATTTGTAGTTTTTTCATTTTTTTCACTTAACACTTTTGGGCAAGTCTTTAGTAGTAGATTTGGACAAATAGATCCAGGTAACATTAAAGCAAGATTTAGAAACAATGGCACGCTTTTTTTTAGCAGCGATTCTCAAAATTATTTCGAAGTTCCAAAAAATTCTGGCAAGACAACAATTTACAATTCTTCAATTTGGATGGCAGGAAAAGATCAAAACAATCAAATACATGCAGGAAGGGTAACATATGGGCAATATTTTGATTTCTTTCAATCAGGACCTATTGATAGTTTAACTCATATAGCAGCAAATAATAGACAGTGGGATCATGTTTGGTGTATTGAAAAAGCAAGTATTGATCAATTTAAAATTTCATTAGGCACTCCGGGATATGTTATTCCAAACGAAATATTGACTTGGCCAGGAAATGGTTACTATGGTTATTCTAAAAATTTGGCACCTTACAAAGATTTAAATAGTAATGGAATTTATGAACCTAGAAATGGCGAATACCCAGATATAAAAGGGGATGAATTTTGTTTTATCGTGAATAATGATTTAAGAAGAGAAATTTTATTTACAAACGAAAAAGCTTTGGGCGTTGAAATTCATACCAGTGTATATTCTTTTAACGCCTCTGGTTATTTATTAAATGTAATTTTTGTAGAATATGATATTATCAATAGATCATTAAACACTTATTCAGATTTTTATATTGGGCATTGGTCTGATTTGGATATAGGAAATCCAAGTGATGATTATGTAGGAACGGATGTAGGAAGAAACATGATTTATGGATACAATGGAGATAACGATGATGAAGGGGTATTGGGATATGGATTAAACCCACCTGCACAAGGTTATATTTTTTTAAATAAGCCTTTGAGTTACTCGATGTATTTTAATAATGCTGCACCTGAACCTCAAGAAGATGTTTCGAATAATTATGAAGGATTTTTGGCACTTCAAGGGAAATGGAGAGATGGAAATTCACAAACATTTGGAGGAGATGGATACGATACTCTAAGTACCAATTATGCAAATTATATTTTTCCAGGTACAACAGACCCTGCCCATCCTGGTCAAGATTGGTCAGAAATTTCTGAAGGTAACCTTCCGAGCGATAGACGAGTTTTAGGATCAACCGGACCTTACCTACTTGCGCCAAACCAACGAGAGAAACTAACCATTGCTTATTTGTTCTCAAGAGGAACGAGTGGCAACAGTGTTGCAGAATTAAAAGCAGATGCAGATTTGTTGAATCCATAAACAAATAGAGAAGCTTTTATTGATTGGCTTATTTGTAGCTATTTTATTTTGTATCCTTTTTTGAATTATCTTATTCTGAAAACTATGAAAAATTTATATATCTCGACATTATTTTTGATAATGGGGAACTTTTCAACTAATACTTTTGGACAATATTTAGGAACTAGTTATGGGGAAATTGATATTGGAAACATTAGGGCAGGCTTTAGAAACTCAGGTTCACTTTTTTATAATGGTGGTATTGGAAATTGTTTTTCTGTTCCTAAAAATTCGGGTAAGTCAACAATCTATAATTCTGCACTTTGGATGGCTGGACGAGATCAAAATAATCAAATCCATGCTGGCTGGGTAACTTACGGTCAAAATTATGATTACTTTCAACAAGGCCCAATCGATAGTATTAGCAATACACCTGCTTTCAGTAAACTTTGGGGACGCATTTGGTGCATAGAAAAAGCAAGTATCGATCAATTTAAAAGTTCTTTGGGTACTCCAGGATATATTATTCCGAACGAAATTTTAACTTGGCCAGGAAACGGATATAAAAATTTTTCTAAAAATTTAGCTCCGTATAAAGACATAAATGGCAATGGAGTATATGAGCCTCGGAATGGTGAATATCCCGATATAAAAGGGGATGAATATTGTTTTTTTGTAAATAATGATGCTCCAAGATATTTAAATGAAAAATCCTTAGGAGTCGAAATTCATACAAGCTTATACTCTTACAATACCAATAATTATTTAGGAAATGTAATTTTTGTAGAATATAACATCATCAACAGATCGATGAATACCTATTCAGATTTTTATATTGGGCAATGGTCTGATTTAGATATTGGAAATCCAATAGATGATTATGTAGGAACAGATGTAGGAAGAGATATGATCTTTGGATACAATGGAGATAATGATGATGAAGGCGCAAGCGGATATGGATTAAATCCACCAGCACAAGGAATTATTTTTTTAGATAAACCCTTATCTCACTCAAAATTCTATTTAAATTATTTTACCTATCCGCAATTTGATCCTGGAAATAATGAAGGAGTTTATTTGGCACTTAAGGGAAAACATTTAAATGGTTCTGCTCTCACTTTTGGAGGAAATGGATACGATACTTTAAGTACCGATTATGCAAATTATATGTTCCCAGGTACTACCGACTCTGCTCACTCAGGTCAAAATTGGTCTGAGGAAAGTGTAGGAAATTTTCCGCAAGATAGACGAGTTTTAGGATCAACCGGACCTTACCTACTTGCACCAAACCAACGAGAAAAACTAACCATTGCTTATTTGTACTCAAGAGGAACGAGCGGAAATAGTGTTGCAGAGTTAAAAGCAGATGCAGATTTGTTGAATCCTTAATTTTTTTAAAATCTATGAAAAACAAATTCTCAACCTTATTAATCTTAGTTTTTTCATTTTTTTCACTTAACACTTTTGGGCAATTTTTTAATAGTAACTCAGGATTTGAAGAAATAGATGCAGGAAATATAAAAGCAGGTTTTAGCAATACTGGTTCACTTTTTTGGGATTTTTCAAATCCAAGGTTTGAAGTTCCAAAAAATTCTGGAAAAGGAACTGTTTTTACAAGTAGCATTTGGCTAGGAGGCTATGATCAAAATAATGAGCTTCATGCTGGTTGGGTTAGGTATGGAGTACAAGGAGATTTTTTTCAACCTGGACCTGTTGATAGTTTAACTAATATAGCAGCAAATAATGGACAATGGGATCATGTTTGGTGTATAGAAAAGGTAAGTATTGATCAATTTAAAAATTCTTTAGGTTCTCCAGGATATATTGTTCCGAACGAAATTTTAACCTGGCCAGGAAACGGTTTCAATGGTTATTCTAAAAATTTGGCACCTTATAAAGATTTAAACAATAACGGCATTTACGAACCTCGTAGTGGAGAGTATCCTGATATTAAAGGAGATGAATTTTGTTTTATTGTGAATAATGATTTAAACTATAGAAGTGGATTTCCCAATGAAAAATCCTTTGGGGTCGAAATCCATACCAGCGTGTATTCCTATAGCGACAGCAATTATTTAGGAAATGTGATTTTTATTGAATATGATATTATTAACCGATCATCGAATACTTATTCAGATTTTTATATCGGACATTTTTCGGATCTGGATATAGGAAATCCTTATGATGATTATATCGGAACGGATGTAGGAAGAGACATGATTTATGGATACAATGGAGATATCGACGATGAAGGAGTAAATGGATATGGATTAAACCCACCAGCGCAAGGGATTATTTTTTTAAATAAGGTCTTAAGTCACTCATTAAATTTTAATAATTTTTTACCATCAGGGCAAAGTTTTCCAAATAATAGTTCTGAGCTTTATTTTGCTCTGAAAGGAAAATGGGTTGATGGTACAAGTCTAACTTATGGCGGAACAGGTTATGACCCCTTTAGTACAAATTTTACAAATTATGTATTTCCAGGAGATACAGATCCTGCTTATTTAAGCCAGGATTGGTCTGAAATAACTGAAGGTAACATTCCAAGTAATCGACGGATTTTAGGATCTACCGGACCTTACCTACTTGCACCAAACCAACGAGAAAAACTAACCATTGCTTATTTGTATTCAAGAGGAACGAGCGGAAATAGTGTTGCAGAGTTAAAAGCAGATGCAGATTTGTTGAATCCATAATTTTTTTAAAATCTATGAAAAACATATTTCCAACCCTATTATTCTTAGTTTTTTCATTTTTTTCACTTAACACTTTTAGTCAATTTGTAAATAGTTATTCAGGATTTGGAGAAATTGATGCTGGTAACATAAGAGCAGGTTTTAGCAACACTGGTTCACTTTTTTGGGATTTTTCGAATCCAAGGTTTGAAGTTCCAAAAAATTCCGGAAAGTCTACTGTTTTTGCAAGTAGTATTTGGTTAGGAGGTTATGATCAAAACAATGAGCTTCATGCTGGCTGGGTACTATATGGACAACAAGGAGATTTTTTTCAACCTGGACCTATAGATAGTTTAACGAAAATAGCAGCAAATAGTAGACAATGGGATCACGTTTGGTGTGTTGAAAAAGCAAGTATTGATCAGTTCAAAAATTCTTTTGGTTCTCCAGGATATATTATTCCAAATGAAATTTTAACCTGGCCAGGAAACGGTTTCTATGGTTATTCTAAAAATTTAGCACCCTATAAAGATTTAAATAATAATGGAATTTACGAACCTCGAAGTGGAGAGTATCCTGATATTAAAGGCGATGAATTTTGTTTTTTTGTAAATAATGATGCTCCAAGATATTTAAATGAAAAATCCTTAGGAGTCGAAATTCATACAAGCGTATATTCTAAAAATGCAAGCAATTATTTAGGAAATGTAATTTTTGTAGAATATGATATTATCAACCGATCAGTGAATACTTATTCTGATTTTTATATCGGACATTTTTCAGATCTGGATATAGGAAATGCTGCTGATGATTATATCGGAACGGATGTAGGAAGAGACATGATTTATGGATACAATGGAGATAACGATGATGAAACCGCAAGCGGATATGGATTAAACCCACCAGCACAAGGGATTATTTTTTTAAATAAGGTCTTAAGTCATTCATTAACTTTTAGTGGTGTTGCTCCATTAGGGCAAAATATTCCAACTAATAATTCTGAGGTTCATTTTGCTCTGAAAGGAAAATGGGGTGATGGTACTAAACTTACTTATGGCGGAACAGGTTATGACCCCTTTAGTACAAATTTTACAAATCATGTATTTCCAGGAGATACAGATCCTGCTTATTCAGGCCTAGATTGGTCGGAGATTACAGAAGGTAACGTTCCAGGTAATCGACTGATTTTAGGATCTACTGGACCTTACTTACTTGCACCAAACCAACGAGAAAAACTAACTATTGCTTATTTGTATTCAAGAGGAACGAGCGGAAATAGTGTTGCAGAGTTAAAAGCAGATGCGGATTTGTTGAATCCATAAAATAGATTTCTTCTTTTTCTATTAGTTTTGTGCAATAACAATAAACAGAATGATAGAAGCAGAATCAGATTTTGAAATACACCTTCCAGAGTTTGAAGGTCCTTTTGATTTGCTTTTATTTTTTATTGAGCGAGATGAATTGGATATTTACAATATTCCGATTGCTACTATTACTGATGATTTTCTTAATTACATTCATCAATTGAGTGCAATTAACATGGAAGTTGCCAGTGAGTTTATTTATGTAGCGGCAACGTTGATGAGGATAAAAGCGAAAATGCTGTTGCCTCGTCCCGAATTGGATGAAGCTGGAAATGAAATTGATCCAAAGGAAGAACTGATTAATCGTTTGTTGATTTACAAACAATTTAAAGACACAATTCCTAATTTTTTGCAATTAGAAGATGATCGTTTTAAAATTGAAAAACGTGGTTTTGTAGATAAAGAGCTTCAGCTTATCATGCAAAATGCAGGTCCAGAAGACGAAATGAGTTCGTTAGATTTGTATAAACTACTTATGGTTTATGATAAAGTAATGACTCGATCTGAGCTGGAAAAAGCAGATGTAAGGCATGTAGTAGTTCAATATCCGTATAGCATTGAGGAGCAAAAAAGGCAAATCCAGCAACTTTTATCCATGAATCAGAACCTTCATTTTCATCAAATGATAATTGATGCAAAAGACCGTGTTCAATTAATTTATTCGTTTATGGCAATGCTCGAAATGTTGCAGCAACAATTAATTGAACTAAACTTAGGTGAAGGATTTAATAATTTTTGGGTTAGTAATTCGAGCGCAAAAACGAATAATTTAAATTAATCTTCTAAGATTACTATTTTCCGATAGTTTTTCATTCAAATAATTGTTTGATATTGCTACTAAACCAGGTTGTTTTCCTATTTCGATACTGCCTAATTGGGCATCCATATCAAGAAATCTTGCTCCATTTATGGTTGCCCATTCAATAATCTCTTCAAGTTCAATTGTGGGAAAATTATTTTTGATCATAACTATTTCTTTCCAAATAGAAAGTTGGTGATTGGAAGCCAAGCTATCGGTTCCAATAGTTTTAATACAATCATTTGCTTTGAGTAAAAATTCTGGAGGTAATTGATTGCTTATAAATTTATTCGCATTAGGGCATAAACACCAATTTAGTTTATTGTTTATTTCGTTTGCAAAATTCAAATCTGCTAAAGACGTATAAACATTATGTACTAATTGTAGTGGATTTGAATTGGTAATCCATGGTAAAAATGTTTGTAAAGAAGATTTTCCTGAGGCGTTGAAGAAATCAATGTCTAAGTTGAAACGTTCATATAAATTTAAAAAATCACCTGTTTTACTAATGAAGAATTTATTTTCTTCTTCGCTTTCCTGACTATGTATGGTTAAAGCTTTTCCCTTTTTCTGGTTTTCTTTTTTTAATAGTTCAATTAATTTTTGAGAAACAGAATAGGGAGCATGTGGTGTAATACTAAAAGGTAAATCGTCAATTTTTTCGCTTAATTTCAACGCAACCGAAAATAATTTTTCAGCTAATGCTGGGTTAAATCCAAAAACTTCAATGAATGTATGATATTTTAAAGTTGATGATTTCTTTAGCTCAAAACTTATGTCGGAATTAGAAATATCGCCAACAGCGACTATTCCATTTTCATACATTTGTTGATCAGCGTTTTTTATTGCCTCTTTAATTTCCTCATCAGTAGTTAAATTTCGATTTTTTTGAACTTCCTGAATAAAACCTACTAAACCTGTTTTTTCTGGAATTTTATTCAATAAATGAGAAAGTTCTAGATGACAATGAGCGTTGATAAAACCTGGACAGATAAAACCATTTACCCATTCCATATCTGGTTCTAATTTTTGATATTTCTCAATGGAAAGAATTACACCATCGTCGTTAGTGCATATCAAACCATTTGAAATCACCTCTTTGGCACTTGTGTAAATTAAATCTGCTGCAAATTTCCGCATCTTCGAAGTTAAATTTTAGACCCGAACTCTTAACTATATTTTTAAAATTTTAGAGATCCTTTTTATTTTAAAACAAAAATTTAAGGCAATGATTCGTAAAATAGAAGGTAAATTTTGATCATATCTAATTTACACCAGCTTGTTAATCAGAATGCTTATTTTTGTCGGACAATGTTAGTATCAAATAAACAAGATATCAGAAGCTTAGAATTGCCTGCACTTCAGGTAATTTTTAAGGATATGGGAGAATCAAACTTTCGGGCAAAGCAAGTATTCGAATGGCTTTGGAAAAAATCGGCGACAAGTTTCGATGAAATGAGCAACTTATCGTTGGTTTTACGCGAAAAATTAAATCAGGATTTTGAAATTCGTGCGGTTCAACTAGGAAGGCAACAAAAAAGTGCAGATAGAACTATTAAAAACACCTTTACTCTTTTTGATGGAAACATTATAGAAGGGGTTCTTATACCGACCATGGATAGGATGACAGCTTGTGTTTCGTCACAAGTTGGCTGTAGCCTTACTTGCAAATTTTGTGCAACAGGTTACATGGAAAGAAAGCGAAATCTGAATGCAGATGAAATTTATGATCAAGTAGTTTTGATTGATAAGCAAGCAAAAGAAAATTATAAAATTCCATTATCAAACATCGTGTATATGGGAATGGGGGAGCCGCTCTTAAATTACTCGAATATGATGAAATCCATTGAGAAAATTACTTCTCCAGATGGGTTAAACATGGCAGCAAAGCGGATTACTGTTTCTACTGCTGGAATTGCTAAAATGATAAAAAAATTAGGAGATGATGAAGTTAGGTTTAACTTGGCACTTTCACTCCATGCTGCAAATGATGTAAAGCGGAATGAAATTATGCCGATCAACGAGCAGAATTCTTTGGAAGCCTTAGCCGAAGCACTAAAATATTTTTATGCTAAAACAAATACTCCAGTCACCTTTGAGTATATTGTATTTGATGGTTTTAATGATGAATTAATTGATGCAAGAGAATTAGCCAGATTTTGTAAAAATGTACCGTGTAAAGTAAATTTAATTGAATATAATCCAATAGAATTTGCTGATTTTAAAAATGCTGGAATTGATAAAATTGATGCTTTTGCAGATTATTTACGCAGTCAA
This sequence comes from bacterium, assembly GCA_031412335.1. GTDB lineage: Bacteria > Bacteroidota > Bacteroidia > Sphingobacteriales > Sphingobacteriaceae > JBBQYA01. The sequence goes on along the minus strand of JANOCT010000035.1, from coordinate 83,079 downwards.
CAAATAATAGTAAACATACGCCGTAGTCGTGGAAAAGATATTGATGCTGCTTGTGGACAACTGGCCGTAAAACAGCAAAAAAATGATTCTGAAAGAGTATCTATCTGATTTTGTTAGTCTATTTTATCCAGAATTGTGTGCGGCTTGCGGCAACAATCTGTATAAAGGAGAAAAAGTTATTTGCACTTTCTGCCATGTAAATTTACCTTATACAAATTATCATCAACAGCAAGATAATCCTCTCAGTAGGATTTTTTGGGGCAGAGTTCCGATAGCTGCTGCATCTTCTTATTTGTTTTTTAGAAAAGGTTCAAAAGTTCAACACATGTTGCACGAACTAAAATATAAAGGACGAACAGAAATTGGATCGAGAATGGGAGTATTGTATGGCCATCATTTAGCAACCTCAACTGAATTTAACCAAACGGATTTAATATTACCGGTTCCACTTCATCCTAAAAAAGAATTAAAAAGAGGTTACAATCAAAGTAGTTTTTTTGCAGAAGGACTAGCCGAATCGATGCAAAAAGAGGTGGATTGCAAGGTATTATATCGAACAAAAAATACAGAAACCCAAACCAAAAAATCCAGATATAGCAGACATTTGAATGTGGATCAATTATTTAATATTCGTGATGCTTCCTTAATTAAAAGCAGAAACGTTTTATTAGTTGACGATGTGCTCACTACGGGATCAACTTTGGAGTCATGCGCTGCAGTATTATTGGATAGCGGAGCAAAAAAAGTTTCTGTTGCAACCATTGCCTGCGCGCAATAATCTATAAGCTACAATACTTAGTACAACTTTAGCGTATTCAATTATATTTGCGCAATTTCCATTCTATGCCATTTAAGCAATTTTATTTTTTTTCCTTTATTCTACTTTTAGTTTATTCGTGTAAGAATCCATTGGATATTACAGATAGTCCGGATGCTAAACTTGAATTCTCTACTGACACCTTATTATTTGATACCGTTTTTACTTCTTTAGGTTCAACTACGGGGAGAATTGTAATTAGAAATAAAAATAAAAGTGCAATCTCTATTTCAAATATTCGATTAGGTGGAGGAAATGCATCAGCGTATCGAATAAATGTAGATGGAGTGCCGGGCGATAATCAAAGCAATGTAGAAATTGCAGGCAACGATTCTGTTTTTCTTTTTGTAGAAGTAACCATCAATCCTACAGCGGCATTAATACCTTTTATTGTTACAGATTCCATACTATTTACTACCAATGGCAACAAACAACAAATTCAATTAGCCACTTACGGGCAAAATGCGCGATTTTATAATGATAGTATTTTACCCTGCAACACTACTTGGGATGCAACTTTGCCCTATGTAATTTATTCAGGTGTGCTAGTAGATTCACTTTGTAAGTTAACGATTGAAAAGGGTACAAAAATTTATTTTCACAGCCGAGCATTGCTGTTGGTAAAAGGAACATTGCTCGTAAATGGAGAACTAAATGATACTGTTGTTTTTAAAGGAGATAGATTAGAAAAGGATTATATCGATGAACCAGGTCAATGGAATAGTATTCAGTTTTTGCCTGGTAGTACAGGAAATAAAATTAATTATGCGATTATAAAAAATGCTGTTTTTGGAGTTGTGGTAGGTACGTTTCCAGTTTATGGCATAACACCCGATTTAGAAATTACCAACTCGATTATTAAAAACATGAGTGCTACGGGTTTGTATGGAATTAATTCTATCATAAAATCGTACAATAATCTGATTTTTAGATGTGGGCAAGCTGCTTTTTATGGCCAGTTGGGTGGCGATTATGATATTGCACACACCACTATAGGAAATTTTAATGGATCGTTTTTTAATAGAAAATCCCCGTCAGCTATTTTTGTTGATTTTTTGGAAGTAGAAAAATTTGTATTTGTTTATGCTAAGCTTAAAATAAGATTAAGAAATAATATAATTTGGGGTGCTTTAGAAGATGAACTTGCCATTGTGAAAGCTGGTTCTTTGGCAGTTGATAGTAGCTTAAATAATAATCTTATTCGCGATTCTGAGTTGAAATTTAAAGGCAACGGTAATATTTTGAATAAAGATCCATTATTTGAAAAATCAAGTAAAGAAAATTTTACACTAATGGAGAACTCGCCTGCAAGAGGAATGGCAATTAATATTAATGCTGAAAAACAGGTTTTTATAAATGATCTGGCAGGAAAGCCACGATCTTCAACGCCAACCATAGGTTGTTACGAATAATATTTTTTCAAACTCGCAACCCTTTGCACGAAGTTTGCGTTTAATGGTTCGAGAGCGTAATTTAAATTGAGATTCGCAGGGCGTGTAAATAAGATTTACTGTCCTGCGTTTTTTTTTGTTCAAAAATTTTAAAAATAAAATAAAACTCGTGTAACCTTTAAAGGAATTCCACCGTTTAACAACCCGAGAGCGTAATTTAAATTGAGATTCGCAGGGCGTGTAAATAAGATTTACTGTCCTGCGTTTTTTTTTGCTTAAACATTTTAGAAAATAAATTGAAACTAGTGTAACTTTTTGTCGAAGCTCACCGTTAAACAACCTGAGAGCGTAATTTAAATTGAGATTCGCAGGGCGTGTAAATAAGATTTACTGTCCTGCGTTTTTTTTTGTACTTTTTTTCGTTTTTCTTTTCAAATGATTTTTTAATATGTTGAAATAAAAAACCAAGCTTTCTTCGTTGAAAAAGCTAAACTAAATGATTTAATCAGTACAGTTTCCTTAAGCTTTATTCTTGAATCGAATCAAATTAATAAACTTTTCTCTTCAATTTTAGATTTTACACATTAATTTTTTGTGTTGCCCATACTTTATTTCATCTTTGAAACTTATCTAGAAATCTTAAAATAAAGATTTCTATAAATGAGGTTTATGAAAAAAATTGGTGTTTTTACTTCTGGTGGCGATTCGCCTGGGATGAATGCCTGCATAAGAGCGGTTGTGCGTACAGGTCTTTATTACAATCTTACAGTTTGCGGAATCAGACAAGGATATGAAGGTTTGATTGATGGTGATTATTTTGAAATGGACACGCGATCAGTAAGTAATATTATTGGACGAGGCGGTACTATTTTAAAAACTGCACGAAGTAAACGTTTCATGACGGATGAAGGAATGGAGCAAGCTTACCAACAAATGAAATCGGCTGGTATTGAAGGTTTGATTGCTATTGGAGGAGATGGTACATTTCGGGGTGCTTTGGAGTTTAGTAAGCGGTATGATATTCCAGTTATTGGTATTCCAGGTACTATTGACAATGATTTATTAGGGTCAGATTTCACAATTGGGTTTGATACCGCAGTAAATACCGTAATAGAAGCTGTAGATAAAATACGAGATACCGCAGAATCGCATAACCGATTATTTATAGTGGAAGTAATGGGTAGAGATGCCGGATTAATTGCGTTGCGAAGTGGTATTGGTATTGGAGCCGAGGCTATTTTAATTCCTGAATCTAAAACAGATTTAGATCATTTATACAAAAGATTGGAAGGTGGACGAGCTAATAAATCCTCTAAAATAATTATTGTAGCAGAAGGAGATGATGCAGGTGGAGCTTTTTCAGTTGGAAAGCTGGTAAAAGATCGGTTTCCAAAATATGATGTTCGAGTTACAGTATTGGGTCATATACAACGAGGAGGAAATCCAACGTGTAATGATCGGGTTTTAGCAAGCCGCTTAGGCTATCATGCAGTCTTATCTATTTTAGCTGGTAAAAAGAATGTTATGGTTGGAATAATTGGTCGCGATGTAGCTTATACACCGTTTGAAAATGCTGCTAAGCATCTAGATGAAATAAATGAGGATTTATTAAAAATGGTAGAAATACTTTCGTTATAAATTTTCTTAGTTATGCTTTCTTTATTAGCACAAAAAACCCCGAAACTTCTACCTTCCGGGGTTCTCCTAAAAAAAGCTGCTTAATAAATTAAACAACAATTGTCTTGAAAATTAATGCAGTATTAAATTCTAAACAAAAATAGTTGCTTATCTATTAAAAATTATCCGTGCAAAACGGTATTTTATCTACTTGCCAACACGTATTTTAATCTTCATCCTGATACAATGGAAATTTCTCCATCCATTCATTCACTTTTTCTTTTGTTTTTGCAATTAAACTTTCGTCAGTCGGGTTCATTAAAATCTGATCGATGAAATCAACAATTTTCACCATATGTTTTTCTTTCATTCCTCGGGTGGTAACTGCTGCAGTTCCAATTCGGATTCCTGAAGTTACAAATGGTGACTTATCATCATAAGGAACCATATTTTTATTTATGGTAATGTCGGCTAAAACCAATGCATTTTCTGCTGCTTTACCACTTATGTTTTTATTTCGCAAATCAATTAACATCAAGTGATTGTCTGTGCCACCTGAAATAATTTCATAGCCTCTTTCCATAAAAGCATCTGCCATAGCTGTAGCATTTTTCTTTACCTGCAAAATATATTTAAAGTAATTTTCAGACAATGCTTCGCCAAAACCAATTGCTTTAGCTGCAATTACGTGCTCTAAAGGCCCACCTTGAGTTCCAGGAAATACAGCTCCATCTAATACTTGCGACATTAGTTTCAATTCGCCTTTTAGATTTTTTGCTCCCATCGGATTTTCAAAATCTTTACCCATCATTATTAAACCTCCTCGCGGTCCACGCAAAGTTTTGTGTGTGGTAGTAGTTACTACATGGCAATGCGGAAGTGGATCATTTAATAATCCGCGAGCGATAAGGCCAGATGGATGAGAAATATCAGCTAATAATAATGCTCCAATTTCATCCGCCATTCTTCTCATTCGCTCATAATCCCATTCTCTTGAATAGGCAGACGCACCACAGATTATTAATTTGGGTTTTAATTTTTTGGCTTGCTGTTCAAACTGGTCATAATCTATTAGTCCTGTTTCTTTTTGTACACCATAAAAACCTGGTTTATACAATTGTCCAGAGAAATTTACCGGTGAACCATGAGTTAAATGTCCGCCATGTGATAAATCGAAACCCAGAATCTGATCTCCAGGTTTAAGTAAACCTAGGAAAACTGCTGCATTTGCTTGTGCGCCAGAATGCGGTTGCACATTTGCCCACTCAGCATTGAATAGTTTTTTTGCACGTTCAATTGCTAATGTTTCCACTTCGTCAACCACTTCGCAACCACCGTAGTATCGTTTTCCGGGTAAGCCTTCTGCGTATTTATTCGTCAAGCAGGAACCTTGAGCTTCCATTACTTGTTGACTTGTAAAATTTTCGGAGGCAATTAACTCGATTCCTTCTTGCTGGCGGTGCAACTCTTTTTTTATGAGTTTAAATATTTCTTTATCGCGTTTCATTAATCTGATTTAGTATTTAGTATTAAATTTTAAAAGTAGGAAAAAGTTTTTGGCGAGGTTTGAATTAATTTGCCACACTTGTTTTTTGGCTTATTAAAGCATAGCTAAATAAGTTCTAAGGTCTTTTGTATTAGTTCCTTTTTTTCAATAATCATTATTTTTGCAGTAACGTTGGTTTTTATTTAATTTCCTAAGTACACTTTTGGCTAAATGATTTATGTAAAGGATTTTTATTAAATTGATAAACAATTTTCTTTAAATTTTTTTGGGCTTGCCCTGAAAAACGGGCCGGGCTATACGCTATATCTTTTTTGATTTAATTGTTTTTTAATTGAAAAAAAGGATGCCGCTCCTATCCCTAAGCCTTTGCACTCCGATGTTAGATTTTTACAAATTCAATTAAACAACGCTTATTTTAACCGATTTTTTTATCTGCTTAAATTTTTGAGTTATTCAACTGGAATTTATTTTTTATTAATTTCACGCTCTTAATTTTAATTAATGAAAGCAATAATTCCTGTAGCTGGTATCGGTAGCAGACTCAGACCTCATACGCATACTCAACCAAAAGCATTAGTGCCAGTTGCGGGGAAACCAATTTTAGCTCATATAGTTGATAGTTTAATCAAAGAAGGAGTTGAAGATTTTATTTTTGTAATTGGATATTTCGGAGATAAAGTTCAATCTTTTGTTGAGCATAATTATGCGGATAAACGAATCAGTTTTGAAGTGCAAAGTATAAAAGAAGGAATAGGACATGCCATTTTTATGGCAAATAGTCAGATTGTAGAAGGCGATGAATTGCTGATAGTTTTAGGAGATACGATTTTCAATGTTGATTTTGGAGCAGTTTTAGAATTGAGTTGTTCATGCTTTGGGGTGAAAAAAGTAGAAGACCCTAGAGATTTTGGTGTGGTGGAGCTAGATGAAGATGGTTATGTGAAAAAAGCGGTTGAAAAACCATTAATTCCAAAATCAAATTTAGCAATGGTAGGGCTCTATAAGTTTAAAGAAGGCCGTGCTTTGATGGATGCGTTAAAATATAATATCGATAACGATGTGCGTACCCACAACCAATTTCAATTGACAGATGGGATAATGCGAATGATAGAAAATGGAACAAAATTTAGAACATTTGCAGTAGAAGATTGGTATGACTGCGGTAGGAAGGATATTTTATTAGAAACAAATGCTATGTTGCTCAATAAAATGCAAATTCAGCCCATGCCCGAATTTGAAAATACAATCATCATTCAACCAGTAAGCATTCCGAAAAATTGTACCATAAGTAATTCGATAATTGGTCCAAACGTGTCTATTGGAGAAAATACGCAGGTAAGCAATTCAATCGTTCGGAATTCTATTATTGGCTCATTTTCATCCTTAGATAATGTTGTGTTGTTCGACTCTTTAGTAGGTGGAGATGCTATTTTAAAAGGACTAAGTCAACGATTAAATTTAGGAGATAGCACAGAAATTTCATTCAGTTAATCAAATGGCAAATCGTATATGTGATTTGTTCAACATTCAATTTCCAATTATTCAGGCTGGAATGATTTGGTGCAGCGGTTGGAAATTAGCTTCCGTAGTTAGCAACGCTGGTGGATTGGGTATTATCGGAGCTGGGTCTATGTATCCCGAAGTGTTAAAAACTCATATTCAAAAATACAAACAAGCGAGTAGTAAACCTTATGCCGTTAATTTACCGCTTTTGTACCCAGATATTGAAAAACACATCGAGACAATTTTAGCTGAAAAAGTTCCTATAGTCTTTACCTCAGCCGGAAATCCTGCCATTTGGACTCAAACATTAAAATCAGCAGGAATTAAAGTAGTTCATGTAGTATCTAATATCAAATTTGCATTAAAAGCTGAGCAAGCGGGTGTTGATGCTATTGTAGCTGAGGGATTTGAGGCTGGCGGCCATAATGGGCGAGAAGAAACAACCACCTTGTGTTTAATACCAATGATAAAAAATGCTGTTTCAATTCCTTTGATTGCAGCTGGTGGAATTTCATCGGGAAAAGCAATGTTGGCTTGCATGATTTTGGGTGCTGAGGCAGTCCAGATAGGTTCATTATTTGCCGCATCACAAGAATCATCTGCTCATATTGATTTTAAAAACAAGATTATCAACTTGAAAGAAGGAGAAACTCAACTTTCATTAAAAAAATTGACTCCTGTACGTTTAGTGAAAAATTCATTCTTCGATAAGATCTCAGAAGCAGAAGCACGTGGCGCAAATGAATTGGAGCTGAAAGAATTATTAGGAAGAGGCAAAGCAAAATCAGGAATGTTTGAAGGAAACTTAATTGAAGGCGAACTTGAAATAGGCCAAATTTCTGCTATGATCAACGAAATAAAACCTGCTAGCCTAATAGTAATGGAAATATGGAATGAATACAACACAGCTAAAGAATCAACTAAAGAGTTAGTTTAATTTTTCTGTCAAACATTTTTAAGATCAAAAACTAAAGAAATCTTACTTTTGTAAAAAAAAATATCATGATGAAATTCGGTGTAGTTGTATTTCCAGGCTCAAACTGTGATCAGGATATTATTTATACTTTACGAAATACTTTTAAACAGCACGTTGTAGAATTGTGGCACAAAGACCATGATTTGCAAGGCTGTGATTTTATCATTTTGCCAGGTGGTTTTTCTTTTGGCGATTATTTAAGATCAGGTGCAATAGCCCGTTTTTCGCCAATCATGCAAGAAGTTATTTCTTTTGCTTCAAAAGGTGGTTTTGTTTTTGGAATTTGCAACGGTTTTCAGATTTTAACCGAAGCAGGTTTACTACCAGGGGCACTTTTGCATAATCAAAGCAGGAAATTTATTTGTGATAATTTTTACCTCAAATCAATCACAAAAAACAGCCTTTTAACATCAGAGATCGATGAAAATGCGATTTTGAAAATACCCATAGCCCACGGTGAAGGTCTTTACTTTGCAAACGAAAAGGTGCTCGAAGAATTAAACACCAAGGATCAGATACTTTTCAAATACTGCAATAAGTTAGGCGAAATTGATCAAGCATCAAATCCGAATGGATCTTTGCAAAACATTGCTGGTATCTGTAATTCAGGAAGAAATGTTTTTGGAATGATGCCACATCCGGAACGTGCAGCTGATGAAATGCTTGGAAACACTGATGGTGCAAGCATTTTTAGGTCAATATTGTCCTTGTTTTCAGTTGTTTAAAACCAATTTCAATGAATTTGATTTTTGATATTGGCAATTCACGAACAAAAGTTGCTTTGTTTGAAAACAATGAACTTGTCTCCAAACAAATAGTCGATCATTTATCGGCTGATTTTCTTACTAATTTTTTAAAAAATCAAAAGATTACCCATAGCATAATTGCATCAGTAGGCAATTCGAGTTTAAAACTTTTTAATGAGCTGCAGAAAAATACTTTTTTGCACAATTTTTCATACAAAAGTATTTTACCTTTTACCAACTTATACGCTTCTCCTCAAACCTTAGGAGTGGATAGAATGGCAGCCATATCGGGTGCAATGAAACTTTTACCCTCAACCAATATTCTTGTAATTGATGCCGGAAGTTGTATAACTTTTGATTTTGTGCAAGCAAACGGCGAATATCATGGAGGTGCAATTTCACCAGGGCTTAGCATGCGTTTCAAATCTTTGAATACGTTTACCGCTTCATTACCGTTAGTAACTCCTGATGAAAATTATACATTTCCAAACGGAATTGACACTAAAACTTCCATTTTAGCAGGCGTTCAAGATGGAATAAAAGCTGAAATCATCAGCAAAATTGAACACTATCTTAAACTTTACCCTGATTTATCTGTGCTTATTTGCGGAGGCGATTCTGCATTCTTTGATAGTCAACTGAAAAATAGCATCTTTGCCAACCTTTTAAAAACCGTACCCGACTTAGTTTTGTACGGTTTAAACTCAATACTTCAACTCCAAAATGGCTATTCAGCTTCGTAATTTTTTACTTTTATTGTTAATGGTTTCCTCAGGAAATATGTTAGCCCAAACTACTGTTAGTTCTCCTTATTCAAGATTTGGAATTGGATTGTTGCAAAAAAATGGAGCACAGCAAAGTTTTGGTATGGGTGGCTTAAGCATGGGATTAAATAATCCTATTGCAATTAATTTTAACAATCCTGCTTCTTATTCTGGCATTAAGCTTACCACATTTGAATTGAATGCAACGGGTAGTATTCTTAAATTAAGCAATTCTACAACTTCCCAAATCAATAAAAACGTATCACTTTCTTATTTTGCTTTTGCATTTCCTTTATCTTCCAAAGGTGGTTTAAGTTTCGGATTGGTGCCTTATAGTAATGTTGGTTATAAAGTAAAAAACGCTTCGGATAGTATTATAGGATCAAGCAGAGTAAATTATATTTACAGCGGAGATGGTGGATTGTCTCAATTTTATATTGGTGCAGGCCATAAAATAGGTAAAAGTCTTACTGTTGGAGTTAATGTAAATTACATTTTCGGAAGTTTGAATCAATCGAAATCTACAGAATTTCCAACAGGCCAAAGTTTTATAAACAATAGAACCACTTCTTCTTTATTTGCTGGAGGACTTTTATTAAAATATGGAGCACAATATTCTTTCATTAATAGCAAGAAAAATAAATTAACCATCGGTTATGCTGGAAATACTAAAACCAATATTACGTCTACATTAAATCTTACCGACGAAAGTTATACATCGAGTGTCTCAGGTTTTGAAGTTTCGCAAGGTGTACGGGAAATTGAAAAAAATAAAAGAGGAAAAATTACTTTGCCAACTACACACAGTTTAGGTTTTGTATTAGAGCAACCCAACAAATTGTTGATTGGAGCAGATGTATCTCTCAATAATTGGTCGGAATATCGGGTAGATAATAAAGCTGATGCTTCTGTCGATAATAGTCTTACCACCAACATTGGTGCGCAATTTACCCCAGACTTCAATGCAGTTGGCAGTTATTTCAAAACAGTAGATTATCGAGCTGGATTAAGTTTTGGCTCATCCTATTTAAGAGTTAAGAATAAGCAACTTGCTGAGCAATCCGTTTCAGTTGGAGCTGGTTTTCCATTACCGTCATCCAACAATCCATTAAGTTTTTCAAAAGTAAACGTTGGAATAGAGCTTTCGCAACGAGGCACAACTGCTAATTCTTTGGTCAAAGAACAATATTTAACATTTAACTTAGGTTTTGTTTTAAACACTCGTTGGTTTATTCAACGTAAATACGATTGATTTTGCTAAATTATTTTTTGTTTAAAGTAAATTAATGCGTTACAACATTAAAATAGCATCTAATCTTTATATTATTTTTTTAAAAGTAGTTTAAGTTGAAAGTTTTAAAATTATTCTGGGGCTTTCCCCAATTGAAAAAATTGGGGTCGGGCTATCCGCTAAATCTTTTTTGCGGTCAAATTTTCGTTAATTTTTCAATTATTGCAGCAAAAAAGGATATCGCTTCTATCCCTAAGCCTACTAACTTTCAGTTTAAGCTTTATGATGATAGTTTTTCAACCTATAGTTTTTTAATATTTGTTTTCTTTTCATTGCTTTCTTGCGAAAATAAATTGGAAGATGTAGCTACGGTAAGCTCGCAAAAAAATAAAGTAATGGTCGAAACCAGCAAAGATATTCTGGTTACCTATTCAGATTCTGCAGAAATAAAAGCCATTTTAAAAAGCCCATTATTTAAAAATTATAAATCAGATGATCCTTATTATGAGATGCCAATTGGGTTAGAAATTAATTTCTTTTCGAAAGGAGAAAAAGAATCGAAAAGCAAACTAACAGCTAATTATGGCATACGACGCGAAAAGAAAAAATTAATGGAAGTTCGAAATAATGTCATAGTTATCAACAATAAAGGAGAAAAATTAAACACAGAAAAACTCATCTGGAATGAATTAACGCAAAAAATATATTCAGATGAATTTGTGAAAGTTACTCAAAAGGACAAAATTATTTATGGAGATGGTTTCGAGTCTGATCAGAGTTTTACTAAATACCGAATCTTTAAAATTAAAGGAGTTATCAATTTAAAGGAGGGTCAATTTGTGCCTTAAAGCTATTCAAAACGCAGTTGAAGAAATTGCAATTTGATTGAGAATAAAGAATCAAAAAATGTATCTTGCGCCTCAAATTTTCAAAAACAAAACACATTATTCAGCATTGCTGACAAACATTTACGATTATGGGATTAATGACATCTATGCGAAACCGATCTATGCTTTTACTCGGCATTATTTGTTTTGCCATTTTAGCTTTTCTAGTTTCAGATGCCATCCGCTCGGGTACGCCATTTCTGCAAGACGCTCAAAATAAGGTTGGTTCGGTTGCTGGTACATCAATTTCTATCAAAGATTTTCAAGGTAAATTGGATGTTGCTACAGAAAACTTCAAAGCTCAATCCAAGAATAATAACCTAAATGCACAAATGCAAGGTTACTTGGTAGATCAAACTTGGAATCAAGCAGTAGCCGATATTATTTTCAACAAAGAATATGAAAAATTGGGTATTGATGTAGGCAACGACGAGTTGTTTGACATGATTCAAGGTAAAAACCCGCATCCTGAAGTGCGAAAAGCATTTACAAATCCACAAACTGGTGTTTTTGACCCAACTCAGGTTATTACTTTTTTGAAAACAATGGACGAAAGAGATCCAACGGGTGCTACTCGCAAACAATGGTTAGCTTTTGAAAAGGGCATTCGTGATGAAAGAATTCGTCAGAAATACTTGAATTTAGTGAAAAACGGCTTGTATGTAACTTCTATGGAAGCAAAGGCAAACTATGAAGACAATTCTAAATCAGCCGATATCAATTACATTTTGTTGGATTACCAAACAATTCCAGATTCTACCATCAAATTGTCAGAAACTGATGTAAAGAATTATTACGAAAAGAATAAATTCAAATACAAGCAAAAAGAAGAAGAGCGATCAATTGAATACATTGTTTTCGATGTTACTCCTTCTGCAGCTGATACTATTTCTGCCAGAAAAGATATTGAAAAGTTGTTGGAAGGTTTTGCAACAACTGCTAACGATTCGTTATATGTTAGTTTAAATGCAGATACTAAATCAGATTTAGTTTTTACTAAAAAAGGTTCACTTTCTCCAATTATCGATTCTATCATGTTTTCTGCTCCGGTAGGTTTTATTTATGGACCTTACATGGAAAACAACGCTTTTAAGATTTCTAAATTGATGAAAGTAAAATCGGAACCAGATTCTGTAAAGGCTCGCCATATTTTAATTAAAACACAAAATGGAAATAACGCTGCTGCGAAAGCAAAATTAGATAGTTTGAAAAAATTAGTTCAGGCAGGTACTGATTTTGCACAATTAGCGATTATGAATTCTGAAGATGACGGTTCAAAAATAAAAGGTGGAGATTTAGGATTTTTCGGACAAGGTGCAATGGTGAAAAACTTTTCGGATGCCAGTTTTGGGGGTTCTGTAGGCGATTTGCCAATAGTTGAAACTGAATTTGGCGTTCATTTAATTCAGATTATGGCTCAAAAAGGTAGTAATAGAGTAGCTATGGTCGGTACAGTTGATCGTTTATTCGAACCGAGTAGTCAAACTCAAAGTGCTAATTATGGAAAAGCAAACGAGTTTTTAAGCAGCTTAGGTGATGGAAAAGATTTTGAAGCACAAATAACTAAAGCAAATTACAACAAGCGTATGGCTGAAAATATTAAGCCAAATGATCAGCAAATTGCAGGTTTAGACAATCCAAGAGAAATAATAAAATGGGCTTTTGGAGCTGATAAAGCTGATTTATCTCCATTATTTGAAATAGGAAATAAATACATTATTGCTAGAGTATCGCAAATAAAAGAAAAAGGATATGTAGCTATTGATGCAATAAAAACGGAAGTTGAAAATGCTGCCAGAATTGACAAAAAAGGTGAAATGCTTATTGAGAAACTAAATGCAGCAAAATCTGCTGGAGCGCTTAATCAAATTGCTCAAAAAGTTGGATCAACAGTTTTACCTTCAACTGGAATTCTTTTTGGAAATGGTATTTTGCCAGGTGTTGCTCGTGAGCCTATGTTAGTAGGTAAAATTTTCGGAAGTGAAAAAAATAAAGTAGCAGGTCCAGTTAGGGGTGATAGAGGAGTTTATTTATTTACGGTGACTAATTTTTCGGTACCGACGCCAACAAAAGATTATTCTGCAAATAAATTGCAATTGTTAAATCAGGAAAAACAAGGAGCCGATGGAGGTGTTTTTGAAGCATTAAAGCAAAAAGCTGACATTACTGATAATAGAATTCGATTCTACTAAAAGAAATAATTCAGAAAATGAATCTAAAACACGATAATGTATGTTATAGTGTTTTAGATTTTTTTGTTTAATAACATTATGGAAACAAGCGATTTGATTATTAATAAAGTTGCAGAAAGCGGCCTCATTACTATTGATTTAAGTAAATACATTACCGAAGGAGACATTATCACATTTGACATCACACCTCATTTATTTCAAGGCTTAATTTTAAAAGAAAAAGATTTCAGAGCATTTGTAAAAGAGAATGATTGGAAAGTGTATGCAGGGAAAAATGTTGCCGTAATCTGTAGCGCAGATGCAATAGTGCCTACTTGGGCTTATATGTTGTTGGCTACCAAATTAAATCCGGTGGTGTCAAATATGATTTTCGGAAATGAAGAAACATTAAGTACTCTACTTTTTGACATGGTAATTAAAAAAATAGATGTTAGCATATATAAAGATCAACGAATTGTAATAAAAGGTTGTTCAGATCCACGAATTCCAGTTTCGGCATATGTTTCATTAACAGCTTCATTAATGCCGGTTGCAAAATCCATTATGTATGGGGAGCCATGTTCAACAGTGCCGTTGTATAAGCGAAGAGATTAAAAATTGGATTGCTTTTTGAATAATATCAGATATGAAAATTCTTTTTAGTTTTTTGATTGCTTTAATCAGCATTAGTAAATTGTCTGCTCAGCAGCTTCCGGAAATTATTAGCAATGCTTTTGGAATTGGCGAAGAACTTAATTATAAAGTGAAATATGGATTTATTACTTGCGGTTCGGCAGTTTTAAAAGTTACCGATACCAACAAAAAATTTGATAATAAATCTGCTTTACAATTAACAGCCAATGGAAGAACGGCTGGCTCATTTGATGTTTTTTATAAAGTTAGAAACCGATATGATTCCTACATAAGTCAGGCAACATTAAAACCCTATTTATTTACTGAAAACATTAAAGAAAATAATTATCGCAGAAATGGGTATGTAAATTTTGATCGAGAGAAAAATTCAGTAAGCACCAATAAAGGAGTTTATGATGTTCCCCAAAACACATTGGATATAATTTCTGCGTTTTATTTTGCTCGATGTATTGATTTTAAAGATTTCCGTCAAGGAAAGAAGTTTGATTTAAGCTATTACATGGAAGATAAAGTGCATAGCATGACGGTTGAATATATCGGTAAAGAAAAGATAAAAACAGACGCTGGAACATTTGAAGCATTAAAATTTAGTCCATCATTAGTAGAAGGACGAGTTTTTAAGGAAGATAGCAAAATGTTTTTATGGGTAAGTAATGATTTGAACCGAATACCATTGAGAGTTCAAGTTGAAATATTAGTTGGTTCTATCGTTATCGAATTAACAGATTATAAAGGATTAACCAATCAAAGCACTGCTTTACTTAAATAATTTGGAAAAATTTATTGTACCAATTCCTTTTTAGTTATTGTTACTTTTACACTTTCCAAAAAAATTACTATGATTTCACATCAAAACACCTTAATTTCTGAAGAGTTAATAGAAAAACATTTTGTGTGTAATCTGAATAAGTGTAAAGGTGCTTGCTGTGTTGCCGGCGATTCTGGTGCACCACTTGAGCATAAAGAATTAGCTATTTTGCAAGAAATTTATCCGCAAGTAGAACCGTACTTAAACGAAAAGGGGAAAGAAGCCATTGCAAAATATGGAGTTTATGTAACTGATTTTGAAGGGGATATAACAACACCTTGTGTTGACGAAAATAAAGAATGTGCCTATGTTGTATTTGATAATGATATAGCCAAATGTGGAATTGAACAAGCATACTTGGATGGAAAAATCACCTTTCGGAAACCAATTTCTTGCCATTTATATCCAATTAGAATTACCCAATATCCAGAGTTTGATGTGTTGAATTATGACAAATGGACTATTTGCAGCCCTGCATGTGCATTTGGAGAAGAATTGCAAGTTCCTGTTTATCGATTTTTAAAAGATCCACTCATTCGTAAATATGGTATAGAATGGTATAATGAGTTAGAAGAAATGTATAGTTGATCGTATTATACTTTAACCTTTGCGATCTTTTTTAGAATCGATTTCAAAATTCAAACTCTTGGTGCATTTCTGGAATAATCACATTTTTAAAACCTACAGCATTTAATTTTTTAGCAAATTCTTGCTGTACATCATATTCACCATGTACTAAAAACATCTTCTTTACCAGAGCTGGATTTTGACAGGATAGGAAACGTAATAACTCTTCGTAATCTGCATGTGCAGAAAATGAATGAAAAACTTTTACTTCTGCATTTACCTTAAACAATTCTCCAAAAATCTTAACTTCACTGGCACCTGCTGCAAGTTTACCTCCTAAAGAAGTTGGCTCAGCATATCCAACCATTAGAATCGTGTTTTTAGCATCTTCAATAGTATGCGAAATATGATGTTTTATTCTACCAGCTTCAGCCATACCTGATGCAGAAATTATTACGCAAGGTTCATTGCTCAGATTTAACGCTTGAGATTCAGTTTTTTCTTCAATAAATTTTAAGCTTTTAAATCCGAACGGATCCGAATCGGTTAGCATAAATTTTTTAAGTTTATCGTTATAACATTCAGGATGGCTGCTAACTACTGCTGTTGCTTTTGAGCTTAATGGACTATCCACATAAACTGGAATTCGATCCATTAATCCACTTTCAGCAAATTTATTTAGAAGAAAAACTATTTCCTGAGTTCTACCAACGCTAAAAGCAGGAATAATTACTTTCCCTTTTTTTTCTATACATGTGTGCTTGATGATTTCAAGCAAATCTTTTTCAGACTGCGTTGAATCACTATGCAAACGGTTGCCATAAGTAGACTCACAAATAATAATATCTGATTGTTGAAAAGGAGCAGGTGATTTTAATAAATCATCATCATATCGACCTATATCTCCTGAAAAGCAGATTTTTATTTTATTTGCTTTTTGTAAAATAGTTAAATTAACTACTGCTGCACCTAAAATATGACCAGCTTCTGTAAATGTTAACATTGCCTCATCATTTATTTGTAAATCTTGATTTGGAAGTAAAGTAGTGAATAACTCAAGGCATTTTGTAACATCATAACCGGTATATAAAGGCTTAATCAAAGGCTTGTTTTGTTTTACTCTTCTCTTATTTAAAAATTGAGTATCCATTTGTTGGATATGAGCAGAATCATGCAGCAATAAAGTAGCTAAATCTTTAGTTGCAGGAGTTGCAATAATTTTCCCTTTAAATCCTTCTGCAACTAATTTTGGTATCAAACCAGCATGATCTATATGAGCATGAGATAAAATTAAAACATCGACCAAAGAAGGGTCAAAGCCAAAAGTGTGGTTGAGCAGTACTGTTTTTTCTCCCATTCCTTGAAATAAACCACAGTCTAATAATATTTTTGTGCCACTATCCAACGTTAATAAATGTTTGCTGCCAGTAACAGTTCTTGCAGCACCATGGAATGTAAGTTTCATAATTTTATGTTGTTAGCTTAAAATTTTAAAGCATTGATTAATTTTTCAATCAATTTTACAAATAAAGAAGATATATTTCATGTAATTTCCTTCAAAGAAATACAAACCTATACCTTACTCTTTATAAATATTAATAGATTTGCAACCCGCTTAAACCGTTTCTTTATTATACATTTACAGGGTTGAGCGATATTTCTAAAAGTACACATGACCTTATTCATTAATAGACAGGCAGCAAACTGGATACTGCTTGGTTTGATCATATTTTTTGCCAGTTCCTGCTCTTACAAAAACAAGAATATATTATTTAAAACTCCACAGAAAATAAGTTCTGTTGAGGCTGTACATGTTATAAATGGGACAGAAAGTAAAGACTTATATTATCATAGGATTACAAAAGGAGATCGTTTAGCAGTTCGATTAATAAATAATTATAATGCTGAAAAATCTACTATTTCTGATACATATTCAGCAGAAACTGGATACTTAGTTGATTATGAAGGAAACGTAACGCTTCCAATGATTGGAAGTGTAAATCTCGAAAATCTTACCAGATTAGAAGCATCCAGAAAACTAGAGAAACTTTATGTTGAACGTGACTTATTGGTCAATCCAATCATCGAAGTAAATATTATTAACCTTAGAGTTGTGGTATTAGGAGAAGTAAATGGACAAGGAAAATATTTAATTGATCGCGAGAAAACAACTTTAGTTGATCTTTTAGCAGATGCAGGTGGAGTAACTGTACGTGCAAAACTTAAAACCATCAAAATTATTCGTGGTGATTTGGCAAATCCCAAAATCATTTTAGTTGATTTAAGAAACGTAGAAAGTTTAAAATCAAAAGAATTAATACTACAGAACAATGATATTGTTTATGTTGAGCCTGCCGGAGTTTATTTATTAGGAGATAAAACTCAAAGCGTTTCTAGTCTGGTTCAGCCATTTATATTAATTGTAAGTACAATATCTATCATTTACACGCTCACTCGATAATGGATAAGCAGAATTTCGATCCGGATAAGCCACTCGAACAAAAAGTTGACTATTTTAAAATAATAAGAATATTTGCCAGTAGGTGGTACTGGATTGCAGGTACTTTATTGATTGGTTTAATCATTTCTTTCCTTTACTTACGTTTCACTCCTCCACAATATCAAACATCTTCGACAGTAAAATTTGATGGTAAACGAACTGAGTTTTCTGAATTAATTACGGTTAGTAATTTTTATGACCGGAAAGATAATATAGCATCGGAAATGTTTGTGTTGCAATCCAGGAAATTATTGCTAAACGCTATATTGAAAATGGATTATAAGGTATCATATTACAGAGAAGGTACTGTACTTGTTACTGAAACATACCCTCAAAAACCATTTCCGATCGAAATTGTAAAAATGGATTCTTTGAATTTTTTTAGAGGAATGTTTGCCATTAATCAACTTAATGATAAAACTTTTGAACTTTCCTATTTTGTAGGTAAAAAAGAAATAATTGCTACCTATAAATATGGCGACGTCATCAAAGTTAACAATCTTGAATTTAAAATACTAAGTTCTAGTGTTTATGGCGATAAAACTAAATTTTTATTCAATTTCAATACCCCTGAAGCATATTTGGGTAGAGTTCGTGGAGGGCTTACAGTTAGAGAAGTTTCAAAAGGTGTAAATATCGTTCAACTAACTCAAACAGACAAAAATCCACAGTTTGCAAGCGATTTTCTGAATTTATTGTTTGAAGAATATAGAAGGAATGATCGTTTTCAGAAAAGTTTATCTGCCGAGCAAACCATAGAATTTATTGACAATCAATTAAGGATTTTAGCAGATCAGGTAGAAGACTCAGAAAAGAAATTACAAGATTTTAAAACTAAAAATAGAATCATAAGCATTGAAGTTGCAGGAAATTCAGCTTATAACAAGTTAAATGAACAAGAAGCTCAATTAAATATTCTTAAAATTCAAAGCTTGGCTATTGATTTATTAGAAGAGCAAATCAGAGCAGGAAAAAGTCAAGTTAGTTTTAATTTTAATATAGAAAATACACCTGAATCTGGGTTATTATCGGGATTAATTAGTACACTAAACAGTCTTTTGCTCGAAAAAAGCAGCAGGCAAACGTTATATGCACCACTTTCTCAATCAATGATTGAAATAGATAGTCAGATTGATGCAACAAAAAAATCAATCGTGCAAAATATTGCCTCGCTAAGAGTAAGAAATAATAGAACGATTGCACTTATTACTAAAGAACTAAATATTGCAAAAGATCAGGTTGTTGCAATTCCAGAAAAAGAGCGAAGCTATGTTACTCTTCAGCGTGATTTTCAGATTAATGAAAAAGTATATGCTTATTTGAGTGAAAAGAAATTAGAAGCAGCAATCAGTAAATCAGCTATTTTGCCTGGAGCTACATTAGTAGATGAAGCAGGCAGTTATGGTTCATTAGTTTCGCCAATTCCCAAAAAAATCTACACAAGCGCTATTATTATGGGTTTGTTAGCAGGTATTTCAATAATCGTTTTAGTACGAATGTCAAATCAATTGATTTACGATAAAGAAACTGTTGAGTCAATTACAACTATTCCGATTATTGGAGTAATTAGAAAATATCCATCAGAATTAGATGAATTTAGCACTCAGATACTTTCCTTATCACATCCAAAATCTGTTTTTGCTGAATCGGTAAGATCTGTAAGAACAAACTTGAGTTTTTTAGCTGGTGAATTAGGAAGTAAAACCATTTGTATTACTTCCGCTATTTCTGGTGAAGGAAAATCTTTTTTGGCTATCAACCTCGCAAGTACGCTTACACTTATTGATAAAAGAGTATTAATAATTGCTGCCGATTTAAGAAAATCTAAAATTCATAAAACATTTAAAATAAAAAATGATAAAGGTTTAAGTACCTATCTGAGTAGTCAAAATACGTTGGAGCAAGTTATTATTCAAACAGGAACACATAATCTTGATTTTATACCTTCCGGGCCTAATCCTCCTAACCCGAGTGAATTATTATACCTACCGAAAATGGAAGAGTTGATAATAAAACTTCGGACTATGTATGATTATATTATAATTGATACTGCTCCAATAGGTTTAGTATCGGATTCAATTCCCTTGGTTAAAAATGCTGATATTAATGTGTTTGTATTGCGTTCGGGAGTAAGCCGAACCAGCTCAGCATCAATTCCACAACGTATTTATCAGGAATATAATTTAAAAAACACGGTGATAGTGTTAAATGCTTTTGGTGATGATGCTTTACATTCAAGTTACTATAATACTAATTATGGTAATTATTATGGTAGCAATTATTACTATTATTCCGACTATTCGAGTTATGGAAATAAAGATTATAGCTATTACGGCGAAGGGGAAATTAAAAAATCTCCTTTGTGGAAATTTTGGGCAAGAAAATAATTTGTTAATCTTCTCTCAATCGTAATGAAAGCAAATTTACCTTATTTCTGGTATGCAGCCTACACAAACCCAAGAGCCGAAAAATCCGTCAGTCTCCGATTAATAAAAAATAATATTGAAGTATATCTGCCCTTGGTAAAAAAGCTAAAATTATGGAGCGATAGAAAAAAATGGGTGGAGGAACCATTATTTACTTCCTATATTTTTGTAAACGTTTCAGAAAAGGAATACACGAGTGTGTTAGCAACAGTGGGTATTGTCAGATTTATCACTTTTTCTGGTAAAGCAGTAGCAATACCAGAGAATCAAATGGCAGTTTTGCGCAGGGTTGTTGCTACAAATGAAAATGTTGAATCAACTAATCATAATTTTGAACCTGGAGACCCAGTTAAAATTGTTGGAGGTCCTCTTTTAGGATTGCAAGCTGAATTAGTTTCTGTACAAAACGAAGAGAAAGTAATTATTAGAATAGAAGCAATCAACCAAGTGTTGATTGTTAATGTGAGTAAAGCATTTCTGGAACCATTGGTTCTTAGGTAATTTGCTATTAAATAAACTGCCTTGTTAGCCCTTGTTTTGGGACTGACGCGGCGAAGCCATGAAAAACCTATGATAACACAAAACTTTTAATGTGCCGGATTGCTGGCATTATTGGATTTCCTGATCATCATTCTGGGAAACTCACGCATTTAATGAACGAAAGTATGGTTCATGGCGGACCAGATGATCAAGGTATTTATCACGATGAAAGTAACTTGGTTTGTTTGGGAAATCGTAGACTTTCCTTGCTTGATCTAAGTCCACATGGACATCAACCTATGGTCAGCAAAAATGGTAAATATGTAATTACATACAACGGAGAGGTTTATAATTTCAAAGAATTAAGTGCTCAATTAAATTTGCCAGATGATTATTTACAATCAGGCACAGATACTGAAATTATTTTATATGCTTTTCAGAAATGGGGTGAGGCTGCTTTTTCAAAATTTAATGGAATGTTTGCAATTGCCATTTATGATACTGAAAAAAAGGAATTGATTTTAGTTCGAGATCCATCAGGTATTAAACCTTTGTATTATTCTTCTGATTCGAGAGGGCTTATTTTTGCATCAGAAGTAAAAGCTTTTACTGCTACGAATTTAAATTTTGAATCTAACCCTGATTGGAAAATACTTTTGTTGGCTCATGGTCATATTCCCGAACCGCATACAACATACAAGTCTGTAAAAATGCTTCCTAGGGGCTCATTTCTAAAATATTCCTTTTCTTCCAAAAAGACTGTTATTAAGTCATTTTATTCATACACGTTTTCTAATAATATTACTGAACAACAAAATGCCGTATTAAAAATACGAGAAACGCTGACTGATGGAATAAAACGTCAATTATTGGCCGATGCTCCTGTTGGAGTTTTTTTAAGTGGTGGTATTGATTCCGGTATTATAGCAAGTGTGGCTTCGAGATATTCCAGTCATTCATTAAAAACTCTTTCCGTAGTTTTTGACGAACAAAATTATTCTGAAAGAAAATATCAAGAGCTATTAGTAAAAAAAATTAAATCGGACCATACCTATTTTACACTTACTGAACGAGATTTTAATGATGCATTACCCAATATTTTTAGAGGAATGGATCAGCCAAGTACCGATGGTATGAACACATGGTTTATTGCAAGTTGTGCTAAAAGAGTTGGCCTTAAAGCAGTATTATCTGGCGTCGGAGCAGATGAATTGTTGGGTGGATATCCATCTTTCAGCAGAATGAATACAATTAGCTGGTTGAAAAACATACCAAATGGATTACTTGAATTGTCTGAAAACCTGGGAAATGATCGCTTAAGTAAACTTGCCTTTTTAAGTAATCGAGACGATTTGGGTTCTTATTTATTTCTCAGAGGATTTTTTACTAAAAAAGCTATAGTTGAAATTACCGAAACTTCATTGTTGGAAGTTAATCATGTTTTAGAAAATCAACATTATGGTAATAATCTAGATTTTTTAGAAGGTGGCAATAAAGCAAGTTATCTCGAAATGTTTCTTTATATGCAAAATCAATTGCTGAAAGATACCGATACGATGAGTATGCAACATGGAATTGAAGTTAGAGTACCCTTTTTAGATAAAGAATTTGTAGAAACTGTTCTATCTATTGATCCTAAAATAAAGTTTAAGGGCAAAATACCCAAACATTTATTAATAGAGGCTTTCAAAGAAATGATTCCAGAAGAAATTTGGAATAGACCGAAAATGGGTTTTAATTTCCCTTATCAGATTTGGTTTAAAAGAAATGATATGGCTCTTAAACTTTTAGGACATAGAAATTTGAAAATCAAGAAACTTGCCCAATTATATTTGGATAATAAATTACAGTGGTCAAGATTATATGCAGTTATATTGACTGAAGAATGGCAGAGTTGTTAACACTTAAGTATTATCTTTTTATAGTCCGTGATAAATAAAAAGCCTTCCGTTTTATTTTTGTCACTCCGCACATTTTCTACTATGGGAGGTATAGAAAAAGTAAACAGGGCTATCGTAAAAGCATTAAACGACTTCATTTCTGAAGATAAATTAAAGGCAAATTCTATTTCTTGTTATGATGATCAATCCGATGAAAAGTATGATTCATTAAATATTCATACGGGTTGTTTCGGATCAAAAATAAATTTTACGATTAAAGCTATCAAGATGGCTAAAAATGCAGACATCGTTTTAGTTAGTCATATTAATTTAGCGTTTGTTGGCATTTTAATAAAGTTATTTTATCCTAAAATTAAAATAGGATTAATGGCACATGGAATTGAAATTTGGGATGGTCAAAGTATTCATAAAAAGTACTTTATGAATATCTGTTCTAGGTTGTTAGCAGTAAGCAGATTTACTGCAGAAAAACTTAAGACGGTACATGGAATTAAATCTATAAAAATACATGTTTTGTCAAACTGTTTGGATCCTTTTTTTGAGATACCAACCATATTTGAAAAACCTAATTATTTGTTGGAGAGATATAAATTACAAATCGACCAGCCTGTTTTTTTAACAGTTACTAGAATTTCCTCTAAAGAAAAATATAAAGGATATGATTCAATTATAGATATTATTGCTCAATTGAAAAACGAGTTTCCAATGATAAGATATTTATTAGCAGGTAAATATGATGAAATAGAAAGAATTAGAATTCAAGGTCTTATAAACTCAAGAAATTTAACTGAAGAAGTTTTGTTACCTGGATTTATTAAAGAAAAAGAAATAATTGATCACTTTTTATTGGCAGATACTTTTGTAATGCCTAGCAAAAAAGAAGGATTTGGAATTGTATTTATCGAAGCTGCTGCTTGCGGTACTACCGTAATTGCTGGCAATAAAGATGGAAGTGTAGAAGCCTTACTCAACGGTGAAATTGGTGAATTAGTTGATCCTGATGATAAGTTAATGTTAAAAGAAACCATGCGAAAAACATTAATTAATAAATTATCCATTAATAAAAAGAAAGAAGTAAGCAAAATAACAGAAGAGAATTTTTCCTTTAAAAACTATAAATCAAAACTTTTAAACGAATTGCAAAATTTTGGATGAAAAATTAAATACTACCGAAACCCAGCAATGGTCGATGGTAATTTCACCCAGCAATAACTGGCTTGATTTACATTTAAAAGATGTTTGGCGCTATCGGGATTTGCTTTGGTTATTTGTAAAACGTGATTTTGTTTCAGTTTATAAACAAACGATTTTAGGCCCATTATGGTTTATCATTCAACCTATTTTAACAACAATCATGTTTGTTGTTGTATTTAAAAATGTTGCTAAAATTCCTACAGATAATGTCCCACCTGTGTTATTTTATTTATCAGGATTAACAGTTTGGAATTATTTTGCTTCCTGCATTACCAAAACTTCAAACACATTTGTAGGTAATGCGGCAATTTTTGGGAAGGTATATTTCCCGCGTTTAATTGTTCCATTATCAAATGTTGTATCAAATCTTATTTCATTTGGAATTCAATTTTTATTGTTGTTAATTATGATGATTTGGTATTCATTTAATGGATATGATTTTAGATTTAATACGTACATTTTATTAATTCCAGTTATAATTATTTTATTAGCTGCTTTGGGATTAGGATTAGGAATAATTATAAGTTCATTAACAACTAAGTATCGTGATTTAACATTTTTAATCACTTTTGGAGTTCAATTATTGATGTACGCAACACCTGTTATTTATCCATTATCTTTTTTATCTGATAAATATCGATTAATAATACTTGCAAATCCTTTAACTCCATTAGTTGAAATTTTTAGATATGCTATATTCAGTAATGGAACATTTAATGGATTACATTTAGCCTATAGTGCAGTTTTTACTTTATTGTCACTACTTGCCGGAATTGTGATTTTCAATCGAGTTGAGAAGAGTTTTATGGATACGGTATGATAATTTAATTGTTTATTCGTTTATACGTTGAGTTGTTTACATGGTTTTTTTGTATAAAAAATGAAGTTTAGTTTAAAATAATTAATTTATTCTCATAAATTTTCTACAGTGTCTTATATAAAAAGATAAACGACTCAACAAATAAACCTCTCAACAAATCATCAATTAAACAACAAAACCAACTTTGCCTACCGCAATTAGCATAGAAAACCTTTCCAAACATTACCAGCTTGGAACTTTTGGAACTGGAACCTTAAGCCATGATTTAAACCGGTGGTGGGCTAGTTTACGAGGAAAAGAAGATCCATTTCTTAGAATTGGAGAAACGCAGGTAGAGAATAAAAATAGTTTTTGGGCATTAAAAGATATTTCATTTAATATAGAACAAGGAAGCGCGGTAGGTATTATCGGAAAAAATGGAGCAGGTAAATCTACGTTGTTAAAGATTTTATCCAGAGTTACTTCGCCAACAACTGGAAACATAAAAGTTAAAGGACGTATTGCAAGTTTATTGGAAGTTGGAACAGGTTTTCATCCTGAATTAACAGGGAGGGAAAATATATTTCTGAATGGTGCAATACTGGGAATGACAAAAAATGAAATTAAAAGCAAGTTAGATGAGATTATAGAATTTTCAGGTGTAAGTCAGTTTGTTGATACACCAGTAAAAAGATATTCTTCAGGAATGTACGTAAGGCTTGCATTTGCAGTAGCAGCTCATCTAGAACCAGAAATTCTAATTGTAGATGAAGTTTTAGCAGTTGGTGATGCAGAATTTCAGAAAAAATGCCTCGGTAAAATGAAAGATGTTTCAGGTGAGGGTAGAACAGTAATTTTTGTGAGCCATAATATGGCTGCCGTACATCAGCTTTGTAATGAAGCTGTATATTTAAAAGCAGGCGAATTGCAATTTAGAGGAAGTGTAAACGAAGGTTTAGCTCGATATAATGATTCTATCAATTCATCAAAAGAAAGGATGGAAGAATTATTGCTTAAACGAAATGTTGGTAACAAGAAGGCTTACATAGCTGATGCAGAAGTTATTAGGCATCAAGATCGAATAACAATTAATATTTTAGTAAAAGCAATTCAGGAATTATCTAAAACCGAAATTGCCGTTGGAATTAATGATGAAATTGGAAACCGAATTATAACTTTTCATTCTAGGTTTACCAATCAAACTTTTGATTTAAAGGAAGGAATAAACAAACTTACTTGCGAGGCAAGTAATATCAATTTGAAATCCGGTGCCTATAGCATGAATATTTTTGTAGGAAATAAATATGAAACCTTAGATTTTACGGATACGCCTCTTGATTTTGATATACCCGAATATGTATTTTATCCAGGAGGGATTACACCTGATTCATCACATGGATCGGTTATGACTAAGCATAACTGGGAACTCAAAGATTAAATATAATTATGCCCAATACAATAGAGGAAGAACTTTTTTGCACAAGATATGAGTTAGATACCTTATCTGGAATTGTAAACTTAGGTATGTTAGAACGTTGGCTACCAGGTTATTGTGGAGTGCATACACACAAGGAGCACATTGCTAGGTATAATTGGGTAAAACAATTTGTTGACAATAAAATTGTAGCAGATTTGGCTTGTGGGTCAGGATTTGGCAGCTTTACATTAGCAAATGACGGTAAAGCATCAATTGTGTATGCTGGCGATATTGATTCAAGAACAGTAAAATATGCTTCTATAAAAAATAAACATCAAAATATAAACTTTGCAGTTAGAGATGCTGAAGATTTTGAATTAGCTGAGGAAGTTGATGTTTTTGTAAGTTTTGAAACGATAGAACACTTAGCTAATCCAAATAAGTTTTTAGAAAACGTGCAAAAATCAATTAAAAAAAATAGTCAGTTTGTCGTTTCAACTCCTATTTCAAACATTCCAATAAATAATAATCCTGATAATATTCACCATAGAATTGAATGGGGATTTTTGCAATTTCAGGAACTTGTAAAAAATTATTTTACAATTAAAGAAGTTTATCTTCAATTATATAAACATCCAAAACCACTTTCTAATAAGTTAATTAATAGAGCTCTTAGAAAATTAATTCCGCAACCGATTAGAGAAAAACTAATTGAAAGGATTGAACCTTTTAAATGGGTAGAAAGCGAAATCCCAGTTTCTGAATTAGGAAATAGTTGGACTGGATATCAGATCTTAATTTGTGAAACAAAATAATGATATAGAAAATATTACTTGGTTGGTATCTTCTGTAATAAATTTTACTCCAAAAGAATTATCTTATACTTCAATAAGATCTATTTATAACCCACAGCAACGTGAAAATCAAACGTTAAAAACTATAGAATCAATAAGAAAATACGCACCAAATTCTAGAATTATTTTATTAGAAATTGGGCAAAGCGAAAAACATCTTGAAAAAATAAAACAAGAAGTAGACGAATATATATTTTTAGGATGTCATCCTCTAGTTAAAATGGCAGTAAATAGCAAATATAAAGGTTTGGGAGAAGCGGTGGGGCTTTATTTTGGCCTAAGAAAATTAAATATAAAACTTGGGTTTCTTTTTAAAATAAGCGGAAGATATAGCCTAAATAATCAATTTTGTTTGAATGATTGGGATAAAGAAAAAATTAACTTAAAATATTATGGTAATTCTATGTCTACGAGATTATATGGTTTTCCAACAGATTATCTTCTAATTTATAAACGCGCATTATTAAAATCTTTTTTCAGTCTTTCATTGGGTAATTCTATTGAAGATATTCTGGTTAGAAAATTGCCTAAATCACTTATTGTTCAACTTGAGACACTTGGGGTAGAAGGCAATGTTGGTCCAGATGGGTTTTCTTTATTAGAATAATCTAGGTTAAAAATAATTAAATGAAAACTGTCTTTACAATTTTAACTGACCCGTTACCAAATACATCTGAATATTATATAGAAAAAATAAAAAATTTAATTCGTCCAATTCTTAGACTAATTGATGGAAAAAGTTCATTAAAAAAAATTCAATTTGGCGGCCATTACGGAGTAACAAGGAGTTTAATCGAAGGTTCGAAAACTGCAAAAATCAACTTTAACTATAATCCTCAGAAAATAGATGAGCTTAATGATTTTGTAATTGTTCTTTCTGGAATTAAGACATTAAAAAGAGCTATTGAGTTAAAAAAACAAGGTCGTTTCAAATTCTTAGCAGCAGGACCTAATCTCGTAATTCTACCGAGTGATTATCCTCAATTAATAGGTTCAGAATTTATTGATTGTGTTATTACAAATAGCAATTGGATTAAAGACCTTTATGCATTGGATTTGCCTGTGATTGAGAGAAAAATGATAATCTGGCCAGCTGGTGTAAATACAGAATTTTGGAAACCAACTCAACTTGAGTCAAAAAGAAAAAAAATAGTCTTTTACAAAAAGAGACCTGTCCTTAAATTATATTCCGAGTGCTTAAATATTACTTATAACCTTGGATACGAAGTTGTTGAAATTATTTATGGAAATTACGAGGTAGATCAATACAAAAGTATTTTAGATGATAGTTGTCTACTTATTCACTTTGTTGAGCAAGAATCGCAAGGTCTATCACTTTTAGAGGCTTGGAGCATGAATGTTCCTACATTAGTTTGGAACCTTAATTTTTTTAATATTAAAAACTTAAATGTTTATTGTAGTTCAGCACCTTATTTAACAGATGAATCGGGCTTATTTTTTCAAAGTGAAATAGATTTTGAGCATCAACTAAAGCGAATAATGAATCAAGAATGTAATTTTAGCCCAAGGGAATATGCTGTAAAAAATTTTAGTGATGAAAGAGCAGCCTTAGATTTATATAATAAATTAACTCTATTTACTCAGAATTAAAAACTAATTAAACGTAGTTAGAAGGATACAAAGAATAATGAAAATTTTTATAGATAGAATTTTAGCACATTTTCAGTGGAAAAAAAACCGTAAATTGGAGAAAGCCGATTTTATGGATCAGCTAACTACTTTTAAAAATAATAACCAACGTGAATTTTCAATAAACATATCTGATGCAAAATTCTATGACGAACGAACTTTAACAACAAATTTCGACGCTCATTATATTTATCATCCAGCTTGGGCTGCTAGAATTGTAAAAAAAATCAATCCGGAATTTCATATTGATATTTCTTCAACCTTACATTTTTGTTCTCAGCTTTCAGCATTTATACCTGTTCGCTTTTACGATTATCGTCCTGCATTGCTAACGCTAGATCAATTAACTTGTGAACGTGCTGATTTAACAAACCTACATTTTGAAACAGAATCTATCAATTCTTTATCTTGTATGCATACCATTGAACATATTGGCTTAGGCAGATATGGCGATCCATTAGACGTTAATGGCGATATAAAGGCAATAAATGAATTAAAAAGAGTAGTCAAAATTGGTGGAAATTTATTAATTGTTGTACCGATTGGAAAACCAAGGATTGTATTTAACGCACATAGAATTTATAGTCCAAAAATGATAATCGATGAAATGGAAGGATTTAAATTAGAAAACTTTGCCTTTGTGAATGATAAAAATGATTTTTTCTCAAATGCGAATCTGAATGATGCCAATGAAGAAGACTATGGATGTGGGTGCTTCTGGTTTATTAAAAAATAATTTTTAGTGATTATTGTAAAATTACAAGGTGGTCTTGGAAATCAAATGTTTCAATATGCAATTGCTCGCAGGCTTTCTATATTTCATAAAGTACCATTCAAGTTTGATTTAAGTGAATATCAAACGACAGATAATTTAAGTTTAAATACAAAACGGTCATTTGAACTGGATAAATTTTTCACAAAAGGAGAAATTGCTACTCAAAAAGAAATTGAAAAGTTTAAAATAAGAAAACCAATTGCAAATAAAGTTGCAAAAGTATTTAATCTTCCGGTTGTAGTTAACGAGAAGTCATTCAAGTTTGATATTGATTACCTTAAATACTCAAGCAATTCCTATCTAAATGGTTATTGGCAAAGTGAATTATATTTCATTGATATAAAAAATAAAATTCGTAAAGAGTTCCAATTGCAAAATCCTTTAAATGGAGATAATGCAGAAGCTGTAAAATTTATTTCATCGAAACTTGCTGTTAGTATACATATTAGAAGGGGTGATTATATTTCAAACCCAATAACAAACAGTTTTCATGGGGTTTGTGATTTAAATTATTATTATAGAGCAATGGAATTTATTGCTCAGAAATTACCTACTGCACATTTTATTATTTTTTCAGATGAGCCCGAATGGGTTAAAATTAATTTAAAGCCAACTTTTGAATACACATTCATTAATATAAATTCAAATGGTGTAGCAGCAGAGGATATGCGCTTAATGGGTCACTGCAAGCATCATATAATTGCAAACAGTAGTTTCAGTTGGTGGGGAGCTTGGTTAAATCCATCTGAATCAAAAATAGTAATTGCACCTGAAAAATGGTTTAAAAAACCTGAGATAGATACAAGCACAATTATTCCTTTAAATTGGATTAAGATTTAAGTGGTGAATCATTTAATATCTATCATACTTCCAGTTTATAATTCTGAAAAATATTTACAAGAAGCAATTGAGAGTATTTTAAATCAGTCACATAAAAATTTCGAATTATTAATTATGGAGGATGGTTCTACCGACGATTCCATTAAAATTTTAAATTCAATTGAAGATGAAAGAGTAAAAATTTATTTATCTGAAAATAATTTAGGCCAAGCAAATCAACTTAACAAAGGAATCTCTATTTCTAAAGGTGATTTTATTGCAATTATGCACGCTGATGACATAATGTATAAAGATAAATTGCAAAAACAATTAAATTTTTTAGCTGAGAATAAAAAAATTGATATATGTGGATGCAATGTACAATTGATTGGAGAAAAATCTGAAATATGGAAATATCCAATCAGTAATTCTGCATGTAAAGATATTTTACTTAAATCTGTTCCATTTGCACACCCAACTATTTTAGCAAGAAAAGAAATTTTCACAGATCAATACGAACCATATAAACAAGAAATGGTACCTGTTGAAGATTATGATCTTTGGGTTCGTTTAGCAAATAAATATGAGTATGCTAATATAAATGAAGTTTTACTCAGTTATAGAATTCATTCAGAGCAAATTAGTCAGGTAAATAAAAGTAAAGAGGTGCAATTAATTTATAAAATTAGATTAAATCTTGTTGAACAATTAATTTGCCCAGATAAATCTAAACTATATTCTTGCTTCAAAGCGATTTATGAGTCAGACAAAATGAGTCCAAAAGAAATATTGAAAGCGTTAGTAGAGGTTTGGGAAAGCAATAAGAAAAATAATATTTTTTCAAAAATTGGATTACGTTCATTTATTAAGCATAAAACTGTGATCAATTTGTTGAAATTATCACTTAGAGAACGCATAACTATTTTATTTTCTAAGAATCAACTTTTTGAGATTCTTTATTTTAAATCCATTATTAAGGTAATTCTTAATTAAATTGTGAAGAATACAAAGACAATTAGTAATGTCTTTATTCTTCCTGATATCGCAGGAGGAATCAGTAGAGTTGTAGCTAATTTATGTTCTGAAAAAGATATAATTATTTTATGCAGAGATCAGAGAACAATTCTTACCGACACCCATGATGCTGAATATTTTAAGAATGTTTCGACGATTTTATTTAACTATAATACCCTTGAAAATCTTGATGCTGTTTGCAAAAGATTAAGTTCATTAATACCAAATACTCAATTTTCTATTGTTGCCAATGATTGGTTGCCACTTGAAATGGCTTCGAGAACGGGTTTAAAAAATATTTTAGTATATATAGCTCATGGCAACTATGAATATTATTATAATCTGGCAAAAAACTATGAAAAAAGCATTGATATTTATTTTGGGGTAAGTGAGTTTATCACTCAAAAATTAAGAGCCCTATTGCCGGAGAATAAGAACAACGTTCATAAACTAACCATTGGTGTTGAAGTTGAAATTAGTAAACCAATACAGCAAGCGTCGGATATACTTAAAATTGTATTTGTAGGAAGACTTACCAAAGAAAAGGGATTTCTTGATTTGCCATTTATTAATCGCGCATTAGGTGAATACGACCGAAAAGTTCAATGGCTTATTTGTGGAGATCAAGAATTAATCAAACAAAATGAATTTCCTGATAATTTTGAATTTATGGGGAAACTAGTTAATAATGAAGTTATTGAAGTATTAAAATCTGGAGATATATTTATTTTGCCATCTCGAGCAGAAGGCTTTCCGGTTTCATTGTTGGAAGCAATGAAATGTAATTTAATTCCGCTTATTACAAATTTGGAAAGTGGTATTCCGGAAATTATAATCGAAGGGTTTAATGGATATTTATTCAATTTAGATGATATAAATGGGTATGCAAATCGATTGATTTATTTTATAAATAATAAAAGTGATTTGGTCAAAATAAAGGAGAATGTTTATGAAAGCATTTATAATAAATTCACAATAGATGAGCAAAAATTAAGTTTTGAAATCGGAATAAAAAGTTCAAAAGTAGCTCAAACTTTAAAATCAAAATATCACATTGCTGGCAGTAGATTAGATAAATCATTTATTCCGAATTTTATTGTTAGAAGTGTCAGAAAGCTTAAAAAAATTGAGTAATAGAAGTATTATATCAAATATTGAAGTTAGTGTAATTCTAACAACCTATAATCGAATCGAATTTTTAGAGGAAGCGATTGATAGTATTTTAGCTTCTACTTTTACTTCGTTTGAATTTATAATTGTAGATGATAATTCTAACGATGGAACCTATGAATTTCTACACAGAAAAGCCTTAGAACACCCAATCATTCAACTTTATCAGAATGAAATTCATTTAGGAGAATTTAGAAATAGAAATGTAGGAGCAAATTATTCTAAAGGAAAATACTTGAAATATGTAGATTCTGATGATCTAATATTTCCAAACACAATTGAGCAATTATACAATTGTATGGAGGCACACCCTGATGCAGGTTTAGGAGTAATACTTACAAAAAAAACTGACAATAAAGTAGAATTATTCATGCCTTCAGAAGCATATGCAAGGCATTTTTTTGGTGAAGAAACACTAAGTATTGGTCCATCTTCTACAATAATTAGAAAGGATGTATTTAATACATTAGGTGGTTTTGCTAATAAAAGATTTGTAGCAGACTCAGAGCTTTGGCTTCGAATAGCTGGCAATTATCCTGTACTTACAATTCATAAAAATCTAGTTGTTTGGAGAAGGCACAAAAAGCAAGAATTTAATATAGGTATGCAAAGCGGGAAGTATTTGCAAATGACCTATCCAATTTATATTGAGCAATTAACATTGCACAAAAATTTGCTCAAAGATTCTGATTGGATAAAAATCAATAGTAGGCTGAATTGGAAACATGCGCGAGATATATTATCACTATTTTTCAGAAGAGCAAAATTTAGTCTAGCAATTCAAACTTTTTTGGACTCTAACTTAACAGTAAAACAATTATTAATTGGATTTAAAAGTTATGAATCAATGAAAAAATACTTCTTACCTTGATTATGCAGAATATGCCTCTTGTTAGTATATTAATGACTGCGTATAATCGTGAAAAATATATAGTTGAAAGTATTGAAAGTGTATTATCATCTACTTACAAAAATTTTGAATTGATTATTGTTGATGATAGGTCTACAGATAAAACTTTAGAAATAGCTAAACAATTTGCTGAAAAAGATAAAAGAATTACTGTTTATCAGAATGAAATAAACCTTGGTGATTATCCAAATAGGAATAAAGCAGCAGAATATGCAAAAGGTAAATATTTAAAATATTTAGATTCTGACGATATTATTTATCCTACAGGCATCGAAGCAATGGTTTTAAATATGGAAAAATTTCCAGAAGCTGCATACGGTCTTGAATATCCTGAGCGACAAATTGATCAACCTTATCCTGTTTTTGTTTCAAGCCACAGTGCTTATAAAAAACATTTCAACCATGACAAAATATTCAGGTGTGGCCCTTCTGCTGCCATTTTCAATACAGAAATTTTTAAAAAAGAAAGTGGATTTAGTAATCAAAGATATGTTGGAGATTTGGAAATATACTTACGGTTTTCAGCTAAGTATGGTATGATTATGATGCAACCAGGCTTATTTTGGTGGCGCATTCACCCAAATCAAGAATTTGCAAAGGGTAATGATGGAATAGATTATAGAATTGGTAATTATAATGTAAATAAAGAAGCACTAATAAGTGAATTCTGTCCTTTATCAGAAGATGAGGTTAAATTGCTATTAATAAAAATCAAAAAGAATCAAAGGAACTTATTAGTAGGAATAATGCTAAAAAATGGACAGGTTGGTGCCACGTTTAAAGTGCTAAGGAAAATGAAATGGTAACAAAAGATTCTAAAGCAATTAAACTAACTGAAAAGAAATATTGGATAGAGACTTCAGTTAATTACACAATGGGGCGGCATAATGCTCATATTGAAGTAGTTGAATTAATTAAAAAATACATCCCCAAAAATAATACGGGAACTTGTTTAGAAATCGGAAGTTTTCCGGGTCCTTTTCTTGCGACTTTTGGAGATTTAGGATATGAATTAAACGGAATTGATTATAATCCTAGAAATAAATTAGATGTTCCACTTTGGCTGAAAGAGGAAAAGCTAAAAGTAGGTGAATTTTTTGCTGAAGACTTTTTCAATTTTACATTTGAAAAAAAATATAATTTAGTTTGTTCCTTTGGTTTTATCGAGCATTTTAAAAATTATGATGAAGTAATTCAAATGCATTGTGATTTAAATACTCATAATGGAATGTTAATGATAACTACTCCAAATTTTAAAGGGGCATTTCAACAAATACTTCATAAACTATTTGATCAAGAGAACTTAAAGCAACATCACATTCCGTCAATGGATACGGATTTATGGAAAAAGATATTAATTGCAAATAACTATGAAATCTTGTTTTCAGGGCCATTTGGAGGTTTGAAGTTTTGGGTTGAAAAGTCTCATAAAAGAAATTTTATTCAAAAAACAGGATTGTGGTTTATTGAAAGAATAATTATAAGAATGGCAAAAATTATTAAAAGTGACAACAGATTGTATTCTGGTTATTTAGGAATAATTGCAAGAAAGAAACCTTGAAAATTGTTCATTGTATCGGTTATTATTTACCTTATCATTTAGGCGGCACAGAAGTATATGTTCATTCTTTAGCTTTAGCTCAATCAAAAGCAGGTAATAATGTAAAAATTATTGTTCCTTATTATCAAATTCATATTCCTAAGATTTATTCTTATCAAGGCATTCAAGTAGTTGGATATGAAGAGATGCCAGTACCCACCGAGGAGGTAAAAAATGGAATCAAAGCGCCCGATGGCATTTCTAATTTTAGAAAAATTTTAGTTGATGAGAATCCAGATATAATTCATTTTCATGAAATTAGCAATTCAAATGGTATTGGGATTTTTCATTTTGAAACTGCATTCCAATTGAAAATAAAAATTGTTTACACCATTCATATTGCACTTTTTACTTGCAGAACAGGAAATCTTTACTATAAAAATAAAGATATTTGCGATGGAAAAATGAATGAACTTAAATGTTCGATTTGTTTTTTATCTAACAAAGGAATAAACTCACCATTAGCAGAAATAGCGGGTGGAGTTGGATTGCTACTTACCGGCAAATCATTTACTGGCAAATTAAGAACGGTGTTAAATCAACCTAAATTTACCCATTGGCAACAAGAAAGAAACAAGCTAATTTTCACTTATAGTTCAAAAATTATTGTTATCACAGAATGGTATAAAAAGATATTAGAAATAAATAATTATCCATTAAATAAGATTAAATATATAAGTCAAGGGTTAACCGGAGAAAGTAAAACAAGTAAACATATTCAAAGCAATGAATTTATCAATTTTGTTTACGTTGGCCGGATTAATAAAATAAAAGGAATAGACAAACTCATTCAAACTTTTATAAGTCTTGCTAATGAAAAGTGCACATTAACTATTTTTTCTCCACCAAGCAATGAAGATTTCGAAGTTAAACTTCGTTCTCAGACTGATAAATTTCAAAATATTTATTGGTCTGGAATTTTAGAATATGATCAAATTGTAGAAAAACTTTCAGAATTTGATGCGTTAATTATTCCTTCAATTTGCGCCGAGATGTCACCATTAGTAATCCCACAGGCATTTTCTGCAGAGATTCCTGTTATCGGGTCTAATCATTTTGGGATTAAGGAGTTGGTAAGGAATGAAATTGATGGATTATTATTCGACCCTAAAGATTTTGACAATTTAAAGGAATTAATAGTAAAAATAATTGATGATCCTTCGATATTGAATAAGTTAAAAAATTCTATAGTTCAACAAAAATCATTTGATAAGGTAGTTATCGAAACAAATGAAGTTTATACAGAAGTACTTAAAAATGCTTCCTAACAATCCTTTTAAAATTGCAATTTTAACTCAAAGTCACCTTTCTAGAAATCCTAGAGTGCTAAAGGAAGCAATTGCTTTAAGTAATAAGGGATTCGATATTACAGTTTTAAGTACCAAAACGGATGATTCTCTTAGTATTGAAGACAACATTTTGATTAGCAATACAAATGTTAAATTGTACTATTATTCAGATGTAAGTAACTCTGCTGATAAATCGAGAAAATTTAAATTTAGAATAATTAGAAAATTAGCACTAGTTGCTCTTGGAACTTTTAGTTATCAATCTGGACATTCTTTAGGCTATGGATTTAGTAAACTAAACTCTTATTGTAAAGAATTGAATGCTGATTTATATATCTGTCATCAAGAAATGGCCTCTATTGTTGGAGTTCAATTAGCAAAATCAGGCTTTAATGTTGCATTTGATTTAGAAGACTGGTATAGCGAAGATCTATTGCCAGAATCACGAAAAAACAGACCCTTAAATTTACTTAGAGAAACCGAAAAATTTGCCGTGAACAATGGAGTTTATTGTACTACAACTTCTAAAAGCATGGCAATAAAAATGGGTGAGGATTATCATTCAAGCCCTCCAGAATATATATATAATAGTTTTCCTTTCACATTAGATAATCCAACTAACAATATTAAAAACGATCGTTTAGATTTAAGAAAACCATCTTTTATTTGGTTTTCTCAAACTATTGGACCCGGTAGAGGATTAGAAACTTTTTTACAAGCAGTCACATTTATTGATACTCCAATTGAAATTCACTTAAGAGGAAACTGTAACACTCAATATAAAAATCAACTACAATTAATTATAGTTAAAACTAAACATGATTTATTTTTTCATGAGTTAGTACAAAACACTGAGTTGCCTTTTTATATTCGACAGCATGATATTGGCCTTGCATTAGAACCAAACAATCCGAAAAATAAAGATTTAACGGTATCTAATAAGATATTGCAATATTTATTAGAAGGTTTAACGGTTATTGCGTCCGATACTGAAGGGCAAAAAGAGATAGCTGATATAGTTCCAGCTCAAGTTTTCTTATATCAGAATGAAAATATAGAATCTTTAGCTAATATTATTCGATTAGCAATAAAAGCTCAATTAAATAAAAGTAAGATTTTTAATTTTCCAGAAGAATTAAGTTGGGATAGTCAAAAAGATAAAATAGTTTTATTAGTTAGCCAATTTTTGCATACTAAATAAGTTGAGGCGAGTATTAATTATATCTCCTCATTTTCCACCCGTAAATTCAGCAGATATGCATAGGGTTAGGCAAAGTCTCCCTTATTTCAACGAGTTTGGCTGGTTGCCTGAAGTTATCACGGTTGATCCGGAATTTATAGAATCATATTCTATTGATAATTTATTACTTGAAACAATTCCCTCTAATACTATTATTCACAAGGTAAAGGCATTTAGCATAAAATTAACTCGCAAGTTTGGATTAGGAAGTTTATCCATACGTTCGTTTTTACAAATCAAAAGTAAAGGGAATGAATTGTTGAAAAACAGACATTTCGACTTGATTTACTTTTCTACAACTGCCTTTCATGTTATGGCATTAGGCCCATATTGGAAACGAAAATTTAAAGTTCCATTTATACTTGATATTCAAGATCCTTGGAGGAATGATTTTTATTTGAATAAGCCAGTAAGCCAAAGACCTCCTAAATTTTGGTTTTCCTATAATTTAGATAAATATTTAGAAAAAATAACAATCCCAAATGTTGATGGAATTATCTCTGTATCAAAAGATTATAACGAAGTTTTTAAACAGAGATATCCTGGCTTAAATTCAGATGTATTTAAAGTAATCCCTTTTGCAGGTTCAGAAATAGATTTTAAAATTGTAGAAAATCATATTATAGTTTCTGAGCAGATTAAATTTAATCCTGACCAAATAAACGTTGTTTACATAGGTAGAGGTGGCCACGACATGGAATTTGCATTAAGCATATTTTTTTCTGCTTTGGCTCATGGTTTAGAAACGAATCCGCTTTTATTTAAAAAAATCCATTGTTGGTTTATTGGTACTAGTTATGCTGCACAAGGTTTTGGCAAAAAAACAATACAACCAGTAGCTGAAACTTTTGGTGTTGAAAATCACGTTTCAGAAATAAGCGATCGACTTCCATATTTTGAAACCTTAGCACTTTTGCAAAAGGCGGATTTTTTATTTGTTCCCGGAAGTACTGATAAAGCCTATACTGCATCAAAAATTTATCCCTATATATTGGCCAAAAAACCAATTTTGGGGATTTTTCATAAAAATAGCAGTGTTGTTGAAATAATTAATTCTACTAATTCTGGAAGTGTAATTTCGTTTGAAGAGAATGAAGAATTAGAAATACTAACCGCTAAGGTTTATGATAGACTGATTAGTATTTTAACTAAACTACCTTTTGTTCCCGATACAAACTGGGAAGCTTATAAACCTTACACTGCCAGAGAAATGACGTTAAAACAATGTGATTTTTTTGATTCTGTAATAAATGTTAATAATTCTTCTCAATAATCTTTTTGAAAGAATCTAAATTAGAATCCGTAGCAAGTAAAAATCAAATGGGGTCCATTGAATTACTTCGAGGTATTGCATCTTTAATGGTTTGTTGGTTTCATTTGTCAAGAGGTACCTCTTTTTTTTTACCTGAAGGAAACTGGATAAGAGAGAGTGGCAAATGGGGATATGCAGGAGTTCATGTTTTTTTTGTGATTTCTGGATTCATCATTCCATATTCTATGCATGTAAAAAAGTATATAATCAGTGATTTCTGGGTTTTTCTTAAAAAGAGAATTGTTCGGATTGAACCACCTTATATTGCATCAATTGTTATAATTATTGCTTTAAATTATGTGAGTACCTTTTCACCTTATTATGGAGGACCACCTTTTTCAATTGATATTTTTAATATTTTATCTCATTTGGCTTACCTAAATATTTTCACAAAAGAGGAATGGATAAATCCAGTTTATTGGACTCTTGCTATTGAATTTCAATATTATTTACTTATCGCTTTATGTTTTGGTTTAGTAAGTTCTACCAAAACTATAGTAAGAATGTTGTTCTTTGCAGTATTTCTGGGCGCAGTATTTCTACCAATATCCGATAATTCTTTTTTAATGAGTTATACACCTTTTTTTCTAGCCGGTATTGTACTTTTTCAATTATACTGTAAAATAGGTTCTGAAATCCAAAATCTATTTTTATTATCATTGGTTTTGGGAACTATTTTTTACCTAAACGGAAGCGTAATTGGTTTTTTAATCATTGCAACCTTATCTACTATATGGCTTGTACGATCGGTGCATCCTATTTTCCGCTTTTTCGGATTAATTTCTTTTTCCTTATATCTAATGCATTCACGTATTGGAGGGAGAGTTATTAATATTACAAAAACCCTTACAACAGATTTATTAACCAGAGAAATTATGGTTTTTGTAGCATTAGCAATAAGTATAATAGCTGCTTGGTTTTTTTATTATTTCATTGAAAGGTATTTTAAAAAGTTATCTTCTAATATTTTATATAAGAAAACGCGATTACCGTTATACACTAAAATGCATAAAAATAATATTTAGTTGACAAAAGAAATTTCTTAAGAATTAATTAAATAATTCATTTAAATACATAAATTAATTATGGAAAAACGATATGTTCAATACGGATGTGGCTTATCTGCACCAAAAGAATGGGAAAATTTCGATGTCTCTCCAACCTTGCGAATTCAAAAATTTCCAATAATTGGAAAATTAGCCAGAAAAAGATTAAACGTAGTATTTCCTAAAAATGTAAAATATGGAGATATTATTAAAGGACTTCCTATTGATCTAGATTCTTGTGATGGCGTTTTTTGTTCACATACATTAGAACACCTAAGTTTCAATGATTGTAAAATGGCATTAAAAAACACAATTAAAATTTTGAAACCTGGTGGGATTTTTCGATGCGTTGTTCCTGATTTGGAATCGGCAGCTATAACCTATTTACAAAATATAGAGAGTAAAAACAGAAATGCTGGAAATATTTTTTTAAATGATACATTACTCGGAGTAGAATCTAGACCTAAAGGGCTTAAAAATTTTCTCTCTTCATTTTTTGGTAATTCACATCATTTATGGATGTGGGATAAATATTCGCTATACGAAGAAATAAAAAATGCTGGTTTTAAAAGTATTCGAATTTGTGAATTTAATGATTCAGAAGATGATTTTTTTAAATTGGTTGAAGATGTAGGTCGATTTAATTATGCGATTGCACTTGAGGCAAAAAAATAGTTGAGTTGAAAAAGTTAGCCATTATTACTACTCATCCTATTCAGTATAATGCTCCATTATTCAGAATGCTTGCTGAGAGGAAAAAACTTGATATTCATGTTTTCTATACTTGGGGTCAAACTGAAAAACAAAAATTTGATCCTGGATTCGGCAAAAATATCATATGGGATATTCCTTTATTAGAAGGATATCAATATTCATTTGTTGCAAACACTTCTAAAAATCCAGGATCACACCATTATAAAGGAATAATAAATCCAACCCTAATAGCTGATATAGAAAATTGGAAGGCTGATGCAATTTTGATTATGGGTTGGAATTTTAAAAGTCATTTAGCTGCAATGAGGCATTTTAAAGGCAGAATTCCAGTGTTGTTTAGAGGTGATTCTACTTTGTTGGATGAAAAATGGGGCATAAAAAAATTAATGAGAAGATATTTCTTAAAAAGAGTTTATCGAAATATTGATTTTGCTTTTTATGTAGGAACAAATAATAAACTTTACTTTTTAAAACATGGTGTTCGGCTTGATCAATTAATTTATGCGCCACATGCTATTGATAATGAACGATTCGCTGAACCTGAACTCTTTTATTTAAATGAAGCAAAAATGTTAAGAGCCGAGTTGCAAATAAAGGAAGATGATATCGTATTGTTATTTGCAGGTAAGTTAGAGGAAAAAAAAAATCCGTTATTCCTTATTAATTTAATAAATAAGATTAATAGCCCAAGACTAAAAATTGTATTTGTTGGAAGTGGAATTTTGAAAAATAATATTCAAAACATCTGTGAATCAGATGATAGAATTATTATGCTTGATTTTCAAAATCAAAAAAGAATGCCGACGATATATCGAATTGCTGATATATTTTTTTTACCTTCTAAAGGGCCTGGAGAAACTTGGGGGCTTGCTTTAAATGAAGCAATGGCTTGTAAAAAGGCAGTAGTATCTACTTTTAAAACTGGTGGAGCAATAGATTTAATAGAACAAAATAAAAATGGATTGATTTTTAATTTTGATGATTATGAGGCGGTATTAAATTTAGTTGAAAGTGCATTGCTAAACAAAGAAATTTTAAAACATATGGGAGATAATTCTCTAAATAGGATAAAAGATTTTAGTTTGGAGAAAGTTGCCTTATCATACGAAGGGTTTTTAAACAGTTATATTGAAAATGTC
This sequence comes from bacterium, assembly GCA_031412335.1. Lineage (GTDB taxonomy): Bacteria > Bacteroidota > Bacteroidia > Sphingobacteriales > Sphingobacteriaceae > JBBQYA01. The sequence goes on along the minus strand of JANOCT010000035.1, from coordinate 41,191 downwards.
ATTTAATGATAAATAAAGCTTTTTTTAATAATTGATGGATTTAGTTGTAATACTTCCAGTTTACAATGGGATGAAATATTTGAAAGAGAATATTCAAAGTGTTTTAAATCAAAATTATGAAGACTTTCAATTTTTTATTTTAGATGATTGTTCAACAGATGGAAGTTGGGAATATTTAACCTCTATTCATGATGATAGAATAACGCTAAAAAGAAATCAAAGTAATAAAGGTCTTTTTTATAATCTTAATTATATGATAAAAAATTCCAGTGCGAAACTTATAAAATTATGGGCACAGGATGATATCATGAATATTGATTGTCTTTCTGAGGTTATAGCTTTTCACACTAGAAATTCTAAAATTGGATTTAGTTATTCAAAGCTTGACTATATAAATAGTTTTGGTAATATCGATAAAGATGTTCTTCATTTTGAAGATTTAACTCCAGAAATTGTTTCTAGACGGTTACACACATTAATTTCTTTTTTTGTAGGATCTATTGCAGGAAACATTGCTAACGTAACTATTTCTAGGGAAGCTTTTAATAAAGTTGGTTTGTTCAGAGAAGATATGAAAATTTCAGGTGATTTTGATATGTGGGTAAGAATCGCTAAAGAATTTCCAGTAGGTTATATCAAAAATCCTGTCATAAAATTGAGAAATCACTCAGAACAGTTAAGTAAGCAAGAAGAATTTTATATATTTCATATTATTGAAGATATTCAGGTTTACAACAATTTAATTTCTTATTCAAGTTTAGAAGAAATTAGAAAAGGCAAATATTTAATTCGGAATTACAAACTGCTTTTTTATTACACGTTAATGATAAAAGCATTGATGAAAGGTAAACTTGGAGTTTTTCAACAATTCTTCAGAATATTAAATAATTTTGATAACATATATTTACTTACCTTTTTATTTATTAAAAATAGAGTTTTTTTTAAAAAGAAAAATGATGAATATCAGCTAGATAATTCAGAATTCTTTGCTAGTTATTATTCAGAGAATGAATCTTTAATTGTAGATCATAAACAAACTATTAATGCCAATTAGAGTACATGCAATTATTTTAGCACTAAATGAAGAGTCATTCATTGAGGAAACAATTAGGCCGATTTATGATCATCTTTCAGGGATTTCTGTTATTACGCAATACGATCGCGATTACTATGGAAATAAGTTAAAACCGGATTCAACAGCTTTGAAGGTTTTAAACTATCCTGATCCTGAAGGTAAAATTCATTTCGTTTGTAGAAGATTTGTAGATGAAACTGCCGCCAGAAACATGGAAATGCTTTCAGTTCTAAGCAATCCAATAAAAGGTAAGCAAGGCCATGGTGTCGAAATGGAAACCATTCAAAAATTTCATGCAAAGCCTGATTATTTTCTTATCGTTGATGCTGATGAAATTTATGATATAAACACCTTTGGTAATATTATTAAATACTTGGCTGAATGTAAGCCGAATGGATTAAGAGTTTCAGGATATAATTATGTAAGGAGTTGGAATGAACGGATTCCATTAAATATAATGGATCATAAGAATTTTGGTTTTGTGAAAGCAGGAATACTATTTGAAATGCGTAGACAAGTAACTTGGAATGAATCAAGAATTGCCAAATTATTAAGTTTGTTAAAACTGCCTAATTTCTCAGCAAAAATTTTTGGTTTTAAAGATTGTCCTAGAGAGATTGGACTATTTCATCATGGTGCTTATATTGGAGGAGATGGGAGATTAGCAGCTAAAAAGAAAAAACATTCACATCCTGAAGTGGTAAATTCTGATTTGCAAGAAGAAAGGAAAAAGCTTTTTACAGAAAAGATTAAAACATTAAGCCTTCCAGAAAATATCAGAAACGGAATTTGGCCAATAGGCTTTTTAGAAAATAAAATTGAATAGGTTCCAGAACGAATTTCAAACTCAAAATAAGGTAAATCCTGTTTTCCTATTCGCTATTGTTTTAGTGGGTCTATTTTTAAGCTTATTTTCTTTAGATCCATTATTGATTTTTGTTAGCGTAATGTTTTTGCCTTTAATTTACTTTTTTACATTCAGAGATAATGAGCCGCAGGTGATATTTATCGCAATGGTGCTTTCATATCTTTCGATAACGATAAAAATTTATTATGCTATATTTTTTCAAAAATCCTTTACTGAATATAGTGATAGTAATTTGATTGAGTATACAACCGTATTAAGCTTATTTGGATTGTTCTTTTTTTTGTTTGGCATTTATGTCGCTATTCGTAAAATTACTTTTGCTAAAACTAATACTATTTCATCTACTCTTTTAAGTTATAACCCAAGAAGAATATTAACCCTTTATATATTTAGTTTTATAATTTCATCATTTTTGAAAGGAATTGGACTTGGATTAGGTGGTTTTGCCCAGTTTACTATTAATGTTTCGTACTTACACAATGGAATTATTTTCATTTTAATTGCTTATGCGTATTACACTAATAAAAATGTTAAAATAACTATTTTAATTATTCTTGTTGAAATTGTATTAAGCCTTTCTGGTTTCTTTGCTAACTTTAAAGATTATTTTTTAATCATTGCTGCTTCTATTTTAGCCTTTAAAATCCAATTCAATTTTAGACAAACTATTTCCTTAGTTTTAATTACTGTGGGAGCTATCTATTTTTCCATAGTTTGGACCGCAATTAAACCAGAATATCGTAAATTTTTGAGTGGTGGTGAAAGATCACAATACGTAGTGGTGAGTCAGAGTGATTCTTTTGAAAAATTGGCAGAACTTTTCATTGAATTTAATACTAAAACCTATGATTTTGAAGAGATATATTATTCAATGGTCGACCGGATTTCTTATACGGAATTTTTTTCTTTAGCAGTGGAGCAGGTTCCATTAGCCATTGCTCATGAAAATGGAAAATTATTTACAGAGGCTATTGAACATATTTTGTTGCCACGGATCCTAAATCCAAATAAGGCGATTATTTGGGACTCCGAAATGGTTAATAAATATACAGGTCGTCAGGTAGCTGGGGAGCTTGAAGGTACTTCTTTCAGTTTAGGATTTATGGCAGAATGTTATATAGATTTTGGACCTTATTTAATGCATTTACCAATTTTTTTCGTTGGGCTATTGATGGGTTTTATTTATCGATATATTTTGACAAATTCTTTAAATAAACTTTGGGGTTCAGCACTAGTAATGAACATGCTTTTCATTTTTAACTGTAATGGAACACCTACAAAAAAAGTTTTTGGGTATGTTTTTATGTATTTTATTGTTTATCTTTTTTTTAGATTTTTCGCTTTAAAAAAAATAGATAAATATTTAAGGGGTTCTTTTATTGACAAACTTTAAATCTTATTTATGTTAATTCTTGGTTTAAATGCCTTTCATGGTGATTCTTCTGCTTGCATCATGAAAGATGGTGAAATATTGGTAGCTATTGAAGAAGAGAGAATTAGAAGAATTAAGCATTGGGCTGGTTTCCCTATTGAGGCCATTAAATATTGTTTAAAAGATTCTGGGCTTTCAATTTCCGAAATTGATCATATCACCATTTCCCGAGATCCTTCTATAAACAAATTAAATAAAATCAAACATGCACTATTCAACACAATTTCTTTAACCACAATAAAAGATCGGTTTCTAAATGCTCGAAAAGTAAATTCAATAAAGGCAACCTTAGCTAATGGTTTAGGAGTTAGTGAAGATGTAATTCGTGCTGAGATTCATAATATAGAACATCATCGTTCGCATTTAGCCAGTGCGTTTTTCGCATCAGGATTTAAAGAATCAGCCATTCTTTCTATTGACGGTTTTGGCGATTTTACTTCTACCATGACAGCAATTGGACGAAATGGTCAAATTGAAGTTATAGATTCCGTTTTGTTTCCGCATTCTTTGGGTCTTTTTTATACAGCTTTTACTCAGTTTCTCGGATTTCCACATTATGGTGATGAATATAAAATTATGGGTCTTGCACCTTATGGTTCAGACGATTTTTCAAAAGAATTAGATGATGTGATTAAATTGACTGATAATGGGTTGTTCGAATTAAATCTAAGTTATTTCACACATCATAAAAATGGAGTTAAAATGAGTTGGGAAAATGGTGCACCTGAAATTGGATCGGTTTCCAGCCAAAAAATGATTGAAATTTTTGGGATTCCACGGAAAGCAAATGAAGAATTAACTCAGGAACATAAAAACCTGGCTACGTCAATTCAGAAAAAAACGGAACAAGTAATTTTGCATATTTTAAATCATTTACAAAAAAGTACAGGACTTACTACTATTTGTATTGCAGGTGGAGTTGCTCAAAATAGTGTTGCCAATGGTAAAATTCTAAGTAAAACTAAATTTACATCTATTTATGTTCCACCTGCAGGTCACGATGCTGGTACATGTATTGGATCGGCTATGTTTTTGTATCATCAAATTTTGAAGAATCCAGTCAAAAAACCGATGGCATCCGGTGCATTAGGAAGTAAATTTTCTGATAATGAAATAGAACATTATTTAAATTCAGTGAAAGCAAATTTTAAATTATTACCTGAGAATGAAGTTGATGAGTTAGTGGTATCATGTATTTCAGACGGTGGAGTAGTTGGATGGTTTCAAGGTAGAGCAGAATTTGGCCCTCGAGCATTAGGGCATCGATCTATTTTAGCAGACCCTCGTAGAGCGGATGCAAAAGAAATATTAAATCTAAAAATTAAAAGAAGAGAATCATTCCGACCTTTTGCACCATCTATTTTAAAGGAATTTGTGAATGAATATTTTGTTGATGCAGATTCGGTACCATTTATGGAAAAAGTATACCCAATTAGGTTGGAGATGCAAGCCAAAATTCCAGCAGTCACTCATGTAGATGGAACTGGACGATTGCAAACAGTAGATAATAATACTGAACCAAGGTATCATCAGTTAATCTCCGCTTTTTATGAAAAAACCGGTGTTCCAGTTTTATTAAATACTTCTTTTAATGAAAATGAACCGATTGTAAATTCGCCGGAAGATGCCTGGAAATGTTTTGACCGAACTAAAATGGATATGTTGGTAATTGGTAATTATGTAATTCAAAGAACTAATTAGGTGCGAAAAAAAAGTATACTAATATTAAGTGATTGGTATAGCCCTGGATTTCGTGCAGGAGGTCCAATTCAATCCTGTGTTAACTTGGCAAATGCTTTAAAAGACTCATATGAAGTTTCTGTTTTGACAAGCGACAAAGATTTTAGCGAAAAAAAAAGCTATGCTGAAATTGAAAGTGATATTTGGATTATTAACAACGGAGTAAAAATTTATTATGCTAGTAGTGGAAAACTAAAAATCTTGTTTCCATTACAATTTTTAAAAGGTGATATAGATGTTTTATATTTAAATAGTATGTTTTCTTTGAGATTTACCTTACTTCCATTACTTTTTTTAAAGTTAGGTTTAATTTCATTTAAGAAAGTTATTTTAGCGCCAAGAGGAATGTTAGGATCAGGTGCAATAGAAATAAAAAAAACAAAAAAAAGAATATTTCTTTTTTTTGCAAATATATTGGATTTATATAAAAATGTTATATTTCATGCAACACGTGAACAGGAAAAATTAGATATTTTAGCTCATTTTCCTAAGTCCGAAATTAGTGTTATCCCAAATATTCCAGCCATCAACGTAATTAATAAAGGAATAAAAAAAAATCCAAAAGATTTAAAGTTAATATCTGTAGCACGAGTATCTTTGGGTAAAAAGACACTTTATTTACTTGAATTAATGAGTAAATTACCAAATAATTTTTCAGTTTCATTAGATATTTATGGATCTAATAATGATTTTGATTACTTTGAAAAATGCAAAAAGAAGGTAAAAAACATGCAAAAAAATATTAATATCAATTTTTGCCTTCCTGTACCTCATAATGAATTAATGATGTTGCTAAAACAATATCATTTTTTTATTCTACCAACTCCAGGTGAAAACTTTGGTCATGCTATAGCAGAATCATTAAGCTCAGGTTTGCCAGTAATAATTAGTGATCAAACTCCATGGCACAACTTAATAGAAGCAAATGCTGGTTGGGAGATTAGTTTGCAATCTCAAGAAGAATTTCTTAAAATTTTAGAAAAAGCATATTGGATGGGAAATATAGAATATCAAGAAATGCGACAATGCGCGTTTAAATATTTTATGGATAGAAGTAATACCGAAGAATTAATTAATAGCTACAATAAATTTTTTTAAACTGAATATTTTTTTTATTTAAAATGTATGTTAAAAGTAAAGATTTATTCTCAGTTTGTTAATTTTCATGTTTTAAAAAAATTATGAAGTCATATTTAGATGTTTAGATGTAGATTGTGGTGCTGGTCAAAATGCTGTGCAATTATTTTCGAGTGGGAAAATTGTTGATGGTATCACAATTTCTCAACAAGAGGCAAATGAAGGTTAGCATTATTTTAGAAGTATTTTTATTTGTAATCTTGAATGTGGGCTTCCAGAAGAAATTAAGTATATAAATTATGATTTGGCATTATGCTCTTATTTTTAAAAAATTATTTGAAATAAATTAACTCTTTATTCAATTAATAAATATTTGGCATTGTTGGTCCAAAGAATATTTTCAAAATCTCATTTGGTTTTTCGGATTTCAAATCATTTTAGAATGCGAGTCAAAAGGTTTATAAATTCTTACAGTTATATATTATAAGTTGAAATTTTATAAATTGTGTAATTAAATTCGGAAACCTAATTATCTAAAGCATACAATTAATATTTACAAAAAATGAAACAAAAAGAATATTTATTTTACGGAACAGATCAAACATTATCCTCGACTAGAATAATTGTAAAAGTCATAAATAAGTACCTTCCAAAGATCAATTCTGTAATTGATTTAGGATGTGGAATGGCAGCATTTGCTAAGGCTTTTCAAGAAAACGGAAGTAATGAAATTACCATAATTGATCATCCTAAATTGGATGTTAGTAAATGTGTTGTAAAGGACAATTATACTTTTACTCCCTGTGATTTGGATATAGCAATACCGGTTGTTCAAAAGGTTGATTTATTAATTTGTACCGAAGTTTTAGAACATATAGGATACAACAGATCACTCAAAGTTTTAGATTATATAGTATCATGCAGTGACATCATTTTGTTTTCGGCAGCTATTCCAAGGCAAGGAGGTTTAGGACATATAAATGAACAAAGGCATAACTTCTGGATATCTGAGTTTAGAAAAAGAGGCTTTCAAAATTTTGATTTGTTTAAGCTTGATTTAATTAACAATACTGAAGTACTATATTGGTTACGCCAGAATTTATTTATTTTTCATAGAAATCAACCTGTTGATTCCATATTAAATACTATGCCAATTTTAGGAAATGAATTCGAGTTGGTGAGTAGCTATGTATTAAATAAAGAATATGGTATTTCAGAAATTCTAAAAAAGATTCCTTCTTCTTTATATAGATCAATTAAGAATAGATTATAAATTGAAGTCAATATTAATTATTTTTAATTTGATAAGTTCCAAAAAATTTAGGATTGAAACTAAAAGAATTTCTAATTGTTTAAATTTACAATAACTTAACATAATAATAATATACAATTATTTTTATTGTGATTTGTATTTGATAATTTGCTTCTTCACATAATCTAAAAATCATGAAAAAACTCAATCTTTTTTTAAAATTTAATTTTGTTCTGACGCTTTTTACTTGCTTTTATAATGTTTCATGGGCACAATTTACAGTTATAGGATCCCAAACAGACAAAATTTCTCTTGATCCAATAACCGTAAATGGAATATATATTGGAAAAGGTCTTTGGGCATCCTCATCGACTAATGCAAGTGCTATATCAAATACTGCTGTTGGTCTTAACACCTTATCAAATAGCTCTTTTGGTAGTTATGAAAATACTGCGATAGGGTATAATGTACTAAATAAATCCACAATTGGTGGGTCTAATACGGGAGTAGGTGCTTCCGTAATGAGTAATCTTGGAAATGGTACTGGAAATTCAGCATTCGGAGTTTATGCTTTAGAAGGTACTCTACTAAATAGTAGTCCTATCACTGTTACTCAAAATACAGCAATAGGAGCATCTGCGTTAAGAAATCTTACCCAAGGAGCAGATCCATCTCTTAATTCATCAAGAAATACTGCAGTCGGAAATTCTGCCCAACAATACTTGTCAACAGGATTTAGAAATACTAGTACAGGCGCATATTCACTACAAAACGGTCTAATTGGTTCTGGAAACAGTGCATTTGGATTTGAATCATTGCGTAATTGCAACGATGATTTAAATTCAGCATTTGGAATGTATTCATTGAATAAGCTAATAAATGGAAAAAATAATGTTGCGGTTGGGCATAATGCAATGTTTAATGCATTAAATGGTGAATTTAATGTAGCAATTGGATCTGGTGCAATGGGTTCCTTAAATACCTCCTCTCAAGCAGGATCTCAAAATATTGCTATTGGGTACAATTCCATGGTGGGAATATTGGGTGGTGTAAACAATGTTTGTATTGGAAGTGGCACAACAACCCCACTTGCAGTTTTACTACCTGCTAACGTTACTACTGGAAACAATCAATTAAGTATTCAAAACTGTATTTGGGGCATAAATATGTCTAATCAAACCAATGCTAGATTAGGAATAGGCGTTGTTCCTATCGCTACAACAGTGACAAGTAGCGTTGCAATTGGAACTATTGCTAAACTTCATGTTGGAGGAACTTTACGAATTGATAATGTACCGAATATTGTATCTCCAGCACCAGCAAATAAATATCTTTACGTAGATGTTAATGGTTTTGTTGCTCAAGCTACTCTCCCTGCGGCAGTTGGTGGGGTAACATCAACTTGTAATTCATTAAATTTTGTTCCTAAAAGCAATTCTTCTGGTAATTTGCTTTATAGTCAAATATTTGACGACGGAGAATCTGTTGGAATTAATCAAACTTCAAACTTTAATTATGCTGGAGGTGCAGCAGGAGGTATTATTATACCAGCTGTTGGAACAAGGTTTAAACTTGCTGTTAATGGCTACACATCTTCAATAGGTTACGTAGCACTTTCTGATAAACGATTCAAAAAAGATATTAAAACCATCCCAAATCCATTAGATAAAATAGCTAAACTTGGTGGATATACCTATAAGTGGATTGAAAGTAATTCTTCAGGTTTAGAATTAGGAAAACTTGACCAAGCAGGTTTTATAGCTCAAGAGGTGTTAGAGGTGTTACCTGAAGCTGTAATTAAAAGAGAAGATGGTACCTTGGGATTAATTTACGATGCGATTATGCCATTATTAGCCGAAGGAATTAAAGCACAACAAAAAATGATTATTGATCTTCAAAAATTAACAATTGATCAGCAATCAGATTTAGAGAAATTAAAGAATGAAATTCAAAACTTATCAGATAATTCTACAAGTTTAAGAGCAAATAATGTAAACGATAATAGTGTGAATTTATTAAATGTATCACCAAATCCAATTGTTGGAACTTCAACGATTAGCTATACTTTAAAAAATATAAAAGCTCAGTCACTAATAATTGTTACAGACTTGCAAGGTAAATTAATTAAGAAAATTAATCTTGCTCAAAACTTAGATAAAGGTACTATAGAGTTATCAATGTTAGAATTCCCTTCAAGTGGTATGTATTTATTTTCATTAATTTCAAATAATGAAGAAGTACAATCAAAGAAAATATTTGTAAATAAATAAAATGTTCAACCCTAATAGGCCAAATTCTTAAATGAATTTGGCCTTTTTTTTTAATTATTTTTTTATTTTGGCTTGATGTTTTTTAAAACTTTACACGAGGCTACGGATAAAAGAAATTTCGGGTTAGATTTAATTAGAGCCATTGCAATATTGATGGTAGTTTTCAACCACTCCAGATTTATGTTATTGAGTCTGGTTGATGTACCTGTAATTGGATATTTAATAGGAAAGATTATTGCCTCAAGTGTTCTATTAGGAGTATTAGGTGTTGAACTTTTTTTTGTTTTAAGTGGATTTCTTATAGGTGGAATTCTCTTGCAAGAAATTGTTAAAAATCAAAAAATTGATTGGAAATTACTCAAACACTTTTGGATAAGAAGATGGTTTAGAACCTTACCAACCTATTTTCTTATCTTTTTATTCAATTCAATCTTATTTTATTTTTTATATAGTATTCAATTCGATTGGCGCTTCATATTTTTTATTCAAAATTTTGCAACTGCTCATCCTAATTTTTTCAGTGAAGCTTGGAGCCTTTCGATAGAAGAATGGTCCTATTTATTTATTCCCATATTTTTATTCACTGCTTTTGCAATTACAAAAGGAAAAACAACAATAGCTAACATTCAAAGATTTATCATTATCTATATATTGTTTTCTGTTATTTTGAGATGTTTAAATGCATTCTTTGGCATATTTGGTGATTTTCATACAGAAATTCCCAATATCGTACTTTTGCGCTTAGATGCAATTGCCTTCGGTATTCTTACTTATTTATTGAGCAAACGATATCCTTATTTTATAATGAATAATAAAGCTTTACTATTTGTAATTGGCTTGCTTGTAATTATTTCATTAACTTTTTTTAATTATAAATATTACTATGCCATACCTGTTTTAGGTTATAATCCTAGTTATCAATTTTTCTTTAATGGTTTCTTCTATACAATTATACCAATTGGATTTTCGCTCATAGTGCTATATGCCTCCTTTTTTTCTATATCTAACCTTACCAGATTTCGTAATGCAATAACACACATTAGTTTAATCTCATACCCAATATATTTAATTCATTTATCACTCATTGGTAAAACCTTTTTTTTTAAATATAAGTTTGAAAATGATATGCTGACTACATCTTTCTTTATATTTTACCTTGTTTCTGTTTTTATTCTTTCCACATTAATTCATAAATATTATGAATTGCCAATTTTAAAATTAAGAGATAAGTATTCTTAATTTTCATTTCAAGCTTTTTATTTATTCGGAGAATATAAAGTAAACATTCTCGAAATATTAAATCCAAATCTAAAACCTCCCTTTAGCCAACTTGAACGTGTTTCTGGGATAAAATTATTTTCAACTATCCCTTCTGAATTGGCAAAATTGATGGAAAAAACATGTCCGCCAGTTTCTATTTCTATACCCAATCCAAGAGGATTATAAAATGTATCATTGGTTTTATTTTGGCGGAAATCAGAATTGACAAAATAATAATCGGCAACAATTCCAAAGCGTTTGGTAAATTTATACCTGCCCGCAATTCCTATGGCAAAATTATTATTTTCATCTCTGAAATCGCTTACATAATTTCTGTGTAGCCAAGTTGGAAGTATTTCTACTGATAAATTAGAAGAAAACTTTCGAGCTATAATTGCTTGTGTCACATACGAAATTCGACGGGCATAAACATCATAAATATCGCTTTCTACTCTTCTGGGCGTAAGTCCCGAACTAGTAAAAAGTGTCACAGAAACGGGAGTTGAATTATCCGTTGTTTGTTCTACCAATTTATATTTAAGATAAAAATCTAATAGCTGAGCAATTTTATTTCTACCAAAACCAGCAGTAAGTCTATCTGTAACGCCATATTCAAATGCAATTCGAATATCTGAAGCATTGTCTAATCCATATAGAGTTTCAGAGCCTCCATTATCTCCGGCAAAATCACCAAAACGATGACTCACCCGAAAATCCATGTTGTATTTTTTTACGGTTTCGTTGGAGTGAGATAAAATAACTCGGGTTGTTTTAAATGTAGCTGTAACTGGTGTTCTTACCTGATTTTCATTTCCCATAATTGCCATTAATGAATCTAATGACTGAGCTTTTAGTATGGTGGTAAACAATAGACTTAAAAAAATAAGTAGGGTTTTTTTCATGTTAAAAAGTTTTAATAAATAAATCTTTTGGGAAATCAATTATTCAGTTTTCCTTGTGTGATCCAGCTTTCTATTTTTTGTATTTCATCAGCCGGAATTTTTGCAGATCCTTCCGGCCAAGGCATTGCTCTCACACCATTATCTGGTTTATGATTGATGGCATCGGAAACTTTATTAATAAGTTGAGGATTCGTAAATCCTTCATACGTTGTGAATCTACGAGAGGATGAACCGTTTTCTCCATGGCAAAAAGTGCTACCATCGTTGCCCATATAGCACCTGGTTTCCAATATTGGTTTTATGTTTTTGCTAAAAAATACAGTGTCACCAAGTATCACTGGTTTAGGTTCAGCGCCTTTATCGCTAGTGCATGACATCAAGAATCCAATCAAAAAAAATGTGGAAATAACAAGAGGAAAATTTTTCATATTTCAATATATAAGATAAACCTACAAAAAAAAAGTTCAAAAAAGAAGGTCGGATGTAATGCTACAAACCGACCTTTATTACTAACTAAAACTTTTAATCATTACGATTTTTAGGTTAATCCGTTGCTTTAAAAATTATTTAATTTTATTTAAAATATTTGAAAAATAAAATGGCTACTAGTCTTAAAATAGATAAAGTTTTAATGTAATTGAATAATTAATTTCGAATTGTAGATGGTTATAAAAAAATTTTAACAATTATTGAATTAAAAGAAAAAACTAATTCTCCCTTTTAAAAAAAACGGTGTTCCAGGAGTAAAATGTAATTCTGAAACAGGTTCGCTTTCACTTTGCAAGCGGCTTTCTGTATCAAATTGTGCTTCATTCCAATCTACATTAAAGATGTTTTCAGCACTTAAGCCTATTTCATATTTTTTTTGCGTGTAGTTTATTAAACCATCTACTACAAAATAGCCTTTGGCTGTTACTGTGTTATTTTCATTAGCTGGTCTGTCTCCAATTGCTCTATATCGAATGCCTCCATTAAAACCTGTTTCTTTTTTATAGCTTATCCCAGCAATGCTCGTAAATCGAGGTGCTAGAGGAATATTATCTTCATTTTTTGGAACATTTAGTAAACGTCCATAATTATAATTTAGATCCAGATCGGCAAATAAATTAGGCATTATTTGTTGTCTGATGGCAAAATCAACACCTAATCTACGAGTAGCTCCACTGGCTTCTACAAAACCTCCGTCTCCAACATATACTAATTCACTTTCCAAATCAAGACCCCATAATGCAATTTGCATTACCGTATTGTTAGATGGTTTAAATAAACTTCCGACTTCATATCCATAAGCACGAGGAAGAGTTTCTTCTTGTTTCCCTAATACTACTCCGCGTGCATCATTTGAATGAAAACCAATACTAGCTTTAGCAAATAATTCAACATCCTGATTTATAATGTATTGAAATTGTAATTTTGGACTTATTCTACTTTTATTTTTTTCTCCTCCTGTGGAATCTCCCAAAAGTTTATCATCAAATGTAAAGTTGAAATAATCAAACCGAACTCCAGGTTTTATAAAAAATGCCGGAGTAATTTCAATATTTTCATCTAACCAGGCATAAGCATTTAATTGTTTAATATCGCCTCGAACAATATCACTGATAAAGTTTCTTTTGACACTTTTACTTAAGTTTAGTGAAATATCATCATATCGTAAGCCAGCTCCAAAAGTTTGCGATATTTTTTTACTTCCAAAGAAATAATCATTGTTTAAAGTAAATTTATACCCATAAATACTTCTGTCGTCTATTTGTTCTAATTGATCGCCATTCAGACTATCGTCAAGGAAAAAAGTGAAATTTGAGTAGAGTTTAAAATCATATTTAGAATAAAACAATTGATTTTTAATCGTTGCATTATTTTTAAATCGAGAAGTTAAAATAATATTTGCGTTAGTTCGGCTGGTTTTTCCGCCTTCTGTATTGTCAATACTGCCAAATCTGTCAATAATTCCAGCATCAATTCCACGCTGTGGTATTTGACCGCTTGCATCCCACTCTGACGAAAATGTGGAAAGATTCAATGAGAAAGTATTCATAGAATCCAGGTCAATAACATATTTCCCAAAAATATTCATACGATTGAAATTTTGGGAAGCATCAAAATAAGCATCTGTGTACAAATATTCTGCGGCTATTATTGCACTTTCGTTTCTGTTTCCAAATAATTTGGCATTTTTCAAAAGATCAACCATAATTAAACCACGAGCTGTATTAAATCTTCCATATTCTAATTTAATTACATTTTTATCTAAATAATTTATGGTAGTAAATTTGCCAGCGCCGGAAGTTGCAAAATCACCATTCGAAGCTTCATGCGGTCCTTTATCAACTTGTAAACTTTGAACTGTTTCTGCAATCATCCAATGCATGTCAGCATAGCCTTGTCCATGCGCGTGCGAAACCATATTTACAGGCATTCCGTCAATTGAAACGGCAAAATCAGTTCCATGATCGACATCAAATCCGCGTAAAAATATTTGTTCAGCTTTTCCACCGCCAGCATGTTGGGCAATAAATAAACCCGGAACCAGACGTAGCAAATCCTGAGCAGAATTGGTAGAACGTAAAGCAAGATCAACTTTACTAATGGCGTTTATCCCATTAATAGAATTATCACTGATTGAAATTTCAGGAAGATTTAAGGAATTTTCTGCTAGAACTACATCCAATTTAATGTCGGATTTTAAAATTATTTTTTTTGTTTGTTTGACAAAAGTTATAGACGAAAAAGTAATTTCATAGTTTCCGTTCTGAATATTTGATAATTGATAATATCCTTTTTCGTTAGAAATGGTTCCTTGTTTATTTGATAATAGGACAGTAATTCCAGAAATTGGACTTCCATCATTTTTGTCAATGATAATTCCAGAAATAGAATTTTTTTGGGCAAATACTATAGCTGTCATTAAACTCAGAAAAAGTAAAGTCAACATCAAATTTTGTAGTTGTTTTTTCATTTTAGTATAAATAACATAAACCTGCAACCAGAATATTCACCCTGGCAAATCAGGTTGCGGGTAATCAAGAAAATAATATTTTATTAGAAGTATTATTTATTAATAAGCGGATTATATAAGAATGCCATGATAAAACATTATTATAAATCGTTAAATACTAATTAAATAAAAGAATTAAACTTTTGGAGGAGGGGAATTTTTTGATAGATCTACCGATTGGCTACTAACTAAAAAATTTGCGAATAATATATTTGTTGTATTCTTAAAGAATAAATTTATATCTGGTTCAACTGAATAAAATTTATCAATAAATTTTATAAACTTTAATTGGTCAGATCCTGAATTATTTGATGCAAGATCGTCTAAATGGGTTGTTTCATCGTTGCAATGATCAAAACAATCGAGCGCAAGAAAATTGTTAGTTTGGCATTCATCACTATGTACATAATGTTTTTTAAAAGAAATTTCCTCTCTGAAATATATGCTGGTATAAGCCATGCTCAAATAAATTGGCAGGATCAAATACAACATTAATTTTTTCAGTTCGATATTCATTTACGTAAAAAATATTCGTTCAATGGTCCAGTATAAAGCAACTAAAGCAATAATGCCTGACGCTGGATATACGATTCTTTTTCTAAACCAGATTTGGTGGCTGAACCATTTTACTACTATAAAATAAGCCAATAAAATAACTGCAATCTGGCCTAATTCAACTCCAACATTAAAGCTTATCAAGGCATTTACAAATTGAGATTTTGGCATTCCTAGTTCAGAAAGTACGCCTGAAAAACCCATTCCATGAACTAAACCAAACCCAAAAATAAGTACAATGCGATAAACGGAAACTTTGTCTGTAAAGAAATTTTCGAGTGCAACCATTACAATGCTTAATGCAATCAACGGCTCCACAATATGTGGATCTGGTGAAATAATTCCTGAAATAGCTAAAGCTAATGTTATGCTATGAGCCAATGTAAATGCGGCTGTCTGCCATAATACCTGCCGAATATTTGGATTTAAAAGATAAATACTTAACACAAATAAAATATGATCAAGCCCAAGAGGTAAAATATGGGTAAAACCTAGCTGAATGTATCGAAGCGTAATATTTCCTCCTGACAAATTCTCTAATTCGGGATGCGATGCATGCGCATGCAATAGAAAAGGTAAAACTAAAAGGCAAAGTAAAATAAATAGGAATTTATTTTTGTGCATACCCATTAGAATTAACAACTCCTGTAATTTCTGCCATTAATAAAGCAGGTAAAAATGGATTCGTATTCATGCCATTATTAATAAATTGTTGTGCTTTTTCTTTTTGGCCAACTTTGGCAAATATTAATCCTGCTCGGCAATTTAACACAGGATTTTTAGAACCAGTTTTCAAAGCTTTCTCAATATATGGTAGAGCCTCGGTATATTTATTTTGTTTGTAAAGCACCCATGCCATTGTTTCATTTACATCAATATTATTTGGTCTGCGTTCGTATTCAACTTTTGCATGAAATACAGCTTTATCTATTTGTCCGGTTTTTAAATAAGCATATGCTAATTCCCGATCAGCAAAATGTCCATGACCAGTTTCACCTTCTTTTGGTATTTCGTCGCTTGTATTTTGCAACATAGCTACAACTGCCGTTGCATTAGTTTTAGCTT
Source organism: bacterium (assembly GCA_031412335.1). Lineage (GTDB taxonomy): Bacteria > Bacteroidota > Bacteroidia > Sphingobacteriales > Sphingobacteriaceae > JBBQYA01. The sequence goes on along the minus strand of JANOCT010000035.1, from coordinate 24,697 downwards.
TCTCTTTTTCATTATTTAATACATAAATCTCTGTCAATTCATCCCGAAAAGAATATTCAGGAATAAATTCAGAAGCACTTTCCAAATATTTTATGGCTTTTGGGTAATTTTTTTTGGCAGCTTCAATTCTACCTAAGCCAGCAACTGCATAGGCATAATCTGCACGCTGATTTATGGCTGTTTTATATTGATATTCTGCTTTTGCTAAATCTCCAGTATGTTCATACAATAATCCTAATTGATTGATTGCCCAGCAAGTTTGCTCAAGCCCTGGATATCCAGCTTTTACAGCTAGATTCATCGCATCAATTGCACCTGGATAATCTCCAAATATTTCTCTTAAATAAGAAACACGGGAATATGATTTTAAATCTGGTCGAATAGAAACCATTTTATCTGCCATTACAACTGCACTATCATAATTTCCTAATTCTACATACGAATCGCATAATAAACCATATACAAATGCGCTTGAAGGATTTACTTTTTGAGCCTCTAATGCTGTGTTTTTTCCTTCCGAAAAATGATGCTGGTTTAATTCAATTGCAGCTTTAACACATAGAGCCTCATAATTTTCTGGTTCTGCTTTTAACACATCTTCCATTATAATAGCTGCTGCAGGCATGTAGTATGCATAATTTGCTGTTACTCTAGCTTCTTGTAAATATGCTTGAGCCAATGCCAGCTTTGTTTTTATATTTTTAGGATCTGATCGTAAAATTTTCAAATATCCTTGTATTGCTTCTTTGGTGTTAAGCCATTCAGTACCAGCAGCAATAGTTCCTGTTCTTTCAAGTAATCCAGGTATTGCCACTTTATTTTGTTTATTAATTAAAAAATAAGCAGTTATAGCTATTATTAAAAAGGAAATAATGTAAAAATATTTTTTCATAAGGGTAAAAAAAAGAGCTAAGCAGTTTCCTGCTTAGCTCAGGGAAATCGTAATTTATAAAATTATTTTGCGATCGCTAATTTCAACGATTGAACTTTTTTACTTCCATTGCTTAATGTAGCAACATAAGTTCCGTTTGCTAAGTTATCTGAATCAAAAGAAACGATATAGGTACCAGCAGCTTTGTACTCATTTACTACAGTTTTAATAAATTTACCTTGTAAATCATACACTCGTATATTCACGTTTGTGCTGTTTTTTACTGTATATTTTATTTCAGTAGCATTTTTAAATGGATTGGGATAATTCATCATGATTACATCAGGAGATGCATAACCTACACCACCATTAAACAAACCAGTAGTAGTTGTATTAGTTCTGAAACCAGACCAAGGCACTTGTACATACGGGAATGAAGATCGTAATGTAGTATCATTTTTCACTGGACCTGAATCATAGGTTAAAACAGATAATAAATCAGGAGTAACTGGAGATTGACCAACTACATAATCATCATACCATAATCCAATTGCTGCTAAAGCAACACCTGCAACTGCTTGTAATTCAATAGTTACCACATCATCTTCTAATCGACGACCGTTCGGGAAACCATCCATATTTGGAATAAATTGTAAAGCAGCAGAAGTATTAAAACGTGGATCAGTTAAACCAAGAACAGCTGCCTGAACGATTCCTAGTGGACTGAAATCAGGTGAATTTCTTGGAGTTACTGGTACTGCCATATTTAATCGTAAATAATCACCAAGTGTTGGTAAGAAGTTATTAATAAATGGTTTACCAGCAGCTAATGGATCACCAGCAGGTTTTCCAGTTGCTAATTGATATGGACGTAAATTAGGTACTCCAGTATAAAATATTGGTAAAATATCAACTGCTCTAGGGCTTGTATTATTTGGTAATAAGATTCCACCGAAATTAGCTTCTGATAAAGCAGTACCATCCAATGCAGGAGTTCCTTTTAATGAGAATAAACCTGGTTTATTGTTTCTAAAATCGAAACCACCTAATGAATTTGATTGAACTCTTAAAGGAGCTAAAGCAGGAACTGCATCTCCAAAATATCCATTTGCACCAGCGCCATCAGCCATGTATAATCCTAATTCTGGATTGCTAAAGTCGCCAGCAAATTGTAAATCTTGAGAAGGAGCAACTGCATTCCATCGATCTTTTCTAGCAATTGGAATAATTACTTCGTTTGTTAAAGGCATACCTAATCTGGAAACCTGAACATAATCAGAAGAGTAAGATGGAGTATTTCCATTGGTATTGAAGGTAGTAACTCGTGGACGGTACGCAGCTGCATAAACTCCGATAACGAAATCGCCATCTAAAATAGAAGTACGTTGATTTACACTTTTACCATCTTTTTGCAACATGTTAATTGGTACTTTAACTGCAATTGCATGGATGTTTGATTTCGCAACTGCATCGATATTAGCAGATCTAAAACCTCCTAAATCAAATGCACCACCTAAATCAACAAAAAATGGATCATCAGCCGGACCGCAATAAAGTGTTTCACCAGTTGAAGCAGTAGTAACAGCACCAGTAAATAATGTTTCATAAGTTCCTGCATTTAGACCTAATCCCGGAACGCCAGAATTTTCGATTGAACGAGGACCAATGTTTGGTGGAGGTACAATACCACCCGTTTTAATGGTTGTAAAAGTTGTTCCACCATCTGTACTTTTTTGTGCAGTATAGGTAGTTTTTAAATTTTCTCCAAAACGAATGTTAAAGAAAGTAGTAGAATCAGCGTTTGTTTTAGAGAATGTAAAACGATAAATAATATCATCAAATGCAGTTGCGACATTATTATCTACGTGAATTTCGTATCGGATATTTTCTCCGAAGGATGCATAATTTGGTCCACCTTCTGGTAATTGAAGAGGAACATAATTAGCAATTAAAGTTACTGTGTTTGTATCATCAGGACTTCTGAATGCATACACATCAGTATTGTCAGCAAGCGGATCGCTTGAAATCATCGGAGCTTCTCGGTGAGAGGATGCTTCGGTGAAAAATTGTTCTGTTCCAAAGAAACCTAGAGCTACCGCACCTGCAGCGATCAAAGATCCTTTTAAAACGTTTTTAGTAATTTTTCTCATGTTCTTTTTTTTTAAGTGAATTGCTTTTTATAAAAAACGAAGGGGTTTATTTCGTTTATGGTGAAAATTACGAGCCAACCAGACATTCGGTTTTCTCTTTTGATATTATTATTTTGTGAAGAAATTATTAACTAAATAATACCTTTAATAAGTTTGCTTGGATTAATTCTTTGTAATTTTGATTTAATGGATTTGAAATCTTTGTTACTTTTTTCACCAGTTATTACCAATCGGTTAAAATATACATGCGATTTTATTTTCGATGAAATGTTGGGTATCGAATATAATTTTACGTCCGATCAGAAATATTTTGAGCTATATGCGGGGAATAAAATTGCCTATTGTTCCTCTAGAATCGATCATGCTTTTTACATCAAAAACGTAGAATTACTATTCGAAAAAAATATCCATCCTTTTACAATATTCCCTCAGAAAAAAGGAAAGCAGTTTTTTTTATTTCCTATACAACAAGCTGATTTACACTTTGATATTTTAGCTGCTACTTTTTATATGCTCAGCCGATATGAGGAATACTTAACACATACGCGTGATCATCATGACAGATTTCGGGCAGAAGATTCTATGGCTTTTAAACATGGATTTCTTCATATACCAATCGTAGATCAGTGGATTTTATACTTAAAAAAACTGCTTCAAGTTCGGTTTCCTGAAATGCTTTTTAGTGAAAAGCATTTTTCTTTTATACCAACTATTGACGTTGATCAAGCTTATGCCATAAAAGACAAAGGTTTTTTGCGACAAGCTGGTGCTTTAGTTCTTACAGCTTCGCATTTTCGTTTCGAAAAATTAGTAAACCGCATCAGGATATTATCGGGTGTAGACAAAGATCCCTTTGATAATTTTGATTGGATTAAAAAATTGCATGATAAATATCAGTTACAAGGTATTTTCTTTTTATTGATGGCTGAGTATGGAGAATTTGATAAAAATATAGAAACTGATAATCCGAATTTTCAATCTTTAATAAAAACATTAGGAGATCACAGTACAGTCGGAATTCATCCTTCTTATCACTCAAATGAATCACCAGAAAAATTTAACATCGAAAAGGATATTCTTCAAAATATTTTGAATCGCTCGGTTACAGTGAGCAGGCAGCATTATCTGAAACTTAATTTGCCCAATACCTATTACTTGTTATTAGAAGCGGGAATTAAAGATGATTATACCATGGGATTTTCTTCTCAGGTTGGTTTTAGGGCAGGTACTTGTAGTTCATTTTATTTTTATGATTTAAAAAATGAAACTTCAACTCAACTAAAAATTCATCCTTTTGCAGTAATGGATGTTACGTTGCAGCAATATTTACGGTTGAAACCAGAAGCCGCTTTAGCCAGATTGATAGATTTAATAGACGAAGTGAAAAAAGTAAATGGTACATTTATCACCCTTTGGCACAACGAGTCGTTGAGTGAAGACGGAAAATGGAAAGGCTGGAGAATTATTTATGAAAAGATGGTAAATAAAGCAAGTTCTGGAATTAAAAACCCTCAGAAAGTTTACTCTTGATCATAAATGCATCATATTTTTTTTAGAAATTTCAAATTTTCAACTAAGTTGTTAATATTAAGTTAACATTATTTTAATCTTAGCGTAATTTTGAGAAGGCTATTTTTACCAAAATTTCAGGAATGGCTTATAGCAAAAACGTACTTTATTTTAGCATTCTCTTCATCCTTTTTATAGGGTGTAATCGAACCAGCAAATCAAAAGAAGGCTTACTTCAAGGTGAGATAAAAATTGATGGTTCTAGTACCGTATATCCAATAACGGAAGCTGTGGCAGAAGAATTTAGACGTGATCAACCGGATGTCAGAATTACTGTTGGAGTTTCAGGCACTGGAGGAGGTTTTAAAAAATTCAGTCGGGGAGAAATTGATATTAGCAACGCATCCAGATCTATAAAACAAAGCGAAATTGATGCCTGCAAAGCTAATAATATTGAATTTATAGAATTGCCAGTTGCTTTCGATGGTTTGGCAGTTGTTGTAAACCCGAAAAATACTTGGGTTGATTATTTAACTGTAGAAGAGTTAAAAAAAATGTGGGAACCCGACGCACAAAATGTTATTAATAATTGGAGTCAGATTCGGGAAGGATGGCCAGATGAGCCTATCAATTTGTATGGAGCAGGAACTGCTTCTGGAACATATGATTATTTTACAGAAGCAATAGTTGGCAAATCACATGCTAGCCGTGGCGATTATACGGCCAGTGAAGATGATAATGTTTTGGTTCAAGGTGTTTCTACAGATAAATCAGCTTTAGCATTTTTTGGTTTAGCTTATTATGAAGAAAATAAGGATAAATTGAAATTAGTGCCTATTGATGATAAAAATGATGAAAATGGGAAAGGTCCAATAACGCCAACTTTAGAAACCGTTTCAAACGGAACGTACATTCCACTGGCTAGGCCAGAATTTATTTACATTAATAAAGCATCTGCAAATAGACCAGAAGTAAAAGCCTTTGTTGCTTTTTATATGGAAGTTGCCACCGAATTAATTTCAGAAGTTGGGTATATTCCATTACCAGCAAAAGCATATATTTATGCAAAAAGCAGATTTGACAAACAAATAACTGGAACATTATTTTCAAAAGAAGGCTCGAGTGTTGGAATTAATATGGTTGAATTATTAGCTGATGAAGAGCCTGATAGTACTTCAAAAAAAGATTCAGTAAAATAATACTTAGTTAAAATAAAAATCGACGGAATAAAACAGAAATGAAAGTAAAAGAGAAAATAATTGAAGGGATACTTTTTCTGTGCAGTTTTATTACAATTCTTACCACAATTGGGATCATTTTTGTACTTGCCAGTGAATCTTATATTTTCTTTAAAGAAGTTTCGATTATCGAATTTTTCACAGATACTCAATGGACTCCTTTATTTGCTAAAAAAAGATTCGGAATTCTTCCATTAGTAACAGGTACTCTATTAACTACATTAATCGCAATAACAGTAGCAATTCCAATTGGGCTAACCATTGCTGTTTATTTAAATGAATATGCGCCAAAAAAATTCACAGAAATTGTAAAACCGCTTCTGGAGATTCTGGCTGCTGTTCCAACGGTTGTATATGGTTTTTTTGCATTATTATTCGTTACCCCAATTTTACAAAAGTTTTTACCCGAATTGTCAGGTTTTAATGCACTTTCGGCAGGATTGGTAATGGGAGTTATGATTATCCCTTATGTTTCTTCCTTAAGTGAAGACGCATTGCGAGCAGTTCCAAATTCATTACGTGAAGCAGCTTATGGAATGGGTTCAACCAAACTTCAAACTGCTTTTAGGGTAATGGTGCCAGCTGCATCTTCAGGTATTATTGTATCTATAATTTTAGCAATATCTAGGGCAATAGGCGAAACAATGATTGTTGCAATTGCCGCTGGTCAAGAACCAAGGTTAACTATGAATCCTTTGGTTTCCATTGAAACCATTACTACCTATATTGTTCAAGTTAGTTTGGGTGATGTTCCCCAAGATTCTATTGAGTATCGAACCATTTTCGCAGCTGGTATGACGCTTTTTATTTTTACATTTTTGCTGAATAATATCAGTTTTTACATCAAAAGAAAATATCAGGAAAAATATGAGTAACGCTTCTCGCAACAATAGAATTAAAGATCAATTATTTCGAATATTTGCCATTTGCTGCACTGTTTTCGGATTATTGGTGCTTGCCGTTTTATTAGGCGATATTCTGTATCGTGGTTTTAATAGGTTGGATTGGAATTTTATAACTGACCTTCCATCTCGATTACCTCGACGTGCAGGAATTTACACAGCTTTGATTGGTATGATCTGGGTTTTGGTTATGACGGTTCTAATATCTTTCCCTTTAGGCATAGGAGCTGGAATTTACTTAGAAGAATATGGAGTTAAAAACCGCTTTGCAAGAATTGTAGAATTGAATATTGCTAATTTAGCTGGTGTTCCATCAATTATTTACGGAATTTTAGGTTTGCAAGTATTTGTTAGGCTTGCAGGATTAGGAAATAGTATACTTGCCGGAAGTCTTACCTTGTCATTATTAATTTTACCCATTATAATTGTAAGTACCCGAGAGGCAATAAAGGCTGTACCAAAATCATTACGTGAGGGTTCTTATGCCATGGGCGCTTCCAAATGGCAAACAATAAGCCGAATTGTTTTGCCTGCTTCGTTTGGTGGAATTATTACAGGATTAATTTTAGCTATATCACGTGCCATTGGCGAAACAGCCCCACTTATTGTTGTTGGAGCATTAGTGTATGTTCCTTTCGTTCCAAATGGGCCACTTGATGAATTTACCGTATTGCCAATACAAATATTTAATTGGGTTACTAGACCTCAAAGTGGTTTTGTAATTAATGCCGCCGCTGCTATAATCGTATTGCTTAGTTTTACTTTTTTCATGAATGGTATTGCAGTATATTTAAGAAATCGTTGGAATAAAAAAATGAAGTTTTAATTGTTTAACTATCTATGTTTAAATTAGAGTCAAAAGATGTAAATGTTTTTTATGGTAAATCTCAAGCTTTGAGAGGTATCACGCTTGGCATGAAAGCTAATACAGTAACTGCTTTAATTGGCCCATCTGGTTGTGGAAAGTCAACATTTCTTCGCTTATTCAATCGTATGAATGATTTGATTGAAAATGTAAGAATTGAAGGAGAACTAACTATTGATGGCAGAGATATTTATGCAAAGAAAATTGATGTAACAACGCATCGGAAAAAGGTTGGAATGGTTTTTCAAAAACCAAACCCTTTTCCTAAAACTATATTTGAAAATGTAGCATATGGTCTAAGAGTCAATGGTATTAGTCATAAAAAATACATTGCAGAAACCGTTGAAAAATCGTTGAAACAAGCTGCGCTTTGGGACGAAGTAAAAGATAAATTAAATCAAAGTGCATTTGCTTTATCTGGAGGTCAGCAACAACGATTATGCATTGCACGCACACTGGCAGTTGAGCCTTCTGTGGTTTTGATGGACGAGCCAGCTTCTGCATTAGATCCAATTTCTACAGCTAAAATAGAAGAGTTGATTTATGAACTTAAAAATAAATATACGATTGTGATTGTAACGCATAATATGCAACAAGCCGCGAGAGTAAGTGATAAAACAGCGTTTTTTTATTTAGGTGAATTGATAGAGTTTGACGATACAGCTAAAATATTTACCAACCCAGAGTCGGAGCAAACTCAAAATTATGTAACCGGAAGATTCGGTTGATTGTATTTTTTTTAGTAATTTAAGTTTTTTAGTTTTAATTCAACCATGTCACAAATAGATACCCAACTTCAACATCTCAAAACAGAAGTTACAGAAATGGCATTGCTTGTTTCAAGTCAAATAAGCAAAAGTGTAGTTGCGCTAATTGATTTTGATAAAGATCTGGCAAGAGAAGTTATATTTAATGAAAAGCGGGTTAATGCATTTGAATTAAAAATTGATAAAGATTGCGAGAATATAATTGCACTTTTCAATCCAGTTGCCAACGACCTTCGTTACGTTTTTTCTACCATTAAAATTAATTACAATTTTGAACGTATAGGCGATAATGCAGAAGGTATTGCACAATATGTATTGCAGGCAAGTCAAAAATTTGACGATCAGCTTTTGGTTAATTGCCGATTATTAGAAATGCTTGAAACGGTTAATCAAATGATTACAGATGTATGTACTGCTTATATTTCTGATGATCCAAAATTAGCTAGAACCATATTTGAAATGGATAGTATTTTGAATGAAATAAATAAATCTTCAACGGGTATTATTGCAGAATTTATTCAAAAAAAATCTGATAATATTTTAGATGCATTATATGTTTTAACTATTATCAGAAAACTTGAAAGAGTAGGAGATCACGTTACTAACATTGCAGAAGAAGTTATTTTTTATGTAGAAGCTAAGGTGCTTAAACATGGAAAAAAAATAATGTAGTAGTGTTTTTTAATTTTCTTTAATCTTAATTCAACCTCTTCACTACCAAACTTTCCACTGCATTAAATAGCTGAGCAGGTTTTAATTTTCTCCAATTAAACTCATCTAGCATGCCACCGAAATTTATGTAGTAATCAAGATTAGTGGTTTTAAATTCTTCTTGCACATGTTCTCTGAAATTGATTCCAACTATCCATCCATCTTCGATTTCCTGAAACCATTCTTCATAATAGCAATCATCTGATCCGTGAAAATTCAAGATATTTTCACCAATTAATATAAACCGCGTAATTCCAGATTCGATTAAAACTTCTAGCACTTCGCGTTTCAGAAACATGATATCGTTATTAATGCAATCGTTCCATTCACCAATTAATTCGATAATGGTGTAGCCAGCTTCGTAATCAGTAAAAATTATTTTTAAATATAATGTGGGTGAGCCAAAAGCATCCCATTGTGGGTGAATGTAATAGTTGTAAATTTTATTCTCAAAATTAAACTCACTATAGGTTTGTTTGTAAAATGGCGATTGTTTATCTTCTGAGGCAATATAATCATCGCGCCATAAATAATAGGGTTCTATATCCTGCATAATCTATTCGTTTATTTTATTACTGATTTTCTAATACAGCCCTCACATTTCCATGTTTGGCCAAAAGTATTTCAGCTTCTTCTATTGAAATATTTAATTCTTTTACCAACATACCTGCACCTCTTGCAATTAATTTATTATTGCTAAGTTGCATATCAACCATTTTGTTTCCTTTAATTTTTCCCAATTTAATCATTACTGTTGTAGAAATCATGTTTAAAACCATTTTTTGTGCAGTTCCTGCCTTCATTCTAGTACTACCCGTCACAAATTCAGGCCCTGTAACTATTTCTATTTTGTAATCAACTATTTGTGCAATCTTACTACCTGAGTTGCATACAATACAACCGGTGCTTATTCCTTCATTTTTGCATTTTTCCAAACCTCCAATTACATACGGTGTGCTTCCAGATGCAGCAATTCCAATTACAAAATCACTTTTTGTAATGGCAAATGACATTAAATCTTTCCAGCATTGTTCGGTATCGTCTTCTGCAAATTCTACCGCCTTTCTAATTGCCTGATCGCCACCTGCTATAATTCCAATGGCACGATTAAATTCTAATCCGAAGGTTGGAGGTAACTCAGAAGCATCTACAATTCCTAACCGACCACTAGTTCCTGCTCCAATGTAAAAAAGCCTCCCGCCTAATTTCATCCGTTCAGCTACCACATCGCAAAGTAAACCAATCGCGTTTATTTCTTTGCCCACACTTGACGCAACACTTTCATCTTCTTTATTAATTGAATAAAGCAACTCGGCTGTACTCATTTTTTCTAAGTTTGAATAAGCTGAATCCTGTTCGGTTGTCCTTTTATCCATATTTATTATTTATTTTATTTTTAAAACTCTATAGGTGCAAAAATCGTTTTCAAAGGAATTACATTTTATCTGCATCCAATTCTTTACGTATACTTTCATATTTTATATCCTATTTTCGGCCATCTGAATCTAATAAAAAAATTCTTTTAGCGTTAAGCAAAATTAAACCTAATTCATGAATAGATTTCTGCTCATTGGAGCTTTTATTACAACCCTTTTTATTGGCTTTTTCATTGGTACCAAACTTACAGTTGCACCGAGTATTGGAAATTCCGGAACTTTTTCTTTTGCTAAAAAATTCAACAAACTAAATGAAATTGTAGGCTTAATTAATAATAAATATGTTGATTCTGTTGATGTTAACAAAATACAGGAAGATGCCATCAATGATTTGTTGAGTGAATTGGACCCACATTCTAGTTATGCACCAGCAGAAGACTTTAAAGCAATGAATGAATCATTGGAAGGTAATTTTGAAGGCATTGGCGTTGAATTTCATATTCTTAATGATACTATTCTCGTTGTTTCTGCTATAAGTGGCGGTCCATCTGAAGCAATTGGAATTAGAGCTGGTGATAAGATATGTAAAATAAACGGACAGAAAGTAGCGGGTATTAAAATCAAAAATTCGGATGTAGTTGATAAATTGAGAGGAGAAGGTGGAACCAAAGTAACTGTTACTATTATAAGAGCCGGACAAAAAGCAAGAGATTATCAAATCACTCGAGGAAAAATTCCGTTGAATAGTATTGATGTTGCTTATATGTTGAATGATAAAAAAGGCTATATAAAATTGACGAAATTTTCGGCAACTACTGAAGAGGAGTTTACAGATGCTTTAGTGCAATTAAAATCAAAAGGAATGACCGAGCTTGTGTTAGATTTGAGGGGAAACGGTGGCGGATATTTAAATGCTGCCATTGGAGTTGCTGATCAATTTTTAGGTGATAAAAAATTGATTGTTTACACGCAAGGCAGAAAACAACCTCGGCAAGAGTACCGTGCAACCGATGCCGGACTGTTTGAAAATGGTGAATTGATAATTTTAATTGACGAAGGTTCAGCATCGGCAAGTGAAATTGTTGCTGGTGCAGTTCAAGACTTAGATCGTGCTACTATTATCGGAAGACGATCATTTGGTAAGGGTTTAGTTCAAGATCAAACATTGCTGAAAGATGGTTCGGCATTACGATTAACAATTGCCAGATATTATACACCTACTGGCCGCTCTATTCAGAAATCGTATGATAAAGGCATTCAATCATACAATGAAGATTTAAATGATCGATTTAAAAATGGGCAATTACTTTCAGCGGATTCAGTTAGTTTTAATGATTCATTAAAATTTACTACCCCAGGTGGTAAAATTGTTTATGGAGGAGGTGGTATTATGCCTGATATTTTTGTTGCATTGGATACCAATGGCTTTACTGGATTTTTTGGTGAAGTTTCAGCAAGAGGCATTATTAATGAATATGCGTATGAGTTTACCGATCGCTCTCGTGATCGACTTTCCGTTTATAAAAACATTAAAGATTTTAAGCAAAAGTTTACCTTATCAGAAAAAGATATGGTTGATTTTATGACCTATGTTAAGAAAAGAGAAGTTAAAATTTCATCATCCGGATTAAAACCGGCTTTAGTAACCATTAAAAATCAACTGAAAGCTTTAATTGCCAGACAGTTATTTAAAGATGAAGGCTTTTATAAGATTTTGCAAGAAACTGATCCAGTAATGACAAAAGCCTTGCTATAGAATTCCGATTTCACTTAAAATACATTTTTGCCAAAATTTTTAAATTAAAGAGCTTTACAAACACAAATAGTCTTACCTCATCTATTTCAAATTTTTCTATTATTTAATTTGCTAGGACAAAATAGAATTATCGTTGTATTTTTTTTGGGTTTTTATTAATCCAAAATACTTTTAGACTTTACACCCAAAATTTAAAATTTGATTTGAAAAGTACATTGACCTATTTTGGCTTAGCTTAGGGATTGAAGCGGCATCCTTTTTTGCGGGTATAACTCACAATTTTCGCTAATATCTACGCAAAAAAGATAAAGCTGAAAGCCCGACCCCCAAATTTTTTTTATTTGGGGGGAAGCCCATAAAATATTTTTTATCAATCAGTTAAAAAATTTGATAATAAAGTAAAACCGATCATAAAAGTTAAAAAGCAAAAAACTTTTCAAACCTTCAAAATATATTTGTGTGATTATTTTTAAAAGTTTTAGGATCTTAAATTATAATAGGTATTTGATAATCAAAATCAAATAAGACAATCTATCCTAAAAGAAAAGTTCAAAATGTCAAACCGATTTAAATGTTTGCATTAATAAAGGAAAATAAAGGCAAAAAAAAATCCTGAGTTCAATTGAAAACAGGATTTTATCTCTTTACGAGCTGTGGAGGATGATTACTTTGCAGAATCAACCATTGCAGCAGCAGAGTCAACCATTGCAGCAGCAGAGTCAACCATCATTGCAGCATTTGCAATTGAGTCAGCCTGAGCAGCAGCCATGATAGAGTCAGCAACAGCTTTTTCACGAGCAGCTTTCTTTTCAGCAGATTCGCCACAAGCTACAAATGCAAAAATTCCAACAGATAATAGCAATACAAGTACTTTTTTCATTTTTTTCTATAATAAAGTTTAAAACGTTGCAAAGGTAGATTTTTTTTGCATTATTTATAAATTTATTTTAAAATAATTTTCAAGGACTATTTTTGTCTGAAGAATATGATAATCGGAACGCCTGAAAAATCAAAATTCTCTCTTAACTTGTTTTCAAGGAAGCGTTTATATGGCTCTTTGATGTACTGAGGCAGATTACAGAAAAAAGCAAACGTTGGCGAAACGCCAGGCAATTGAGTTACATATTTTATTTTTATGTACTTTCCTTTTACCGATGGCGGTTCATTTTGTTCAATTATAGGCAACATCACATCATTTATTTTTGAAGTTGGTACCTTTTTCGATCTGTTTTTGAACACTTCATTGGCAGTTTCTATGGCCTTAAAAATCCTTTGTTTGGTTAAGGCAGAAATAAATAGGATTGGAACATCGGTAAATGGAGCTAATTTCTCCTTTATTGCTTTTTCAAAACTCAATGTGCTTTTATGGTCTTTTTCTATCAAATCCCATTTGTTCACTAAAATGACAATCCCTTTTCGGTTTCTTGCCGCTAACGAAAAAATATTGATATCCTGTGAATCCATTCCGATTGTAGCATCCACCATCAACAAACATACATCGGCCATTTCTAAAGCTTTAATGGTTCTCATTACCGAATAAAACTCTAGATTTTCGCTCACTTTCGATTTTTTTCGAAGCCCAGCAGTATCTATTAGTTCAAATTCATGACCATATTGCTTATATTCTATGTGGATAGAATCACGGGTGGTTCCAGCGATTGGAGTAACAATGTTTCGTTCCTGGCCTATCAAAGCATTAATCAAAGACGATTTTCCAACATTTGGCCTCCCGAGGATAGCATATTTCGGTAATTCAATCCCATCATCAATTGGGTCTGGTTCAAATTTTTCGACCATAGCATCTAGCAATTCACCACTTCCGCTTCCCGTCATAGATGATAATGGATAGACTTCGCCTAAACCAAACCGGTAAAACTCGCTAGTATCTCCCAGCAATTTATTATTGTCGACTTTATTGGCAACTACAAAAACTGTTTTTTTAGATTTTCTAAGTATAGAAGCAATTTGATCATCCAAATCTGTAATTCCTGTAGTTACATCTACAATAAAGATCAGAATAGATGCTTCTTCTATGGCAATTTCTACCTGCTCCCGAATTGCAGCTTCGAATACATCGGCAGAATTTGCCACATATCCGCCTGTATCTACTAACGTATAGGTTCTGCCAATCCACTCGGCTACACCATAATGTCGGTCACGCGTTACTCCACTTTCGTCGTCAACAATTGCTTTTCTGCTTTCGGTAAGGCGATTAAATAAGGTTGATTTGCCCACATTTGGCCGTCCAACAATTGCTACTATATTACTCATGATTGGTATTTATTATGTACTTGGTATTCGTTTTATTTATTTTTAATTGAAAAAAATGATTTGATTCTTCATTTTTGACAAGATGTGGCTGCTATCCCTAAGCCTTCCTTCGATGATAAATTTGTTCTTAATTTAATTAAACAATAAAAATCGATCTCTATATTTTCTTCTCTGGAACATTATTATCAATGCTCATACCCAAACGATTTCAGGTATCTACTTTTATTTCTCCAATCTGGAATTACTTTAACAAACATTTCTAAAAAGACTTTTTTACTTAAAAACTCTTCAATATCTGCTCTTGCTTTTGTTCCTACTTTCTTAAGCATGGCTCCAGCAGTTCCGATCATAATTCCTTTTTGAGATTCACGCTCAACAATTATTTCTGCTTGAATATGCACTATTTTGCCTTGATCTTTAAAAGAAGTTACAATTACTTCGGTACTATAAGGTATTTCTTTGGTGTAATAAAAGAATATTTTCTCGCGAATGATTTCAGAAACAAAAAACCGTTCAGTACGATCTGTTAATTCATCTTTATCGAAATATGGTGGGTGTTCTGGTAAAAGATCTACAATTTTTTGAAAAATAGATTGAACATTGAAATCTTTTAATGCAGAAGCTGGAATAATAGTAGCACTAGGCATTTCAATTTGCCAATATTTCATTTTTTCATCCACAAGTTCTTCATTACTCGCATCCACTTTATTGATGATAAGCAAAACGGGTGCTTCAGCATTTTTTAATTTTTCAAAAACATCCGATTCGTCTTGTTTTTCATTAATATCCGTCACCCAAACGATAACATCTGCATCAATTAAGGAAGAATTTACCATACTCATCATCGAATTATGCAAACCATAAGCAGGTTTTATAATTCCAGGAGTGTCAGAAAATACAATTTGGGTATGCTCATCATTCACAATTCCTAAAATACGGTGGCGAGTAGTTTGTGCCTTAGGAGTGATTATTGACATCTTTTCGCCAACAAGAGCATTCATTAACGTCGATTTACCAACGTTAGGCTTGCCTATCAAACATACATATCCAGCCTTGTGCATTTTATTAAATTTTAATTTGGAATGCAAAGAAACAGATTATATCTTTGCAGTCCAATAAAAATAGTGCGGGGTGGAGCAGTTGGTAGCTCGTCGGGCTCATAACCCGAAGGTCATAGGTTCGAGTCCTGTCCCCGCTACCAGAGAAAAAAGCAAGTCGAAAGATTTGCTTTTTTTGTTTAAAAAGGAATTTTTGAAAAGGGTTATTTCCATAACTGCAAAAATAAATAAAACCTTTTTTTCTTATCGCAAGATAAAGCAAGTCGAAAGGTGTACTTTTTTTAAATAAAATTAAATTATCCTCGATAAATAGTGTATTGTTGAAAAGTATAATTTCCATAATACAAAACAATCAGATGCAACAAATCGGACTTTATGAACAACTAATTAATAAAATTATTTTATCCAAAATAAATGAATTGGATAGAGATAAGTTTTATATTAAGAAAACGGAAATTGATAAGATTGAAGCGGCAAGAATATTATCTCAATATTTAGTTGAAGTTATAAATGTTGCGCTTAATCTTATTTCTGGTGATGATAGTGTTGAAAAACAAATAGAGCTTTCTAATAAAATAATTTCACTCATTCGAACTGAATTAAATGATGAAGAATTTGATTATGATTTAATAGCGACGGAAGCAAAGATATTATCAGCTGTTTTTTCAAAGGTTGATGCCAGATTTTCTAATTTTGAGCAATATTTAAAAGAAATTACGCCTTACACAAGACTTTCTCATAGCGAATTGTTCACAGGGAATAATGCAGGAATTACACTTGAAAGTGAAATAAAAAAAGAAATACTCTCATCAGATAAAATTAATTTTCTTGTATCATTTATTAAATGGACTGGAATCAGAATCTTCGAAAAAGAATTACTTGAATTTACTGAAAGAGGTGGATTACTCAAAGTAATCACAACCTCTTATATGGGTGCAACGGATTTAAAAGCTGTAGAATATTTATCGGGGTTGAAAAATGCTGAAATAAAAGTTTCTTATAACACTGATAATGAAAGGTTGCATGCTAAAGCTTACTTATTTTTAAGAAATACAGGATTTCATACTGGATATATTGGATCTTCAAATATTTCGCGGTCAGCTTTAACAAATGGATTGGAATGGAATATAAAAGTAACAACTAAAGAAATAGGTCATGTTATTGATAAATTTCAAAAAACATTTGATACATATTGGGAAGACAATGAATTTCAATTATTTAATAAATCAATTGATTCAGATAAATTAAGAATTGCATTAAAGAAAGAGCGAAGTTCTAATAAAAATAGTTCTTCTACTTATTTTGATATTAAACCATTTCCTTTTCAAGAAGAAATTTTAGAAAAGCTTGAAGTTGAACGAATTGTTCATAATCGAAATAGAAATTTGATTGTTGCTGCAACAGGAACAGGAAAAACTGTTATTTCCGCATTCGATTTTAAAAGGTATAAACAAAAAAAGTCAAATGCGAAATTATTATTTATTGCTCACCGGAAAGAAATTCTACAACAAGCTCAAGCAACTTTTCAAGGAATTTTAAGGGATAATAATTTTGGTGAATTATGGGTTGATGGCATTGAACCGGAAAATTATGATTGTGTTTTTGCTTCTGTCCAAACATTAAATAATAAAATTAAATCACTTTCACTTTCAGAAAATTTTTATGATTTTATTATTGTAGACGAAGTTCATCACATTAGTGCAGCAAGCTATCGTCCTGTTTTGAACCGGTTTAAACCTGAAATAATTTTAGGTTTAACAGCCACACCCGAAAGAATGGATAGCGCGGATATTTTGCAAGATTTTTGCAATAACATAGCAGCAGAAATTAGATTACCAGAAGCGTTAAATAGAAAATTGCTATGTCCATTTCAATACTTTGGAATTACAGATAACATTGATTTAACTTCAATTACTTGGCAAAATGGGAGGTATTCGCCTTCGGAATTAACAAATATTTATACAGAAAATGATAGAAGAACGGGTGATATTATTAATAATTTAAGCAAATATTTAAGTGATATTAATCAAGTTAGAGCATTGTGTTTTTGCGTAACTCAATACCATGCACAATATATGGCAGAGAAATTTACCCTCGCTGGCTTAAAAGCTGATTATTTAGTTAGTTCAACAAATCATTTGCGAGAAGAATTGAGAATGAAATTTTCGAAAATGGAAATTAATTATCTTTTTGTAGTTGATATTTTTAACGAAGGGATTGATATTCCTTCAATTGATACGGTATTGTTTTTACGCCCAACAGAAAGCTTAACAGTTTTTTTACAACAGCTTGGTAGAGGTTTAAGGTTAGCTGATGATAAAGAATGCCTAACTGTACTAGATTTTGTTGGCAACTCCAGGCCAGAATACGATTATGAAGGTAAATTTAGGGCTTTAGTTGGCAAAACAATTACTTCTATTCAAAAGGAAATTGAAGATGATTTTCCTCATTTACCATTAGGCTGCTCCATTGTGCTTGAAAAAAAAGCAAAAGGTTTTATCTTGGATAATGTGAGGTCGGCTACTTTATTAAACAAAAACCAACTTATTATTAAAATTAGAAATTACAAACATCAAACTAGTTTACCTCTTACTCTTAAAAATTTCTCTAACTTTTATAATTTTCCTTTAGAATTGATTTATAAAAAGGGAAATTGGAAAAGATTGTGTGTTTTAGCTGATCAATTTCCTGATTATTCGACCATTAATGAAAATGAAATCCATAGAACAATTCAAAAAAAATGGCTTTCTTGTAAGTCAAATTCGTATTTTCAATTCATTTTAAACTTAGCAAAAAACGGATTTCAATTCAATTTTGATAAGCTGAATCAAATAGAAAAATCAATGTGTTTGATGCTTTATTATGATGTTTGGCAAAAAACGAATGTATTTGAATCACTAGAAGATGGTATAAAGGCAATTGGAAAAAATAAAATTTTGATAAATGAAATAATTGAAGTTTTAGAATTATTAATTGATAAAATTGATTTTATGGAGAGTGAAATTAAATTACCTTATAATCAGCCATTAAAACTTCATAGCAGATACACTAGAGATCAAATACTTGCAGCTTTTGGTTTCCATACTTTCGAGAAGAAAAGTGAAATTCGAGAAGGAATTGCATTATCTGTAGAAAAAAATACAGAGTTGCTATTTATTACACTTAATAAATCAGAAAAAGATTTTTCACCTACTACACTTTATGAAGATTTTGCAATAAGTGATAAAATATTTCATTGGCAAACTCAAAACTCCATTAGCCCCAAGAAAGGTAAGGGCTTAGCATATTTAAATCATAAGCAAGAAAAGAAAAAAATTCTTTTATTCGTCCGTGAAAAAAATGAAGGAGAATATGGTAATACTATGTCCTCAGTTTTTTTAGGGGAAGCGAATTTGATTGAACACTATGGTTCTAAGCCTATGAGCATTAAATGGGAACTAAACGAACCTTTGCCTCCTTACCTTTGGAATGTTTCAGCTAAAATGGCTATTGGTTGAGAGTTTCATGTTAATTTTTTGAATAGCAGCTGGTAAAGCATTTTGCAAAAGTCCAATTGAGTTTTCATTTCCGGTTAGTAAATCATAAAATTTCTCAACAGAAATCTTAAAAACTCTTTTATGGCTAGTGGTACTTTCTTCTTTTTCAATCACCCATTTTTCAGCATAGTTTTTATTAAATGATAAATCAACATAATAAAATAATGATGTTTTACTGAATTTAGCGGATAAACATAACCTCTCAAAAATGCATTCTTCTATATTTTCAGGTAGTTTTGTAAAACTAAGAATAGAATACAAACTACCATCCTCAGCCTTAATATCAAATCCACTCGAATTACCAATTTCAAATCCTTTGATACCGCCTAAAATTTGTTCATGAAAAGTTCCGATTGAATTGTTTATGGATTTGTCAATTTGCCTCAAAATTTCTGATTGAATCAAACTTTCTTCATCAATTCCATTAAACTTAGCATCAAAAGTTAATTTGATTGTGTCTACTTTATTGGAATAAAAATGCTGTTTTGTAAGATTATTTTTAGCTTTTATATATGATTTATGAAGATTTTGAACACATAATAAAAAATGTTCGTCGGTTATAAATGGTACGTAGTTGTTCATCAGTTTTAGCTAAAGTTTTCCTTCAAATTTATTTTAATTCAATTCTAATTAAAAATAAATTTCATTCTTTGAAATCTATATCGTAATATTGCAATATAATAATACTAAATGGGCGCAACTAAAACAGATGCTTTTACTACCGATCAACTCACGATTGCTTCTATGGCAAAAGCACTCGGCCATCCAGCTAGAATTGCCATTGTAGAATATTTGCTTTCTGTACAAACTTGTATTTGTGGAGATATTGTAAATCATTTACCTCTTGCACAACCAACTGTTTCACAGCATTTACGCGAATTGAAAAATGCTGATATCATAAAAGGAACTATCGAGGGAAATGCGATTTGCTATTGCATAAATCCAAAAGCGATGGAACTAATAGGAGCTTATTTTTTGAAAATTGCTGCTTCTTCTTTATTGTTAAACCAAAAATGTTGTTAAAATTATGAAAACCTCAGAGTTTAAAAAATTGATGGAAAATGGCAAACTGCTAAACTTCCAATTTACAGATGGAACTTTTGTTCCTCCTCATTTTCATATTACTGAATTCGGAATCACCAGCAAAAATTTTATTGATTGTGGTGGAAAAATTCATTCCGATAAAAAAGCCACACTTCAGTTATGGGTATCCATTGATGTTGAACATCGATTAAATCCAATGTCGGTACTCAGTATTTTGAATAAAGTGCAACCATTTATGAGTTCAGAAGATTTAGATATTGAAGTTGAATATCAAGAAAAAACGCTAAGTATATATCAACTTGAGTTTGTGGAAGATAAATTTATGCTGATGCCAAAAGATACTGCTTGTTTGGCATTGTCTACTTGCGGTATTCCTGAGCCGAAAACCGAATCAAATTTTACAATGATCGCCAGTGGAAATGTTTGTGAAGAAGGGGGTAATTGTTGTTAAATTTTAATCAGTACAATGAAAATTTTAATTACATATCTAAAAGAGATTCATTATTCTGAAGTTGCTAAAATTTACCAGCAAGGGATTGATGGAGGTAATTCTACATTCGAAACAAAAGTACCATTATTTGAAACTTGGGATAAAAATCATTTGAATCATAGCCGTTTAGTTGCATTTGAAAAAGATCAACTAGTAGGATGGGCTGCTTTAAGTCCAGTATCTGAGAGGTGTGTTTACGAAGGAGTTGCAGAAGTTAGTATCTATATTGAAAATGAATTTCAACAAAAGGGAATTGGTAAACTATTGTTGGCAGAATTAATAATTGAGAGTGAAAAAAATGGAATATGGAGTCTTCAAGCTGGAATATTTCCTGAAAATAAACCAAGTATTCAATTGCATTTAGCAAATGGTTTCAGTGTTTTAGGCGAAAGGGAACGTATTGGAAAATTGAATGGTATTTGGAAAAATACACTTTTACTTTACAGAAGAAGTAAACAAACTGGAATTTAAAGCCTATGAAAAAATCACTTTTAATACTTTGTACAGGAAATAGTTGTAGAAGCCAAATGATGGAAGCTTATATCCGTTTTTTTGCGAAAGATAAAATAGATGTAAAAAGTGCAGGAATAGAAGTTCATGGTGTAAATAAAAATGCCATAAAAATTATGGCAGAAGACGGGATTGATATTGGAAAATATACTTCTAATAATGTGGATGAATACATGGAAATTAAGTTTGATTACATCATTACAGTTTGTGATAATGCATTAGAGAGTTGCCCGGTTTTCCCATCAAATGCCATTAAAATACATCATAATTTTTCTGATCCAGCTAAGGCTATAGGTTCAAATGAAGAAATTATCGTAGAATTTAGAAAGGTAAGAAATCAAATAAAAGTTTGGGCAAACGAGTTTGTTTTAAATGTTTTATCGTAAAACAATATTTTAGTGTTTAAGAAATTATTTGCAGAATTTACGGGAACATTTTTTATTGTTTTTCTGGGTACTGGCTCTATTGTTATTAATACTCTTTATAATGGAATTTTAGGCAGTTTAGGAATAGCAATTGTTTTTGGGTTAGCAGTTGCAATTATGATTTTTTTATTTGGTGCCGTTTCTGGTGCTCATTTCAATCCAGCAGTTAGTTTTGGTTTTTACTTGGCTGGCAGATTCAACAAAAACTTGGTATTTCCATATATTTTCTTTCAATTTCTTGGGGCGATTTCAGCATCACTTATATTGAAATTAATTTTCCCTAATGCTCAAACCTTGGGTAATACGTTCTCTTCAACTGCTATTTATTGGGCGTTTTTTACAGAAATTATTATTTCATTTTTGTTGATGGTTGTTATTTTGTGGACTTCAAAGGGTTCTTGGAAGTCTGGAATTATTACTGCGTTTATTGTTGGAGTTATGGTTTTTTTAGCTGCATTTTTTGCAGGATCAATTTCTGGCGCATCCATGAATCCAGCAAGAAGTTTAGGTCCTGCTATCGCTTCTTGGAATTTTAAACACCTATTTTTGTATTTATGTGCACCTTTTTTGGGAGTCGGTTTAGCAGCATTTTTATTCAAAAAATTAGGAAGGTAATTTTTGAAGTAAAAATTGATAGATTAAAATGAGAGTTAATTGATTATTATTAAAGTAGTAGGTTAAATAACAAAATCCTTTTCTCAAAAAATATAGAGAATCGAAGAATTCAATTTTTTTTAAAAAAGTTAAGCCAAAATGAAATTCAACTATTTATTTCTTCATATATTTTTTCTAACTGTTTTTTAAATTATAGTTAAAAAATTTCACACAAACGGTATCTTCAATAATGTCGCAGAATTGTGTAAATGTTAATAATTCTTTCTTTCTCAGGATATTGGCTAAAATCGTATGAAAAATATTAAAATTTAACTATAAGGCTGTTTACTAGCCATTAAAAAGTATAAATATTGAATATATTAATAAATAAGAATTTTTATTCGTTTTGAGATTAGTATGTTTGCGAATTATAAATTTTTGCAACATATTATTGTATTTGCCGTAAATGCGGCTGATTAATCAAATTTTGACCTATTTAAATATTCTTTTTTTTTACGGTAATCTCAAACTTCGCAAAACCATCTACATGAAAATTTTTACGATTTACAACCAACCAACTAATATTTTATCAACTAATTTCAAAAAAGTATTTATTACTTTTCTTGCTGTTATGTTGCTTGTTGTTAATGTATATGCCCAGCGTGTAGCATCAGTTTCTGGAAATTGGGATGCCACTGCAACCTGGGGTGGACAACCTGTACCAACAGCAGCCGAAACGGTTTCTATAAATTCAGGAATTACTGTAACTGTAAACGTGGTTGCTAATTGCGCATCTTTAACAACTGTTTCTGGAACAGCAACTCTTAGTGGAACAAGTTCATTAACCGTTGCTGGAAATGTATCTATTTTGAATGGAACCACATTAAGCATTGGTGGATTATCCACTACAATAAACGGAACAACATCAATTGGAAGCGGCACAAGTGGAAATTTAAGCATTACAAGCGCAACAGGTACAAAAATTTTTGTAGGTTTATTAACTGCTGGTGCTGGGTCAACTTTTAATAATTCAGGAAATTCTGCTCTTACTTTCCGAGGAGGGATAACTCGTTCATCTGGAACATTTACACCAGGAAGTGGTGTTTATACGTTTAACACGAACAACCAAACATTAACCGGCGATTTTACGATATCTTCTGTAACTGTTACAGGTGTTACCTTATCTAACACTAATTCATTAAATGTAAACACAGCTTTAAGTGGAACGGGTGGTGTAACTAATTTAATTAATTCTACTTTAACGCTTGGAATGGGGGGAACTCCAGGAATAACCACATTAACTGCCAGTGCAGCAGGAAATACCGTAGTTTATAATCGAGGAAACACGCAAAATGTTTATACAACTCCTTATCAAAATCTTACCATTTCTGGTAGTAATACCAAAACAGCTTTAGCTGGTTTAACGATTTCAGGAAATTTCACAATATCATCTGGATGTACTTTTAACGCAGGAAATTTCACACACAACATAGCAGGTAACTGGATTAGAAATGGATCATTTACAACGGGAACGGGAACAATTAATTTCAATGGAACTGGAGCTCAAAGTATTGGCGGAGGTACATCAACTACTTTTTTCAATTTTACTAATAACAATACAAGCGTTGCTGGCTTAACCTTAACTCAAGATGCCATTGTAAACAATGATTTAACTTTTGCATCATCTATTAATGGGTCGATAACTACTGGAAGCCTTTTCGTAATTTTAGCAAAAGCAACCCCTTTAACTGCAATCATTGGTGCAAATAGTTCAAGATATATTAAAGGAAATTTGAGAGTGGCTTTTCCGAATGGAACTACAACCAATATGGTTTTTCCAGTTGGTTCAGCATCTGCATTTTCGCCAGTAACATTAAGTCCAACTTTGACAAGTACTCCTGTTAGTATTTCAGCAGCAAGTATTATTGGAGCGCCTGCTAATGAAAATACACCTATTACAAATTCTTCAGGCATAAATCAATCTGCAAAAGTTGGAAATTATTTCAATTTAATAATATCTGGTACTGGGGCAGTTTCAAGCTATTCAGCAAAATTTGATTTTACCAATACATTCAATACTGGAACTGCTGCAAATTATATACTTCGACAGTTTGCAACAACTTGGCAAAATGTTTCAGGATTTACCTTTCCAACCGCTACAGAAATACAAAAAACTGGATTAACAACATTTGGAGAATTTGAAATTGGTGAAGCCACAACTCCAGCACCTACAATTCTGACCAACCCTTCAAATCAAGCAATATGTGCACTTAATGGAACTTCATTTAGTGCCACGGCAAATGCTGGTGCTCCAGTTCCTACTATACAATGGCAAAGAGATGCAGGCGCTGGCTTTGTAAATATTACGTCAGCAAATCAGGATGGATTGGCTAATTATAGTGGTTTCACTTCAGGTACTTTGACAATAACAAATGCTAGATTAGCAATTAATAATTATACATATCGTGCGGTATTTACTAATATAAATGGAAGTGCAACTTCTAATTCTGCCTTATTAACAGTTTCCGGACCAACTGCAACAATTGCCTATACTAATAACTTATGTTTAGGTGATGGTTTAGCCTCTGTTTCACAAACCGGACAAACCGGTGGAACCTATTCAT
>JANOCT010000034.1:0-16490 GCA_031412335.1 bacterium | reverse complement strand
TGATATTTTCTATAAAGGATTTACTGAAAATCTTGAGAAAAGACTTCTTGATCACAACGCAGGTAAATCTACTTTTACCAGTAGATCAAATAATTGGATTATGGTTTATTATAAAGAGTTTTTACTTAAATCTGATGCATTTTAACATCACGCCAAACTCCCTTCTTTCATCCTCTCCGCATTCTCGGCCAGTTGTAAAGCCTCAATAATATCTTGCACATCGCCATCGATAATTGCTGGCAAATTGTATAAAGTTAGACCGATTCTATGATCAGTAACTCTACTTTGTGCATAATTGTATGTTCTAATTTTTGCAGAACGATCTCCGGTTGATACCATCGTTTTTCGCTTTTTTGCAATTTCGTCCATGTGTTTCGCATATTCCATTTCGTAAATACGCGAACGTAAAACAGTTAATGCTTTATCATAATTCTTCAACTGAGACTTCTGATCTTGACATTGAGCTACAATACCTGTCGGTATATGGGTAAGTCTTACAGCCGAATAGGTTGTGTTAACTGATTGTCCACCAGGACCTGAAGAGCAAAATAAATCTTTTCGAATGTCATTTACTTTTAAATCGATATCAAACTCATCTGCTTCTGGCAAAACTGCAACAGATGCTGCACTGGTATGTACTCTTCCTTGCGTTTCAGTGGCCGGCACTCTTTGTACCCTGTGCACTCCTGATTCGTATTTCAATGTTCCATACACATCATTACCAGAAACATTTAAGATGATCTCTTTAAATCCACCTGCCGTTCCCTGAGTTTCATCAACTAATTCTAATCGCCAGCCTTTACTTTCGCAATATCTTGAATACATGCGATATAGATCGCCAGCAAATAAACTTGCTTCGTCGCCACCGGTACCAGCACGAATTTCTAAAATTGCATTTTTACTGTCTTCAGGATCTTTTGGAATCAATAAAATACGAATATCATCTTCCAGTTTATCTTTAGCTATCAGCAAATCATCTAATTCAGCTTTTGCCATCTCTCTAAAATCTTCGTCTTTTTCTGTGGAAAGAATGGAGCGGTTGGTTTCGATATTACTTAACACATTTTTGTACTGATTAAATTCAGTAACCAGTGCGCCAAGCTCTTTATAGTCACGGTTTAGTTGGGCAAATCTTTTCATATCTGCCATGGCAGCAGGATCGGATAATTGCTTTTCTACATCTTCAAATCGGTGACTTATGGCTTCTAATTTATCAATCATGGAAATTAATGGTAAAATGAAAATAAACCTGAATCTGGTTTATTTAACGATAATGGAATACAAAAATAACTCTTTTCCGGCTAATACATACAGATTGTTATTTTCTCGCCTTACACTTTGCAAATCTAATGGCGAAAAATTGTAAAGTGAATCAATAGTAAATGTTAGAGGATTATACGAAAGCAAACTTTTTTCTTTAGTAAATAAAATTTCATCTTCTCTTACATGAAAATCTGAAACCCCAGTAATGGGTATTGTTTTTATATAGGTACCAAATTCATCGAACATTAATATTCCATGCTTTATATCGTATAAATATTGTTGATTTTTATAACTAATAATTTTTGTGGGGATTGGCAAGTACGAAATAAGCTGATATAAATCTCCACTGGAACGTGTTAAATCAAGATTCTCATTTACATTTTTCAGTGTTCTGTTCAACTCATCATAAATCCAGAATCCATTTTCTGTGCTCTGACAAATTAATTTTAAAGGGCCAGCATCTGCATATTGCTGAAAAGAAAGTTCAAATAGAGGTGATAAAAAATTATCTAATACTGATAATTCCAACAAATCTGGATAATAAACCATTATTTTCATTGGATTACTAACATCCACAATTTTCAACGTACTATTTATTCTTCTGGAGTATACACCGACTAATTTTTGTTTACTATCTATTTTTTTTAATTCGTTTTTGCTATTTACAAACAACACATTACCAAAAATATCAGTGGTAAATAATGAAACATCGTCTGCTATTTTTTGTGGTAATGATAATTCTAACCTTAATGGTTTTTGAGCATAAATCGAGAATGAAAATAGTATCAGTAAAACAAGTAGCGTTATTTTTTGTCTCATGCACTTTTCATTTTTCGAATGTTTTTAACGCTGCCTTTTCTCCATCAAACACAACATACGTATGGTAATTCATCCATTCGCCAAGATTTATGTATTCACTATTTTCTCCAACTTTTAATGTTAAAGGTAAATGTCGATGTCCAAAAATAAAATAGTCGAAATGTTCTTTTAGCAATACTTCTTTTGAATAAATAGCAAGCCATTCATTTTCTTCCCCTAAAAAACGTTCATCTTTTCCACTGCTAATTCTACTTTTTCTAGACCATAAATTGGCAATTCCCATGCCGATGGTTGGATGCAGAAAACCAAATAGCCATTTACACGCTGGATTAGCAAATACTTTTTTTAAAATTTTGTAAGATTCATCACCCGGCCCAAGCCCATCGCCATGTGCGAGATAGAATTTTTTATTACTCAACGTAGTTTTAAAAGGCTCGTGGTGTATAATTACATTTAACTCTTTCTCAAAATAATCGAACATCCACAAATCATGATTGCCAGGAAAAAAATGAATTGGAATTCCTTCATCAGCAAATTCAGCCAGCTTACCTTGCAAACGAATAAAACCTTTGGGAATTACTGTTTTATATTCAAACCAGAAATCGAAAATATCTCCTAAAATATACAATTCAAGCGCATCATTTTTTATCTTGTTCAACCAAGCTACTATCAAATCTTCGCGTTGGCGACTACTTGCATGATCAGGTACGCCAAGATGAAAATCAGACGCAAAATAAATTTGTGTTCGCGAATTGCTCTTAATTTCTGTCATCAATCAGAAATAAAAATAATTCTTTTGGCCCATGTGCACCCAAAACTAATGTTTTTTCGATATCAGCTGTTCTGCTTGGGCCGGTAATGGCTGTGTATAACGATGGAATTTTATCTCCAGATTTTGATCTCAAATCACCCAAAGCTTGTTTCATATCTGGAAAAATTTGAGAGGTATACGCCAGCACGATGTGATTATTTGGATAAATTGATAATCTTCTACCAGCATGTGTTGCCGAATGAATTAAAATACTTCCCGTTCTGGCTACCAAACCGTCACATAATGTTATACCTACATCTGCAGTTATAAATCCTGTTTCACTTCCAATAAAAGGATAATCATATTTTGCTAAAATAGCTTGTAAAACAGGCTCCCAACAATATATTTGTTTCCACTTTTTTTGTTCAGCAAGAGATAATATGTTTTCGATAAACTGAATTTCGTCTTCACAAAATATAAACTGTCCGGCTACTTTTGTAAATTCTTCAGCAAAAATTAATTCCAAATTCTCTGTAAGAACCGGAAAAACTTCTCCTTCTTCGTATTTTTGAAAAGGCATCTCCTTTTTCTCAATTAATGCTTTTCTTATTTTTTTAAGCATTTTTTCTTTCGGAGTACTCGATTTCATAGGATGTAAAATTCGCTAAATAAAAACTTCCGGATCGTATGCCAATCCGGAAGCTAAATTAATTTTTAAATAAGAATACTCACGCCTCTTTTTGTTCGTCAAGCAAAGGATCAGGAACTTCACCATTGGTGTTTGTTTCTATACTTCCTTCACCATTTAGGCCTGGTAGTGGAAAATATTTATCATGTTCTTTTTTATCTTCCCCCAATTTCTTTTTTCTCAATTGCTCTTCATCGCTTCCGTTCACAAACTCATCATAAGCAGTTCGGTTATCAAATGGGCGTTTTCCAAGCATTTCTTCTAAATCAGATTGGAAAAGTATTTCTTTTTCAAGCAAAGCTTTTGCTATCTGTTCCAATTGTTCTCTTTTTTCAATCAGCAAATCTTTTGTTTTGGTGTACACTGTTGATATCAAATTTCTAACTTCCTGATCAATTAAATCTGCTGTTTTATCAGAATATGGCTTACCAAAATTATATTCCCCTTGCTGGTCATTAAACGAAATATTACCTACTTTTTCGTTCATACCATACACAGTTACCATAGCATACGATAATTTAGTAATACGCTCTAAGTCGTTTTGTGCACCGGTTGATATTTTTCCAAAAACAATATCTTCAGCTACTCGCCCACCCATGGTTAAGCACATTCCATCAATTAATTGCTCAGTAGTATATAAAAACTGCTCTTTTGGTAAATATTGTGCATATCCTAATGCTGCAACACCTCTTGGCACAATAGATACTTTTACTAATGGATCTGCATGTTCTAGAAACCAACCAGCAATAGCATGGCCTGCTTCGTGGTATGCAACAATTTTTTTCTCTTCCGGAAGTATGATTTTATTTTTCTTTTCTAATCCTCCAATTACCCGATCTATTGCATCTTGAAAATCTTTCATATCCACAGCAACTTTATCCTGACGAGCGGCAATTAATGCAGCCTCATTACAAACATTCGCAATTTCTGCACCTGCAAAACCTGGAGTTTGAGCAGACAATTTTTTAGGGTCAACCTCGGTAGATAATTTTAAAGGCTTTAAGTGAACTTTAAATATTTGCTCTCTACCATTTAAATCAGGTTTATCAATTGAAATCTGACGATCAAAACGGCCTGGTCTAAGTAATGCAGTATCTAATACATCAGGTCGGTTAGTAGCAGCAATAATAATAACGCCTGAATCTGTACCAAATCCATCCATTTCTACCAATAACTGATTCAATGTATTTTCTCGTTCATCATTCCCACCCATTATTTGATTTTTTCCCCTTGCTCTACCAATTGCATCAATCTCGTCGATGAAAATAATGCAAGGCGCTTTTTCTCGTGCTTGTTTAAACAAATCTCGAACTCTAGATGCACCTACTCCCACAAACATTTCAACAAAATCAGAACCTGATAATGAAAAGAATGGAACTTGTGCTTCTCCAGCTACAGCTTTTGCTAATAGTGTTTTTCCAGTTCCTGGCGAGCCTACTAATAATGCACCTTTTGGAATTTTACCTCCCAAATTGGTATATTTTTTAGGGTTCTTTAAAAAATCAACAATTTCCATTACTTCCAGTTTTGCTTCTTCAAGCCCAGCTACATCATTGAACGTAATATTTACTTGCGATTCCTTATCGAATAATGTTGCTTTCGATTTTCCGATATTAAAAATCTGACCTCCAGGACCAGATGATCCACCAGAAAGTCTCTTCATTACAAAAAACCAAATGAGCATAATAACGCCAAGTGGTAAAATCCAAGCGAAAAGAAAATCTTTTAAGAAATTATCTTTTGAAATATAAGATAGCTGAACTTTATCTACTGTTACATCTTTTTGTGCTTCAGCTAATTTTTTTTCAAGATTTTCTAATGAACCTTGAGAAAATACATATTGAGGACCTGAAGTATTGATAAACGTATTTTTCTTAGTTAGCTCTTTGTATTTGTCTTTGGTCAAACTTTCTTTTTTAATAAAAACATCTACATAAAATAAGTCGCCTTGCTTGTATGCTTGCAATTTTTCTACATCGCCAGCAAGCAACATTTCAGATTCAAATTTCTGATATGTAGTTTCTTTAGCAGTATTGGATGTTAAAATAAAATTTACGGTAAGTATACCTACGATTACAATTCCATATATCCAATAAAAATTGAATTTAGGAGTTTCTGGTAAAAGCTTTTTAGGACTTCTTGGTTTATTTGGTTTTATGGGTTTTATTTCTTTCATTTTTGGTATTTGATACGCAATCTGGTATCCTTAATTGTAACCTGTAAAGGTTGATTTTGTTTAAAGCTGAATTAAGCAGATTGATATAATTTTACTTCTGCATCTCCCCACAAATCTTCTACACCGTAAAACGCACGTTTGTCTGTTTTAAATATATGCACCACAACGTTTACATAATCTAAAATAATCCAATCGCTATTTTCAAAACCTTCTTTGTGCCAAGGATTTTCTTTCATGGATTTTTGCAATTCATATTCTACTGAATCTGCTATTGCACGTACCTGAGTTCCTGAATCTGCGTTACATATAATAAAGAAATCTGAAACAGCACTATGCAATTTTCTAAGGTCAAGGGTTACAATGTCTTTCCCTTTTTTTTCCTGAATTCCAAATACTGCAATTTCAGTCAGATGCGATGCGCTATCTTGTTCTTTTCTTTTAGCCATTAAATAATTTTAAGTTTGAAAATACTTTTTTAATTTGAATACTCCACTTAGTAACACACTTTTTATTGGTCAAACTCTTGTAAAACTCAAAGATGTAGAATCAACCAATATTTATTTGAATGATTTGTTGTCAAATGTTAAGCCATTGGTTGATGGTACTGTAATTTTGGCAGAAAACCAATATGGCGGAAAAGGCCAACGTGGTAGCACCTGGATTACTGAACCTGGCAAAAATCTAACTTTTAGCATTTTTTTAAATACGGTTTTTCTGAAAGCTAATCAACAGTTTTATTTAAGTATGGCTGTAAGTCTTGGCGTTTATGATTTTATTGCCAATTATAGTAAAGATAGTGTTTCAATTAAATGGCCAAATGATATTTACATAAATGATAAAAAAATTGGTGGCATTTTAATTGAAAACATAGTTTCGTCCAACTATTTAAAAAATTCTATTTTGGGCATTGGAGTGAATATTAACCAACTTATTTTTTCTGATAATGTAAATAAAGCAACCTCATTATCACTTGAAAATAGCTGTGTTTATGATTTGGAAATATTACTCAACCAATTATTAAGTTTTATTGAAGCTCGATTTTTATTTTTAAAATCACTACAATTCGAAAAATTAAAAGTCATTTATCTTTCACATTTGTTGGGCTATAATAGCCTTCGAAAATTTGAAAAAGATGGTGTTCAATTCAATGGAACTATCACCGATGTTACAAGCGAAGGATTTTTGGAGATTACAAATTCGGACGGCTTGGCAGAAAAATACGACATAAAACAAATTTCATTTATTTTTTAACATACCCTGAATGAAAAAAATCATTTTAATATTAATTGGTTTAATTTTTACAAATCATGGATTTACGCAAATCCTGACACCAGTAAAATGGAAAACGGAAGTAAAAGTTAATTATGAAACTGAATTACAATTAATTGTGATCAGTAAAATTGACAAAGGCTGGCATTTATATTCACAAAATATAGAAGAAGGTGGACCCATACCAACCACCTTTGTTTATTCTCCATCCAAAGATTTTTCATTAATCGGCAAAACTCTAGAAATCCCCGAAGCAGAAAAATTTTTCGACAAAATCTTTGGGATGGATATTGCCTATTTTAGCAATGAAGCCCGATTTATTCAAAAAATTAAGAGAAATAACCAATCTGCTTTTAAAATAAAATTAAATGTAGAATTCATGGTTTGCGACGATAAGCAATGTACTGCGCCTGAAATAATTGAATTTATATTTGATATTCCAGCTTCCAAAACTATTGAAAAAGTAAATTCAGAAAACACAAATCTTACTATTGAAAAAGTAGAAAATAATACCATTTCTAATTCAGAAATATCCGATACTTTATCTACCGACTCTGTTCAAAATCTGCCTGTTTTAGAAAAAAGCGTTCCTACAAAATCAACTGATGCAGAAGGAGAATCTCTTTGGATTGTTTTTTTAAAAGGATTTATAGGTGGTTTTGCTGCGTTAATTATGCCATGTATTTTTCCGATGCTGCCACTTACTGTCAGTTATTTTACTAAAAAAGGAGGATCAAGAAAAGGAGCAATAACACAAGCTGGAATTTATGGAGCCGCCATTATTGTTATTTATGTTGCACTGGGTACATTAGTTACCCTAGCTTTCGGGTCCGATGCTCTTAATCAATTGGCAAGTTCGGCAGTATTTAATCTGATATTTTTTGCCATGCTTATCATTTTTGCCATCTCATTTTTCGGAGCATTTGAAATTACTTTGCCATCTTCTTTAGTCAATTCCATGGATGCTAAATCAGATAAAAGCGGAATTGCAGGAATATTTTTTATGGCTTTTACGCTTGCTTTAGTTTCATTTTCCTGTACTGGACCCATTATTGGAACTTTATTGGTCGATGCTGCTTCAAGTAAAGCGTTGCTTGGGCCCATTACTGGTATGTTTGGTTTTTCATTAGCATTAGCAATTCCATTTTCACTTTTTGCCGCATTCCCACAGTGGCTCAAAAACTTACCAAAATCTGGAGGTTGGCTTAATTCGGTAAAAGTTGTCCTAGGTTTTCTGGAATTAGCTTTCGCGTTTAAATTCTTGTCTAATGTAGATCTGGCTTATCATTGGGGCATTCTCGATCGTGAAGTTTTTCTTAGTATCTGGATCGTAATATTTATGGCGCTTGGTTTTTATCTTTTAGGTAAAATTCAATTTGCTCATGATTCAGAAATTAAACACTTATCTGTTACCCGGTTTTTTCTGGCATTAGTAGCTTTATCTTTTTCCGTTTACATGATTCCTGGTTTATGGGGAGCTCCATTAAAAGCAATTAGTGCATTTTCTCCACCCCAAGGCACACAGGATTTTGATTTGCACACAGCAAAAAGTTCTTCTTCTAATAGTTCAATTCAAAAAAAATATAGCAACTTATTTCATTCACCTCATAATCTTGATACCTATTTTGATTTTGATGAAGGAATGGAGTATGCTAAAAAAGTTGGAAAACCTGTTTTGATTGATTTCACTGGGCATAGTTGTGTCAATTGCCGAAAAATGGAAGTCTCAGTTTGGTCAGATCCAGCTGTTCTACAAATATTAAGAAACGATTATGTGATTATTTCGCTGTATGTGGATGATAAAACCGAATTACCTGAAAATGAAAAGTACCAGTCATCATTTAGTAATAAAAAAATAAACACAGTTGGGCAAAAGTGGAGCGATTTGCAGGCGTCTAAATACAATACCAATTCTCAGCCATATTATGTTTTGTTAAATCACAACTTGCAATTATTAACCGAACCAACAGCGTTTGATTTGGATATAAACAAGTATGTTTTATTTCTTGAAACTGGTTTAAAAGAATTCAGAAAGTAACATTTAATTTTACCTATTACTCTTCTGCCATCGGAACATCGATCAACAAAACGGTAGAATTTTTTGAAATTTCTAATTCGAAAATTTCACTATCCTCAATTCCGATTGCGTCTCTTTTACTCAAAGAATGACTACCTATTTTTACTTCTCCTTCGAGTACAAATACAAATGCACCATTTCCAGGATTTTGAATTTTGTATTCAATTGTACTATCCGTATCAAAAACTCCAAGCGATAAATAAGCATCTTGGTTTATATAAATCGCTTCACCCGGTTTATCTGGCGCAACCACGGTTAACATTTTATTTTTTAATGCTTCATCGCTGAAATTTCGCTGGTCATATCTTGGGGTTATGTTTCTATTTTTAGGAATAATCCAGATTTGTAAAAATTTAACTTCTTTCTCCGAAGAATTATTTTGCTCAGAATGTCGTATTCCAGTTCCGGCAGACATAATTTGTACGTCACCTTGTCGAATAATAGCCTCAGTTCCCATACTATCCTTATGTTTCAATTCTCCTTCCAAAGCTATGCTGATAATTTCCATATTATCATGTCCATGAGTTCCAAAACCCATTCCACCACTTACAGTATCATCGTTCAGCACTCTCAACAATCCAAAATTCATCAACTCGGGATTATAAAATTGGGCAAAACTAAATGAATGAAAACTTTTAAGCCAACCGTGGTTAGCTACACCTCGTTTATTGGCTGGATAAATTGTTGATTGCATAAATTATTAAACAAAAAATATAAAGCGATGTTCGATAAAAATTTTAAAGTTTTACTCTTTTGATTTTTCACCTACAAAATGATCTTCTGGTCTTTTAAACAAAACATTAAAAGTAGTAAGTGTACCATAAATTCTAGTAATATATTGTTGCATGTCAACTTTCTGAATATCCGTTAAATCTTTATGGCTGTTTATCTGCTGTTCCATTACCCGAACTCGATCTCTCAACATTACTATTTTATGAAAAAATTGTTCAATAGGAATTTCTTTAGGTTTTAATGATTTGTCAGCAGGTTGTAAAAGCATTTTGCCACCAATCCATTTTTCACCAATGGGTACAATCTGAGAAATATCAGCATATTTTTTTAATGCTGTAATTAATACTCCTTCTACATCACTCAAACTTACCATATCATCGTCAACGGGCACATGTTCGAGTACTTCTAATTCATAATCTTTGGCTATTTCTACCCTGCCGTTTCCGGCAAAATAACAATTGTATGATAAAAATTTAATGGCAGTTATAATTCCATCACCATATTTATCATGTTTTATTCTTGATCCAATACCTAATTCTCGTACGCTCATAAATGGTTTTATTTGGAGGTGAATATCTAAAAAATTCAAATACGAATTGCTTGAATCCATTAAATTAAAAAATTTAACCAAAAAAAAATCGGCTGCTCAAATATATGAACAGCCGATTTTTTTTTAATGATCTATATTTATTATTCTACAACCATTCGTTTTGTAGCAGAAGTTCCATCAACTACTACTCTTATTTCATATAATCCTGATGAAGTTAAATTAAAAATTTTTGATAAGTTAATCAAATGTTGACCAGTATCTTGATTTGCAACATTTTGTGAATAAACTATTCTTCCAGCCATGTCTAAAACAGAAACTTGAACCTGAGACCTTTTTATTAAATCATAAGAAAGAACGGAATTAGCTTGCAATGGATTTGGATATATTTTCATGTTGAAAGTTGAAGCGTTTGTAGTTGAAAAACCAGAAGTTCCAGTAACTTGAATGGAGTCAATATAAATAGATTCACAACCGTCAGGACTGGTTACTTTGTGTAAAATTCCATAACTGATAACTCCACTAATATTTGGGAACAAAAATGTCGGACTTGGATGATTGGATATCGTATTTCCGATTCCAAAATACCAAGTATGCAATCCTTGAAAACTTGATGGTACAAAACTAACCGATGTAGTACCTTGTATTTGGGAACTAGTAAATTGTGGATTTTCAATTGCTCCTTGATATACAGTTACATTGCCAACACCAACACAACCACTTGCATTGGAAACCTCAACTTCGTAAAATCCTGGAGAATTAACGGTTATTGATCTGCTAGTTTCTCCAGTTGACCATAAATAGGTATTTCCTGTATTTCTTGCATCTAAAATTATTACAGAGTTTGGACAAATTGCTTGATCGGAACCAAGATCAACAACAGGCGCTTGGTTTACAGTAATTTGAGCTAAAGTTCTGGTCGAAGGACAATTAGGGGTACTGATATGCCAATCATAAAAATAATAATAAAAGCCTGAAAGTGTTCCATCGGTAATGGTGATTGAAGGCGTTATATAAGGGAAACTTGCTCCATCACTATTTCTTTGAATTCCTACTGTGCTGCCAGATATTGCAGTAATTGAATAATTGAAAGCAGGTTGCAATGTTAGGTTAAGAGGAATAAATTGCTTACCAATTTTTGTGATTGTGAAAGAATAATTGGCAATTACAGCACCCAAATTATTTTTTATCTGAATGTTTATCGTACCAATAGCATTAACAATTAAAGCAACTGAATCTATTGTTATTTCTTTAGTAACATTAAACAATAAACCTTCTCCAACTGGATTTTGAGCTAATCGATCGCCAATTGTATTATCTGGTGCTCCTAATATTAAATTTGTTTTATCAACTGCCTCCACGTATAAATTAGTTGTAGAGCTAGCCAGCATAGAAAAACTCGAACCTGTCGAAACTAGATTACCTCCAATTGCTGCATCGTACCATTTATAAGTACTTGAATTACCAGAAGCATTTAATACCGCTTGTTCTCCAACGCAAACTGAAACATTGCTAACAACTGGTTGTGCAGCTTGAGAATACGTCATCATTTCAGTAACCATTTTATCATTACTTGGGTCTCCGTCTAAATTTGCTTTCGTATATACTTCCATCGTATGCATACCTAAAGTAGAAAGATCGGCAAGAGTCGAAAATTGATATATAGCTTCCGAGTTAGGTGCCAACATCATATTGGCAGACTCAGTAACTTCTGTTCCTAAATCTATTCGATAACTTATTGGAAAATTAGTAATTGCTTGATTTCCAAAGTTTTTAATTGCAACCAACACTGGTGTATTAGTAGATAAA
This sequence comes from bacterium, assembly GCA_031412335.1. Lineage (GTDB taxonomy): Bacteria > Bacteroidota > Bacteroidia > Sphingobacteriales > Sphingobacteriaceae > JBBQYA01. The sequence goes on along the minus strand of JANOCT010000034.1, from coordinate 4,359 downwards.
CCACAACCTGATTGCATACCCATAACCGCTGTTACTCCAATATCTCTAGGAAGCGGATCCATAATCTTGAATTGATCTACAGAAATATTATTGCCAAAACGACTTACTCCTCTTAATGCAACCATTACATTGTTTAAACCTGCATACGCTGATAAGTCAACATCGAATTTCGTAAAACCAGGAATGGTAAATAATGGATTGTTTCTTTTTATCGAATCAATCGCTATCCAAGTATTACCATTATTAGTAGATACATCAACAGCTATGTAATCATCGAACGTTGGAAATCCGAAATCTTGGCTAACATATAATTCAACTTTAGGCGCTACAAGCGTCGAAAAATCATAACCACAACCATAATAAAACCTGGATGAAGTTCCAGAAATAAAATTAAAGGAATTAAAAACAGCCAATCCAGTTCCAAAAGTAGGACTAAGGAAAGGACTTGTCATGGATGGCTTAATGCTAAATAAACCATTTCCAGAAACCTGAGCTGCAACCCAGTTAGAAGCCGTACTAAAATCTTGGGTATATGGAAAAGCAACTATTTTAGGATTGTTTTCAATAGTTTTTGTTAAAAAATTATTCGTAGAATTAGAATCTCCAACCAAAGTAATGGTTGAAGTAAGAATATAACTACCTGGTGCTGATAAATCTACGGTAGTAGCAAAAGTATATATCGAATCAGCTAATGCTGGTAAAGTTCCATTTATTACCTCTGTGATTGGTGATCCTCCATTAATCGAGTAACTCACATTGAAATTCGACATTGGAGTAAAACTATTATTTACAATTTTAACGGTAACTAAATTAGTTGAAGTTAGTGAGCAACCATTGTTTGGGCTTAGTATTGCAGAAATTCCTCCATCTATTGCAGATGATGAAGTAATGTTTATTAAATAATCTTCTGTCTCACCCCACGTATAATTTCCGCAGGCATTGGCAGCTCCTGTTTCATTTAAAACCACTCTCATATTAGTGTTACCAAGTACAGCCGTAATTGGTATTGTAATTACTCCATCGAAAACTCGATCTGCAAGCGTTGATACTCCTGAAAAAGCTTTCTCATTTAAATCAAACACACCATTTTGATTGTAATCAATAAAAACAGCAAGATCGCAGGAAAAAAATACGGAAGAATTAATCTGTGTAGCAGCAAATGGATAAGATGCCCCTGCTGCAAAATTTTGAATGCTTAATGTATCAAAGTTTGAATAAGTGTTGATAGAAGTGGTGTTATTATTAAGCGGAATGGTGTCTGATCCATTATTTAAGGAACCAAATGTTACATTTCCAATATCATCATCGATAGTTGAGTTAGCACCCGATGCGCATAAAGAGTTTTGAATTGAAATATAATTGAGTTTAGTTAACGTATCAGAACCTAATAAATTAGTAGCAATTAAGGTAGCGCTATAAATGCCAACTGAATTAAATGTTACACTCGGGTTAATAGAATTCTGATTGGTACCATTAACATAATTAACTGTTGGGGGATCGAAAGACCACAAAAATGAAGTAGGAAGGTTGGTAGAAGTATTATTTAAATTGAATGTTGTTACAACACCGCCAGTTGATCCAGAAGTTTGATTAACATCAAAAGAAGCCACAGGAACCAATGGTGGAATTACGGTAATTATGGTAGAATCTACAGCAACACAATTGCCATCGGTAATAGAAGCAAAATAAGTGTATGATCCAGGTATTGTATGAATTGGAGTAGTTGCAGGACTACCCACAACAGAACCAGAAAACAAACCACCAGAATAAGATATGAGAGATGTATTTGTAACTAATAATCCCACATTTATAAAGCCTTGAGAGCTAATAACTGAATTAAACGTAAGATTCCAATTAGCTCTTGAATTTTGATCTAATCCATTTAATTGCGCACCTAAATATCCCTGTGGTGAAAAAATAGATGCACCTGAAAAATCTTGACTGGTAACTGGACTGGATGCCGGAAATACAAAACCATTGAACGCAATAGCATCAATTACATCGTTATTATTATCAGCTAAATGAAACCCTATGATTGCTCCAGAATTAATACCAAATACTCCACTCAAAATATAGAATCTATTAACTGTATAATTTACGCCGGGGTTATGTTGCAAATGAATGGTCGCTATTTCACCCGCTGGAATAATGGTTCCATTAGGAAAAGTAAAAGTATACTTTATGCCAACCTGAGTATAGTAATTTAAAGAATAGCCAGAAACATCGATGGGGTTGAGCGATAAATTGGTAATTTCAATATTGTCATCTTTTAGTAATGCTGTTGAAAAATAAGTTGGATAATTTGTTTGACTTACGTACGCATTATTAAATATTGTAACCTCTGTGATTTTTAAAGAATTAGAAAATGAAGAGTTGGCAGTAAGTAAAGCGGTTGATCCCGCACTAATAATTTGATCGGGACCAGCTGTTATTTGTAAGTATTCGTCAGCATAGTTATTGAAAATAGAACTTGCTTGGTTGTTATTTATGGAAGCATCTTTAGCTGTAATTGAAAAAGATACACAACTATTTCCAGCTGCTGGTATTACGGCAGAAAATAAAATGCCATTTTTCATCATACCTATTGGTGCTTGTGCAATTCCGTTTATATCATACAATAAAATCGCAGTATCAATACCAGATGAATCATTAATTGTTGCAGAAACTAAATGAGAAACAGGAGTACAAGAGCTGCCTGGCGAAAAATTTATATTGGAAAATACGGGTGGAGTAATATCGCCACTCAATTTTTGGTAAGCAAATGTTAAACCATTTGGAGGAAAAACTGGAGATATTATTGAACAAGCATCTGTATTTAATAAACCTTTGGTAGTTGCAAGCCAGTCTGTGGTAGTTGATCTGTTATTAAAATCTGTATTGGATAAACCCTTAATACCTACTTGAGCAAATGCATTTGAAGAAGCATTTGTAAAGCATAAACCATAAACCAATTCAATTTTATTACTGGTTTCATGCAATTTAATTTGAAAATTTAATGAGTCAGCAGAGTTTAAAGAACCGAATCTTTTATAATTTAACCATTGTACTACTAATATTCTATTAGGAGCAATACCTTCTAAAGAATAAGAAAGCTCGCCATTACTTTGGCCTTGAATATCTCTCCCAAATACTGAAATGATATTTTTATGACTGATACTGGAAGATGATATAGGATTAAAACTATTTTGTAATAAAAAGCTTCCAGTATCTAAACTGATATAACCATTTGCACTCACCCCGAAGTGGTCAACAATTTGACCATTATATTCAAAAGTAAATCCAATTGGAAAGCCGGGTCCAGAATTACTCGGGGTAGTAAGCCCACAAAAAGATTGATCATCGTTGTTTGGAACTCCCAAAACAGTTCCATTAGAAATTGGAATGAAAGTCCCGACTGATTGGTTATAACCATAAGTGGTACCAACTTGCGCAGTAGATTTTAAAGTAAAACCAATAAATAAAGCAAGAAGATAAAATTTGGTAAAGAGCGTAGAGTTAAATTTCATTGTAGGTAGTTTTCTTAGATAACAATTGATACTAATAGTCGTTTGGAGTGGTTGCTTCAAAATATAATATCAATTTCAGAAATTTCTAGTCATCTTAAAATTGGCGATTATTGACAGAGTGAATATCTAAAAAATTAAAATACGAATAGCTTCAATCCATTAAATTAAAAAATTAACCAAAAAAAAATCGGCTGCTCAAATATATGAACAGCCGATTTTTAAATATTAAACAAAACCCCTTACTCCGCTTTCACCAATCTCAATGTTTCTGATTGTCCGTTTACTATTAATTGTATTTCATAAACTCCTGATCCGTTTTGCAACATATCTGTGTTTACTAATACTTCATGTTTTCCGATAGATTGAGTTGCATTTACTGGCTGCAACACAATTCTACCCAATACATCGTAAATCTTAACTTGAACAGTTGATCGTTCTTTCAATTCATAACTAATTCTGGTTTCTGTTTGGATCGGGTTTGGATAAATAGTATAACTGAATGAACTCTCAAACTTATCGTTGATTCCTACATTCAATACCGTTACCGATTGTACCGTAGTACTACTACATCCATCTGGGGTGGTAAATGTATGGGTTACTTGGTAAGTTCCATACGGGCTAAATGTAAACGTTGGGCTTGCCAACGTGCTTGTTGGGCCTCCTGTACCAAATGTCCACAAATGCGTTCCTAACGGGTTGGTCGGGGTAAACGTTACTTCTTGTGAAGCGCCCGCTTGGCTGCTAGTAAACGTTGATACTGCTGCTGGTGATGTGCTTATCGTGATCGCATCGCTTGCCACACATCCTCCTGCATTTGTTACTGTTACTGAATAGGTTCCTGCTGCACTTACTA
>JANOCT010000033.1:0-130188 GCA_031412335.1 bacterium | reverse complement strand
GAAGATACTATCCATTCTTGTTCGTATTCAGCAATTAACGTTTCGATATGATATTTTAATAATGGATCGGTATAATCAATAAAAAGAACTAAAATTAGAAAAGATTTTTATATTTAAAAATTATCTAGGTTGTTTTTATCGAAGAAATTTGCTGGAAGATAGGTGAAATAATTAACAGTTGACCTAGTGGAAGTAATTTTTTCTGTCAGTGTGTTTTGAAAAATCTTAGATATAACAAACACATGAATTATTGATATCAGTCATAATGAATAATTAAAACAAAATGCGAAGATTTTTTTTCTTGAGAATATGCTGAAATTGAACAAAAAATCAGGATGAATAGTAATATATTCTTCATAAATTAATAGTAAAGTTGCTGACTAAGTTAAATGGAACTAGTTTTTTATTGGGGTAAATATGTAAAAAATTTTATTAATATGTAAATTATATTTTCACACTTTTAGAATCAACCAAATAATTTTAAAATTTATTAGTTTATTTTTTTTGTTTAATTATTTGCTCAAAATAGTTTCATTTAAAAATAAAACAAATATCATGGAATAAAAATTATGGTATCATTATTTGAAACAAATCTTTTCCTGTCTTCGCAAGAGTAAAATGTATTTAACTTAATTGCAATATTCTTTTTTATTAAGGAACTACTCAAAAAGTAACGTATTGTATTTTTGTTTACTACTTGAAAAACAACAAAGTTATTATCAATAATCAATTCTGTATTAAAAAATGTATTGGGCTTTTCTATGTTTCCTTTTTCATAATATATATCATTCACGATTAGTGTATTTGTAAGTTGTACTCCATTTGTGTCATTATTGCTATTAATTGAATATGTAAATTTTGTATCAGTAATTAATATTTTTCCATTAGTTGGATAATATGCTGAGTCGCAAAGGTTGGAGTCAATTTTCAACATTAGATCCTTTTTACAAGAAATAAATAAAATTAGTATTGAAAACAATAAGTATAATTTTAATTTCATATTAATAGAAAACTTAAATTAATAGGTATTTGGAAAATAGAATAACTAATTGAAAGAATAAGAAATAGATAAAGATTTAACTGTTTTTGGTCTTATTTTGAATCCTGTTAACAAAGTTGGTTCAGTGTATTTCGGCGCTTTTTTAGTATAATTTAAAATAAAAACTGTTGCTAAAGTAATTATTGAACCAGATAAAGTTACATATTGCAGTTTCTCATATTTTTTGTATTGAGATTTATTCTCCTTAAAATCAGATTTTATTTTATCTATTTCTTGTTGGCTTATTGAGTTTTCGTATTGAATAATATTTTCCTCTGCTTTTTTGTAATAATTATTTTTTTCATTACTGAATTTATTAAGATAATAATAAGTTGTAAACCCCATTGCTAGAGGCAAAAGTATTTTTGCAGATAGCAAAGTATAATGTTTGTATGTTTGATTTTTATATGTTCTCCATTCATCATTAAATTTCACTCTCTCTTTTACACGAACAATAGAATCTCCATAAACCCGAAAAGTATTTGAGATGGTTTTTATTTTAGGACCAAAAACCTTAATTTGATGTATTCCAGTATCTAATGTTAACAAGGTGTTTTGTTCAACTTTTATTCCAGAATCTATTTTTATAATAGCCTCTGATTTAGAAACATATATTAAAACTTTACCTTTTGGGACATCTTTCTTTTCAATCTGTGCAAACAAGCTAAAACTAAACGTTAAAATAAAAATTGTTAATAATATTTTCATAGTTATAATAAAATTAAGGAATGTAAATTAGCGTTTCAGTTGTCTGAAGTACGTATTGAGATGCTACCACTGATTTAATCTTCACGTTTACAGTAGTTCCTTTAATTTGTGGTCTTCCAAAATAAACAACTTGATTTCCGTTTCTAACTACATAATAAGACTTTACATCATTGATCCAAACTACTATAGTTAAATTTTTAATTGGTTTACCTGGATTTCCATTTTCAAAAAAACGTTCATCTGCTTTAATAGTCTGTATAATATGAATAGAACTTATTTCATTGTTTGTGCTTTTTTCATAAAATAACTCAGTATTTAAGATATTAATAACAGCACCTTCCAATTCATATTCTGAATCTATGATATTTGTATTTAACTTTTCTGGTAATTCCTTCTTGCAAGAAAATATTAGTAATAAAATTAAACCAAATAAAAAAAAATGTTTAATAATCATTTGAGATCGTCTAAAAGTATATTAATTTCAATAACAATGAAATAGTTTATAGTAAAGTAAAAAAGAAAAATAGAAGTTATAAGTGATTTTTATTACAATAGTAAATATCTAACATTTTTTTTATTAGTACAATTATATTTTCACTCTACTTTTCTTCCAACGCCATTAACATGCCTTTTGCTTTTAACATACATTCTTCATATTCTTTTTCAGGGTCTGAAGCTATTGTAATGGCACTACCAACCTGAAAAGATAATTTTTTATTTTCTGTGTTGTAAATAATAGAACGAATAATGACATTAAAATCAGCATTTTGCTTTTCATCTATGTATCCGATTGTACCGGAATAAATTCCTCGTTTGCTAACCTCATACTTTTCAATCAATTCCATGGCTTTTATTTTTGGAGCACCAGTCATTGAGCCCATTGGGAAACTTGTTTTTATTACATCAGATAAGGTAAATTCAGATTTTAAATTAGATGTAATTGTAGAAATCATTTGATGTACATGTTTAAATTGATAAATACCAAAAAGTTCTTCCACATGCACACTCCCTTTAACCGCAGTTCTGGAAAGATCATTTCTCACCATATCAACGATCATTACATTTTCACTTCTTTCTTTCGGATCGGTTGCTAGTCTGTTTTGTTGTAATATATCTTCCGATTTATCTAAAACACGTGCTATAGTGCCTTTAATGGGTTGAGAAATTATTTTATTCCCTGATTTTTGCAAATACCTTTCGGGGCTTGTAGAAAGTACAAAATGTTCGTTAGATTTATAAAAACAAGAAAATGGAGCTGGAGCAATTTTATTTAAATGTTGGTACAAGCGATATGGGTCGATTGAATAATTAGTTGCCAGAAATTCCATGCAGAAATTCATTTCATAAATATCGCCTGCTTGTATGTGCTTCTTAATTTGTTCAATTTTCTTTAAATATTTGTCTTTTGTTAATAAAGGTTTTAAATTAATAGTTGGAGGCTGGTTGATTTCGGAATCACTAATAGTCTTGCTTTGTAATTGATTAAAAATCTTCATCCTTTCAGTTTCTTTTTCAGGATAAAGTATTTCTGCAAATCCTTCATTTACAATAATAAGTAGATCTGGGCAAAAAGCATCAATCAAAGGAAATTTGATAGAATCAGAATTTTTTGATGTTAAATTTTCAAATTCATTTTTTAAATCATAACTCAATGCTGTAAATACCCATTTGTTAGATTTTTCTACTAATTCTGAAAATTCGGCAAACGAAATTAAATTATTAAAATTTTCATTATTCGAATAGGCAAAAACGAATTCAAATTTCGAATAATTAGATTTATAGTCATTACTATTCAATACACAAGCTTTATTATACCTGCGTGTCAAATCGTGTAATTTTAAATTAAGTTCAGTTGTGAAAGGTATTTTCACTGAAACTAATTATAACTTAAGTGTTAATGTTTGTTTCCTATCTGGCCCAACAGATAAATAATTTATTGAAACACCTAATTCTTTTTCCAGGTATGAAATATAATTAAGTAAAGATTCTGGTAATTGATCTGGGTGTACAGTTGCTGTCAACTTTTCATTCCATCCTTCCATTTTTATGGTTACCGGAGTGATGTTCGAGTTAACAATATCATACGGCATGAAATCTATTTTTTCACCATCGCAAATATAGTGAGTACAAACCTCAATGGTATCAAAACCACTAAGTACATCTGCTTTTGTCATCACTGTTTTGCTTACCCCGTTCAACATAATTGCATATTTTAATGCAGGTAAATCAATCCATCCGCATCTTCGAGGTCTACCCGTTGTAGCACCAAATTCATTTCCAATTTTACGCAAAAGCTCTCCGGTTTCATTATCAAGTTCGGTTGGGAAGGGGCCACCACCAACTCGGGTACAATATGCTTTGAAAATCCCTATCACCTCACCAATTTTATCTGGAGCAATTCCTAGTCCAGTGCAAGCACCGGCTGCGGTTGTGTTGGAAGATGTAACGTACGGATATGAACCAAAATCTACATCAAGCATGGTTCCTTGTGCTCCTTCGGCTAATATTTTTTTGCCTTCAATTAAACATTTATTTAGAAAATGATCGCTATCTACTTGTTTAATGGTCTTCAACAGTTCGATTCCTTCCAAAAACTGAGGTTCTAATTCTTGTAAATTATACTCATACCGTTGTTCGTCCAGTAATCGTAAATGAGCATCACGATGTTTTTTATATCGTTGCATAAAGTCTGGTGACATAATATCGCCAACTCTTAGACCATTTCTGCCAATCTTATCTGCGTATGTTGGACCAATTCCTTTTAAAGTAGATCCTATTTTTTGCAAACCCATTTTAGCTTCTGATGCAGCATCAAGCAAGCGATGAGTAGGTAAAATTAAATGCGCACGACGGGCAATTAATAATTTTCCAGATGCAATTGGATCTACACCAGCTTTATTTAAATTTTCAATTTCTCGTTTTAAGATGGCTGGATCGATTACAACTCCATTACCAATTAAATTAATTGTTGATGGATTAAAAATGCCTGATGGAATTGTGTTTAGTACGTATTTTTTCCCATCAAATTCTAAGGTATGCCCAGCATTTGGTCCACCTTGAAAACGTGCTATTACATCGTATTGAGGACATAAAACATCCACTATTTTACCTTTTCCTTCATCGCCCCATTGCAATCCTAGTAATACATCAACTTTCATTTATGAATAATTTATTTTTATTAATATTAATTTTTAAGCAATAACTGTAGTATTTCGTTCTTTCCTTTCACAAGTACCTTTATCTTTTAGTATAGTACAGTTTCCAAATAAATTGAGTGAGTGATGTTTTATTTCAAACTTCAAAATTTCGCCCATCATTGACTGAATTTGTTGGATTCTTGGATCGCAAAATTCTACTACTTTGCCACAATCCATGCAAATAATATGATCATGTTGTTTGTAACCATACGATTTCTCGAATTGAGCCATATTTTTTCCAAACTGATGCTTGGTAACCAAATCGCAGTTAACCAAAATTTCCAATGTATTGTAAACTGTGGCCCTGCTAACTCTATACTTTCTATTTTTCATGTAGATGTAGAGAGATTCAACATCAAAATGATCTGATCGGCTATATATTTCTTCTAAAATTGCGAAGCGTTCAGGTGTTTTTCTTAGATTTTTATTTTCAAGATATGCTTCAAATATCTTTTTAACAACATTTATGGTATCCAGAGTCGGCATTGGTAGCAATTAAGGTGTAAAATTATCAAAATAACCCGTTTAGGTTTGATAAAAAAAGAAATCATTTAAAAAAAAGTAGAAATAAAGAAATTAACCAATATCAAATCGCGTTGCAGATAAGATTCCACTTACCGATTTTAGTTTTTTAATCAAATTGTCGAGATGGTCGGTATCATTTACATAAACCATAATAGAACCATCAAATACTCCATCGTCACTATCAACCGTTATCGAACGCATATTAATTTTCAAATCGTTTGAAATAACTTTGGTTATATTATTTATTACTCCCACGTCATCAATTCCAGTAATTTTAATTCCTGTCAAAAATGCTATTTCTTTTTGATTAGTCCATTTAGCTTTAATGATCCGATAACCAAAACTCGACATCAATTTAGCTGCATTTGGGCAATTGGTGCGATGTATTTTTATTCCTTCACTTACTGAAATAAATCCAAAAACATCATCACCTGGAATTGGATTGCAGCAAGTTGCTATTCGGTAATCTAGTTTTTGTTGATCTTCTCCAATTACCAACACTCCAGAATCGGTGTTTTTTACTTTTTTGATTAAATTTTCCACATTCACCGAATCAATTTTTTCCGGTGTTTTTGTTTCAATTGATTTTTCGGCTGCTACATATTCTTTTAATTCTTTATTGTCGATTACGCCTGTTGCTACTTGATAAAATAGGTCCAATGTAGTTGGGATTTTAAAATAATAGCTTAATTTTTGAATGTTTCCTGAATTAAATGGAATTTTCAATGATCTCATTTTTCGTTCCAGCAAGTCTTTTCCTTCATCCGAAACTTTTTTTCTTACATCTTTTAAAGAGCTTTTTATTTTTGATTTTGCTTTTCCTGTAATCACATAATTCAACCAATCTTCTTTCGGAGTTTGCTTGCTTGATGTAATTACTTCAACCTGATCTCCAGTTTGCAACTTGTAGCTTAGAGGCACTAATTTGTGATTCACTTTTGCTCCAATACATTTACTCCCTACATCGGAGTGAATTTCGAAAGCAAAATCTAATGCTGTAGCTCCAGTTGGTAGTTTTACTAAATTTCCTTTCGGTGTGAAAATGAAAATCTCATCCGAAAAAAGATTCATTTTAAAATCGTCGATAAAATCCAAAGCGTTTGCTTCTGGATTACTCAACATTTCTCGTACTTCTTGAATCCATTTATCTAAGCCATTGTCAACAGTAGATTCTTTATATTTCCAATGGGCAGCAAATCCTTTTTCAGCAATTTCATTCATCCGCGCTGAACGAATTTGAACTTCAACCCAGTTTCCACCCGAACCCATAACTGTGGTATGCAATGATTCATACCCGTTTCCTTTCGGGCTGCTCACCCAATCTCGTAATCGATCTGGATTTGGGTGGTAGGTATTGGTAACTACTGAATAAGCTTTCCAACAATCTGATTTTTCATTTTCAAAAACACTATCCAAAATAATTCTAATGGCAAATAAATCGTAGACTTCCTCAAACGGAATTCCTTGTTTTTTCATTTTATTCCAAATAGAATTAATTGATTTAGGTCGGCCTAAAACCTGAAATTTCAAGCCTTGTTTTTCTAATTCTATTTCTAATGGACTTATAAATTCCTTAATAAATTTATTTCGTTCGGCTTTGGTATCTTTTAATTTTTGGGCAATAAATTTATAGGTTGCTGTTTCGGTGTACTTCATCGACAGATCTTCCAACTCAGATTTAATACTATACAATCCAAGCCTATGAGCGAGTGGTGCATATAAATAAACTGTTTCTGATGAAATTTTTAATTGTTTATCACGAGGCATGAAATCCATCGTTCGCATATTATGCAATCGATCAGCGAGTTTTATTAAAATCACCCTCACATCATCTGCCAAGGTTAAAAGCATTTTTCTAAAATTTTCCGCTTGAATGGAACTAGTACTATCAAATACGCCAGAAATTTTAGTTAAACCATCAATAATTGTGGCTGTTTTTTTACCAAATTCTCGTTCAACATCTTCTAAAGTTAGGGTAGTATCTTCTACCACATCATGCAATAGGGCGCAAACAATAGAAGTAGTTCCCAAACCAATTTCTTCTGCTGCAATTTGCGCAACGGCTATCGGATGAAAAATATAAGGCTCACCAGATTTTCTTCGCATATCTTTATGACCTTCCAAAGCCATATCAAATGCAAGCCTGATTTGTCTTTTATCACCCTTTTGCATTGATGGTTTGCATGCTCGCAACAATGCCCGATACCTTTTTAAAATTTCCTTTTTTTCTTCGCCCAGATTTATTAAAACTTCCTCCATGTATTGTGCTCAATAATTTTTTACAATATGATAAAATATGTGTTCAAAACATAACAATTTCAGGAATTGGAATTGCATTTGCATTAACTGAAAATATTAATCCGAATCTATACTTTTGCAAACAATAAGCAGTTTATTTACTTATAAATGTTCACCAATGAAAACAGTTATTTTCTGTATTCTGTTTTTACAAACCATGTATCTGCAAGCCAAACAATTAACTTCAGATTCTATTCGGGTTGCAGCATATATTAATGGTACAGATACCATGCCTTTTCGATTCTTATCAACCGTTACAATTACCGATACCAGAATATTTAAAAGTAAAAAAGACGAAGTAAAATATACAAAACTTAGAAGAGATGTATTAAAGGTTTTGCCTTATGCAAGAATTGCTGGCGAAAAATTCAGGCAATTAGAATATGAATTATCATTAACGACTGATAACAAGGTAAAAAGGGAATTAATAAAAAGAACAGAAAAAGAAATTAAAGACCGATTTGAAAACGACTTGAAGAATCTTACGATCACTCAAGGTAAAATATTAATAAAGTTGCTAGATCGTGAAACAGGAAATACCGGATATGAGTTATTAAAAGATTATAACGGAAATTTTTCTGCTTTTTTGTGGCAGTCATTGGCAAGAGTATTTGGTTCAAACCTTAAAACTCCTTACGATTTACAAACCGACCGCGACATAGAATCTATTATACAATCTCAAAACTAACATGCTCCCAAACATCTACAACATTGAAGTTCCAACTATTACTGGAGTTTCTGTGCCATTAACTGATTATAAAGATAAAGTAATAATGATTGTGAATACTGCATCTGAATGCGGTTTTACGCCACAATTGAAAGAATTAGAAGAAATTTACGAAAAGTATAAAAGCCAAGGTTTTGTAGTTTTAGGTTTTCCATCTAATGATTTTGGAAGCCAAGAACCGTTGGAGAAATCTGATCTCATGAAGTTTTGTTTTGTAAATTTCGGAGTCAAGTTTCCCATATTTGATAAAGTAAGAGTGAGAGGAAATTACGCTCATGATTTGTTTAAGTTTTTATCAACTAAAAAATTAAACGGTAAATTTTCAAGTACTCCAAGATGGAATTTCCATAAATTTCTGATTAATAAGAACGGACAGGTGGTTGATTTTTTCTACCCATTTACGAAACCAACTAGTAGTAAAATTACCAAACAAATTGAGCGTTTGTTGGCTATTCCGGCATTGTAATAAAAAAGTAAAGGAATTTCTACCTTTAATAAAAAATTACAGACGCTTTTTATTTCCAACAACAAAATTAATCTCTTAAAAAATAAATGAAATTAGATATTTTGGTATTTGCTGCGCACCCAGATGATGCAGAATTGAGTTGTAGTGGAACTATTGCCAAACATATCTCGCTAGGAAAAAAAGTAGGTATTATAGATTTAACTCGAGGTGAAAGAGGAACAAGAGGATCTGCAGATTTAAGAGATCTGGAATCTGCAGCATCTGCTAAAATCTTAGGTTTACATGTGCGAGAAAATCTGAGGATGGATGATTGTTTTTTCACAAACGATAAAGATCATCAACTAAAAATAATTCATATAATACGTAAGTATCAGCCCTCCATTATTATAGCAAATGCTATGGATGATAGACATCCAGATCATGGTCGTGCAGCGCAATTGGTAAAAGATTCGGTATTTTTTGCTGCTTTACGAAAAATTGAAACGAAAGATAATGGAGAAATTCAAGCAAGTTGGAAAGCCGATTTACTCTTACATTTTATTCAAGATCGTTACATTAAACCAGATGTAATAATTGACATTTCAGATTTTATCGAAATTAAAATGGCATCGATAAAAGCATTTACCAGCCAGTTTCATGATGGAGATTCAGATGAACCTGAAACCTATATTTCAAGGCCTGAGTTTTTTGAAGCCCTTCATGGTAGACATGCCGAATTTGGAAAACTAATACAAGCACGATATGCAGAAGGTTTTACTAGCGATAAAATTTTAGGAGTTCACAGTCTATTTGATCTTATTTAAATCATAAATTTTAAAACAAAAAATGCCGGAATTTCAGGCATTTTTTGTTTAAGATTATATTAATTAGAAAGTACTAATTATTTTTTCTGCAATTTTCATTCCTTCGTCAATATGTTCAGGAGTAATTATTAGTGCAGGTCTGAAACGGATCGTATTATTTCCACAACCTAAGAACATTACATTGTGCTCCATGCCCATTTCAACAAATTTATTTCTCATTTCTTTAGTCGGAAAATCAAAAGCAACTAATAAACCACGACCTCGAACATTGGTTACAACGCTATATTTTGCAGCTATTTCTTGAACTTTTTCCATCAAATAAGTTCCTGATTTTTCTGCATTAGCTAATAAATTATCTTCCTCAATTATTTCCATAATTTTAGAAGAACGTACCATATCAACTAAATTTCCGCCCCAAGTTGAATTAATTCTGGAAGAAACTTTAAATACATTGGTTTCAATTTCGTCTACTTTTTTGCCAGCCAGAATTCCACACACCTGCATTTTTTTACCAAAAGCTAAAATATCTGGTCGGGCATCTTTACCAAAATGTTCGTGAGCCCAAAATTTCCCAGTTAATCCAACGCCCGTTTGTATTTCATCGTAAATCAATAAACATTCGTGCTGATCGGCTAATTTTCTTAGTTTTTCAAAAAATTCTTTTCTGAAATGATTATCTCCACCTTCTGATTGAATAGGTTCAATTAAAATTGCGCAGATTTCATCTTTATTTTCCTGAAAAGCTATTTCAATTTGTTTAAAAGTAAGTTCTTCTCTATGAATTAGATTTTCATAATTTTCATCTGTATACGGAAAAACCATTTTAGGATTCGAAACTCTTGGCCAATCAAATTTTGCAAACCATTTAGTTTTGTCTGCAAGCGTGTTGGTCAAACTTAATGTATAACCAGATCGACCATGAAAAGCTTGCTCGAAATGCAAAACTTTATGTCCTATTTCATGCTGATATCCTTTTTGGTAATTTTTTTGAACCTTCCAGTCCATTGCTACTTTTAATGCGTTTTCAATTGCTAAAGAACCGCCAGCTATAAAAAAAGCATGAGGCAAATATTCAGGAATACCAACTCTTGAAAAAGTATCTACGAATTGTGCATATTGAGTAGTATAAATGTCCGAATTGGAAGGATTTGTTAATGCTGCCAACAATAAATTTTTCTTAAATTCCTCATCTCCAATCATTTTAGGATGATTATAGCCTAGCGGCACGGATGCAAAACAAGTAAAGAAGTCAAGCATCGTTCGGTTGTGCATTTGATCATAAATGTGCACGCCGCTACTTTTCTCCATATCGAAAGTTAAATCATAACCATCGGCTAGAATGTGTTTTTGCAAGCTCTCCTGAACTTGGTTAGGAGCAATATTCAAGTTATACATAGTTCAATTAGGTTTGATACAAATTTAACCGAAAAGGGCATTTCAAGCAAGGAAAAGGATTTTTTTTTATTTTTTCAAAATCATGCTTTAAACAATTTAAAGTATGATTTTATGAATATTTAGATTTCATTCCATTTATTCCCATCAAACCACCGGTATGAATGAAGAGAATTTTGGCGTTTTTAGGGAAGAAATTCTGCATACATAACGTTGATAAATAACAAACCGCTTTGCCTGTATAAACGGGGTCAAGCAAAATTCCAGTTTTACTCGAAAAATTTGTACACCAGTTTAAAAAATCAACATTAGTTTTTGCATAACCACCCAAATGATATTCTTTCAATTCATAATTTGGGTCCTTAAATTCTTTAGGGATGTATTTTTCTAATGTTTCAGAAAGTTCAGATATTCCTTTATGAATAACCACTCCACAAACCTTAGTTTTTAGATTTTTTTGAAAACATCCTTTGGCAATTCCAGCAAAAGTAGTAGCCGTACCAGAAGCGAGAAATATGTAGTCAAAATTCTGATCTAATTCGTCAACCAACTCCGAGCAACCTTTTATTCCGTTTTCGCCAGCACCACCTTCATCAATAAAAAAGGTAGTTTGGTTACTTGAATATTTTTCAAGATAAAAATCCATTTTATCCAAATACGTGGACCGGTCTATGTAGTTGATTTCCATTCCAAATTGCTTACACAAAAACAAGGTATCGTTCAGAATTTCAGACTTTTCGCCTCGTACCCATCCAGTAGTTTTGAATCCGAATAATGCACCAGCGCAAGCAGTAGCCAATAAATGGTTTGAATAAGCACCTCCAAAAGTTATCAGATGATTTTTATTTTCCTCTTTTGCTTTTTGCAAAGTATATTTTAGTTTTCTCCACTTATTTCCCGAAATAAATGGATGAATCATATCGTCACGTTTAAACCAAATTTCGACCTCATTACCAAATAATAGTGGTTGGTGAATTTGTTGCAAAGGACTATGTATTGGGAATTCAAACATGAACGAAGATAAATTTATTTTTTGGAGCCAATCCGGCTTTACACTATATCTTTTTGCGGTTAGTCTATCAAAATTTGTTAATTAAGCTAGCAAAAAGGATGTCGTTTCAATCCGGGCTAGAGCAGCACTAGCAAATTTTGTTATGTTATCAAAAAATAGGTAATAAATTCCTTTTTCATAATTTTATCTTTACCCGATATGGAAGAGATATTAGCCGAACCAGAAGAACAAGAATTTTACGAACATTTTAGAATTGCAGTAGATAAAGGCCAGTCTTTACTAAGGATTGATAAATTTCTGATGAATCGTATGGAAAACGCTTCCAGAAATAGAATTCAGAATGCTGCAACTGCTGGAAATATTTTAGTCAATGACAAGCCTGTAAAATCAAATTATCGGGTTAAGCCATTGGATATCATTTCCATTGTGTTGGCTCATCCTCCACGTGATACCACAATTTACCCTGAAGATATACCCATCAATATTATTTATGAAGATGATGATATTGTAATTGTAAACAAAGAAGCGGGAATGGTAGTTCATCCTGGTTTTAACAATTACCACCATACATTAATACATGCGCTTGCTTGGCATTTCGAAAATTTACCAAACTTGAAAGGAAATGTAGCTCGACCTGGTTTGGTACATCGTATTGATAAAGATACTTCAGGTTTGTTATTGATTGGTAAAAATGAGTTAGCGATGACCTTTTTGGCAAAACAATTTTATGATCATACGATATCCAGACGATACATTGCATTGGTTTGGGGAGATTTGGAAACCAACGGAACTATTGGTGGATACATTGGCAGAAGTCTTAAAGATCGTAGAATTATGGCCATATACTCCGACCCTGAAAAAGGAAAAGAAGCAATTACACACTATGAAGTTTTGGAAAGATTTGGTTTTTTAACATTGATTGCTTGCAAACTTGAAACCGGTAGAACCCATCAAATTAGAGCTCACATGAAATCAATCGGGCATCCACTTTTTAGTGATGAAAGCTACGGCGGTCATGTAATTTTAAAAGAAAGCAGAGCAGCAAAATTTAAACAGTTTATACAAAACTGCTTTACCTTGCTTCCAAGGCAAGCTCTGCATGCTAAAAGTTTAGGATTTATTCATCCAACTACCAAAAATCCAATATTTTTTGATAGCGAATTACCTGATGACTTTAATGCGGTTGTAGAAAAATTGAGAAAATTTTATGGAGATGATTTAATGGAAAATTAATGGTTTGTGTGTTTAAGAAGTTGGCGATTTCGGGCAAGACTTTTCTCCCCTTAGCGGGAAAACTGTTTGACAGCACAAAAGTTTGATTGAAAAACTGAACTAAATTTAAATACTGAACCGCCAATTTCTTGTAGGTGATGTTAGCTACTATTTCTTTCTTTTCGAATTTTGATTACGTCACCATAATGTTTCATGTTTAATTCTCCTCTCGTATCATTGAAATCTGATATATAAATTCCCAAGTCACTTTTCAATGAGAATTCTAATGAAGCAATGAGATTTCGAATCTTTGCTACTTGCGCTTCAGTCAATTTTTCATCCCTAGCTTTTGTTTGTTTATTTAATAACTCTAAAAGATATATTCTTAATTTATAAGATCTTGAACTACTCTCATTTCCAAAAACTAAGGCATATTTCGAATTTAATAAATCATAATGAATCTTGAAGTCCTCAATTTGACTAAAAGATATTTTTTCATCATTAAACTTCATTTCAACTCTTTTAAGTTTTTTCCCCATATCGCTCAATATCTCATATATTGAAGGATAAAATTCTAGTCGCTTTTCAATCAATCTTGAAGTATAATTTTCATGAATCGTCAAATGTATTTTATCCAATTCATTATTCAACTGTTTTATTAATTAAAAGGCTGATCAAAACTGATAGTATGACACCAGTTGTAGCAATGACTGCGGAAATAATTGTACTGTCCATATATGAATGTAGTTTGTTCTGAAATAGTAGCTAACTGTTTGCGCCCATAAGAAGTTGGCGATTACGAAACTCAAAACTGACTGCCTGTACTGAACTTGATAAGAAGCACGACTTATCCCACTTTTGCAGGAAAACTTCAATTAAGCATTGAAACGTCAATTTCTTGTAGGTGCCGTTGTAAGTAAATTCCTACATTTATTAATTAGTATTTTTGTTTGAATTAATGGGATTATTATTTAATAAATTTATAATCGAATCGTATCCAATCTCATAAATGTAATCCATATGAATTTTATTGACATTTAAGCGTTGTAAAGGGTATTTGTATTTAAGTGCTAATGTTAAATTTTTCTTGAATTTAATAGAATCTTTTTCAATTGCATAATTTTCAGCAATTGTGCTGTAGGCAAGTGAAAAGGTGCTATCTATTGATAGAGATTTGTTTGCGTATGAATATGAATTTTTTAAGTCCATTTTTTTTTGATAAACCACTGCTATATTGTTATAAGTTTTAGCACTGTTTATATCAATTCTAAGACACTCCTCATAAATTTTAATTGCATCATCATACATACTATCTTTTCTGTATATAGTTGCAAGGTTTCTTAAATAGCTTGTATTATATTTATTAATTGAAACTGCATATTTGGCTTCTTCAATTGCCTCTTTCAATTTGTTTTGCTTAGCAAAACAAATTGAAAGATTTTTGTGATAGGACGGATTTTCATTTTCCAATTTAATAGCTTTCTTGTAATTTAATACGGCATTTTCAAAGTCCTTGATTTCACTTTGGCATATAGCGATATTATTATAAACAGAACTAAAATTTGAGTCATGTTTTAAACTTTCATTATACATGATTAGTGCAAGCTTTTTATCGCCTTGTTTATTGGCTAGTTGACCAAGGATATTATAAGAATGTTTTATGTCTATGTCACTACTAATTAGGATTTTGTAAGCAATTCTTTTTGCATCTTTATCTCTTTCGTTTTTGTAATAATAATATAATAAATTTGCAGGGTTTAAATTTTCTAATATGTACTCTGCTGATTCCTGAATAATCGAATTATATGCCTTTTTAAAATTAGTTTTTTGAAAAGGTTTGTTAAGGACTATTGGTCTATGTCCTGTTAATCTCAAATTAAGATTTAAAGAACTATCTATAATTGCAATATCTCCAGATACATAGTTTTGCTGCTTACCAATTAAATGTTGCAAAGATTCAATGAATGAATTAAAGTTTACTCCAATACCTTCTATCTCCATTTGCAATGCTCTACGTTTTTGAATGAGTGTAAATTCGTCAAGAACTACTTTTTCCTTTTGTAAATTATTATCTGATGGGATTTTTATTATCTTCTGTTTGGTCTTTGAAGTATCATATTCGTTATCATTAGATTCGTAATACCCTTCAATAATTTCGTTGATTTTATCGTTAATTGAATTGGCAACAACTAAACCAGAAACTCCACTCTCTTCTGAAAACTTTGTCACATGAAATGGTTTAATTATGTAGCTTTCATCATTAATAGTACTTATAGTAATAATAACAATAACTATAAAAGCAAGAATTGAAAATAGTTTTATTATTAGATTCAAAAATTTATTTGTATTTTCTTCAATATTATTTAAATTAAACCAGTTTGATAGTTTAATCAAATACGTTTTAATAGCTTGTTTCATATGCTTGTTTAAATTGCTTTAAATTTATAGATGTGTTAATTGTTTATAAGGTTATTAATGTATTTGAATTTTATGTTTTAAAAGAACTTAGCTATAAAAAGTAAGGATTTGTGCAGTTGGGGAATTGACCAACTGTCCACCCGGAACTGAAGATATATTTATATATAAAGGTTAAGTATAAAATTATGACTAGCAGAATTACGTCTAACGAAACGAAAGCTTTAATATGCAATTTTGCTGTTCTTTATTTCGTTGAACCTCAAATGCTACAATACTATTGTTGTATGCTGTTTTATTTGAGTTTCAAAATGCCTTCAACCAAGTATTCCCAAAGAAAGTTTATTTCGTAAAGTTTATTTCCATTTTCAGAAGGAAGTTCCATTCTGAAATTTTCTTGTGCAGTCCAATAATGTGCCCATAGTTGTTGTTGTGTCGGAACATCAAGCATTGAAATTCTATTTGCTAACCTATAAAGCGAAACCACCTCCATATTCACTTTCGCAACTCTATTATATTCGTGAGGAATTAAAACAAATTCACGAACTCTGTCTAATGACCATCCATATAGTTGGTTTACTTTCAAACAACTTTCATAATCACCAAATGCATAACATGCCGAAAGTCGTGATGGCAACTTAGGATTGTATCGTTGTCTAAAAGCCTCACTATCATATTCTGTCCGATAGTCAGAAGTAATGTTGTTATTGAAGAAAGACACGAAGTTAATGCTGCAATTGTAATTATATGAAAATGGTAAGTAGTCAATATTGCCAGCAATATAACGTTCCGCAAAATTTTCAGGTGGTTTGGTGTTTGGTGAAAACGCTGAGATAATTCCTTTTAAATATTTGCTTGCAAAATCTTTATCATATTGTTCAATAAATTGCAAAAAGGCTGCTGAACAAATACAATTGGTCGTTTCTATATTATGTTTCGTTTGAAGGTTTTGGTAATTTACAAAAACAAAAAAGGTTTTTGGAAAATTCTCTTCGGGTTTATTAATTAGAGTAGTCATAAATTATTAGAGTGTTCATAAAAAATAGAATACAACTGTTTGCAGATTTGCGATGGGCGGGACTTTTACCACAAAACTGGCTTTAAAACACAAAACCTTACCTTTTTGGTAGGTGCTGTTAGCAGATGTTTTTTCATATTGGTCCAAAAATACTTCCTGGTTGATGAATTGAAATATGTGCTTCTGTTATCCTCTCCAACATTTTTAATGGAACAATATGGTCAATGATAGAAACGTAATACTCTGTCAATGAACCAATATGATTTAAGTCACCTGAATTTATTCTATACCACAAATCTGGTAAATATCGAACAATAATACTTAAAGTGTAAAGTAGAGTAAAATTGATTACAATTATGTCTGTAGTCGCACCCCACAATGGAACAATTAAAGATGTTGGTGCATAAGATGATCGATAAGTCTCCAAGTATTGATGCCAATAATTGTCAGTAGGGTGCACCATTTGTCCTACAATAACTCTTTCATTAGAAAACGCAATTTTTTCTTCAATACGAAAGTTAGTTAAAGGTAAACCTAATGAGCTTAAATAATCTATTGATACTCTTTCTGATTCTGAATAGATAGAAACGAAAGTTGTTCTTTGTGCTGATTTAATTGGTATAGACAAAACAAATTCGCCAGTTCTGTCTATATGCTCTTTCACAGCGTCCAAGTCATCACGCATATTAATGTCCGAATGTCCAATATGAAAAGAAAGTGGTGGTTGGTCTGTGTATTCTTCAATAACATTCCTTAGTTCAGGAATTCGTCTAAACAAGTCAATTAAACTAACAAGTTTAGAATTGTCGAAAATCTCTTCAAACTTTCTTGGTCGTTTTTCAAAATCAAATGCCTTTGTGTTAATTCCAAGTGATTTAGCATAAGAATAAAAATGACCGCTTCTTATTGCAAATGTGAAATAGTTTGTTGGAAAGTCTTCGCTTGGATTACTTATTGTGGCTAAACCGTGTCCATTTTCTGTGTGCTTTTGAACGGTCTTTAAGTCGTCTGTGTTTTTTACACTACTTACTTGTTCTGCAATGGTCATTTGCAAAAGGAAATAATATCGTGATAGAACTTTGGCGTTTACAGATTGTGGTTTGACTTGCCAATAACCAATTGCGCTTTCAACGGCAGAAGAAAGTCCTATTGCTTTTGATTTAATAATTTCTTCTGTAATAGCAGAATTAGGTGTTTTAGCTAATTTAGTTCTAATTAAGTTTTCGCATAGCTTGATACTTTTCGAGCGGTTCAGTCGTAACCAAACTATTTCGTCAATATTTTCCGCTTTAAATGTTTCGTGTCTCATAATATTGTCTGTCTGTTCAGATTTTGCAATGACCAGCTAAAATTGCCTCTTTCGGTTTCAGGCTTGTCGAAAGTTCTGATTTTCGTTCTTTGCAGTTCTTTATTCATTTTGTTTTAAAGCCATTTCTGTAACGAAGTCAAAGCAGAATTTAACTTGGTCAATTTTATATTCAACAACATTATTCCGCTCTTTGTCAGGTATCCAAAATTCGACTTCACCAGTCCCTCCTTTAATGATTTTTGAAACATAAGGAATAGTCGACCTGAACTTTTTATATTTTTTCAAGTCAGCTGATAAACTTATTACTTTTTTCAAATCGTGTAAGTCATCTTGAATTCTGTTAATGTCTTCTGCAATTTCTTTTAAGTTTTCTCTCAATACACTGTCTGGTTCGCTTCCGTAAAACCCTACCATATATTTTATTAAATAGTCTATAATATGATGTTTTGAAAGAATATTTTCTCCGTATTTACCTTCAACTCTAGTTCCAATTGCTTCAATTTCATATAATGCTTTACCTATTGAAAACATTGCTTTTTGATACTCTTTGTTATTAATTTCCATTTCAGCACTAATTAAGTGGTTTTTGATTTCTTTGTTAGAAATTAGGGAAGTAAGACTTAATTCATAAAAGTTAAGAGTGAAAAATATTTGTGTGAAGTCATTGAAGAAAAGGTCTGTTTCTGAATATAAATTTTGAATGTTTTTTTTGTCAATAAATATTGTTGCGTGTTTTAATTGGTTTCGCAGTTCGTTAATCCTTTTTATAAAGGCTTTGTTAATTTGAGGTTTGTAGGCAGGTAGAAGAATTTCGTTAATTTTATCGGCGTAGTTGTCAAGAATTTGATTGCCATTTAACTTTGCTTTTCCTGTTAATTGTTCGTATGAAAGTTGCAAAAAACATTCAACAGCATCGTGTAATGTCAAAATCGTTGTTGAAGAAATAGGACGGTCTAAGTCTTTGCTTATCTCTGCTTGAGTGATTAAGTATTTTACAAAAACTAATCTTTCTATTTTGTCTGTTGTTATGTTCAATGTGTGTCTTTTAAAGTTGCCACTAAAGTTTGAAAGATTTATAATAGGCGGGCTTTTCTATAAAAATGTTGATACGGCGGATAAAACTTTCGGCTTCCATAAACTATCTGCGAAAAACGAAACCACGCCTTTTAAAAAGTTGCTGTTATATGGCGTTTTTCTGTTCATTGTTCTTGGTTAGAATATTCCCAAATTCGCACTCAAACCTATTCCAAACCAAGGTCTGTTTTGATACACCCAGTCATTTGAGTAGACACCAAAACTGTTGTCAAAGCCTAATGCAAACACAATCCCTAAATTGTTTCTAGCAACTGTAATTGCTGCACCATAACTCATTGCTGGATTTGTCTGTACTTGCTTAGTTGTCTTGCCTGTCCCGTAAAGAAAAGTTGCTGAATTTACAACACCGTCTTTAATCTCTGCGCTTGTAAGTCCAACGAAACCACCAAAAGTTGCAGAATAGTTAATAATACTTCTACTGGTAATTATTGATTTACCTAATGTCCAACCACCTGTGAATGAGATGTCAGGTTTTGGTGATGTCACAACATAATTAACTTTTTCTGTTGGGCTTATGTTCTCAGAACCTCTCAAGCGAAAAGGCATTGTCGCCACACCAAATGTAAAACCGCTAAATGGAATAGGTAAAACTTTTGTCGTTTTACCAATTGAGTTTCTACCATCTGTGAGTTTTGGTGGATTGTCAATATTATAGGGCGTTTGACTGTTAACAAATTTAATTTGACTTTTAAATGGGTCAATTTCCGATATTTGATCTTTCCAAAATATACATTTTCTCTTGAATCCCTGTCCTGATTTAATTTGCCAGAAGTCAACGAGAATATTACCCTTGCTATCAAGTTTGATAATTGAACGCAACTTATTGTCGTCTCCAATTTTTAAGGTGTCAGTGTACCCGCCTTTACCACCATTGCTATTTGGGTTCCAATTTAATAAAACAAAACCAGCATCGTTAATTCTTTTTTGACTAATCCTGTGTTTAAATTTCATTCTGTTTTGTCCAAGTAAAGTTGTCGTTCCAATTGCAATTAGCATTAATGATGTTAAGAATGGTTTTTTCATTGTTTGAAATGTTTTATATTGTTTGAAATATTTATTTCCTGTTGCTCGATTGTCCTAAAATGGCTTATAACTTTTTGTAGGTGCTGTTATATGCTGGCGTTCTTTCCACTATCAATGTCTGCTTTCATTTTGATTTAAGTAAGTCCTCTATTTTTTTGGCAATTCTCGGGTCAATATTGTCAGACAATTCCTCGGTTTCTTTTAATCCTTGAGCCTTGTTTATAGAGTCGATTTCAAGTTCTGTTAATTGAAAATAGTCGTAGGTGAATTGGCCTTTTGAACTGTCGGCTAGAACTTTATACTTAATAATTTTTGTTTCATTTGTTGTCTTGGTATAGTAGTCTAAATGTGCAAAGTAGTTGTCAAAATTTGGGTGTATAATTTTGTATAGATTTGTATCGGTTGGATTAGCATTCAAAGCAACAATATCTGTCACAAAACTTATATCTTCATTTTTGATATTCATATTACACCGTTTACAGGAAATACTTAAATTGTATGTTGCAAACATTAGGTGTTTAAACTGTTTCTTCGGTAAAATGTGTTCAATGTCAATTACCATATTGAACTCACCTTCAAAATTTTTCCTACAATAGCAACATTGCTCATTTTGTTTTGCTCTGTTGTATGTTTTAATTTTTCTTTTAAAGTCCTTAAGTAAATCATTGTCCCAAATCTTACCTCCAGCTTGAATTGCGGTCTCAATATTAGCCAAATCTTGTGGGTTAATTTCTAAAACCATATTTATTGTCTGTTATTTGGGCTTGAAATTTCTAAAGCTAATCCCATTATTGATTTTAAAACTTCAATTTGTTCTGGGTCATAAGAACTAACTTCGATTTTTTTAACTGCATTTTCAAATTCGCCTAAACTTATTTTGTCATTGGCTAATGTGTTTAAAAGTCTAACTATTCTATCTGAAAGAAATCTGTTTTGAGGTGTCGTAATATCAAAAAACCTAAAATATATTTCTTCCATATTTAGAGGTTCTTTTTTTTGAAGAACGAAAGTGAAGTTTTCCGCTTTATATATTTTAGGGTCTTTTATAAATAATTCTGCACCACTTATGACAAGTGGAGAATGCGTTGCAATAATTATTTTAGGTTGATATAGATAAAAAATATCAAATAGAATTTTTGCGTATTCTTTTTGCCATTTGGGGTGCAAACTATTTTCAGGTTCGTCAATAAGAATAACTGTCCTTTCGGTAATTGCAGTAGAAAGATAAACTATTGAAGTAATTAAAACTAATTCTCCCGAACTTGCGTCAAGCATTGAAATCGTAATTTGGTTCTTTCTTAGAAATACCTCTATACGTTCAATTATTTTCAGTTCCTTCAATTTAGGTTCAAATAAAAATAGTTGAGTTAATGAGGATTTTTCAAGTTCTTTAAAACTGAAACTCTCAATTTCTAACCAAATAATATCTCCGTCCTTATTTGTTTCTTGTAATGATTTGTCAAGAAGATAGCTAATTTTTTCTTTGTCATTATAGTTGAAATCTGAACTTGAAATTATTTCCTTATAAGATTGTCTTAGTTTCTCAATTTTAAAACCAATTGCAGGGTCAAAGCCAACATATTGCAATGCTCTTGAAGCATTCTTAAGTCTTTGAATATCACTTTCTGCAATATTTACAAGAGCATTTTTAATTGTCATTCTTGCTTGCTTTCTTCCAGACCGTCCCCTTAATGTTTTGAAATTTTTATTTTGACTATCAAATTTATCGTGGATAGAATTTGCTAATGCAATAACATTTTCCCCTCGTCCCAAAAAGTGTTTTGAAAGGTTGTTTAACAAAATGCTTTTACCACTTCCATTTTCGCCTATTAGAATACTTACGTCCTCTGGGAAATGGTCAAGGTTTAAAATCTGGTCGGGTATATTTTCAATCATATTTCTGTCAGTATTGTCGTTTTCATTTGGTTGTTGTCTTGTCGTCGGCCACGCTTGCATATAACTCCTAAACATACACAAGTTTTGTAGTGCTTCTCGTATTGTTTGTAGTACTTTTTGTATTGTTTTAGAAATAGTTGCAAACAAAAGTATCATTCTTTATCTATTTTAAACTATTAAAATAAGTAAAAGATAAATTTAGACTTTCAACAATATTTATGATTATAAAATCCGATGGTAAGGCCTACCTTAAAAAACATTTATACATCAAATTTATAGTTGTATAAAAAATTAAAATAAATTTTTAACTCAGCATACTAAAGCACTTGCTGGTAAGTTATTAGGAAAGTTTTATACTATTAAAACTAACAAAAATTATGGATTTTACTTTAGAAAATTTTGACTTCAAAGTAGCCACTTTGAATTCAATAGCAGAGATTGATTCTTTGCTAGCAGCACAGGTACTTCAAATTAAAGGATTTGAAGTGAAATTAAGTAGTAGTGAGTTTCAGTTTGACAAATCAGAGTTCCGTAGCGGCAGTCTGGACGGCGAAATTACCGATGTGCAGGCTCAAATTACAGCCAAAGAAACGGAACTTTTGTCATTGGTAGCTGGCACACGTAAGTACGAGGATGTAGCCATAGACCTGGATGGTTTAAAAGCACGTTTGCGAAGACTTAATTTTCGCAAAACCGACACGCTTAGTTCAGCATCTTTGGTAGAAAAAAACGTGGATACTGGTGAAGCTCAATTGCTATTATTGTATTTCAAACGTTTTAAAGAAGCTCTAGAGCAAAGAAAAGCTGCCCTTTAATTTCAAAAAAATAAGCATTTAATTGCTTAGAAACATCAGAAATCTATCTGGTGTTTTTTTAGGTTCAATTTGCGAACAAAATATGTGCGAACAAAAATTAATTCGCATGCAACTTGTACGCAACTATGCGAACAAAATATGTGCGTACAAAAATTAATTCGCATGCAACTTGTACGCATCTATGCGAACAAAATATGTGCGAACAAAAATTATTTGCATTCAAGTTGTTCGCATCAAGCGTGATTAAAAATGTGCCGAATAAAAATTAATACACATACAATAGTCGCGTAATTATTAACTGATTTTTTTTAAAGAAAAGTTATGGAAAATGAATTTGAAAATTTAGGTATTGGATTGAAAGAAATAACAGAACTTTTACTTGTTCCTAAAACAACGTTTCATTCTTGGTTCACTAGAAATAGCGCGATTCCTTCAGTATATTACGGATATATTTCTGGATTAAACATTTACCAACAACAACTAAAAGAAGAAGATTTAAAAACTATATACATCAACTGGGAAAGCGACAATCGAACTTTTTTGAGATTGCATAAAACAAAAGAGTTGCGTAAACTTAGGTTAGATGTTGATAAAAACTCCTTAGCTCTACAAAAACTTCAGCAAAAAGAAACGCAATTGTTGAGGCGTTTGCATCTATCCAATCATTACCCACAATACCTAAGCGTTACTTTACAACAAACCGAAAACTTGCAATCATGGTGCAATTTGCTCTATCGACGATCTGCTTTTGATTTGGGATTAATCAGGTTAAAGATTCAAAAATTGGAAGAGGAAAAAATAAGTTTGTCTGCTAAGATAGGGTATTGGGATAGTATTTTAATTTGATTGCTGGGCGCAGTTATGGGCAGTTAAATTAATTTTATTGTCCTTTTAAATTTTTCAAATTCTATGTCTGCAATTTGGTTTTGTGTCTTCGACTGATGACAATTGAAGTCATAGTAAAAATCATTGTGTTCTGCATTCAAAACCTTTAATTCAACTTTAAGTGGTTTGTCAATTTCTATATGTTCAAATAAATATTCAGCGTCATACTCATAGAATTTACAATTACTAATAAGTATAGGGTCGTACCTTTTAACAACTTTAAAATCTTTTAGTAAATGTGCAACGCCATATTCAGACATTTCCATAAGTTCCTCAAAAGTTTCATGTCCTAAATATTCAAGTTCTTGTTTTGGTGTGATATTTAGAGTTATAGTCGGTGAGAAAACCCCTTTATTTTCAGGTTTGTCTTTGAAGTACTTTGTTGCAAAACAAATTGGGTCTCCTAGTTTTTCCCAAATTTCTTCAGCGGTTTCGTCAAGGCCTACGCCAACGACTTGTTCGCTCTTAATTTTTCCGAAATCTTTGATGGCTATAAAGCCCCAATCATTCGGCTTTTCAAATAATATTCCTAGTTTCTTATTTACATAAATATTATCATTAATAGCAACTGCCTTCAATGGGTCAATAGCAAGTCCTGCTAATGCAATACCTGCCAATCTTAAAAATTCTCGTCTTCCTATTCCCATATTGTGTGCTTCCATAATTGCATATTACGATCAGGGCTTTATGCAGGCAGGGGCATTGTTTGTTTGCGCAGTCCGGAACTGAAGCCCAATAAAGAAATAAAAGTACAAGATAAGAACAAAAGGCCCAACAGAAATCCCCCGAAGTATCGGGGCAGGCTGTCCAGCCGGTACCGCTGCTGATTACAAACAACAGCCAATGATAACAACGTCAAGTCGCCCTTGCAGCAATACATACGTTGTGTGTAGTGCATTTCTACTCGCCCAACAATATTTGGATTTCTGTCTGTAATATTGGAAGGTGTCGAATTACAATACCCCAAATTACGTCGTCTGAAACAGAGTCATATCCGTGGATAATTCTGTTTCTTGTATCGACAATTTTTCTGGAATTTGAAATTGTAATTGTTTCGTCTTGTTTTAAAATTCGACTTAGGGCTTCGCCGATTATTTCGATATTTCTTTCTACTGCTCGTCTTGTCCTCAAATCATTTTGATATTTTTTGAATTCTTTAGGTTCGTTGTTGAAGAAACTTTCAATTTCAACAATAGCGTTCAAAATATCGTAAAGCCAAGCTTTTATATCATTGTCCATAAACAAGTTTTCTTTGCTGATTAAGGGACTGTCTGAAATATGGATTTTTTATAGCTTTTTCTTCCAATAGGTCGACTGGCCTCTTGAGAATATCCTGTAGTGAAAATTTCAGATCGAAATAATTATCAGCATAATCTTCTACCTCAATGTTTGAAAAGTCCACAATGAAATCAATATCACTTTCATTGTTAAAATTCTCTGTCAAAACTGAACCGAAGGCATACAAACTTTTAACCTTGTGTGTCTTACAAAGCTTAATAATGTCTGTAGTGTATGTTTCAAGTCTATTCATTTTTAAAATCGTAAAAGCCAAATTTACATAGATTTTACCGAAGTGTTGTTTTTCGCCGAATTTCGAAGGGTAGCTGTCGCATTACACACAACTCATAAATTTGCGCAAATTTTAGTATTACTCATAAACCTAATCTACACTCTGATTCATTGAGGTTTCCGAAAACAACATGGAAAGGTTTTCCGGAAGAAATTTGTTATAATAATCTTAATTACATAAATTTCAGAAAGCAAAAACTTAATTTATTCTTCTAAAGCGATAACTATTTCTCCCCACCGATTATAAATCCAATTCCAGCGTT
This sequence comes from bacterium, assembly GCA_031412335.1. Taxonomy (GTDB): domain Bacteria; phylum Bacteroidota; class Bacteroidia; order Sphingobacteriales; family Sphingobacteriaceae; genus JBBQYA01. Next base: position 104,521 of record JANOCT010000033.1, on the reverse strand, counting down.
TACTGCACTATAATTAGCAAGCGTATAATCTGCATGCAAGGTAAAAGCTGCCAATTTTAAGCGAAAACCTCCAGTAACTTTTGCTCCATCGGCTCCGTCAGATTTTAAGCTGGTTGGGTCAGTAAAGTTTATAATTACTTCTTGAGCAAACTGAGTGCTTAGAATATTATCTTCAATAATAGTAACCGGATAGTTGCCTTTTAAATCAGTAGTAGTGGTTCCGCCATTATAGCCAGCACCAACATGCAATGTTAAAACAGAGATTTTTTTAGAAAATACAGCTGCAACTGTGAAATTATTACTTTTAAAATCAAGTTTTTGTGTGTTATAATCGGGCGCTGATCCAGATCGTTGCGGTCTTCCAGCTTCAGGTTGGAGTGAGAGATTGTAGCTAGCATTAAATCTCGAAAATGCACCGACAACTGCCAGATCAAATGGTAATTTATCTCCACCTGGAAAATATTGGCTTATACTATGTTTTACGCCAATCCCAAACAGTGATATTGAACCTTTTTGATCAGCAAAATTAACTTTTGGTAAAACTCGTAGCATAACTTCTGTACCTAAACCTACACCAACCGAACCTTGCAAAACCGGAGTAGGAAGTACATTTACATTTAATCCTTCTAAGGCATTAAATTCTGTAACTAAATACTCGTTATTTGGAAAAGGAAGATTTGCATTGGCAATAACTAATTGCAAAACTGGCCCTTCGTTTCCAATTCCAGCAACAGTAGGTGTTATTGAACTTTCACCATTTTTTAAACGAACAGATTTTAAGTTTAGTGAATTTACATCAAAAGTTAAATCTTTATCCGGTACTAAGGATGCTGAAACAGAAAAATTAATTCCAAATCTACCTGCTTTTAATGGTTTAGCTGTTTGATACCAACCTGCATTCATGTCATTAGAAAATCCTTTAAAAAAGGGATCAAGATACTTTTGAGCATAATTGTTGGCATCTTTCGGAGCATTATCAATAAAAAACTGAGAGGTATTTTGTGATTTTGCTGATTGATTAAACAGGAAAAATATTCCAATTAAACCTAAAAATTTCTTCATCTATTTATTGATTAAAACATGATTTTGTCAAATATAAACTTTACCATGATTTTTAATATAGTTTTACCCGATGTGCGGTTTGATTTATTTTTAATTATTTTCAATTATTTTTTTAAATAATTGATGTTTAGTATTTTAAATAGAATTTGGGGTCTCGTCATTTCTGACGAGATGAAAAACGGGCCGGGCTATCCGCTATATCTTTTTTTTTTAATTGTTTTTTAAAGGAAAAAAAGGATGCCGCTACTATCCCTAAGCCTTAGCACTCCGATTTAACATTTTTATATATTGATTTAAATCGCACAACGGATATATAATTATTTTTTTAAGATTCTAAAAATTGAATGAAAGTAAAATTGTTCTACTCAATCAAAATAAAAACTGATAAAAATTATATTTATTTATGATTTTACATGAGCGTTTCTTGATTTTATTAACAATTTTGTGATCGAAAAAGATATGAGCGATCAATTTATTAATTACAACGGAAATATTATTTCATCAACTAATCCAATTATAGGATTACAAAATAGGGCCTTTAAATATGGAGATGGATTATTTGAAACCATGCGAGTTGTAAATGGAAACGTTATGTTTTCTGATTTGCATGCCAAAAGATTGATTCAAGGAATGAAATTATTGAAGTTGGAAAATGGAAATCGATTTAATGCAGATTTTATTAATCAAAAAGTAAAAGAGTTATTAGCAAGCAATGCTATTTATAAAGATGCACGAGTTCGCTTGAGTATTTTTAGACATGATGGCGGCTTTTATACACCTGAAACAAATGATTCATTATATGCTTTTGAAGTTTCAAAAATTAATTATTCAGGTTATCAATTGAATAAAAAAGGTCTACTCATTACAACTTTTAAAGGAATGCAAAAACCATTATCTGCTTATTCCGGTGTTAAATCAAGTAATGCTTTATTATATGTATTAGCAGGTATTGAAGCTAAAGAAGGCGGATTTGATGATTTGTTAATTCTAAATTCAACTGGAAATATTGCTGAAACAATTAGCAGTAATATTTTTATCGTAAAAAATGAAAAAATTTATACTCCGGCACTTTCAGAAGGAGGGATTGATGGAGTGATGAGGAAAGCAATTATTAGCATATCGAAAAAAGAAAAGATTAGCCTAACGGAAACCATAATTTCTGCTGAAAACTTATTATTGGCAGATGAGATTTTTTTGACGAATGCTATTCAAGGAGTTCAATGGGTGATGGGATATGGTGCAAAACGATATTTTAATAAAACTTCAAAATTGCTAATAGATCATTTAAACTATCATTCGTTAAACGGATAGTCGTATATTCAATAAATCTGCTAATTTTGCACCGCAAATAGAATCTATATAATATTTGCAATGAATTCTCTCCTTCCAAAATTTGTCGTTGATGGTCTTACCTACGACGATGTACTTTTAATACCAGCTTATTCAGAAGTACTTCCAAGAGATGTAAATACTCAAACTTACTTAACTCGAAAAATTAAACTGAATGTGCCTATTGTTTCGGCAGCAATGGATACGGTTACAGAATCTGGTTTAGCAATTGCAATTGCGCAACTTGGCGGCATTGGTTTTTTACATAAAAACATGAGTATTGAAAAACAAGCTGATGAAGTGAGAAAAGTAAAAAGATCGGAAAGTGGAATGATACAAGATCCGGTGACTTTGCAAGAAAGTGCAACACTTGGCGAGGCTATGCGATTGATGAAGGAGTTCAGTATTGGTGGAATTCCAATTACAAATGACCAAAATAAGTTAGTTGGAATTTTAACCAATCGCGATATCAGATTTCAAAAAGATGCTTTAAAGCCTGTAAATGAAATAATGACCAAAGAAAATTTGATTACAGCAGATTTAGGTACTACTTTAATGCAAGCTGAAGAAATTCTACAGCAATATAAAATTGAGAAGTTGCCAGTTGTAGACAAGGATTTCATTTTAAAAGGATTAATTACGTTTAAAGATATTCAAAAATTCAAAGCGTATCCAGCAGCGTGCAAGGATGAATTAGGAAGGTTGCGGGTAGGCGCAGCAGTTGGTGTTACTTCTGATATATTGCAACGAGTAGCTGCTTTAAAAAATAGTGGAGTAGATGTAATAGCGATTGATACGGCTCATGGGCATTCAAAAGGAGTAATTGATGCAGTAAAAATGGTTAAAAGTAAATTTCCGGATTTACAAGTTATTGCCGGAAACGTAGCAACAGGAGATGGAGCAAAAGCTTTGGCAGATGCTGGAGCAGACGGGGTTAAAGTAGGTATAGGGCCAGGTTCTATTTGTACAACTCGAATTATTGCTGGGGTTGGCGTACCACAATTATATGCAGTGTACGAATGTGCGAAAGCATTGGAAGGCACCGGAGTTCCAGTAATTGCAGATGGAGGAATTAAACATACTGGAGATATTCCAAAAGCAATTGCTGCTGGTGCAAGTTGTATAATGGCAGGTTCTTTATTTGCAGGGGTTGAAGAATCACCTGGTGAAACCATCATTTATGAAGGCAGAAAATTTAAATCGTATCGTGGAATGGGATCTATAGAAGCTATGGAAACTGGGTCAAAAGATCGTTATTTTCAAGATGCTGAAGATGATATTAAAAAGTTGGTTCCAGAAGGAATCGTTGGTAGAGTTCCTTTTAAAGGCACCTTAGCTGAGGTTATGTATCAATATGTTGGAGGTTTACGAGCTGGAATGGGATATTGTGGAGCAGGAAGTATTGCGCAATTGCAACAGGCCAGATTTGTAAAAATTACCGCTTCGGGAATTCGTGAAAGTCATCCTCATGATATTACGATTACAAAAGAAGCACCGAATTATACAAGGTAAGTAGCATTTAAGCTCCAAAAAAGCAGAATTACGCTATTTATTTTTTTAAAAATTACCTATAAATAGGTAGCTAAACTTCATGTTCCAAAGCTATTTTTATAAAAAAAATCAGCTATGGAAAAGTATCGACAATTAATTTTAACAACATTCATTTTATTATTAGGAATCTCGGCCAGTGCTCAAAAAAACACAGTTGCTGCAGGTGGGGTTTCTTCAGGCACAGGTGGTTCGGTTGCGTATTCAATCGGGCAGATTGATTTTCGTACTCAATCAAGCGCGACAGGAAATATCACACAAGGTTTACAACAACCTTATGAAATTTTCACCACAGGAATTTCATCTTTCGAAAGGGAATTGAATTTTTCCGTTTTCCCCAACCCAACTAGTGGAGAAATTACGATTCAAACTAATGAATCACTTAGTAATCAAACCCATTTTGAACTTTTTGACGGAAAAGGAAAAAGAATTCTAAAAAATAGAATTTTTCAACAAAGTTCTTCTTTGGATTTAAGCGTATTTGCTTCTGGTAGTTATTTTTTAACCATCCGAGATAATCAACAAGGCATAAAAAACTTTACTATCATTAAAAACTAACATTATGAAAAACTTTATCTTAACATTTGTTTTCACTTTTTACCTTTTTTCTGCATTAGCACAATCACCTCAAAAAATCAGCTATCAAGCTGTTATTAGAAACAGTTCTAATCAACTCGTTACTAACGGACCAGTTGGTATGAGAATTAGCATTTTACAAGGATCTGTATCTGGATCGAATGTGTATATTGAAACCCAATCATTAAATACCAATGCAAACGGTTTAGTTTCCTTAGAAATTGGAGCTGGAACTGTTGTTTCTGGTAATTTTGGTACTATCGACTGGTCTGCTGGGCCTTATTTTATTAAAACAGATACTGATCCTTCAGGAGGAACTAATTATACCATAACCGGAACTACTCAGTTTTTAAGCGTTCCTTATGCCTTATATGCTGAACGTTCTGGAACTCCGGGAACTCCAGGTCCTGCTGGCCCACAAGGAAATCCAGGACCAGCTGGTGCAACTGGATTGACAGGACCCACAGGACCACAAGGCAATCCTGGACCTGCAGGGGCGGCTGGAGCTACAGGACCACAAGGACCGATTGGTTTAACTGGGCCCGCTGGTGCAACTGGATTAACAGGACCAACAGGTCCACAAGGAAATCAAGGACCTGCGGGAGTAACTGGAGATACTGGACCTCAGGGCCCGATTGGTTTAATAGGGCCTGATGGACCAACTGGTCTGACTGGTGCGACAGGCCCTCAGGGAAATCCTGGACCCGTTGGACCTACAGGAATTGTAACTTCGGGAAACCTTAGCGGTGGACTTCCCACTCTTATTGCTTCGGGAGCCACAGCTTACACCTTTGTTGGTCCAACTACTTTCATCACAATTACAAGTAGCACACAACGAGTAATTGTTTTTGGAACTTTGGCTTTAGGTTCTTCTGTTGCTGGTAATGGTATTTTCCAATTAGGCGCGTGTTATCAAGATACAATACCAGGTTCTCCAATTACAAACTTTGTTGGGAATGCTTATGTTCAATTTTTTCCATCTTTTACTGGTCTAAGTAGTTCTAGTTATGGTATTTCTAGTTCTGTAACTGGTCTTACTCCAGGAATCTATAAAATAGGAGCAGGCGTTTATAACGTAGGAACATTAGCATTAAATTTTAATGACTTTTCAAACTTAGTTTATATGATTGTGGAGCAATAGGTTATATAATTTTTAATTTAATTTACTTTTAAATTTAATTACCATAAATTATTTTTCAATTTAAATAAAATGTATAAAATAAAAAGCCTGCATATATTTTCTATGCAGGCTTTTTACTATTCTATAAAATTAATATTACCCAATAATCTCAAATACTAAACCATCCAGATCTATTCTTTAGAAAACTACCTATAAGTAGGTAGTTAAATTTCGATTTCCAAAGCTATTTTTATAAAAAAAAATTAGCTATGGAAAAGTATCGACAATTAATTTTAACAACATTCATTTTATTAGTAGGAATTTCAGCTCGTGCTCAACAAAACACAGTTGCAGCAGGTGGAGTTTCTTCAGGCACAGGTGGTTCGGTTACGTATTCAATCGGGCAGATTGATTTTCGTTCTCAAACAAGTGCGTCTGGCAATGTGACGCAAGGCTTACAACAACCTTTTGAAATTTTCACCACAGGAATTTCATCTTTCGAAAGGGAATTGAATTTTTCCGTTTTCCCCAACCCAACTAGTGGAGAAATTACGATTCAAACTAATGAATCACTTAGTAATCAAACGCATTTTGAACTTTTTGATGGAAAAGGGAAAAGAATTCTAAAAAACAGAATTTTTCAACAAAGCTCTTCTTTGGATTTAAGCGAACTTGCTTCTGGTAGTTATTTTCTAACTATTCGAGATAATCAACAAGGTATTAAAAACTTCACTATAATTAAAAACTAACAACTAACAACCATGAAAAACTTTATCTTAACATTCGTTTTCGCTTTTTACCTTTTTTCTGCATTAGCACAATCACCTCAAAAAATCAGCTATCAAGCTGTTGTTAGAAATAGTTCAAATCAACTCGTTGCCAATGGACCAGTTGGTATGAGGATTAGCATTTTACAAGGATCTGTAAGTGGATCTAATGTGTATATTGAAACCCAATCATTAAATACCAATGCAAACGGTTTAGTTTCTTTAGAAATTGGAGGTGGAGCTGTTGTTTCTGGTAATTTTAGTACTATCGACTGGTCTGCTGGGCCTTACTTTATAAAAACAGATACTGATCCATTAGGAGGAACTAATTATACCATAACTGGAACTACTCAGTTTTTAAGCGTTCCTTATGCCTTATATGCTGAGCGTTCTGGAACTCCGGGAACTCCAGGACCAGCTGGTCCGCAAGGAAACCCAGGTCCAGCTGGTGCAACTGGATTAACAGGAGCAACTGGACCGCAAGGAAATCCTGGACCTACTGGACCTACTGGACCTGCAGGGGCGGCTGGAGCTACAGGCCCTCAGGGATCGATTGGGTTAACAGGGCCTGCTGGTGCAACTGGATTGACAGGGCCAACAGGTCCACAAGGAAATCAAGGACCTGTAGGAGTAGCTGGAGCTACTGGACCTCAGGGCCCGATTGGGTTAACAGGGCCGGCTGGTTCAACTGGATTGACAGGAGCAACAGGCCCTCAAGGAAATCCAGGACCTGCTGGGCCAGTTGGAAATACAGGACCTCAAGGATCGATTGGGTTAACTGGACCTGTTGGTCCAACTGGTTTGACAGGTGCGACAGGACCACAAGGAAATCCTGGACCTGTTGGGCAAAGTGGAGCCTCAGGAATTGTAACTTCAGGAATTATTGCTGGTTCAATTTCAACTATACCAGGATTTGCATTTGCAGGTACTTACTCTTTTGTCGGACCAACAACTACCATTACAATTACAAGTAGCACACAACGAGTAATTGTTTTTGGGTCTTTGCCATTAGGTTCAACAATTGCAGGTTATACTCCTTTTTATTTAGGTGCATGTTTTCAGAGCGCAATACCAGGATCTCCAATCGCAAATTTTGTTGGAGGTAATTTTATGGCTTTAAGACCTTATTTTAATGCAAGTGATCGATCAACCTATAGTATTTCTGCTGCCATAACTGGTTTGACTCCTGGAACTTATAGCATTGGAGCAGGTATTTCTAACTATGGTCCATTAACTTTAGACTATAATGATTATTCGAATTTAGCTTATATGATTGTGGAGCAATAGTTTATGTAATTTTAAATTTAATTACCATAAGTTAATATTCAATTTAAATAAAAGTATTAAATAAAAAGCCTGCATAGATTTTCTATGCAGGCTTTTTACTATTAAAGAAAATTAATCTCACCCAATAATTTCAAATACTAATCCATCTAGATCTGGGCTTATTTTTAATTGACAAGACAATCTGCTTCCGGCATGCAACATAGGTAAACTGTCCAACATATCTAATTCAATATCTTGTGCTTCGGGCATATTAGCAGTTGGCTCTAATACATTGATGTGGCAAGTTGCACACAAAGCCATACCACCGCAGGTAGCTTGTACATCGTAGCCGCTACCTTTCAATACTTCCATTAAATTCAAATTTATTCCATCAGGAATAAGAATTGGAGTATACTCTCCTGAAGGTTCTTTGACGATTAATTTTATGTCCATCAAAATGCTTCAATACCGTTAACAGTCGTGTATTTTAAGTTTACTCGCTTATCTGGATACATGTATTTATAAGCTCCATGTGCCATCAAAGCTGCTTCATGAAATCCAGAAAGGATCAATTTTAACTTGCCTGGGTAGGTATTAATATCACCAATTGCGAAAATACCCGGAGTGTCTGTACTATAATCGTGAACATTAACTGAAATAGCATTATTATCCAAATTTAAATTCCAATGTTCAATTGGACCTAACTTAGGGCTCAAACCAAACAAGGGAATAAAATTATCTACTTCAAGATCCTGTTTTTCTCCAGTGGTTGAAACAACAGTTAAATTTTCCAACTTTCCATTTCCACTTAGAGCAGAAACATGAGAATTTAATAATAACTTTAATTTGCCCTCAGCATCAAGTTTTACAACTTTTTCAGCAGAATCTGCAGCTCCACGAAATGTATTACCACGATGTACCAACGTAATATTTGCTCCCATTCCACATAAATGAATTGCCCAATCTAATGCTGAATCACCACCACCTGCAATAACTACATTTTTCCCAATAAAATCATCTGGGTTTCTAACCATATAGTGAACACCTTTTCCTTCGTACATTTCCAAATCATCAACAGCTGGTTTTCTTGGTTCAAAACATCCTAATCCCGCAGCAATTACTACTGCTTTAGCTTTTATTATATTTTTATCAGAAGTTAACAGCTCAAAGGTACCATCATCTAACTTTTTTAATTCCTCAACTCGTTCACCCAATGTATAAGTAGGGTGGAAGGGTTCAATTTGTTTTTCCAGGTTTTCGATTAATTCACCAGCCATTACCATTGGGTATCCTGGAATATCGTAAATAGGTTTTTTAGGGTAAATTTCGGTTAATTGTCCACCAATTTGTGGCATCACATCTACCACATGGCAACGAAGTCTGAGCAAACCAGCTTCGAAAACAGCAAATAAACCTACCGGACCAGCACCTATTATACAAATATCAGTTTCTATCATTTTCAATTAATTTATATTCAAAACAGGAAATCAGGATGATAGTTTGCTACTATTATCAACAAAATTCAATTCATATCTTATAAAAAGATAGATATATAGCATTTCCCTATTTTTTGCAAAAGTAGTTAAAAAAGCTAAATTTTTAATTTTGATTTGTCTAAACCTTTGTATGGCAATATTTTCCTCAATTTTTGGGTAATTATTTAATTTTTTATCCAAATCATTATTCAATAAATTAAAAATAATTTGGGTTGATTATTGAAACTAGTTCAAAATCTTTAAGAATTTTAAACTTTTTTTATGCTGCAAGTTCAAATCATTTACTTATTTATTTTGGCTATACCCATTGCATGCGTTGCATGGACTGTAACCCACGAAGAAGTTTTTAGAGAACCAAGAGAATATTGTGAACGGCAAAGTGAAAATTGCAAGAATATTTTTGTTCGTAAATTTTTCTATTTGTTTACTTGCGAATATTGCTTTAGCCATTATGTAACAATCGTTTTTTTATTTATTACGAATTACACGTTATTGTATACTAATTGGCGAGGATATTTGATTGCTGGTTTTGCTTTAGTATGGGTTGCAAATATTTATATGAGCTTGTACGCACGAATAAAAATTGTAATAAAAGCTGATAAAGTGGACATTAAAATAAAAGAAGAAGAGCTTAACAAAAACGCTGAAATTGAATCTAAAATTACCTTAAAATAAGTTCTCAATTTCTCCTTTACCTTCTCTAATTACTTCTGGAAACCCTGACGTGCAGTCTATTACAGTGCTGGCAATTAAACCACCCATTCCACCATCTATCACTAAGTCTACATCGTTTTCATATTTTTCGTGAATGAGTTCTGGATCGGTTGAGTATTCTAAAATATCATCCGTGTCGTGAATAGAAGTTGACAAAATTGGATTTCCCAATTCTTTTACCAAACAACGGGCTATTTCATTATCGGGAACCCGAATACCAACTGTCTTTTTTTTACTGTGTAGCAATTTTGGAACGTTGTTATTTGCTTCCAAAATAAAAGTGTAAGCTCCAGGTAATGCCTTTTTCAATAGTCTGAAAATGACTGAATCTATTGGTTTAGTATAATCTGCGATATGGCTTAAATCATGACATACAAAAGAAAAATTAGCCTTTTCAGGTTTTATTTTCTTTAATCTGCAAATTGCTTCTATGGCTTTATGGTTGGTAATGTCGCAACCTAAACCATAAACTGTATCTGTAGGATATATTATTATACCGCCTTTTCTGAGCACGGCCACCACTCGGTCAATTTCTTTTTCTTGTGGATTTTCAGGATAAATTTTTATTAACACGAGTTATTTTAACAAAAATGCTGCCCCTAAACTTAGAAGCAGCATTTATCTTTTAATTAAACAAATTAAAACTTTTACGCCAGCAGTTTAGTGACTAAATCAGCAGCTTCTTTCAATTCGATTGCTGAATATACTTTTAATCCAGAATCATCAATTAGCTTTTTGCCTTCTTCTGCATTGGTACCTTGCAAACGAACTATAATTGGAACATTGATTTCTCCAATATTATTGTAAGCATCTATTACACCTTGTGCAACTCTATCGCAACGAACAATTCCGCCAAAAATATTGATCAGAATGGCTTTTACTTTTGGATCTTTTAAAATAATTTTAAATCCAGCTTCTACCGTTTGTGCATTTGCACTACCACCTACATCCAAAAAATTTGCTGGTTCGCCACCGGCTAATTTAATAATATCCATAGTTGCCATTGCCAAACCTGCTCCATTTACCATACAGCCTACATTTCCATCTAGGTTTACATAGTTCAAGTTCGATTTTCCTGCTTCCACTTCTGTTGGATCCTCTTCACTTTCATCTCTCAAATCAGCAAAATTTGGATGACGAAACAAAGCATTGTCATCAATACTTACTTTTGCATCTACCGCAAGTATTTTATTATCAGATGTTTTCAATACCGGATTTATCTCAAACATAGAAGAATCAGTTTCGTCGTATGCTTTATAAAGTGCAGTTACAAATTTGGTCATCTCTTTAAAAGCCTCGCCACTCAAACCTAAATTAAAAGCAATTTTTCGTGTTTGAAAACCTTGCAATCCTACGATTGGATCTATTTCTTCTTTGAAAATAAGATGTGGTGTTTTTTCTGCAACTTCTTCTATATCCATTCCGCCTTCTGTGCTATACATAATAATGTTTTTGCCACTTTGTCTGTTTAGCAAAACACTCATATAAAATTCTTTAGTTTCGGAAACTCCTGGATAATATACATCTTCTGCTATTAAAACCTTACTTACTTTTTTGCCTTCTGGCCCAGTTTGTTTAGTTACTAATTGCATTCCTATTATAGCTGCTGATCTCTCTAAAACTTCATCAATGTTTTTTGCCAATTTTACTCCGCCGCCTTTTCCACGACCCCCAGCATGAATTTGCGCTTTCACAACCCACCAATTAGTGCCAGTTTGTGCGCGTAATTGCTTTGCTGCTTCAACTGCACGCTCAGCAGTATCAGCCACTATTCCTTCTTGTATTCGTACTCCAAAACTTTTAAGAATTGCTTTACCTTGATATTCGTGAATGTTCATATTATGGGTTAATAGTTTTTTTTATTGATTTAAATTGAATTGTCAGGAATGAATAAATGCAATCTTATTAATAATTTAAAATAGCTGAATTTAACATTGCGATAAAAGTAAGTTAAATCAGCAGAAAATAAAATGAATTTCATCGCGTGTTTAGAATTCTTGTTTTACTTTTAAGGCATGCTAAAAGTGGAAGAGGTTTATAAGTCGTACGGAAATCTACAGATTTTAAAAAACGTGAATCTGGAAGTTAAAAAAGGTGAATTGGTTGCTATAACAGGTGCTTCTGGAGCTGGTAAAAGTACATTGATGCATATTATAGGATCGTTAGATAGACCAGACAAAGGCAAAGTTTTTATTGACAATAAAATAACAACTGCCATGAATGATAAAGAATTAAGTATTTTCAGAAATCAACAAATTGGCTTTGTATTTCAATTTCATCATTTATTGCCAGAGTTTACAGCCTTAGAAAATGTTTGTATTCCAGCATATATAAACCATGCAAAAAAGCAAGAAGCAGAAAAAAGGGCAACAGAACTCTTGCAGGAATTAAAATTGGAACATCGAATTCATCATAAACCAAACGAACTTTCGGGTGGGGAACAACAACGGGTTGCTGTTGCACGAGCATTGATGAATAATCCTGCATTGATTTTGGCCGATGAGCCTTCTGGAAATCTAGACTCGGCGAATGCAAGGCAATTGCATGAATTATTTTTGGAATTAAGAGACCGTTATCAGCAAACATTTATTATTATTACTCATAATGAGGAGCTTGGAGCAATTGCTGATCGGAAATTGGTAATAAAGGACGGAACTTTTAATCAAAATAATAATTAAGATCTTGTAATTCCTGTTCGGATGAGATTTGATACAAGCTCATTCCAAAATAGGTTTCCGTTTTAAATAGTTTGCTCAATGTTGCTTCAAATTCAGATTCTGAAATAGGATAATTGGCAATAAATTTTCCACAAATCCGATCGTGACGATGTTTTAAATAATACACTTTTTCATAATCATTGAATTTGAATTTTCGGGTTCCGTAAGTAAGTGTATATACAATATTTTCGTTTTTCATTGAATAAAAAAGCCCAACAGGAGCTCCTATAATCAATATTTTTTTATTATCAGTTTTTATTTCTTTATCAAGCCAAGCAAAAAGTGGTTTAGTTGAGCGTTGTTGCCTTTGAACTAATGCAACCGAATTTCTAATTAAAAATGGAGCACTAACTAGTAACAAAGCAATCAAAAACAACATATTTGTAACGAGAGTACTTTTAATTTTAAATTTGAAATTTGGGTACGTACTATTAATTAAATCCATTATACTTGGAATAAGCATAAAAGATAAAAAGACTAAAACCGGAGTATAGCGATGAAAAACTGCTAAACTAAACATCCAGAAAATGTAGGTTCCAATAAAAAGTAATGGAATGAATAAGTCACGATTCTTAGTATAATTAACAATTTTATAGCAAGAAAAACCAAATGCTAGCCAGATAAAAAGGATTAAATATGGTTGGATTGCATAGACTGGTAAAAAGAAATCGACAAAATAAGATGTTAGAAAGTTATGTTGGTTTTGCGTATTCGAGTGCTCAGCTGCATGTACAAAAAGCTGATTTTGATATTCAATTAAGTTTTCTCCAGCAAAAAGAATAAATAGGATAACTGGAATAGCGGCACTGATTAGAAATTTAATTTTAAAAGGTTTAAAAAATTTCCCAAATACAATCCAGATAAAAGCAATCAAGCAAATCATCCACATGGATGGATGGCAAAGCCCTAAAAAAGTTAAACTCAATCCAGATATAACGGGGCTTTTTTTAATCAAAAAAGCAAAAAGAAACAAGGAAATGAAAAGCAATTCTGGAATTTCTGCCCTACCGCTTCGCATAGCATTGGTAATTCCTTCCAGATTTAAGTAAACAAAAAGGAGAAAATATACGATTTCTTTGTTTTTTAAATAACGAGAAAGCAATCGATATAGTAGGTAGATATGAATTGCAAATAAAAGAATCCAGGTTATTCGAGTTACAAAAATAGTATTGGAAAATATCGCAAGTGCGAAAGAATACAAAAATGTTGTTACGGGCAAGTAAGCTGCAAAAAACAGTTCAGTATTTATAAAAGGCCATATTTTGCTTGAAAAGTGTCCATTACTTACCAAATTTAATGCTGGATCTATGAGCATAACTTCATCAACCCAAGCTACCGGCAACATAGTTGCGTTGACTAAAATAAGGATGAAATAAAATAAAAGGTATATAGGGAAGAACTTTGCCAGTTTTGCCATTAATTCTGTATTATTACGCATCTAATAACGGAGTTTTTATGATGTTTAAGTCGGTGAAACAGAAAATTCTTATTCTGGCACCTCATACAGATGATGGCGAACTGGGCTGTGGTGGTACTATCCGCAAATTTATTAATGAAGGTCATGATGTTTATTATGCAGCATTTTCTGCGTGTGAGTTATCAGTTCCATCACATTTACCGAAAGATATTTTAATAAAAGAAGTAAAACTAGCAACTGCTTCATTAGGCATAATTCCCGAAAATCTTTTTCTTTATAACTACGAAGTAAGAACTTTTAGTTTTCATCGTCAGGATATTTTGCAAGACATGATAAATCTAAAAAATAAAATTGAGCCCGATTTAGTTTTCGCGCCAAGTTTAAATGATTTACATCAAGACCATTCTACCATTTCGAATGAAGCACTTCGAGCTTTTAAAACAACTTCTATTTTATCGTATGAATTACCTTGGAATAATCTTTCATTCACCACTACTTGTTTTGTAAAATTATCTGAGGAGGATATTTCTGCAAAAGTTACAGCCATGGAGTTTTACGAATCTCAAAGCCACCGGCAATATGCAAACGAAGTTTTCTTAAAAGGATTGGCTAGGACGAGAGGCGTTCAGATAAATACAGAATATGCTGAAGTTTTTGAAGTAGTGAGGTGGATTGTGATTTAGGAAAATGGAATATTACGTTTCTAAATCGTTTTAATTTAAAGAATTTTACGACTTAGAAATAAATTCTCTTTAATCCCAACCATTTTTTGAAGCTTGTTATTGAATGATTCGTTAAATTTCTTAAACTTACCTATCTAATAATTAATCTTTCATGAAAATCATTCATCTTAGTGCCGAATGTTTCCCTGCTGCAAAAGTAGGGGGGTTGGCAGATGTAGTTGGCGCATTACCGAAATATTTAAATCAAGCTGGTTTAGAGAGTATTGTGTTGATTCCTGCTTATTCTTCAGCATATATTTTAAAGCAAAACTGGGAAATTGTCCATTCTGGTATTCTGAATTTAGGAAATCAAAATCTTTATTTTACCATATCAAGAAACACAGACACAACTTTGGGTTATGATTTGTATATAGCCAAAGTCGACGATTTATTTGCTGGTGCAACAGTCTATGCTGGGCAAGATGATACCGAACGATTTATTGCTTTTCAAATTGCTGCTTTGGAATGGATAAATAGTTGGGAAAATTTACCTGAGATTGTTCATTGTCACGATCATCATACTGGGCTTGTGCCATTTATGATGCAACACAGTTTACGATATTTGAGATTAAAGACCCTTCCAACCCTGTTTACCATGCACAGTGGGCAGTATCAAGGTCAATTTTCATGGGATAAAAGTTATTTAATTCCTTCATTTGACGAATATAGATGGGGTTTGCTTGATTGGGATAATAAAATAAATCCGATGGCTGCAGCAATAAAATGTTGTTCAATTTTTACAACAGTTTCTCAAGGTTATTTGGTTGAATTACAACAAAATGCTTTGGGATTAGAATCGTTGCTTAGAGAAGAAGAGTCAAAATCGTATGGGATAGTAAATGGAATAGATTCGGATGTTTGGAATCCAACAACTGATAAATACTTAACTCACTTCTTTACATTAGAGACAGTTAACGAAGGAAAGAAAGAAAATAAAAGAGAGCTATGCCGATTATTTGGGCTATCAGAAAAATTACCATTAGTAGTTTTTATTGGGAGGCTGGTTGCAGAAAAAGGCGCTGATTTTTTAGCAGAAATTATCTATAAATCAATTCAAGAATATCAAACTCCAGTTAATTTTTTGGTATTGGGCAGCGGCGAAAATTACATTGAAAATAATTTAGTAGAATTAAAAAATCCGTTACAAGGCAGATTTAATTGTTATATTGGATACAATGAAAAATTAAGCCATTTGATGTATGCAGGTGCCGATTTTTTATTAATGCCATCACGCGTTGAGCCTTGTGGATTGAACCAATTATATGCAATGCGTTATGGTACAATTCCGATAGTTAGAAGTACAGGAGGATTAATTGATACAGTAATTGATTTAAATGAATCGAACGGTTTTGGAATTCAATTTGAGAATGCAGACAGCGTAGCTGCGAGTTATGCAGTTGCCCGTGCTGCAGAATTGGCTAATAGTGAAAATAAATTGATGAATATTCGAAACAAAATTATGGCAATAGACCATAGTTGGAAAAACAAGGCAGAAAAATACATTAACCTATATAAAAAACTAAAACCATGAATAGCATCTCAAAATCATTAATTGCAATAATTATGGGTGGTGGAGCCGGAAGCCGACTTTACCCGCTAACAGCAGGAAGATCGAAACCAGCAGTGCCAATTGGTGGTAAATACCGATTAGTTGATATTCCAATTTCAAATTGTTTAAATTCTGATGTAAGTAGAATTTTTGTTTTGACACAGTATAATTCAGCTTCATTAAACAGACACATTAAAAATACCTATCATTTTAGTATTTTTAGTCAGGCATTTGTAGATATACTTGCTGCTGAACAACGACCTGGAAGCGAAAAATGGTTTCAAGGTACTGCAGATGCTGTTCGGCAATCTTTACACCATATAGAAAGTCAAGATTTTGAATATGTACTAATCCTATCTGGTGATCAATTATACCAAATGGATTTTAATGAAATGCTTGATGTACATAAGAAAACCAATGCAGATATTTCAATAGCTACCATCCCGGTTAATAGCCATGATGCACCTGATTTTGGAATATTAAAAACCAATTCGGAAGGATCAATTACTTCATTTATTGAAAAGCCACATGCATCTGTTTTATCAGATTGGACCTCTGAGGTCTCGGCTGAAATGCAAAGTGAAGGAAAAGTATATCTTGCTTCTATGGGTATTTATATTTTCAATCGAGATTTATTAATAAAATTATTAACCGAAAAGCCTGATATAACAGATTTCGGAAAAGAAATTATACCACAATCCATTGAAAATTATCAAGTTTCAAGCTTTCAATATCAAGGCTATTGGACCGACATTGGAAGTATCAGTTCATTTTTTGAAGCTAATATTGCTCTAACAGAGGATATTCCAAAGTTTAATCTATTCGACAGTGCAAGTGCAATATTTACTCACGCTCGAATGCTACCACCTTCAAAAGTTTCGGTAGCTAGCTTGCATAAAACAATGATTGCTGAGGGTTGTATTTTGCATTGCGACAAAATAGAAAATTCTGTAATCGGGATTAGAAGTAGAATAGGCACTGGTACAAATATTAGTAATACCTATGTAATGGGTTTTGATAGTTTTGAAACAATAGCTGAAATAGACGATTACACACAACGAGGAATACCAGCTATGGGAATAGGAAGTGATTGTGAAATTAGCCATGCCATTATAGATCGAAATTGCAGAATCGGAAATAATGTAAAACTCTTAGGTGGTACACATTTGCCAGATTCCGATAATGAATTATTCACTGTAAAAGCTGGAATAATTGTAGTTAAGAAATCAGCTCTTTTGCCTAATGGGTTTAATTTTGGTGTTGTTTAATTAAAGTTAATTTTTAAAAAAATATCTAAAATCCGGAAGGGATGAAATGATTATTGATAAATATGTTTATAATCATGTCATCCCAACGAGATTAATGATTGAATTTCAATTTGCAATTATATCAATTTTTATATCAAACTGATTTTTAATGGCATAGCTACCTAAGTCTTGAAAATAGCTGCTTGAATTATATTTTATTTCATATAAAGTTCGATCAATTTTTAAAGTTCCTTTCACATTAATCATTTCATTTACTTTAGATATTTCAATCGGAAAAGTAATTGGTTTGGAGATTCCTTTTATGGTAAGTATACCCGAAACTTGATTAGTTGAAATTTTAGTGATTTTGAAAAATGCCTTTGGGAATTTCTCTACATCAAAAAAATCTTCATTTTTTAAATGCTTTTCAAGATCCTTATTTTCTTGGCTTATGGTTTTCATATCAAATTCAAATTCGCCCGAGGTAATTTTATTATTAACCATCGCAAAACTTCCACTACTAAGCTTTAGTGTTCCTTCCGGTGCATAGCCTCCAGCTTCTGCATATCCAGTCCATATTACTTTGCTTTTATTTGCATCTATTTTATAATCTTTTGCTAATGCATAAGTAAAGTTTAAAAGTGTAATTAAAATCAATACTGTTTTTAGAGTTTTCATTTTTGTTTTTTTTTAAGTTTTATTTTATTATTTTTTTAATTCTTTTTCAGTTTCAATTAGTCCGACGCCTTTAAACAATTTTCCGTTTTTGTCTTTGGCTATTACAAACCATAATGCATCTCCAGCAAATAAATTATTGCCATATCGATAGTTTTTTCTTGAAAGTAAATACCTTTCTTTTTTGTAATAGCCCATTTTTGCAGCTGAAACTTTTTGTGAAATCCTCTTTATTGTATTTTATATTTTCCTTCCAACCTTCTGCAGAATACCATATAAAACTTCCAGCTTCAATAACCTCCAAATTCTGATTTAATGCAGTTACAAAAGTGCTGTGTTGCCACACATAAAGTGCTTCTTCAGATTTATTCATATTCCTTTCTGGATAGTTTGGACTCGGGGAATGTTCCAAACGAATTCCAGTTTCTATATTTCTAAGTTTATCCGGAAGTACTCTTGTTTGGTCAGACCAAGCTGTTTGCGAAAAGGTGTTGTTAGATAATAAATACAACACAGTCAAAACAATTATTTTTTTCATTTTATTTTAGACAATTTTTTTTCTAGTTGTCTGAAACAAATGTGCAAGGAAATGTAAAGCATAACGCCCCAAATTATGATTGGGACGTACCAAAATCAGTTTTTGGAACTATTTTGAGAATAATTCATTGAAAAGCTTTCCATTCAACCTAAATATTCACTCGGAGTGGATCCGGTTAAATCTTTAAAAATCCGATTAAACGTTGTTTTGGAATTAAATCCAGATTCATAAGCAATAGCCAAAAGAGTAAATTTTTCAATGTCTGTAGATTTCATTTTTCTTTTAACCTCAGCTACTCTGTATTCATTTACAAAATCGTTAAAAGATTTTTTCAAACCGATATTGATATGTTTTGAAACATTTTTCGGATTTAATTTTAGTTCTTTCGAGAAATCTGATAGCGTTAATGTTGGATTCAGGAAACTTTTTTCTTTATCCATCCATTCTGAAATTAGTTTCAATATTCCATCATCAATAACAAAATCAATGTTTTTTTGCTCTGTGTCTTGTGTTGTTTTTTGAAAACCAACAACAGTTAAATTAGCTTGCCGTATCCCTCCAATTCCTAAAATTAAAGCAATAATGCCCAAAAGCTGAATTGAATAATCGTAATTGAAAAACAAATTGAAATAATCGCGCAAAATTATTTCTACCAACCATTGCAAAGAGAGTAGCAAAAGTATTCCAAGAATAATTTTTAACCAATTCAACCTAAATTTAGAAACCTCAGAATAATTATTAACTAACCAATGCTGATATCGGATGATAAGTTTGATAGAAAGTAATAAATAGATTAACAAAGAAATCCAAGTTCCGTCAAATTCAATCCGATAGGTAATGGAATAATGAACGTTTTCCCAAAACCATTTTTTGAATTCGTATGGTTGAAAACGTAAGAAAAAATATAAAGCTGCTTGAATACAAACTGGAATAAAATGTAGATAATCTAATTTTTTAAATTCAAATGGATGAGAAATTAAACTTTTAACATAAAAATAAATTAGTGGTCCAAAACCGAAAGAATAAAATATTGGCATGAAATACCAATTTGGTTTTTCGTTATATATACCAGCCAATCTCATAAAACTATCTGCCAGCCAAAGTGAAATACTAATTAATAATAAAGAAAGAAATCTGTTAGAATTTTTGTTAGATTTTGAAAACCAAAGAATTACAGCAGCAAAAAATCCTTGAGAAATTATCATTCCTAAAAGAAGTGTATATAAATTTAACTGGATTGGCATAATTTTCAAAAATATAAGTATAAATGAAATTATAGTACAATCAGTTTTAGAAATTCCCTCTTTTTAAAATTTATTAAACAAACAATTTGATTTCTAATAATTGGCTAAATCGTTTTTTATACCTTTACATTCTGGTTTTAGAATAAGTTTTTAATACTCAATATAATAGTAAAAATTGCTTTAAACCATATTTAAACAATCAAAATTGACAATAGTAGAAATTCTTAGCCAATATTGGGGGCATACAAAATTCCGTCCATTGCAAGAAGATATCATTCACTCCATATTAGAAGGGAATGATACGTTAGGATTATTGCCAACAGGAGGCGGAAAATCAATTTGTTTTCAAGTGCCGGCCATGGCTATGCCTGGAATTTGTATAGTAATTTCGCCATTAATTGCTTTGATGTCGGATCAGGTTCAGAATTTAACAAACCGAGGAATTTCTGCAATCGCAATTACTTCGGTTATGACGAGCAAGCAAATTGATACTGCTTTAGATAATTGTATCTATGGTCAGATCAAGTTTTTATATTTATCACCAGAACGATTGAAGTCAGAAATTACTTTAGTTCGGCTGGCTAAGATGAAAATCAGCTTTTTGGTTGTAGATGAAGCACACTGCATTTCTCAATGGGGGTATGACTTTAGGCCATCTTATTTATTGATAGCATCAATTCGCAAAATTCTTCCTGAAGTTAAGATTTTAGCACTTACAGCAACAGCTACAAATATTGTAAGAAAGGATATTTGCGATAAATTATTGTTTGAAAATCCTAAAGTGTTTGTTCAAAGTTTTTTGAGAAACAATTTAAGCTATGTTGTTTCGGAAG
The DNA here is from genome assembly GCA_031412335.1 of bacterium. Lineage (GTDB taxonomy): Bacteria > Bacteroidota > Bacteroidia > Sphingobacteriales > Sphingobacteriaceae > JBBQYA01. Next base: position 83,701 of record JANOCT010000033.1, on the reverse strand, counting down.
AAGAAAATAAACAAAAAAAGTTATTGAAGATAATCAGAAATGTTAGCGGAACAGGCGTTATTTATGTAAGAAATCGACGCTCAACTCAAACAGTTTCTGAATTTTTGAATAAAAATAGAATTTCAGCAAACTTTTATCATGCAGGATTAACACACGAAATTCGTGAAAAAACACAAGCAGAATGGATGAAGGGGCAGAAGCAAGTAATTGTTGCGACAAATGCATTTGGAATGGGTATAGATAAAGCGGATGTTCGTTTTGTTGTTCATTTGGATTTGCCTGATAGCTTGGAAGCATATTATCAGGAAGCTGGCAGAGCCGGAAGAGATGGAGCAAAAGCTTATGCAGTATTATTATATGATTTGGTTGATAGGCAAAGTTTTTTACAAAAATCCTTTGAGAATTTTCCAACCATTCAACAAATAAAGCAAGTTTATCATCAATTAGGGAGTTATTTGAAAGTTGCAATTGGTGCTGGTAAAATGGAAGCCTATGATTTTGATGTTGCTGATTTTTGTACTAAATTTAATTTGCATCCGATTCTAGTTTACAATTGTGCTCGCTATTTAGAACATGATGAGTATTTACAATTTAATGAATCAGCTTTCAGATCCAGTTCACTAAAATTTGTTGCTGATAAGGATATTTTATATTCGTTTATGATCGCAAATGTGGATTTGGAGTCTATTATTAAGGTTATTCTACGTTCTCATGGTGGAGTATTTGATAATTTTGTTCCGATAAATGAAAATATTTTGGCAAAGAGGTTAGAAATTAATCGAAAAGATCTGGTTAAAATGTTAAATCAATTGCAAATCCAAAACATTATTGTTTATGAACCTCAAAAAGATTCACCGCAGATTTTATTCCTTTCTGAACGTTTTAGTAGTGATAAAATGAATTTGAATAGTCGTTTTTTGCTAGAGCAACGCAAAAGATTGGAATTGAAAGTAAACGGTATGTTGAAATACATTGATAATCGCAATATTTGCAGAAGCAAAATGCTATTGAACTATTTCGATGAACCAGAATCAAAGTATTGTGGAGTATGCGATATTTGTTTGGAAGCAAAAAAAATACAGCTCAGTACAAAAGAATTTGAGACATATGCAGGGTATATTTCAACAAAACTTTCGCAAAATTCATATCTTCTTTCAGAGGTTTTATCATGGCATTCAGAAATAAAGGAAGAGAAAAAGATAAAAGTTGTACAGTTTTTGGTAGATAGTGGAAAAATATTGCTTGATGACAAGAATTTTTTGAATCTTGCCAATATAATTTAGACCAGAGAAACAAATTTACCGTTAGTTAAGAATAGAGAAACTCAGGAAGCACCGTGAATTTGAAGAAAATAATACTCACAGTTACCAACGATCTGACATACGATCAACGTATGTCAAGAATTTGCGAAACTCTAGATACAGCCGGATATGCAGTTACTTTAATTGGTCGCGAAAGATCTTATTCTGTTGCATTAATAAATAAAAACTATACACAGATTCGTTTAAAATGCATTTTTAACAAAGGCAAATTTTTTTACATCGAATATAATATTAGGTTATTTTTTTATTTGTTAACAAATCGATTCGATGCTATTAATGCAGTAGATCTTGATACTTTGCTTGCTTGCTTTATGGCTTCTAAAATAAAAGCAAAGCCATGTATTTACGACGCTCACGAATATTTCACAGAAGTACCTGAAGTTATAAACCGTCCCTTTATTAAAAAGATTTGGACCGGAATAGAAGCTTTTATAATTCCGAAACTTACATATTGCTATACAGTAAGCGATAGCATCGCCCATTTATTTAATCAAAAATATAAAACTCCATTTGTAACAATCAGAAATGTACCTGTTTTACATCTTCAAGAACCACAGGAGGATATTATTAAAACAGAGCGATATTTAATTTATCAGGGAGCCTTAAATCAGGGGAGAGGTTTAGAACAATTAATAGCTGCTATGCCATTGGTAAACTGTAAGTTATACCTAGCTGGGGAGGGAGATTTAAGCGATATTTTAAGAGAAAAAGTTGATTTACTTCAATTGAATCATAAGGTTAAATTTCTGGGTTTTGTTCAACCAAGTACATTAAAAACAATCACACGAAAAGCATACTTAGGAATTAATGTTTCCGAAAATCTTGGTTTAAGTTATTATTATTCGTTAAATAATAAATGTTTCGACTATATCCATGCTGGAATTCCTTCAATTACTAATAACTTTCCAGAGTATGCAGAAATTAATAGCAAATACCAAGTTGCATTATTGGTTGATTTAAGTGTTGAGAACTTAGTTAATTCATTGAACTCATTGCTTTTAGATGATGTGTTGTATCAAAAATTAAAAAATAATTGCTCCAAAGCTTCTCAGGAATTTAACTGGCAAATAGAAGAAAGTAAATTATTACATCTTTATTCTCAGGTTGGATAATCATTTACATATCATTTCTTTTGATATTCCTTTTCCTGCAAATTATGGAGGAATAATTGATGTTTTTTATAAAATTAAAGCATTACACAAACAAGGGATAAAAATTCATTTACATTGTTTCGAATATGGAAGAAATGAAGCAGAAGAGTTAAGAGATTTTTGCGTTAGTATTAATTATTATAAAAGAAATAAAAGCATTTTTAATACGCTACTACTTAATCCATTTATTGTAAGTTCCAGAAAATCAGATGAATTGATTAGAAATTTGCTCAAAGATGAGTACCCTGTATTATTTGAAGGTTTGCATAGTTGCTACTACCTCGATGATAAACGTCTTCAAAATCGTTTCAAAATTGTACGAACTCATAATATCGAACATGACTATTATAGTGGATTAGCAAGTTCAACTCGTAACCCTATCGAAAAAATTTATTTTATGGGTGCTGCTTTTAAACTTAGAATATTTGAACGAAAATTATCGCATGCAGATGTTTTATTTCCAATATCGGTAAAAGACGAGATTCATTTTAAATTAAATTACAAGCAAGTTCATTATTTGCCTCCTTTTCATCAAAATGAAAGGATGAATATAAAATCTGAAACCGGTAAATATGTTTTGTATCATGGCAATCTGCATATTCAGGAGAATGAACAGGCGGCGCTTTATTTAATTGAAAATATTTTTAAAGGATCAGATTACCCATTAATAATTGCTGGCTCGAACCCTACAAACCGAATTAAAAATGCAATTAAAGGAGCGAAAAATGTAACGATACGTGCAGATATTAATGATGAACAAATGGCAGATTTGATAAGTAATGCCCAGATAAATTTATTATTGTCATTCCAATCAACAGGTATAAAACTTAAATTAATAAATTCTTTGTTTATCGGTCGCCATATTTTAGTAAATCCAGTTATCGTAAAAGGAACAGGCTTGGAAAAACTATGTATTATTGGTCATTCAGCTTCTGAATTTAAAAAATTAATAATTAAATATATGGATTTAATTGTTGAACCTGAAGAAGCTGAATTTCGAAGAAAGATATTAGAAACTAAGTTTAATAATGAATGCAACGCTAAACTTTTTATTAAATATCTTCCAATTGACAAAAAGATCAATTAATTAGTTTGTTTTGATAAAAGGTATTTAAAGGATTCAAACACTTTTCTATTTTTAAGGTAGTTTAAATCATGGTCATTTTGATAAGCCTCTTTTTCAAAAAAAATATTTAAATAAGCTTTCCTATGATTTTTGAATTTCAAAAGATTGTAGAAATAGTGAGTTAGATATAATAAATAGAAAGGTATAATTAATAATTCCAATTCTTGCTTTACATGTATTTTTTCGTGATTTATTAGTCGTTTATTTTGCAATAAACTTTTTTTTCGAACAAAAATAAATGGATACAATGTTATTCCATCAGTTTTCATAAATGGAATAACGCCATAAACCACAAGCATTTAAAATACTAAAGCATTATAAATTCCTGAATTATTCACTGCACTCTCAAGCTTATATTCGTTTGTTTGCATATCATCATACGTAATTTCTGCTGAGTTATAATCCAATTTTACTTCAACATCTACCACTCCTGGTTCTGATATTAAAAGGTTTTTAATTATCGATGTACAATGCCGGCATTGCATTCCGAAAATATGAAGATTAAGTAATCTGGTCATTTTTGTTTATTAGTACCAGAAGATTATCAAAAAGTATGTCATTTTTTTGGCTTTAGAGTCATTTTTCCTTTTGCAGTTTTAAAAATTTCTTCTTTGTTAGTCATTTGCTTTCTAAAAGCTCCTCTATTGTACATATCTGCCTGATCTTTATAATGTTTGCTCATAAAATGGCCTGATTCACCTGTTGGTAAAATACTTTGAGAATGATCATAATCTGCAAAATCAATTAGTATCCGCATAGCCGGACCATAACTTACTGTGTATTTTCCTTCATTATTAAGTGGGAAAGCTTGGTTATTTATCACCTCATTTCCTCCCATCACCTCTTTTTCGCCAACATTAAATAATTTGTCTAATGGTTTTTGCCGACCTATCAAATGACCATGTTCCAACGTATGTACTTTTCCCCATTGCCAATCATCAATATTATTACCTAATTGAGTTTGAAGATCATTTACTGTTTTTTCGAACGCTGTAATAAATATAATATTTCTGGTTTCTGTAACTGAGTCAGTTTTAATATTGTCCCACCATACAGAATTATTGTTTTTCAATAATAATGAACTTGCTTTTTTTATCGTATGAGTATTAATTATGGAATTATATCCATCTTCTCCTAATTCATCAAGCATTGTGTAAGATAAAATAGTAGATAATAATTTATAATAAATAGTAGGTGCAATATCATTTAGTTGATGATCGCCATTCCAGTTTTTTAATTTATCGTAAGCCTTTTTGTGTAATGGAGTTTTATTTACTACATCTTTATCTTCAAAAGTTGACAATATAATTTCAGCATTGTTTTTATATACGTCGGAGGTGACATCCATTAATATTTTTTTTAATTCCTCTATAGACCATTTTTCTTCTGTTTTTAATAAGTTTTCAATTCTATTTACCCTGTTGCCAGGAGCATAATATCCATTTAATGCAATGCCATCAATTGGATCGGGTTGATGATTTGCAGAAATAATGTAGCCTTCTGTTGGGTTTAATTTTTTAGGATTTTGTGTAAAATCAAAATATCCTAATGCTGCTTGTTGCGAATCCCAACCATCTATTACTTGCAATGAATTAACAGAAGCAGGTTGTTTTAATAATTTTGCAGCTGTGTACCAAGCAATATTTCCAGCAGTATCACCGTACAAAATATTTAAACCAGGTGCATGAATTATGGATGCTGCCATTTCAAAATCTGCTGGTTTATTTCCATGATTCATCAGGTATGTTGCTTGCATCGTTTTAGCAGGAAACTTGGTGTAAGTCCAAAACATACTCAAAGGTTCATTAAAATTTTTACCTGCCTTACCCATTACATTATTTACAAGTGGGCCATGCGTTGTGGTTCTTATTTTAACTTTTACTTCTTTTTCATTTTTTACATTAATTATTTCTTCATATTCTTTTATATTTTCATATTTTCCATTGATAAATACCTGGTTACTATCATTTGGATTTTGCTGTTCACGATAAAAATCAACATCATCATTTTCCAACAAAGTTAATCCCCAACTACTTACATTGTTATGACCTATTAAAGCAAAAGGAAAGCCTGCTAAATGATTGCCATACATACTAAAACCAGGATAATTGATATGGGCTTCAAACCATACTGCTGGTTGACTAAATCCAATATGAGTATCGTTGGCAAATAATACTTTTCCACTCTTTGATTTTGATGGTGCCAATACCCAGGCATTACTTCCAATTAATAATGGAACAGGTAATTTCTTTTCAATTTCGTTAAACATATTTGCAATTTGAGGCAAACTTCTTTTTCTCATGGTTGGAGAATTTGATGGATTAGAAGTAGTTGGCATTAAATCGTTTATGTATGCTGAACCTAAAGAATCATCTAAACTTCCTAAAACCAAATCTGTACGAAATGCTTCGGAAAATGAGAAAGATAGATATCCTGTAATTAGGTATAAATCAACAGGAGTAAACTCAGTTTTGGGAATGCCTAAAATAGAAAATTCAGGAGGAGTGGGGCCAGTTTTAATAAATTCATTAATACCTGCTAAATAAGCTTTTGAACTTTTCTGAAATGCTTCTGATGAATCTGAAAAATATAATGATGCAGATTGCTCAGCATGTTTGTTTATGCCTAATGTTCTAAAAAAAAGATCGGTTTGAACCATTTCTTTTCCTAAAATTTCTGCAAGTTTTCCAGCTCCAATTCTTCTTACCATTTCCATTTGAAACAGACGTTCCTGGGCATGTAAAAACCCTAAGGCATAATATGCATCATGTTCATTTTTAGCATAAATGTGAGGAATTCCGTAATCATCAAAACGGGTTTCAACTTCGCTAGTTAAGCCTCTTAGATTTTTTTCTCCGTCATAATCGGGCTTGGTTGTAAGTAAATAAAGATATATTCCAATTATCGACAAAAACAGAAGCAGGAATACAAAAAGCAGAGTTCGCTTTAAAAATTTCATAGAATGAGTATTATCTTACGAAATAACTTAAAATACCCGACAATAAAAAAAACCTGCGTAAAGCAGGTTTATTTTAATTTTTTTGGATAAAAATTATAAACTCAAAAAGGTATTCTATTTTGAATTATTCTCAAATAAATAATCCGTCAATTGACAAGTATCGTTCTCCAGTATCGTAGCAAAAGGTTAATACAACACTTCCTTTAGGCATTTCGGGTAATTTTTTAGAAACAGCAGCAAGAGAAGCACCAGAAGAAACTCCAATAAAAATACCTTCCTTTGAGGCAGCATCTCTTGCATATTGGTATGCCTCGTCTTTACTTACTTGAATAGCTCCATCTAAAACTTCTGTATGTAAATTAGTAGGTATAAATCCAGCTCCTATTCCTTGAATAGGATGTGGGCCTGGAGCTCCACCACTAATTACAGGCGATAATTCTGGTTCTACTGCGAACACTTTTATATTCGGAAATTGTTTTTTTAAAATATCTGCACAACCTGTAATATGACCGCCAGTTCCAACTCCAGTAATCATATAATCAATTCCATCAGGGAAATCTGCTAAAATTTCTTTTGCCGTGGTTTCTTGATGTATTTTAATATTTGCTTCATTCTCAAATTGAGAAGGCATCCATGCATTTGGGGTTGATGCAGTAAGTTCAGTAGCTTTTTCAATTGCCCCTTTCATTCCTTTTTCTCGTGGCGTCAACTCAAAGGTTGCACCATAAACTTTCATTATTGCCCGTCTTTCTACCGACATGGACTCAGGCATTACTAAAATTATTTTATATCCCTTTACTGCGGCTACCATAGCTAATCCAATTCCTGTATTGCCTGATGTTGGTTCAATTATCACACTATCAGGATTCAGAATTCCCTTTTTTTCAGCATCTTCTATCATGGCAAGTGCAATCCTATCCTTAATGCTTCCACCTGGATTGCTTCTTTCCATTTTCATATATACCTGAATATCCTTTGGAAAAAGATTGTTTATTTTTACATGTGCCGAATTGCCTATTGTTTCTAAAATTGAGTTTACTTTCATTGTTTAAATTTTAAATGGAAAAATCTATAATATCTAATGGTTCTTTTTTTGTTCTGATTTTGGTTTCACTTTTATGATAAACCAAGGAATATGGAGGGACAGATTCTGTTAGCCAAACGTTTCCTCCAATTACACTATTGTTTCCAATAACAGTATTTCCACCTAAAATAGTAGCTCCCGAATATATAACCACATCATTTTCAATACTTGGATGTCGCTTTGTATTCGCAAAAACTTTATCCACACTTAAGGCTCCTAATGTAACTCCTTGATAAATTTTTACTCTTTCTCCAATTTTTGCTGTTTGACCTATTACTGCACCCGTGCCATGATCAATAAAAAATGATTTTCCAATTTCTGCTTCAGGATGAATATCTATCCCTGTTCTTCTATGAGCAAACTCTGACATAACTCTTGGAATTAATTTTACACCCAAAAAGTTCAAAAAATGAGCCAAACGATAAATTGAAATGGCAAAAAAACCTGGGTATGCCATCATTATTTCTTCGCAAGAAGTTGCTGCAGGATCTGATTCTAAAATATGCGTAGCATCCGATTTTAAATCACCATAAATCTTAGGCAGTTCGTTGAAATAATTAGCTACTATTTCATTTTTATCACTTCCTTCTCGTAGTAAATTATCCAATAATAACCGCTTGAGTTTATATTGGAGGTCTGTGAAGCCTTCAAAATTTTCAAAAGGTTCATTTGTTTTACCTTTAATAATTGGAAAAAGAAAAGAATATAAATCATCGGCAAATAGCTCAATCGATTTTTTTGTTGGATAATCTGAATTGAAAATTATAGACATACCTTATAAAACAATAAATTATTATTTTGTATTTAAATTTGGTTAATCAGAAAATACTAAAGGTAGATATATGTTCCAACATGTAACTAAAATAAAAGTTTAGTTTTTAGTTATTCTTTTCATTGTATAAATAAGACCGGCTATGGATACAATAAATAAAAGCGCCATAAAAACTTGTTGCTGGGTAATATTTTCAGGGTTTTTAAATGCGTTCATCAATTCATCACCATGCAAACCAGCGATAAAGAATACAATAGTGCGTGGCAGCATTCCAGCAAAACTTGCTGTTAGGTATATCCAAATTGTAATGGGTACTTTAGATAAGGCAAAATTAGAAGCTGCAAAAGGAAGAGCAGGGGAAAGTCTCATAAAAAATATCAATTTAAATTGTTCGGGTCCAATTTTATTCGCCAGTAAATTTAAATGTGGATGATGAAAAAAAGTACTTCCACTCATTATAGTATTGAGCCATTGGCCAAATTTTAATCCAATATATGCAGCAATTGGGTAGGCAATTAGTAAACCAATTAAACCAAAAAATCCAAAATAATACCCACATAGTATGGCAACAAATGTTGTTGGTGTTAGCCCAAATGCCATTGTAATTGAAGCCAGTAATGCAACAATGAGCAAACCTAAGATATTGTGATCTAGAGTATTAAGCCAGTTTTGAAAAAAAATGATAATAAACGATGAGAATATAATTGGAAAAATGGCAAAGAATAAAGCAATTAGAAAATAACTTTTATCTGATTGAAATAGACCTAAATAATAATTGAATTTATCTTTAATTCTTTTTTGAAAGAGCATATTTTTAAAAAAATAAAAAATTGTTAGTGGTTTTCATTTAATAAAAATGATAACAATCAAACCTAGCAATGCTATAATAAAGTTTAATGTTTTCATTAAAAAAAATAAATTTTCAAAATGGAGTAAAATAATCTCCAGATTAATATTACTTATACTAACAAAAAAATGCCTTATTTTCACCGTCAAAAATTACCTTTACTATGAAATCATTGGATAATAAAAAAGTAGTGAATGCTTGGGCAATGTACGATTGGGCTAATTCAGTTTACCCATTGGTTATAACCTCTACTATATTTCCTATTTATTATTCAGCCATAACTAAAAATGAAAATTCCGGATTTGTAGATTTTTTTGGTAGGACGTATGTAAACACGGCCTTGTATTCGTATGCAATTTCTTTGTCGTTTTTGGTAGTTGCCCTTGTTTCCCCTTTGCTTTCAGGTATTGCAGATTATTCTGGGAATAAAAAAATGTTCATGCGCTTTTTCTGTTATCTAGGTGCAATTTCCTGCAGTTCACTTTATTTTTTCGTTTCAGGAAATATTGAGTTTGGAATAATAGAATTTTTTTTGGCAAGTGTTGGTTTTTCTGGCAGTTTAGTTTTTTATAATTCATATTTACCTGAAATATCTTCGCCTGCAAACCAAGATAAAGTAAGCGCAAAAGGCTATGCCTTGGGTTATATCGGAAGTTCAATTTTATTAATTGCTTCACTTGCTCTGGTACTTCAGCCTAAACTTTTTGGAATTACGGATGATAGTTTACCCGCACGAATAAGTTTTTTACTTACTGGTATATGGTGGATCGTTTTTGCACAATATTCATTTCGACATCTTCCTTCGCCTACAGAAAAGCGTGTAGCAACTCATCATGTAATCTTAAATGGGTATCGCGAGCTTATCAAAGTATTTAAAGAAATTAAGACTCAATCCAGGTTAACATCATTTTTGCTTTCTTTTTTCTTTTTTAATATGGGAGTGCAAACGGTAATGTACGTTGCGGCATTATATGGTGATAAAGAATTGAAATTAGAAAGCGGACAATTAATAACTACTATACTCATTATCCAGTTTGTTGCTATTGGCGGTGCCTATCTATTTTCATTTATCTCATCTAAATTAGGCAATGCGAAAGCATTAGCAATTGCTATAATTGCATGGATTGGTATTTGTTTGGGTGCATTGCAAGTAAGTAATGTCCAACAGTTTTACACCCTTGCATTTTTCGTTGGTATGGTAATGGGGGGAATTCAATCTTTATCGCGATCCACTTATTCTAAAATGTTGCCCGAAACAAAAGATACTACTTCTTACTTTAGTTTTTTTGATGTGACAGATAAGATGGCAATTGTATTAGGAACTGCATCATATGGCTTAATTGAAGAATTAACAGGAAGTATGAAAAACTCCATTGGTATGCTTGCTATTTTTTTTGTTATTGGTTTATTCTTTTTATTTAGGATCATGAAAGTTAATTTCACCAGTATCCGATAATTTATTTTTACTACATGAACGTATGCCTTTTTATTCCCTGTTTTATTGACCAGTTGTATCCAAATACAGCTATGAATACTATTAAAGTATTAGAAAAAGCAGGTTGTAAAGTTTTTTATAATCCAGAGCAAACATGCTGTGGACAACCGGCATTTAATTCAGGTTTTTGGGATGAAGCAAAATCTGTTGGGCAAAAATTTATTAATGATTTTCCAGATGATATGCCCATTGTGAGTCCTTCTGGATCATGTGTTGGAATGGTGAAAACGTATTACAATGATTTGTTTACTAATGCTGTTTCGCATAATAAGTGTCGATCAATTCAAAATAATATGTATGAACTATCTGATTTTTTAGTTAATGTATTAGGAATTGAAGATTTTGGTGCATCTCTTCCTGCAAAAGCCACTTATCACGATGCTTGTGCTGCTCTCCGAGAATGTGGTGTAAAACAAAGCCCCAGAAACTTGCTTAAAAATGTAAAAGGATTAGAACTTATTGAACTAAATGATGTAGAAACTTGCTGCGGTTTCGGTGGAACATTCGCTGTTAAATTTGAAAGTATTTCTGCTGCAATGGGTCAACAAAAAGTAAATAATGCCATGGAAACTGGAGCTGAGATTCTCATATCTACTGATGCCTCTTGCTTATTGCATTTACAAGGATATATTGATAAACAAAAATTACCATTAAAAACAATGCATTTAGCAGATGTTCTGGCGAGCGGTTGGTAATTTTAATTGATAATATACCCGTTGTGCGGTTTGATTAGTTTTTAATTATTTTTATTTATTTTTTTTAATAATTGATATTATGTATTTTAAATACAATTAGGGTTTCTCTCGTCTTTTTAATGACGAGACCGGGCTATTCGCTATATCTTTTTTTTATTTAACTGTTTTTTAAAGGAAAAAAGTATGCAGCTACTATCCCTAAGCCTTAGCACTCTGATTTTACATTTTTATATATTGTTTTAAACCGAACAAAGGGTAATATGTTTGTATATAAATTAAAATTAACGTCGATTTTTACAATTAATTTTTGATGAGTATTCTATAATTAAAGTTAGTTTTATTGTTTTTCAAAACAATAAAAACGCTTCAAAAAAAAACAATAAAGTTTTATAGAAAATATATCCATTCAATATCATAAAAAAGAATGCAGGAGATATAGCTAGCAAACTATCTTTTATTTTTAATCTTACTAAAACCCCTAAAAGCATTAATAAGACTAAACCTCCTGCAGAAATTAAAAGAATAATATTATTCATTAAACCAACTAGCAATCCAATTGAACCAATAATTTCTAATACCGCAGTAAGTGTTCCATATTTTTCTAAACCAAAACGTTTAAATTCGCTTTTCATGTTTGCAGATTTGAAATAAGCGATACCGTAAATCAAAAATGATAAACTTGAAAGTAGAATCAGTCCAAAAAATAAATTCATTAATATATTAGTTGATACTAATTAACACAATAACAATACACAAACTCAAAAGAAAAAGAGAAGGTAAATGTTTTTGGATTGGGTTTTTTACCTTAAAATGAAAGTACTGAGCTGCGATCATTAATAATCCTATCAACACAGACGGTATTAAAATAAATTCTGAATGCCAGATACCAACTATTAATAAGGTAGCTAAAATTATTTTTGCAGCACCAACCATAGTTCTGGTCAAATCACTAAGTCCATATTGCTCAAATTCTTTTACAATGTTATCGAAACGAAATATCCATACGTAACCTATTGATATTGCAATGATGATTTGAGCGATGGTCGAATACATATTCATATTAACAAATTTTAAGAATTGTTTTATGGAATTTACCTTTCAATTAAGACTCTAATCTAAAGTTTTTATTTTAAAAATAAGATTATTGTGATTTTGAAAGAATAAGATATTTCGCAAAAGCATATGGTAAAAACGGTAACCAATTATTTGAATATTTTATAGATTATAATCAATTCTGTAAAGTTATGAATAATTTGTCCTGTAAAATGATGGAAAATTTGGATTAATAGCGTTAAAAATCCTATCAAGTAGTTTAAATTCTTTTCCAAATTTGAATCCAAGATTGAACGTAGCTTTCATTCTTGAAATATGATAGGCAAATAATAATATTCAAAAAATAAGTTTAAGTAAGCTAAGCGGTAAAAATTTTAAAAATAGGGTATAACATGCAAATTCAAAATTTCAAAATACCCTTTTATAGGTATTTAATTATTAGTAAAAACTGGCTAACGTTGTGCTTTTTAAAACTCGATTCTCAATTTTCTTTCTATCCAATTGTTAATAATCAACTCAAAAATTATCAAAAACATAGTAATTATCCAACATCATTATGTTGCTGATTTCAATTGAAAGCTATCGTTAACAAATTGTTCTTTAAATATTTAAAAAAATATACTTTATTTACGTTTTACTATTCTCTCAATAATGAAAAATCAATTCCTGAAAATTTTTATTTGCATAGCTTTTTTAGGCTTTTCTAATGCAAAAGCCCAAAATATTGCAAAGCAAAATGGTTCTAGTTTAACAAACGGTACCACCAAAATCTATCATTACTCGCCTGATGGGAAAATCTTTTATGATTTATCTAATCAAAAAGTTCTGATAAAATTTAAACCAACTATCTCAGTAGAAACCCAGAAAAATTTGCTTTCTGCAGAAAAGCTACTCGAGCCAATTATAAAAGAAATGTTTTTGCCATTGCCTAAAGTAGTAATGGCCGAACTAACCAAAGGTGTATCGGATGAGCAAATTCTTGCATTAATTGAAAGGCTAAATAAAAATGAGCAAATTGAATATGCTAATCCATTTTTGATTTATCGAGATGGAACTTCTGAAGCAGCTTTAGACCGATTTGTTGTAAAACTTAAAAACAAGGCTGATTATGCTAAAATGGAAGAATTAGTAAAGCAAAACGGAGCTTATATTGACGAACAATATAAATATGATCCAAATTTGTTTTTCATAAAAATCACCAAGAGTTCCACCATGAGAGCCTTAGAAATGGCAAATATGTTTGCAGAAACTGAAATGTTTGCAACTGCTGAACCAGACGTTCTTAAACTTTTGAAAAAGTACAATACGAACGATACTTTTCTAGGATATCAATGGTCATTGAATAATACTGGCTCAAGTATACAATACAATGGAACTTCTGGAGCAGATATGAAAATTTTTGCTGCTTGGGGAATTACAACTGGATCTACTGCCATTAAAATTGCGATTATCGACGAAGGAGTAGATTTAGTTCACCCTGACTTATTAGCGAACTTATTACCTGGATTCGATGGTACAGGTTTAGGAAGTAATGGTGGCCCAAGCGGTAACGATGCCCATGGAACCGCATGTGCAGGAATTGTTGCTGGAGTTGGAAACAATAATTTAGGTGTTGCCGGAATTGCATATAACAGTAAAATTATTCCTGTTAGAATTGCATATTCATCTGGAGCTAATTGGGTTACCTCTAATAGCGTGATCGGTACAAGTTTAGATTGGGCATGGAACCAAGGTGGTGCGGATGTTTTAAGTAATAGCTGGGGTGGGGGTGGATCGTCTGTTTTAATTAATGATCCTATAACCAGAGCAAATACTCAAGGTAGAGGAGGCAAAGGTGCTCCAGTATTATTTGCAGCTGGAAATGATAATGGTGCTAATTCGTACCCTGCAACATTGACGAATGTGATTTCTGTAGTTGCAATGAGTATGTGTAACCAGCGAAAGAGTCCAACATCTTGCGATGGTGAAAACTTTTGGGGATCTAATTTTGGAACTGGAGTAGACATTGCAGCACCAGGAGTTAAAATTTACACAACAGATATTTCTGGTTCAGCTGGTTACTCTGCAGGAGATTACGCACCTACTTTTAATGGTACGTCATCAGCATGTCCAAATGCTGCAGGTGTTATGGCATTAATTCTTTCTACAAATCCAAACCTAACAGTATCACAAGCGCGTCAAATCATAGAATCAACAGCGGATAAAGTTGGAGGTTATACATATAATTCAGGTGTAAGCGGACAAGTTAATGGAACCTGGAGTACAGATTTAGGACATGGGAGAGTAAATGCATATTCAGCAGTTCAATTGGCTAATCCAGTTCCATGTACAGCTCCGCCAGCAGTTGCATCTGTTTCAGTTAGTCCGTCAACATTATGTATTCCTGGTAATATTTCATTAGCATTATCAGGAATAGGAATGGGTACAGGCCAAACTTATCAATGGCAATCTTCTTTAAATAATTCGACTTTCGCCAATATTTCAGGAGCAACTAATCAAAGTGTTACAGTTTCTAATGTATCTGCAACTACATATTATAGATGTATTGTTACATGTTCAGGTTTAAGTACTAATTCATCAAGTTCGCAGGTTACTTATCAAAATGCAACCATTTCAACATTCCCAAGTACTCAAAATTTTGATGGTTCTACCTCTTTGCCATGTGGCTGGTCAGTTCAAGATGTAAATGCTGATGGAAAAACCTGGGCTTTAGGAACACTAACTCCAAGGTCTGTAACTAATAATGTTGCCTATTCATATAGTCCAACAAATGCTGCAAACGATTATTTGTTTTCTCCACCATTAGCATTAAATGCTTCAAAAACTTATAGAGTTCGTTTTTGGTATCGTGTAAGGTCAGCTACTTATCCAGAAAATTTAGAAGTTCGTTTTGGCAATTCCGCAAATGCAGCTGCGATGACCTCGGCTACTATTTTCTCGGTTACGAATGCTATTAATACAACCTATGTAGAAGCTGTTTCTAGTATTCTAGTTCCGCCAAGTTCAGGTAGTTATACAATAGGATTTAAAGCTACATCGCTTGCAGATAAATATGATATTTATATTGATGATGTAACCTTTGAAGAAGTATCTGCTTGTACAACTCCAGCAGTTGGAGGTACAGCATCAGGCGTATCAACCTTTCAATCTGGCAGTTCTGGAGTTTTTAATCTAAGCGGGCAAATTGGATCGAGTATACAATGGCAATCTTCTTCAAATGCTGGTACAAGCTATTCGGACATTGTAGGAGCAACAGGAGCATCTGCAACAATTGCATTATTAAGAGGAACTTATTTAATTCGTGCTAAAGTTACCAATCCAAATTGTGTTGATGCTTTTTCAAATGCTTTGAGTTTGAATGTTACAACCAAAGTTGGAGACAATCTTTTACTTCCATTTATTACTAGTTTACCTTTTTCAGGTGTAGTTTCAACAATCAGCTCTAATGGATTTACCAATGATTATACTGGAGCTCTAAATCAAACGTCAGCAGATGTGTTTTATCGTTTTAGAACAAGTGCTTGTGCTGATAGTATTCTAGTTTCTAGTTGTGGATCACCTTTCGATACTTATGTTCATCTTTTAGATAGCAATGGAGTAAGAATAGGTGGAAATGATGACAATGGAGTTTTATGTACTGGAACTGCTGGTTCTATTAAAGTTAAAGCAAGTCCAAATACATTATATTATGCTGTTTTTGAAGGTTTTGGAGCTGCAACTGGAAATATTTCTGTGAGTCTTTCTGAAATTCAGAAGTTAACAACTTATTATGCTGATCAGGATGGAGATGGATTTGGGAATTTGTTGATTACTCAGTCTGCATGTACCAAACCGTTGAACTATGTTTTAAATTCAACCGATTGCAATGATAACAATGCAGCAATCAACTCACCAATCTCTTATTTTGTTGATGCTGATAATGATGGATTTGGTTCGAACACAACTGCACTTTTATGTAGTTTAACAGCTCCTTTAGGTTATTCAACAAATTCAACTGATTGTGATGATAACAATACGGCAATCAACTCACCAATTTCTTATTTTGTTGATAATGATAATGATGGATTTGGCTCAACCACAACTGCACTTTTATGTAGTTTAACAGCGCCTACAGGTTATTCAACAAATTCAACTGATTGTGATGATAACAATACGGCAATCAACTCACCAATATCTTATTTTGTTGATAATGATAATGATGGATTTGGTTCAACCATAACTGTACTTTTATGTAGTACAATAGCTCCTAGAGGTTATTCAACAAATTCAACTGATTGTAATGATAACAATACGGCAATCAACTCACTAATATCTTATTTTGTTGATAATGACAATGATGGATTTGGTTCAACCACAACTGCACTTTTATGTAGTTTAACTGCGCCTTTAGGTTATTCAACAAATTCAACTGATTGTGATGATGCAAACCCAAATGTAAATCCAAATACAACAGAAATTTGCGGTAATAATATAGATGATAATTGCGATGGACAAACAGATGAAAACTGTAATACCGTTCGATATTATCAAGATTTAGATGTTGATAATTTTGGAAATCCTTTAATTTTTATCGATCTAAATTCTACTGCATCTACTCCTAATGGTTATGTACTTAACAATATCGATTGCAACGATAATAATTTTTCTGTTAACCCTTCTGCAATAGAAATATGTAATGGAATTGATGATAATTGTGATGGGATAGTTGACAATGGAACGTCATCGTTAGCAACTGCATCAGCAATTAACGGACCTTTAGGTGTTTGTAGAAATTCAACCGGATTAGTTTTTACAGTTGATGCTATTCCAGGTGCAACTTCATATATCTGGACTTTGCCAACAGGCGCAAGTGGTGTTTCCAGTACTAATTCTATTACTTTATCTTTTTCTAATACTTATAATGGTGGTGTAATTTGTGTAAAAGCTGCAAATTCTTGCATTATTGGATCTAATTATTGTAGAACCATTTCATATTTTTCGGTAAGGCCAAATACTCCTTCAACAATCTCTGGTGTTTCTGCCGGTGCTTGTGTTGGACAAACTCGTGTGTTTTCTATAAATCAAGTTAATGGAGCAACAAGTTATATTTGGACAGCTCCATTAAATTGCACAATAATGAGCGGTCAAGGAACTACATCTATCGTGCTAAGATTTGATGCTGGATTTACAACTGGAAATCTTTTAGTATCTGCTTCTAATTGTATTGGAGTTAGTTCTAACAGAATCCTGACTTTATACAATTATACTATTGTTCCAACAACTATTAATGGATCGGGTGTTGGTTTGTGTGCTGGCTCAACTCAAACATTTTCTTGTACTGCGGTACCTGGAGCTGAATCTTATTTATGGACTATTCCTGTTGGAACAACATTAAACAGCGGACAGGGAACAAATTCAATATCATTAAGCGCAAATGCTGGCTTTATAATAGGTAATTTAACTGTTAGAGCGGTTACATCTTGCTTTACTAGCACTCCAAGAACAAGAGTATTACAATCATTGCCAACTGCTCCAATTTCAATTCTAGGAAACACATCAGAAGTTTGTGGTGGAAGTACTCAAACTTACAGCTGTCCGATTAGTACAACTGGTGCTACCAGCTATAATTGGACTTTGCCTGCAGGTGTTAATTTTATTAGCGGGCAAGGCTCAAATGTAATCTCTGTTTCTATTCCAATTGGTTTTATATCCGGAAATGTAAGTGTATCTGCAGCTAATGGTTGTGGAAGTAGTTCTTTACGATCAATAACAGTTGTATCAGGTACAGCAACTCTAGGTGCAATTAATGGTCAAATAAGTAATTTATGTGGAGGCGGAGTATTTAATTATTCAATCCCTGCCGTTATTGGTGCTTTATCGTATAATTGGTCAATTCCAGCCGGATGCTCAATTATTTCAAATACTGGAACAAGTATTTCGTTAAATGTTCCTGCTAATTTTACCGCTGGAGTATTATCGGTTGTTGCAACTAATTCATGTGGAAGTTCATTACCAAGAACTGCAAATTTGACCCGATTACCTGCGACTCCAGCCGTAATTTCCGGCCCTATTACTTTATGTCAGAATGCGACAAATGTTAATTTCAGTGTAGTTCCTCTTTCTGGTTTCAGCTATTCTTGGATTGTACCAGCTGGTGTTACTATTAATAGTGGACAAGGAACATCTAACTTAAATGTGAACTGGAACAATGTTTCTGGAACTATTTATGTAAAAGCAGTAAATGCATGTGGTAGTTCTCAATTGAGGTTATTGAATGTAGCCGTTAATTTATGTAGAATTGATGAGCAACTTGTTAAATTCGAACCTTCGGTTTCAATTTATCCGAATCCTTCTTCTGGAAATTATACTATTTCTTTGAAAGGAATTGAAGAAGGAGATCATTTAGTTGTTACCGACTTACTTGGAAAACAAATTCTTACAAAACCATTAAATACAAATTCTGATTTAATGGATTTGGATTTGACTAATATGCCAGCCGGTGCTTATATTATTAAGTTTACTGGAAATAATTTGAACGAGAATATTAAGATTATCAAACAGTAAAATTGGTTTAAAATTTAATTGAAAGCCCTCTTGCGATAAGCAAGAGGGCTTTTTTTTTGCTATAAATTCAAAATCATTTGGTCTAATTCAATAGACTTTTTTTAATTTATTTT
Organism: bacterium; assembly: GCA_031412335.1. GTDB lineage: Bacteria > Bacteroidota > Bacteroidia > Sphingobacteriales > Sphingobacteriaceae > JBBQYA01. The sequence goes on along the minus strand of JANOCT010000033.1, from coordinate 64,541 downwards.
GGATTCCATCTGTTTTACAATCTTATCTTGCACAAGTAATTTAACTTCAATTATGATTAAAGCTTTATTGATAGTTTTTCTTATTGCTATTGGCATTCCGAAATTTACAATTGGACAAGTAAAAGTGATTAAGAATTTGGTGTTAGAAGGTGGAGGAATGAGAGGTTTGGCATATGCTGGAGCATTGGAAGTTTTGGACAGTGCTGGAGTTTTGCAAAAAATTGAAAGGGTAGGAGGAACTTCAGCAGGTGCAATTCAAGCTACTTTATTAGCAATAGGATATTCTCCTAAAGAAATGACAGAAGCCATTAAAGATATTTCAATCAATCAATTGAATGATGGTTTTGCGTTAACGGCAATTTTTAGAATGAAAAATAAATTTGGGCTTTTTAAAGGAAAAAAATTATATAACTGGCTTGATGAATTAATTGCGCTTAAAACAGGAAATGCGGATATTACTTTTCAGCAATTACAAGATCAAAAAAAAGATAAAAATTATAAAGATTTATACATAACCGGAACAGATTTAATGCATCGAAAATTGATGGTATTTTCACATGAAAACTTTCCTGATATGCAAATAAAAGTAGCCATGAGGATTTCATTTTCTATACCATTATTTTATGAACCAATTTATATCGATGATAAAGGAAAGGTAGTAAGCCGATATGGATTAGAGGCTAATCATTTAATGGTTGACGGGGGTCTTTTGGCAAATTATCCTATTGAATTGTTTGATTCAACTAAATACATTAATCCAAATGAAGTAAATAAAACAATAAAAAATTCAGAAACATTAGGTTTGTTATTAGATAAACCAGAGTTTAGTAATTATGCTGAATTGGAAATACCTTTAGAAATTAACAATTTAAGGCAATATATAAGTGCGGTTTATCAAACAATTATAGATAAACCAAATCCAGAATTAACATCATCTAAACGAACCTTATTAATCAGCCATTTAAATTTATCTGGAAGGCCTAGAAAATTATCAAATAATACAATACAAGCGTTGATAGAAAGTGGGAGGCAAGGAGCTAGGAATTTTATAAAATAGATATTCATTCTGCAGGTTGAATTTGTCTATTGATTTAAAAATTAATGAAATATTGATAGAACACATTGATTTTTTATTTTTTATTAAAGTCCGAATAATCAAAAACCAAATTACAAAAAGCAATTACACCTAATTTAAATGAATTGTCCTCAATAATAAATTCTGGTGTATGATGTGGTCCAACTGTTTTGATGTCTTTCCCTTTTGTCATTCCGCCTAATCGAAAGTAAAATCCAGGTACTTTTTGAGCAAAAAAAGAAAAATCTTCTGCACCAGTATTCGCTGGAACAAGCAATACGTTTTCAGTTCCAGCCGATTTTTGCAAGGAAGGCAACATTTTATTGGTAAGTGCTATATTATTAAAAGTAACTGGGTAATGCGTCTGATAAGGCATTTCAACAATGGCAGTTGCTCCTGCTGCTTCGGCAGTTTTTTCGGCTATTTGTTTTATTCTATTGAATATTAAAGTTTCATCTTCGTTGGTAAATGTTCGTATATCGCCAATCATTTCTACTTCTCTAGGAATAATATTGGAACGGTTACCTCCATTAATAGCTCCAACTGTAACTACCGCAGCGTTTTCAGTTAGTTTTACATTTCTACTTACAATAGTTTGAAGGCTTGTAACAATTTGAGCAGCAACAACAATTGGATCCACCGAATTCCAAGGTTGAGAACCATGACTAGGTTTGCCTTTTACAGTAATCTTAAAATCTTCAATACCGGCAAAAGTTCCAGCAGGACGATAGGAAAGTTTCCCAACTTCAAGTTGTGAATTCAAGTGCAAACCAAAAATCACGTCTACTTTTGGGTTTTCTAATACTCCTTCTTTTATCATTAATTCGGCACCGCCTTCTTCGCCATTTGGCGCACCCTCTTCAGCTGGTTGAAAGATGAATTTTACAGTTCCTTTCAAATCTTTTTTCATTCCTGCTAAAACTTCGGCAACTCCCATTAGAATTGCTGTGTGTCCGTCGTGTCCGCAAGCATGCATTACGCTAGTTTCTTTGCCATTGTACATTGTTTTTACTTTCGAGGCAAAAGGTAAATCGTTAACTTCTTCTACTGGCAAGGCATCCATATCGGCTCTCAAAGCGATTACTGGTCCGGGTTTATCACCTTTTAAAATACCAACAACTCCAGTATAAGCAACATTGGTTTTCACTTCAAATCCAAGCGATTGCAAGTGTTTAGCAACTATTGCAGCTGTTCTTGTTTCGCGATTGCCTAATTCAGGGTTTTGATGAAAATCGTGTCGCCAAGCAATTACTTTTTGTTCAATTTGATTCGCATTTCTGGCGATGATTTCGCTATAATTATTTTTTTGAGCTGATGCAAATTGAAAAGAACATACATTTATCAGTGCGATAGATAAGAGGCTTATTTGTTTGAATTTCATTTTTAAAATTTGATTTTTTGATTGAATTTATAACTTATATAAAATTTATGAGCCGATTAGATGTTTTTTTCGGCTCATAAATTTAAAATTGACCGATTAATTTTTTAAAGGATTTACATTAAATCGATTTCCATAAACGACAAATACTGCCTAAACTCTACGGGAATTTCTACCTCATCATATACGGGAATTTCTGCAAAACCAAAACTTCGGTAAAGTGAATGAGCTGCTTCCATAAATTTCGGACTATCCAATCTTACTTTTTTGTACCCCGCATTTTTTGCAGCATTTAATAACGCTTGAACTATGGCTTTGCCTGCTCCAATTTTCCTGAAAGATGGATCTACATACATTCGTTTTATTTCACCAATTTCATTATTAATGCTTTTTAGACAACCTATTCCACAAGGCTTTTCATCAATAAAAGCAAGTATAATACATCCGTTTGGTGGTAAAAATTTGCTTATCATTTTACTGTCTTGTTCTACTTGTTCCATCGGATTATGAGGATGCACACCATAATTCATTTGCATTTTTTCATTGCCCCATATTAGATAATCAGTCCATAAATGTTTGATACTATCCATGTCATCGGGAAGTCTGGCATCACGAACTTCAATAACAGAATTAAGTTCCATTGGTATAGTATTTAAGTGTTTTTTACAAATAACTCAACCACCATTTTTCTTTATGAGCTTGTTTATACTCATCGAATTTTTTACATAATGGATAAAGCAAAACAATAACAAATATCCAAATAATATACACTGTAATCAGATTAAAACCATATCCTTTTAAAGCTTCAACACGAGTAACAAATTTTGGCATTGAAACCATAACTTGCCAACCAAAACCAGTAAATGCTGCAGCAAAAATCGCTAAGAAGTGAATTAAGTAAATATGAAGGATATAATAGAAAAAAGGTACCCGACCAAACACACAAAAGAAATCAACCACTTTACCTTTTAATTTTTCGGCATTGGCTAAAAAGATAAATGTTCCTCCTAACATAATTAATAAGTACAATAAGGAAGGTGGGTATTTATTAACATCTAAAATTGACATTAAGGTTTTAGAAGTATCTCCATAATTCGTCCATTTTATTGGATCACCATATTTATTAATTGCAATTAGAATAATGAATAGGATAAAGCTTCCAAATCCTAAACCATTCAATAATTGCTTTCTTTTTTGAATATTAAATGTTGAATCATATAAAGAACCAAAACAATAGCCCAAAGACATTACTGCAATCCAAGGCAATAACGAATAAGCAAAAATAACTGTATGACCTTCAGCGAATTCAAATTTTTGGCGTTCATGGAGCATTGCCCATAAAAAGTTACCATCAAAATGAATGTTGTCTAATAAATTATGTCCAAAAATAATCACCAAACTAAAAACCAAAATAGCTTTTTTAGGAAGGTAAATTAGTCCAGCCAAGACAATCATACTGATGCCTAACGACCAAATGGTTTGCAACCCAATATGTGTAAAATTGACATCGAATTTCCATCCAAAATTAATAATGATTATTTCTACAAAAACTAACCAAAGTCCACGTTTAAATAAAAAACCAGACAACTCATTCAATGGTTTTCGTTTCCCAATAATAAACGCTGAAAGACCGGCCAAGAAACTAAAAGCTGGCGCACAAAAATGAGTTATAAATCGAGTAAAGAAAATGGGTAACGTGGTTTGCATTGGATCAGTGGCATCAAAAAAGAATGCCGAATAATGAAAATAATCTCGAACGTGATCAAGTGCCATGATAACCATTACCAGACCTTTTAAAAGGTCGATGGATTGTATTCTGGGTTTGGAGAATGTTGTCATAATTACACTTTTTTGACATTAGATTTTATCCATAAAAACAAAGGATATGAAAGTACTGTAATGATGCTGATGACTATAAAACTTTTCTGGTCGCTGTAGGCAAATCCTAAAAATAATACGATTGAAAACAAGATCATCACAATAGAAGTATAAGGATAACCCCAAGATTTGTGCGGTCTATGTAAATCAGGCTCTGAAATTCGGAGTTTAATTAAGGCGCAATAGACCAATCCCCAAACGATAACCGACATGAATGTTCCTAATAAAAAGAGCACTTCAAACGAACCAATACAAATCAACACTAAGGTAAAGGAGGCAGAAATCAAAAGTGCCGCGATTGGAGTTCCTCCTTTGTTTACTATAGCTCCGTTCTTAATAAAAAAACCATCTCTACTCATTCCAAACAATACTCTAGCAGGAATCATCATATAAGCATTTAGAATACTAATGACTGAAAAAACAGCAATAATAGTTACAATGATAGCACCATTATCACCAAAAACAACTTTGGCGACATCGGAAGCAGCTAATGGCGAATTGGCTAACGAAGTAATTGGCATTACATAAAAATATGCCATGTTAATGAGTACATAAATCAAGATTACGATGATGGCTCCAGTGTAAAGCGATTTAGGAATATTTTTACCAGGGTTTTCATCCTCCTCAGCAAAAAAACTTCCAGCATACCAACCATCATACGTTCCTAAAACCATTTGAAGTGATTTGAAAAACCCAATGATTACTCCAACTTGTATTCCAGCAGTATTTTTTGTTAGAGGATTAATTTTTACACCCGAATACATAAAACAAGCTACTATCAACGCAACAAATAAAAATACTTTAACAACACTAGTTATTTGTTGGACCTTACTTCCATTTTCTACACCGCTGGCGTGAATGATAGTAAAAGCAATTAAAAAGGCAATAGCAATAACAGTAGTTTGATTTTCCAAATTTGGAAATAAAATTACAATGTATTCGCTTATGACAATGCAAAAAAATGCTGGTGCAATTGCATTCGAAATGTAATCAAACCAACCAGTAACAAAACCCGCGTATTCACCAAACGCACGTTTTACATAATTATAAGAACCACCAGCTTTTGGCAACATGGTAGCCAATTCAGCGTAAGAACCAACACCGATTAATACGTAAATTCCGCCAAGGACCCAACAGCTCATAATTAGCCAATAATTATCTATTAATCCTGCAATGGCGCCAGGAGTTCGAAGAATACCAACACCAATAGTGCTCCCTACTAAAATGGCGATACCAAAACTAAAGCCGAGTGCTTTTTTTAATTGGTTGGATTGTGGGTTTTTCACAGTTATTATTTCTTGAAATTCGTTGCTTTTATTTGACTTAATTTCCTTTTAAAACTCTTAACAGATTTTTTCCAAAAATTGTATTGATATCTTTTTTACTGTACTCTTTTTCTACCAAAGCTTTTGTAATTAATGGATAGGTAGTAACATCACAATGGCATTGGCATGAATTTTTTGATACGATTGCGCATTGATTTGCTGGAATAAAAAAATGGTGATAAGTAAGAGTTTTGTTTTCATTATTTTTTCAATGTTTAATTTATCTAACAGGTACTATTTTTTAATTATTGAACGCTTGAATAAATACTTCATATTATATTTACAAATAACTCAACCACCATTTTTCTTTGTGAGCCTGTTTATACCTATCGAATTTTTTGCACAATGGATAAAGCAATAGAATTACACCTATCCAAATAACATAAACCACCCAAAGCGGATAACCAAAACCTTTTAGAGCAGGTACAAATGTCATCCAGTCTTCTAAAATCATTACCCGCCAACCAAACCCAGAAAGTTCTGCAAAAACAAGTGCAATAAGGTGAATAAGATACAGATGTAAGATATAATAGAAAAATGGTACTCTACCAAAAGTGCTAAAGAATTCAACTACTTTACCTTTTAGTTTTTCGGCATTTGCTAAAAATAAAACAGCAGCTCCTAGTGTCATTAATAGATACAGTAAAGAAGGGGGATATTTAGAAGGATTGAAGAATGAAATTAAATCTTTTGCGGTTGTTTCATAATCTTTATAAAGTATTGGGTCTCCATATAGATTGGTAAATCTTAAAATTACAAAAGCGAAAATTGCTAAAGTCCCAATTGTGTTAAATAGATTCTTTCTTTTAATACTATCAAAATTTGAATCATAGAAAGAACCAAAATAATACCCTAAGGCTATTACTGCAATCCAAGGAATTAAAGGATAGCCAACTACAAATTCAACACCATCTGTTAATTGAGAAATTGAAAATTCGTGAAGAATTGACCAAAACACATTACCGTCAAAATGAATCGTATCTAAAAGATTATGACCAATAATTAAAACTAAACTAAATACTAAAATTAAATTTCGAGGCAGATGAACTAAGGCCGCCAAAACAATCATACTAATTCCTAGCGACCATATTACGAATAAGCCTGGGCTTCTAAAATAAACATCAAAAAACCAAGCAAAATTAACGATAGTCATTTCGATAAAAACCAACCAAAGACCACGTTTTAAAAGAAAACTTGATAATTCGGATTTTGATTTTCGTTTTCCGACCATAAAAGCAGAAGTACCAGCCAGAAAACAAAATGTTGGTGCACAAAAATGTGTTATAAATCTTGTGAAGAAAATGGGTAAAGAGCTTAGATTTGGATCTGTTGGATCAAATAGGTAAGCCGAATAATGAAAATAATCTCGAACGTGATCAAGTGCCATAATGACCATGACCAAACCTTTAAGAAGGTCAATGGATTCAATTCTGGGTTTAGTAGTTGTTGTCATAGAAATCGTTTTATTATTATTTACCAACACTATTTACTTCAATCCAATAACCGTTTGGATCTTGAAAGAATATTTGCATTATTCCGTCAGCTCGCATATTTATTTTATTCGCTATTCCAGGCCAATCTGAATAGGGGATTTTCTTTGCTTCTAATGATTTGACAAAAGCATCAAAATTTGAAGTTGATAAAGCCAGATGAACTGCTTTATTGATCGTAACGGGTTCTTTCAAAAAAGAGATAAGATGCAACTCTTTTCCTTCTCCAAACGAAAACCAACGAATGCCTTCCATCTTGGTTTTATTCGTGATTTCGGGAAGTTGCAATACTTCTTTATAAAAAGTTGCGGATTCATCGAGGTTTTTTACCGATAATGCTAAGTGATTAAAGGTAAAAGAATAGTTTTCTTGCGCTTGAAGCTTTCCGAAAAAGAAAATAGTGATGAGAAGCAGGATTGATTTTTTCATGAGTGTAGTTTTTATTTTTTATTATTTGTTTGCCACAGCAATTGTTTTTTTAAACTCAGGTCTTTTACCTGTATTTGTATAACGCCATACCCATTCAAGCGGACCCATTTTGAAATAGGTAAGCCAATAATAAGAATATGTCAACTGTAAGCCACAAAGCGCCAAGGCAATAAAAATGGAAATAGAAGGGCCAATTTTTAAATACAAGCCAAAGCCCGATCCAAAAAAATCAACCCAGAGAAATACAGACTGCATGATATAATTAGTCAAAGTCATTCTTCCGGCTGGCGCAAGGATTGATAAAAAACGGTTCCAGCTTGGGCGCAGACACAACAAGGTTAGCGTGGAAATATACCCCAGCGAAATTAGCAACACTGCAATGCTTACTAGAAAATCTTTAAAAGCATATATGAATATGTTTCCGTTAATCCATTTATGCTCTAGAGCTGCATTCATAAAAAGGTTGCTTCCCTGAATAAGAAAACCGATACTCAATCCCCATACGATAAATCTCTTCAACAATTTTGTATGCATTTCTGGATTTTGTAGATAATTTTGTCTGCCAACACATATACCAAAAAGAAAAATTCCAGTAACTGGTACGAAATAATACAATAGGAAAAACAAATTATATCGAGCTGTTGCATCGAAATTATTAATACGGAAATTCTCCCAGTATGAAGTTGACATAAAGGCTTTTTGAAAACTCAACATATCTGGAAAATCCCCAAACCAATTAATTTCATACACAATCGCAATAATAGTGGCAATAACAGGAACACCAATGTTTAGAAATAAACCCAAAATCAAAAGTGATTTAGATGACCATTTATAAACTAGAAGTAAAAGCAAACCACCAGCTGCATAATAGCGTAGAATATCGGAGCCAAAAAGTAAATGTCCATGCAATAAACCGAATATCATAAGAATGGTCAACCGCCACAAAAAGGCACGTTTAAAAGGTTTTTTATGATGTTCCGCACTTTTTAGTTGGATAAAAAAGGATATCCCAAACATAAATGCAAATAGGGTTCGAGACTTATCCGTAAAGAAAAAATCGATTGCAGGACCAACTATAGCGTTTATCTCTGGAAATGGCATTAAAGCCTTTTGTTCTGGAGAAGCTAAAAACCAATGCGAACCTACAGCAAGGTGAACTATTAGAATACCCATCAAAGCCATACCACGAAGTATGTCGATAGATTGAATTCTTTTTGATGTTATTGCTATCATTAATTTACTTTAAAAATTAATTGATTTTATTGATTCTTTCTAGCATTCATACCAAAATCTCTTTCTATGGAATTGCGCCAATCTTCATCATTTGCTGCATTCCAATCAACCCATTCTTCATCCGTCATAGATGCTCCCCAAGCCAGGAAAGGTTCAGCACTAGGTTCAACGGGATGACGTAATTTCCAAGTTTCACTTTCGGCAATTTCCAATATTTTATCAGCAACCAGCGTTGGCGAAGTTTGCGTTTTCAGTGAAGCAGCAAATAGACCATTAAATCGGTTTACTTGTGGGTAAATTAATTCGTTGTCAGTTTTAATGTTTTGAGCCATTTGTGTATCTATAATACCGGGTTCCACTATGCTCTAATATTAAAGGGTTTCACTTCACCAGCCAAAGCTTTGTTTACCGTTCCAAGAGCCTGTTTACTCGCTGTGTAAGCACCTAATGGCGTATTTGCAATGTTCCCAGAAACTGATGAAATATTTATAATGCAGCTTTTATGATTTTTACGCATTAATGGAAGTACACTTTTAATGCAACGAAGCACACCAAAATAATTGGGTTCCATAACAGCTTTGAAATCGGTCATTTCCATTTCTTCTACAGAATTGTTATGTTCAATTCCAGCATTGTTGTCTAGAACATCTATGAAGCCATTTTCTTGAATAATAGTTTCCATACATTTTTTTACAGATTCGTCTGAATCCACATCCATTTTATGAATACGTATTGGTAAAGATTCTTCTTTAATTTGTTGTTTAAAAGCGACTGCATTTTCGGGATTTCGTATCGTTGCAAAAACTGTATATCCTGCGCGCCTAAAAACTAATGCTGTTTCAAGACCTATTCCTTTGCTTGTTCCTGTAATGATTACTGTTTTCATAATTTGTTAATTTAATTGTTTAAAACTGAAAATAAATAAACGAACTACCACTTTCTTGTGCCCAAATCAACAATAAAATAAGAAAAGACCAAACAATACCTAATGACCACCACGACATTTTATGAGCAACATCTAGCACTTTTGTATTGCGCATAAACCAGTGAAAAAGAATAATTGCAGGAACAACTAATGCGACTTTTAGTACGGCTAATGTGGTTAATATTGGTTTGCCAACATTAATAATTCCAAACATAGCTTGTAGCATTTGATATGATTTATCAAAAGAATCGGAACGGAAAAATACCCAAGTAATATTAACTAACATAAAAGTAAGCAAGGCATAAAAGAATCCAATAATTGAGTTGTTTTTCATTCCATTTTCATCGGAATCAGCACTACGCCGATCTCTGAAAAATTTCTCCACCCATAAATATAATCCATGCAGACCACCCCAGGCTACAAATGTCCAATTGGCACCATGCCATAATCCTCCAATTAGCATGGTCATCATTAATGCATAATAGGTTCGTAATTGCCCATTTCTGCTTCCTCCAAGTGGAATGTATAAATAATCGCGCAACCAACTTGATAAGGTAATATGCCAGCGTTTCCAGAAATCAGAAAATCCAATAGCCGCGTATGGGTAATTAAAATTTTGAGGCAGCACAAATCCAAGGCATAACGCTACACCGATTGCGCAAGTTGAATATCCTGCAAAATCTAAAAATATTTGACCAGAAAAAGCAAATACTCCAATCCATGCATCTAACAAAGGCAACATACTTTTCGAATTAAAGACGGCATCTGCTGTTTCCGAAAGCATACTATCAGCTAAAACCACTTTCATAAATAAGCCAAGTGAAAGGAGTAAAAGTCCATCCATCATTTGTATGCGAGAAGCAACACGAGGTGTTTCAAACTGTGGTACTAATTGTGGTGGGCGCACAATTGGGCCTGCTACCAAATGAGGAAAAAACGTCACAAACAAAGAAAAATCCAATAATGACTTAACCGGTTCACTTCTTTTTTTATACATATCAATGGTATAGCAAAGCGTTGTAAATGTATAAAATGAAATCCCAGCAGGTAGAATTATGGTTGGAATTGCTGGATTATAATTGAACCCAATTAAATTGCTTAGCGATACAAAGTTTTCTAGCAAGAATGTTCCATATTTAAAAAAGCATAACATTCCCAGATTGCCAATTAAACTAAGTACTAATAATAATTTCTTTTTATACGGGTTTTCTTGTGTAAATAAAGCCTTACCAACATAAAAATCGACTACAGTAGAAAGCCATAATAAAAGAATAAAAGGTGGATTCCAAGCTGCATAAAAAAGATAACTAGCCAGCAATAAATTTACTTTTTTTGTTTTCCACGAAAATGGTAAATTATGTAAAATCAATATTGCAATAAAAAAAGCAACGAAGGTATAGGAGTTAAAAACCATTTTGTTTAAAATTAGGTAGCGTTAGATTAATTTTTATTGAAGACTTTTTAATTTCCAACCTTTATCTTTTTCCAGAATATCTATAAAATGTTTGGTAAAAATTTCTGCGTCGTGTTTACTTAAATGCGAAAATTCTGGACATACAAAATGGTCGATTGCTGGGTAATCTAGAAAATGAATTCCTTGGCAATTGGTGTAAGCGAGCAATTTATTCCAATATTTCTCTCTCGGAAAAACCTTTAATTCCCCCTGCAAATATCCACCACTCGAAGGAGTTCGCACAAAAAGTACTTCGCCACCTCGTGCTTTAATTTTGTCGGTTGCAGCTTTAACCGATTTGAATATGGCTGCTAATTCAGCTTCAGGCATTGGTGGTGCACCTTTTCCTAAACTTGCAAAAAATGCCCAGTTGGCTTTGACTTTACTTTGCAAAATGGTGTCAATTATAAATTCTGCTGACATATAAGATTGTCTTTCAAAAGTGTTATGACTAAATTCTATTGGGAATAAGGGCATCATAAATACACCTGGACGACTTGGAATTTCGAGTTCATCCAATTTTGCATTGAGTGAAAAATAATCTTTATTTAAAAAAACTAATTGTGATTCCAATGGTCTATTCAAAATAAAACTTACTAGTTGCGCTGGAGTTCTATCGTGAAAATGTTTGATATTTTCGTTCAGGGTTTTATCAAGTGGCCCACCTTTCGAGAAAAATAACCCTTCGGTTACATCTATGATTAGCCGACCTTTAAAATTAGGATCATTGGCTAAATCTTCTAATGCTGGTCTTGGCGAACTTCCTTCTACAGCTAATTGTATTGCGTGAATATTGGTTAAATTATTCCAAGTGGGAATATTTAATGCGTATTTAATTCGAGAAGAACCAATAAAAACTACCGCATCATCAATAGGTTCATAGACCATTGCTCTATAATTTGACCATAAAGCTGGACCATCATCATAACTTATTGGAATTCCTTTTTTTCGTAAAGAAATTTCCCAAAATGCAGTAGTTATTAAAACGATAACTAACATCAAAATTGCCGATTTTATTAGGGATTCATTTTTCATAAAGCAGGTATTTATTCGTTTATTTATTTCAAATTCGCTTATTCAATTTATACTTAAAATTAATTATTAAATCTTAACTACCATCTCATAATTAATTAACTTTTTATCGTGTTTTAAAAACCTTTCACGCATTTTCATAAATGGTTTTTCTATGCTGTAATGAAGTATTAAAGCAATGAAAACACAAAAAATGATGGATAATATGAACGTCAAATTACTGTCTTTTGCAATACCCAAATCAAACAATAATATTTGAGCTAATAGAATAACCCCCATGTGAATGAGATAAAGCGAATATGAAAGTTCCGCAATTTTGGTCAGTACTTTTGATTTCCATTTATATAAAAAACTAGTTGGCATAATTGAACCTAAAACCATACATCCAAAACCTATAGAAACCATTGGGAAGCTAAAAATGCTTCTGCCGAAACCAATACTATTAATAAATAGAAAATAAGCGATAGTTAAAATCAATAAGCCAACCCCAATAATTCCGTTTGCATACTTTAATAATCGGGAAAATAGCGAAGGCAAGTAGTTGTACAATCCAGCAATGGCAACACCTACTAGCAATCCATCTAATCTGCAATAGGTTGGATAATATATGGTTTGTATCCAAAGTGCTCTGTTTTCTATTCCGTTGCTTTGTGGAATATATACTTCATACCAACTGTACAATCGGATAAGAAAACCCGCAAGAAATAAAATAAGCAGCAATAGACCAGCTTTTTTTAACCAGCCAGTTTTTAAAAGCAATAACAAGGTAACAGGCAATAACAAATAAAAATGTTCTTCCACACAAAGCGACCACACTACGCCAAAGGAACGATGGGTATCAAAATTGGTAAAACCTATATTATGAGTAAAAGTTAAAAACTTCCAAAGTGGTGGGAGTAATTGATCTCCACTTAAAACAGGAAACAAAAAGTACATAGCCAGCACAAAATAGTAAATAGGTATAATTCTAAAAAAGCGTTTGATATAAAAGTCTTTCATAGAAAAGCTACCTTCCTTTTTAATTTGTGCAAACAGTTGCGAGGCTATTAAAAATCCGCTCAAAACAAAAAATAAATCAACGCCTGTCCAGCCAAATTTTAAAACTTCTGGAAACCAAGCAGGATGATCAAACCATCTGGGATAATGAAAAAGTATAACCATAATAATGGCGAAGGCTCTTAAGTTATCAAGTCCGTACAATTTTTGAGGAGTTGTTGCCATTTTTTATCGCATTTATTTTGTTGATTAAGATATTTGGTTTTTGACTTTCATGTTATTATTTCTTTTTCCAGCTTAATATAATTTCCGTAATCAATAATGGTATTGTCCAACAAAACCAGATTACTGTTGGTCCTCTCTCTTCAAATTCTGGCATCAGATTTTTAACGATAGTTAATTCATTTAGCCACCGAAAAGTCACAAAAGCAAAAGTTACAACATAGCTTCTAATCATCCACTCTTTATGCTGTTGAATACGTTTTCTCATCACAGATAAATACGCCATTAATGCTGTCGAAATCCAAGCAAAAGCTAACATTTGCAACGCAAGAGCCCAAGCAAAGTTGACTCCTATTGCACTTGTCCAAGCCAAAGAAGTTGCGCTAATTGTTCCAATTAAAATAGCTGCTAAATATGTTCGTCCAAGCCATCTATGGACTGTTAAGTATTTATTTCTAAAGGCTTTCCAGAATTGAAAAGGACCAATAGCTAGTGCTAAAAGCCCACCAGAAATATGTCCTACCAAAATCCATTTATAATCCCAGTAAAGCCCAAAAGTTTTTTGTTCAAATCCAAAATAAGGCAAAGCATCTTTAATGATAAATTTCCCTGCAAATAAGAAAAGGAACAGAACGTATCCCAGTGTCAACAATGATTTAGGTTTTTGCACTAGTTGAATGCTATTTGATTTTTCCATTGTAATAATTATTTTTAGTAAAATAAATTACCCAATTGTTTTTTCCGGTGGTGGCAGTTCTTTCAAATAAAGTAGTTCAAGTAACATATTTGGTTCGGTCAACTCAAAGTAACAGAATTCAAAAATGCCTTCTGTGTAACCGTTTTGAATAATTTTATAACCTTGCTTTTGTAAATTGTCTTTAGCACCTTGCATACTTTCTAAATCAGAATATGCAAAACAAACATGGTGATAACCTTCGCCTTTTTGTTTTAAATATTCGTCATAAACGCTGTGTCCTGTATGGGGTGCAATTAATTCCAAATTTGCTCCACCAACTTCTGCAAAGCCTACTCTGAATGAAAAAGGGGAAGGTTCGCCATTCACAAAGCAATGTTCGGGAGTAATGGTCCAGAGGTTCCAAGTTACCGATAGCGTTTTTGCCAATTTCTCTGCAGATTTTTCTAAGTTGTTCACCAAAACACAAGTGTGGTGTAATGCTGCATTTTTTGATACGTACATATTTTTATTTTTTTACATTACTTCCTACTCTATTTGGTTTTCGGCTTCCCCATTTTTTACTTTTATTTTTGGTTAACACTATTCACTTCAATCCAAAAAACAAAAGAATAGTAGTTACAAACATTAGAATTCCTAGTGTTAAAGATTTTATTGTTTTCATGTTTTCTGTTTTTAGTTGATTAATTAGTTAGGTAGACAAAGCCAATTCTTGGCTTAAGATATCTTTATTTTCTAAGGCAGCAACTCGTTTTACTTGCTCTTTAATATTTAAAAACTGCATCAGCAACCAAGCCAACCCAATTATAAATACAAATGCTAAAAAAGTAATTTCCCAATTGAAATTTGCCTTTATCGGACCAATTAAAGCAGAAATTGAAATCTGTCCGAGGTTTGCTATCGTCATATATAACGTAAATTGACTTGCCGAAACTTTTTTCCAACAGCATTCCATGGCACTTGCGAAAATTCCAATACAAGAAATAGTATAAACTATATTATAGATAATCATAAAAGCATACATAAATGCAATGCTACTCCAATAGGTTTTTAAAAAAACAAAAGAGGTTGTTATTAGAATTAACCCTAAAAAATAAATATTCAACATTCGTTTTTTACCGAATTTTTCAATCAAAATACCACCAATAAGCATCCCTACAATTCCCCCAATTAATTTAGCAGTTGAATAATATTGTGAATATTCGACATTGGTCCAGCCTAATTCTTTTACCGTAAAAATGGGTAGCAATGTGCTAATATATTTAAAGCCGCCTTGACAAATAAATAGGATTATTGCAACCATCAACGAATTTCTTAAACTAAAAACACGAAACAATGATTTGAAAATTTCACTCCAATTATCTAATTGCAAATTTTTAGTTTCTGGCGATGCTATACCATTTGACCAAGGTGCTATTTTTTCTCCTGGTCTTTCTTTTAAAAAAATGGGTATAAGCATGATAATTCCAATCATTACTGAAAGCGATAGCATAGCTGTAGTAAAGCTGTATTTATTTAATAACCAGGTTCCTAAGGCTAACGCAACAGAAATACCAACAATTTTTGAACCCCACATTAAACCATTGGCTCTTGCTTGTTGGTCTGCAGGAATAATATCAACGGCCATTCCATCTGTAGCTACATCTTGAAAAGCACCAAAAAATGATACTATAAAACCCACAATCATTAATTGATTAATGTTATTTAATGGATCTGGTACATAGGCCATAAAAATTAAACTAATAACCAAACCTATTTGCCCTAAAAGTACCCAAGGTCTTTTGCGTCCCATAGGCAAAAATGTATAGCGATCCATCAAAGGAGCAACGATAAATTTAAAACTCCAAGGCAATACCATTACAATCGTAAAACTTGCTATTTCGCCAGGTGATTTACCATTCATGGCCATCCAAGCTGGAATACCAAAAGTCAACATACCTTCTGGAATGCCTTGTGCAAAATACAAAGCAATGAAGTTGAAATAGCGTAGAAAAGTGTTATCAGAAAGAGATGGTAATACTCTTGTGGTTTTTTGAATATGTCCTGATGAATAATTCATAATAGGTATAAATTATTTTTAAATAAAATAAATTTAGGTACACAATTAAATTAAACAAAATGCACAAAAATTAATTTGTACACTTTGTTAATTAACAGATTATGTAATTATTTCGAACCTAAATCTTTCCTCATGAAAATAATTTCGCTCCAAGATTCATCGGTATATTTACGGATTCCATCTAAATATGCTTCCATAGAATCATCTCCAAAAATCCCTTCGTAAGTAGTTTTAAATGGCTTACGAAATCCATCAGTTTTTTCCTTCAAACCTTGTTTGTATCTAAAAACTATAGAAAATTGCGATGGTCCTGAACCATTAGCTGAATATACAGCAACAGATTGACCGTTTGCTTGCCATACTTTTCGAAGATTTTTGATTATTCCACGAATTTGTCCTTCATATCCTGGTTTTGGATAAAGATGGGTAATTTGCGTTTTTTCTGCGAAATCTGTAAGTGGACTAGTGCTTAATGAATCCTGATAAACAGAATATCCACCTGATTGCCTTTCTGTTAAATGTATTGTTACAGATTTGTTCCAATCGTTCATGTGTTCGTCGCCCATGTTTCCTCTGGTATCTTCAGATTCCCAAGATTTAGGACCTTCAGTAATTTGAAATCCTCCGAAATCTGGTCCAGACTGAATTTCAAAAACACTCCATCTCGTATCACCACTATGATATTTTTTGGCATGCATGGCTAAGGCTTTTTCAAATTCAAGCACTTTGTCAATTTTAGGAAATACCCGATGAGTAGACAATACATTTTTAGTTTGGCTTATTCCTAAAAAAGGAATGAGAATTAATAGAAGACTTAACATCTTCATTTTTGAGTTGAGATTGCTTTTCATTTTTTTTTGGTTTATAGTTTAAATTGAATGTTAGTTTTCTTATTAAATTTCTTTTTTAATAGTTTTCATTGCTTTTTTTTCAATCCTTAGCAAATGATTCTCATCTCTTTAAAAAATAATGCTGTTCTGTTTTACATTTCAAAAGTGCATCATAATGAAAGGATATGTTAGGATATTTTGTGATTTCTATCCTAAATTTTCAGCATTGTGTAGGATAAATTATGCATCTATAGGATAAATTCAGCATTATTCATTCAGAGCATGATTCTTTTAGATTTTTTAATCAAAATTTAAAAACATAACAACTACATTTAGATGCCTATGAACAAAATATCGCTTTCATATAAATTGAGTTTAATGATTATTTTTTCATTTTTCTCATTTAGTTTATTTGGCCAAGCCATTAAAAACTACGAGACTATCTCTGCCTCAGAAGGCTTATCTCAAGGTATGGTTTATGATATTTTGCAAGATAAAGAAGGCTTTATTTGGGTAGGAACAAAAGATGGGCTCAACCGATATGATGGTTATAATTTCAAGGTCTTTACCAACGATCCTAATAATGCCAAAACCCTAAGCAGTAATAGCATAAATAAACTTTTTGAAGACAGTAAAGGACGTATTTGGGTAGGTACCGAAAATGAGGGATTAAATATTTATGATAAAAAAATTGGCAATTTCTTAAGAATCGGACATAGCAATACAAATCCAGAAGGGCTATCAAATAATGTTATAAAGATTATAGAAGAAATGCCAGATGGTAGGATGCTAATAGCTACGGATGACGGTAAAATAAATATCATAACACTTGCAGCCAATTTTTTTGATAAAGATGTTAAGCCAATTATCAATAAAATATCCATGCCAAATAATACTAAAGTGTATGGAATAGGGAATGATAAAAACAAAAATACGTGGTTTGGTGGTATGGATGGTACTGTATACAAATATGATGTTGTAAAAAATATTTTTCTCCAATTGGCCAACGGACAATTATTAAACAACGGTTATTTTACTAAGAGTCAAGATATTCTGATTAACTGTAATCTATATTTGTATGATGGAAAAACAATAACTCCATTGTTTGATACAAACAAATATCCAGAAGGTAATATTATTTTAAAACCCAATAGTAAACTCTGGGATAAACACCATCGAGAACTTTCTTTTTATGATGTTAGTGCTTGGGCTCCAAATAAAACACTTCAATGGGACTTAAAATTACCTACTGAAAAAAGAATTGTTTATCCTTTTCTATTTGATAAATCAGGTTTGCTATGGTGTGGTACAGTAGGGTATGGCTTACGAAAATATAACATAACGAATGAAAAATTTAATGCCCAACTCAGTGCTTTCAGCATTTATAGCATAGTACCTAATACTAACAACGATATTTTTTTAGGTGATGTTGGATATAGGTGGAAAAGATTGCAAAATAAAACTATACAAGAAAATGCTTTTTCTAAAATACCAGAAGTAACACAAATAGATAATTTTATTATTGCAAAAACAGGGGATTATTGGCTTAAAAGTGATAACAAAGGATTTTTTAAATATAACTCCGCTACCAATAAATTAACTCCTTATCCATCTATTAATAATTATGAAGGAATGGGATCTAAACAACCCATAATAGAAGATAGTAAAAATCATATTTGGTTTGCTGGATTAGGAGGAGTTATTATGTTGTTAAATACCACAACTGAAAAAATAACTACCATAAATATTAATACCAATAAAGCCAAACCAATGGCTGATATTGCAGTAACTACATCGCTATACGAAGATAAAAATGGTGAATATTGGATTGGTACATTGGATGGATTTGCTAAAGTAATTTTAACCAATACTCAACAAGCTGAAAATCAAGTAAAATGGTATTACAATGATAATAGGCCTAATTCCCTTAATTATAATCATGTGACATGTTTTATTGAAGATCCCATAAACGCTAATTATTTATGGATTGGTACTAAAGGGGGAGGTTTAAACAGACTAGAAAAATCAACTGGAAATTTTCTGCATATAACCGTGAAAAATGGACTACCAGATAATGTTATATATGGCTTGTTGGCAGATGAAGCAGGTAATATTTGGGGAAGTACTAACAAAGGTATTTTTTGTTTAAATACTGCTAAAAAAGATGATAACGATAATTGGCTTTTTAGAAATTTCACCAAAGCTGATGGCTTGCAGGATAATGAATTTAACACCAATGCATATAAAAAATTACCGAACGGAAATTTGGCTTTTGGTGGTGTTAATGGGTTAAATATTTTTGATCCTAAAGAAATTTTAGCAAAAACATTTATATCCAATGTTTACATAACGAATATTTTGATAAATAATGCACCAGTATTACCAAATGATAATACGGGCGTACTTAAAAATACTATTGAGCAAACGGAAACAATCTCTCTAACTCATTTACAAGATATACTTACTCTTGAATTTGCTTCATTAGATTTTACTACTGCAACACAAAATAAATATCGATACAAATTAGAAGGGGCAGATAAAGAGTGGGTGCAAGCAGGCACCAACAGAAATGCTACCTATTTGCATTTGCCACCAGGCAATTATGTTTTTAAAGTACAAGGGAGCAACAGCCAAGGTACTTGGAGTGCACAAACACGAGAATTGAAAATTACCATTTTGCCACCATGGTGGAAAACCTGGTGGGCATATTTGTTTTATGCTTTAATTATCGGATTAACCGTTCGAGAATTTTTTATGTATAAAATTAATAAAACAAGACTTGAGTCTCAATTGAGTTTTGAACAATTGGAAGCAAAAAGAGCAAAAGAGTTAGATACTGTTAAAACGCAATTATATACCAACATTACGCATGAATTTAGAACACCATTGACCGTGATTTTGGGGATGGCAAAACAAGTAATTAACAAACCTAATGAGCATTTTGATAATGGAATGGAGATGATTGTTCGGAATGGGCAAAGCTTACTCAATTTGGTAAATGAAATGTTGGATTTATCTAAATTGGAAAATGGGAAAATGGAATTACATCTGGTGCAAGGAGATGTTATTAATTTTTTACGTTATATGGTTGAGTCTTTTCATTCATTAGCAGAAAGTCAGAATAAACAATTCCATTTTTTATCTTCCATTGATTCGTATTTTACTTTATACGATACAGAAAAACTCCGACAAATTATCTCTAATTTATTATCTAACTCATTAAAATTTACTCCAGAAAAAGGAAACATTTATATCAGTGTTTCGGAGCAAAAAGAAATTGGAAAAATAAATGAAATAAACCTAATAATAAAAGTAAAAGACACAGGCATAGGAATTCCTGAAGACCAGTTGCTGCATGTTTTTGATCGGTTTTATCAGCTTGATAATAGTGCGACCAGAAAAGCAGAAGGAACAGGAATTGGGCTCGCACTAACCAAAGAATTAGTAAGATTAATGGATGGAGAAATAAGCGTAAAAAGTCCACCTGTGGGAGCTACAAAAGGTACTGAGTTTACCGTAATGTTGCCTTTTAAAATTACTAAGTCTGAAAACAATCAAATGGATTTTGGTAGTAAAAAAACAGAAGTAAATACATTCATTAAAAGCAAAGAAGAAAGAATACAACCAATTATTAAGAAAACAGAATCATCTAAAAAACAATTGATATTATTAGTTGAAGATAATGCTGATGTAGTTGCTTATACTGCTAGTTGTTTGCCAGAATATAGATTAGCTGTAGGGCGTGATGGGAGAGAAGGGTTGGAAATTGCTACTGAAATCATCCCCGATTTGATTATTACGGATGTAATGATGCCATTTATAGATGGGTTTGAAATGAGCCTTAAATTGAGAGCAGACGAGCGTACAAGCCATATTCCCATTATTATGCTTACGGCAAAAGCGGATGTGGAGAGTAAATTAAAAGGATTAGAATTAGGTGCTGATGCTTATTTAGAAAAACCATTTAATAAAGAAGAATTACTGATAAGAATAAAAAAACTGCTTGAATTACGTAAAAAATTACAAGAGTATTATTCAAATAAACTCTTGTCGGAAAATGATAAAATAATACTAAACGAACCAGGTATTAATTTAATCAATGAAGTTCAAGAAAATTTATTCGTAAAAAAAGTGCGTGAAGTAGTAGAAGCTCATTTGGCCGATAATAATTTCACGGTCGAAAATTTGTGTAGCGACGTTTTTATGAGTCATTCCCAACTACATCGAAAATTGGATGCATTAACTGGTTTTTCGCCTGTTCGATTTATTCGAGCAATTCGCTTGAATAAGGCAAAAGAATTATTGCAAAACCCCGAAAACAATATATCAAATGTTGCTTTTGAATGTGGCTACCAGGATGCTGGCTATTTTGCTCGCGTTTTTAAGCAAGAGTTTGGAACCACACCGCAGGAATGGCGTTCGTCTGAAATGAATTTAAATAAAAATCATATCTAGTTTGTTTTAAACCATTTTCTAATTATTTACTTAAAAATAAGATAAAAAAAGGTGGTTAGTATAATTGAAGATATAATATTTAATCTTAGTCCTACTTTTAGCATATCTTTTTGAGGAATTAAACCTGTTGCATAAACCATTGCATTAGGCGGAGTACCCATAGGAAGCATAAAGCCAAAGGACGCTGCAATTGTTGCTGGTAGAACGAGAATCATTGGGTTAATTTCTAATTGGTTTGCCATAGTAAATAGTAAAGGAAGTATTAATGCTGCACTAGCTGTATTACTCATAAATTCTGTAAGTACAATACTGAAAATAACTACTAACCAGATAAAAATAAATAAAGGAATTACGTTGATTAAAAAAGTAATTTGATTAATTAAAAGTGCACCTAGCCCACTGCTTTCGATAATAAACCCTAAACTTAGACCACCGCCAAAAAGCAATAATATATCCCATTGTATACTCTTTTTTATTTCATCCCAAGTTAAAACTCCCGTTATAAAAACTAAAAAAATAGCAAATATTGCGACCAATGAATTAAAACTACCATTTATAGTAAACCAGCGAGAAAGTACTCCATCCATCATCCATAAAATAATCGTTATTCCGAATATAAATGCCAAAGTTTTATTCGGTGAATTTTTCTCTTTATAAATCATCATTTCTCCAATAATCATCTTTTTATCTGGTTTGAAATAAGCGGTCAAAATGATGACCATGGTAGGGAAAGTGAAGAGAAAAACTGGCAAGCTATACTTTAACCATTCGGAAAATGAAAGACCTAATATTGCTGCTCCAATAGCGTTTGGTGGTGTTGCCGTCATAGTTATCACTCCACCAATATTTGCAGAATAGGCAATTCCAAGAATTAAAAATTTTGATTCCGGAGATACCGAATCTTTTTTCACTAAAGATAAGATTCCGAGCCCTAAAGGAATCATCATAGCAGTGGAAGAGGTATTACTTACCCAACATGCCATAAAAGATGTTGCCAACATTAACAATACAGCCGACCAATAAAAATTCCCTTTGGCAAATTTTATTAATTTTTGTGCGAGTAATTTATCTAATGAATGTCTGGTTAATGCTCCAGCTAATACAAAGCCGCCCATAAACAAAAATATAATTGGGTTTGCGAACTCTGAAAATGATTTTTGAGTATTTGCTAAAGTTAATAAAACGGAAATGACTGGAATTAATAAAGCAGTTAGCGGAAGCGGAAGTGCTTCAGTTATCCATAAAATTGCGATTAAAACCAATAAAGCTAATGCCTTGCTTGCTGGCAAACTTTCGAAAACAGGGAATATTAATAATAAACAGAATAGAACTAAAGCAGAAAGTAATGGAATAAGATTAATTCTTTTTTTCATCTGTGCGTTTCATGGGGAAGACTATTATTGTTTAATCTTAGCAAGGATGAAACCAAAAGGAAGATAAAATCATTTTATTTTAAAATCTATACTACAATAATAAGAAATCAAATAGTTTAGTTACATTTTACTATTCTTTTAAAAAATATAAAAATCTCACGTTAATTATTATTTAATCAAACAGCTATTTGCTTCAAAAAATATATTACTTTAAACAAAGAAAATATGATTGCTAGTTTAGTTGTTCCTATTTAATCTGTGTAAATCTAGCTTAGCGGATCTTAGCAATTACTTTATTAGAATTTATTAAGATTAAGTTAATTTTTTATCATAATAATCCAGTCCCAATCTGCGGGATTACCAACACCTTGGCTTGGAGTATATAAGAATAATTTCACTGTGGCATTCGGATTAGATTTCAAAAACTCCCGAACTTTAACTAAACTTTGAACGGAACTCCAAATTGGATTATAGTCATAAGTCTGATTTGTAGGATTAAATACATTTTCAAAGCCTGCATTCGGAATTACATAATCATTAGTAAGCACTCTCTCAAATTGACTTTCATCTAATAAATTATCCGGAAAATTCATTTTGCCTAAACCACTTCAAATAATGGTTCCATCAAACAATGGTTTGTTTATTTCTTGAAAATTTAGTTTTATACTTCCAAAATCTCCTGGGCTAACATATATTTTAGAAATAGTCATAGTAGAAGAAGTGTCTGCAAAATTTAATTCTGTACCTGCTTCAAATTTATTTAAGTTATGATCAACTTTTAAAAACAATACTTTATTTGTTTTAGATGCAATTTTCTGTTGTTCATCGTTTTTTGAACAGGCTGAGATTGTTAAAACGAATATTATGAGGAATATTAATTTTGTTTTCATGTTTTATTTCGTTTAATTATTATTAAATAAAATTAGCAAATTGATTTATTATAGCTTACTGATATTCAAATTTAAGAAATTATCTTTTATTAAATATGCTGAAAGTTTATAATGTGGGTTCTAAATTCTATTAAAGTTTGTCACAATTTTACGTCACAATTTAAAATGTGACAAGAATTTTGTGACAAGTTGAAAACTCTTGTGGCTTCACTAATAAAAATTTCACTTCGAAAAGTATTTTTTATTTGAATAATTAACATTCTTGAAAATTACATTTCCTATCAAATAAATTTTTCAGAAAAATCTTTAACTAATTATTTGTTTGAAAGTATAATTTTTATCGTTCAAAAAATGTTAGTAGCCTTTTTATAGTGTTTCTATTTCCCCCTAACAACACCCATCCCCTCAAACCGTTAATTTTGTTAAATTTGCGCCACGTACGCATAACATTACATGATCGCATTAACCAATTTTACCTTTGAGTTTGGCTCAAGGGCACTTTACGAAGAAGCTAACTGGCACATTAAACCCAATGAAAAAATTGGCTTAATAGGCGCCAACGGTACCGGAAAAACAACTTTACTTAAAATTTTAGTCAACGATCTGAAGATTTCTTCAGGCACGATTTCCAAAGCTAAAGGAATGAAAATCGGCTATTTGAATCAAGATTTGTTGAGTTACCAATCCGAACATTCTATTTTGCATGTGGCTATGGAGGCTTTTGAGCGCCAAAACCAATTGCATGATGAGATAGAAGAGTTGCTGGTGAAAATGGAAACCGACTACTCAGACGAAATTTTGCATGATTTAAGTGATAGGCAAATTGAATTTGAAGCGCTTGATGGCTATAATATTCAATACAAAGCGGAAGAGATCTTGGCGGGTTTGGGTTTTAGTACCGAAGAAACTATACGATCTTTAGGAACTTTTTCTGGAGGTTGGAGAATGCGGGTGATGTTGGCAAAAATATTATTGCAATCACCCGATTTATTATTGCTCGATGAGCCAACCAATCACTTGGATTTACCTTCCATAAAATGGTTGGAAACCTATTTGAATGCTTTTGAAGGTGCTTATGTAATTGTTTCTCACGATCGTTTTTTTCTGGATAGAACGGTAACTAAAATCGTGGAATCTAAAGGCGGAAAACTAATTCAATATGCAGGTAATTATACCTTTTATTTAGAAGAGAAAGGGTTGCGTGAAGAAATTCAAAAAGGGCAGTTTAAAAATCAGCAGCAAAAAATAAAACAGGAAGAAGCATTAATTGATCGTTTCAGAGCTAAAGCTTCTAAAGCAAAAATGGCTCAGTCGCGGATAAAGGCATTGGATAAATTAGAAAGGGTAGAAGATGTAGCAAATGATAATGCTGCAGTTAATTTTCATTTTAAATTTACCAAAACTCCAGGCCGACATATTATTATGGCGGAACATATTTCTAAGCAGTATCCTTCATTACCAATTCTAGAAAATACGGAAGGTGTAATTGAAAAAGGTGATAAGATTGCTTTGATTGGTGCAAACGGAAAAGGAAAATCAACCTTGTTGCGAATTCTTGCTGGTGCTGAAAAATATGATGGAACTGTAAATTTAGGTCATAATGTATCGAAGACGTTTTTTGCACAGCACCAACTAGAATCGTTGTTTTTAGAAAACACCATGCTGGAGGAGTTGGTGGCTTTTGCACCACGACATACAGAAACGGAATTGAGAACCATTTTAGGTTGTTTTCTTTTTACAGGTGATGATGTTTTCAAAAAAATAAAAGTGCTTTCCGGTGGTGAAAAATCTAGGGTTGCTTTGGCAAAAACCATTACTAGTGACGCGAATTTTTTATTGTTAGATGAGCCAACCAATCACTTAGATATACAATCAGTAAATATTTTGATTCAAGCTTTACAGCAATTTGAAGGAACATTTATTGCTGTTTCTCACGATCGTTTTTTTCTTGACAATGTTGCCAATAAAATCTGGTGGATAGAAGATCGCAAAATTCGACAATATCCAGGCACATATGCAGAATATGAAGAATGGCAAGAATTAAGAGCAAAAGAAAAGAAGGCAAATCCGACAGCTAATATTCCTGTTCAAGTTAAAAAAGAAGAGAAAAAAGTAGTTAGCATTGATCAAAACCAGCAACGTGAATTAATTAAACTGAATAAAGATTTGGCGGTTTTAGAACAAAAGATTTCTGAAATTGAACAGGAAAAAAAGCAATTGGAATTTTTGTTAGGCGATTCAGAATTATATGCAGATACTGCAAAACTGGAAAGTGTAAATGCAAAATTTAAAGCTTCAGAAACTTTTTTAAATAAATTACAGGCAGAATGGGAAACAATGGCTGAAAAAATTATGAATTTGGAAAACCAGGGTGTGTAAAAGATGAAAAAAAGCCTACTGTTTTACGTATTTATCTTCATTAGTTGCGTTGCTTTTGCGCAGCCAGAAGATGTTGATTTTTATGGAGATAGAGTAATTAGGTATGATAATTTTACGTATTTGCCAACCATTAAATCAGTTGAATGTTACAATTCTGGGCAAGTAGGTAGTTTGCCTATTATTTTATTAAATACCAGCGAGGCATTATTTATTTCTTTTGACGATTTGTCGGAAGATGTGAAAGAATTGTATTATACCATACAGCATTTCGATGCCAGTTGGAAACCATCAAATTTAAATTCAAACGAGTATATCAAAGGTTTTCCAGAAGATCGAATTCTTAATTTTCAGTTTTCATTTAATACATTTAAAAATTACGTTCATTACGATTTTGTTTTCCCAAACAGAAATATGAAGCCGTTAATCTCAGGTAATTATATTCTAAAAATATATGAACAAAATAATCCTGAATTGTTGGTCCTTACCAGAAGATTTATGGTTTTAGATACCAAAGTTTCTGTTACAGGGTATGTAACGCAATCAAATGCGGTAGGTGATCGAAGAAATAAACAAAAGGTAAATTTCACAGTTGATCACCCAAATCTTGTTATTATTAATCCTTTTACAGAAGTACGAGGTTATGTATTGCAAAATCAGCGGTGGGATAATGCTCAGTTAACCAGCCAACCAATATTTATTCGAAATGATAAATTAATTTATGAAGAGGTAAATGCCAATGTATTTAATGGTGGAAATGAATTTAGGCAATTTGATATTAGAAGTAATCGATTTAAAACTCAATTTGTAAGTAATATAACCCAAGACTCTTTGTTTAACTATTTTTTGACCGAGGATTTTCCTAAAAATAAGAATCGGTTTATAACAAATTTTGATATAAATGGCACTTTTAGGATTGCAAATAGTGAAGGAAGCGATCCGGATATTGATGCAGATTATTCCAATGTTACATTTTCGCTTAAATATCCTGCACCCTTAAATAATGGAAATTTTTATTTGTTTGGAGGCTTAACGGGTTGGCAGGTTCGAGAGAAATATAAACTTAACTACGATTATAAATTTCAGCGATATACAAGCACTCAGCAACTCAAACAAGGGTTTTATGATTATAGCTACGTGTTTATGGAAGATGGCAAAAAATATGCAAACGAAACAATAACGGAAGGAGATTTTTTTGAAACAGAAAACGATTACTATATTTTAATTTATGATCGTCCTCAAAATGGTTTGTACGATCAATTGGTTGGTTTTTTAGAATTAAATACCTTAAAAGATTTCAGGTAAATTTTGAAAGATAACACCATATTGCACGTTTTAATGACTGGCGCTGGAGCCCCAGGCGCAGCAGGTATTATTAAATGTTTAAAATTAAGTGATAAAATAAAACTTACTGTTGGCGATGCATCAGAAAATGCTGTTGGAAAGTATTTAAATCCAGATTTCATTCAATTGCCATTGGCATCCGATGCAGCATTTTTAAATAAAATGTTAACGATATGTTTAGATCACGAAATTCAATTAATTCTTCCTTTAGTTACCCGAGAGCTTTTATTACTCTCTTCTGCAAAAACTTTATTTAAAGAATACGGAATAGAAATTTTGGTTTCTGATTTCGATAAGTTGACAATTGCCAATGACAAAGGCAAACTTTATCAATTTTTAAAAAATGAAGGTATTGCTGTTCCTGATTTTAGCATTGTAAAAACTTATCAAGAGTTTACATCTGCCGCTTTGGCTATGGGGTATCCGTCCAAAAAGTTTTGTTTTAAGCCATGCGTAGCAAATGGAAGTAGAGGTTTCCGAATTATTGATGATAGTATTGACCTAAATGATTTGGTTTTTAATTATAAGCCTGATAGCAGTATTATAACATTTGAAATGGCTGCCAGATTTTTGCGAAAAGATCAATTTCCTGAATTATTAATTTCAGAATTCTTACCAGGTGATGAATATTCGGTTGATTGCGTACTTAATCATGGCAAAATGATTATTTGTGTTCCTCGATTACGATCAAAAATAGTGGCTGGAATAAGCACAGCTGGCATTTTCAAAAAAAACGAACAAATTATTAATTATTGCGTAGAGATTGCCGGAAAGCTTTCTTTAAACGGGAATATCGGTATTCAGGTAAAAATGGCTGAAGATGGTACGTATAAAATTTTAGAAATCAATCCCAGAGTGCAAGGCACTATTGTTGCAGGCTTGGGTGCTGGTGTTAATTTGCCACTCATTGCAATTTCGCAAACCATGGGTTGGGAGATTAAACCAATTGAAATGGAGATAAAGTGGGAGACAAGTTTTATACGTTATTATAATGAAGTTTTTTTCGAGGTAAATGAATTTAATCATTGAAAAATTTCCGGAATTAAAATATAAACAGGCTGTTATTTTCGATCTGGATAATACCTTATATCCAGAAAAAGACTATCTCTATCAAACTTATTATTTAATTGGACATTTGCTTGAGTATCAAGAACAGATTTCTGCTGGTGCAGTAGTTGAATTTCTGATAAGCACATTTGAAAAAGAAGGGAGAGTAGGTTTGTTTGATAAATTGATGACCCGATATAATTTAAATGAAAGTTATAAATTAAAATTATTGGCAGTATTAAGAAATTCTAAATTGCCTTTACGATTAATTATGTATGATTATATGCAAGATTTAATTGAGAAATTAATTACTGCAGAAGTACAACTTTTTATTCTTACGAACGGAAATCCAATACAACAACTAAATAAATTAAAGCACTTGGATTTGAACGGGCATTCAGATAAATTGATATGCTATTTTGCTGATGAAATTGCTCCAAAACCATCTCCAGATTCTGTTTGGCATATTCTTAAAAAGCATCAATTAGAAGCTGATCAGGTTGTTTTTATTGGAGATTCTATCGTAGATGAGCAATGCGCAAATAATGCCGGTATAAGTTTTCTGAATGTTAACGTTTTTGCCAATTACTTTTCAGAAAGCAATTCTTCTAAATAATGAGTTTTAATACCAAACTCTTTTTTCATTTCTTTTATATCAGTAATTGATTTAGAATTATCAATTTTTTTTAATTTTTTCACCGCAGTTATCATCGTGTTTTTACTTGTGTGCTCAGGAGATATAAATTCAAATATGTTTGCCTCATAATTTTTACTTTGCAATAATAATGCACGAATAGTATCGGTTATCATTTCTGCTTGTCGTTCTTCAAAAATTCCATACTTTAAAACTGGATTGTTTGAATTATTATTTTTCATTTCTTTCCGAATTTGTTTGTGGCAACAAGGTGCTGCAACTAAAATTTGTGCATTTGCTTTCAATCCATAAAATAAAGCATCGTCTGTTGCTGTATCGCAAGCATGCAAAGCAATTAGAACATCGAAATTTTGTTGTTTGAAATTTTCAATTGATTCAGATTGAAATATTAATCCATTGAAATTATATTTTACAGCAATTGAATTACATAAATCAACTAAATCTTTACGTAGTTCTACTCCAATTAAATTGCATTTTATATTAAGCACATTGGTCAAATAATCATATAATCCAAAGGTTAAATAGCCTTTTCCAGAACCCATATCACAAATAGAAATTTCTGATTTCAATTCTGTTTGTTTTAATAAATTATCGACAATTTCTATAAATTTATTTAATTGTTTAAACTTAGCTTGGCTTGTTGGTTTTATGTTTCCATTATCATCTGTAAGTCCTAAATCATGAAGATATAATGCTTTTTTAGCATCAATTAAATAATTTTTACTTTCATTATGTTCCGTATTTATTTTATTTTCTGTGGTAATTCTACTAATAGTTAAATTAGCGATTCTTTTTTTAAAATAACGTAAATCAGCTTGAATTTGGGAAGTTAATAAAGTTGCATGTAAAAATGATTCCGGCATAAGATCTGTAATCATTTTCTCCATCTCATCAAAATCAGCAATTTTTGTAATGTCTCTGGTTTGATAGCGATAAAGAACTTTTAAACGTTGCTTTCCATTGTGTTTTACAGGAGTAAAATAAATGTTTTTCAAATCTTTTTCTGATTGAATAGTTGGTTTACTGAATGTTATTTTATAAAATTCATTTAAACTAATTGCAGTAATACCAAGCTCAGCAAATTCTATTTCTTTATTTTTTTCAAGATTCATTTTGTTGAATTTAATTTAGAGGATACTATTTCTATTTTATAAAAAAAATGCCGGATTTACCGGCATTTTTAAATTAGATAGTTTTTGGTTTTATTGGCGGCAGATCAAACGCAATTGCTTCATGTTCAAAATGACCGTTATGGGCACCATCGCAAAAAGGTTTATTCTTTGATAAGCCACATCGACAAAATGAAATCGCTTCTCTGCCTTGTAAATTGTACACATTTCCATCTTTGTCTACCACTTCAATATCGCCTTGAACCAGAAGACTTCCATTGTTTTTTACGGTAATTTTAGTTTTATTCATATTATTCTTTTATCAATTTAGCTTTACTAATGTTTCCTTCCTCATTTATTACAGTAAGAATATATACTCCTTTTGCTGCATCTGCAAGATTTATTGTATTCAAGTAATCGCTTTCAGATTTAATAAATACAGATTCATAAACAATTTTGCCTAATACATCTAACACATTTACAGAGTATTTTCCAGATTTGCTTTCTTTTAAATTAACTATTAATTCAGTTGAAAAAGGATTAGGATAAGTAGTTAAATTATTAGATTTAATTAATGTGAAAATACCAACACCATTATTTGTAATAGCCGAGTCTGAATTGGAGTATAATGAATTACCAAGATTTGCATTATAGCCTTTTACTCGATAAGTGTAAGTTGCTAATGCTAATAAATTAGTATCTAAATAGCTACTAGCACCATTGAAAACTCTAGTTAATTCAATAAAATTAGAACTTAAGCCTAATGCTCTTTCAACAATAAAAGATTGTTCATTACTTGAATTATCAGTCCAAGAAATTGAAATTCTACTACTTGAAATACCATTTGCGCTCAGATTTGTTGGTGCAGCAATTGAATTTCCTTTGGTTAAAACACTATCAGTGTTAGAAGGAGTTGTTCCACCTAAATTAATAGCACTTACTTGATAGTAATAAATGGTATTTTCGAATAAAGCAGTATCCGTAAATGTTTTTATGTTAGCATTTACGGTATCTATTGCTACAAATCCACTTAAATCATTCAATGATCGTTCTATTTTAAATCCTGTTTCGTTATTCGAATTGTCTAACCAATTTAATAGTGCTGATTTTGATTGTATAGAGTTAGCTATTAAGTTGGTAGGAGCAATAGGAGCAAGTGGAAAAGTTGTTCTGTTTATAGAAGTTGAATTAGCTGAATTTCCACCAGAATTATACGATTTAATTCGGTAAAAATACTTGGTATTGGGAAGTAAACCCTGATCTTGGTAGGTTAATATTCCAGTTGGAATGGTATCAAGAATTGAATAGCTACCTGCATTAATCGGAGATCTTTCTAAAATAAAACCCAATTCCGTAGTTGAATTATCTGTCCAGCCTATAGCAATTTCAGTAGATGAGGTTACAGTTCCTGTTAAAAATGTAGGAGCAGCAGGCGCAGCAATTATTGTTGTAAATTTCTGTACCGTTGAGTTTAAACCAAGGCCACATGCATTAGTTGCAGACATTCTCCAAAAATAAGTTGTAAGATTTGTTAATGCTGGGCTTACTAAATACGATGGTTGAGCTAAGTTGGAAGCTGTTCGAACTATAGTTGCAAAAAGAGAATCAGTTGCAATTTCTATTTTATAAGTAACATTTCCAGCAACAGCATTAGCAGTCAACGTTGGTGTTCTTGAAACATTAATTGCGTTATTTAAAGGAGTAGCAAGTAATACTTGTGCTGGCAAACCATTTGATAATCTTAAAGTAAGTTGAACACTATCAGTAACCGATAAACTAGTTCCTTTCACAAAAAAAGTATATACTCCAGTTTGAGCAGATTGATCGCTAATGATACTAGCCACTAAAGTTGCAGGAGGAGTTAATGTAGGATTATTAAATAATACAGAAACACCTGCAGGTAAACCAACATCTGAAAAAGTAACTAATTCATTAAAACCAAAAAACTGAGTTAAATTTAATGTGTAATCTGTTGTATCAGGCGCACAGGTAGTATAGCTAGATGTTAGGGTTGTGAAGTCAAAATCTGGAGATTGAATCTGAAAGTTGACATTTGAAATATCAAAATAAATATTTCCAACCGGAACAATTTTAATTCTTGCAGCTAAAGTACGTACTATAGGTAAAGTAACTGTATCGCTTCCATCATTTGGTACATTACTTAATAAGGTAATTGGAAAAGTAATTCCACCATCAGTTGAAAGTAAAATATTAACATTTGTTGTATTAATTGGTGCAATGTTAGTTCCGGCAATATTCCAAGTTACGGTTCTGTCTGAGCCTCCAGTCCAAACCACGTTGGTATTAGGAGCAGTAATTGTGAATGGTCCGGCAGTTCCATTTACAGTAAGGTTTGCAGATTGATAATCAACACCACCACCTAACAATTGATTGTCTCTAACTATGAAACGAAAAACTAAACTTTGAGCTGCTGTTGACAATACTTCACCAATTGCAGTAGTATTACCCAATAAAGAAGATTGTTTAGGAAAAGTTCTTGAAGGAGATGTTGTTGGACTAAAAGCTCTAAATCTCGGCGCATTGCCTGTTGGAGAACCTGGAGCTCCTGCTGCACCTAGAGTATATTGTTCCCAACTATAGGTAAGAGGATCGCCATTTGGATCAGTTGCAGAACCTGTCAAGGTAAATGGTGTAGATTTTGGAATAATATAGGTCGTTGTAAATGGAGCAACAACTGGTGGATTATTACCAGTTGGAGTAGTAACTGGACAATTATTACCGAGACCTGTAGTGCTATAAGCAACTATTTCATCAAAACTTCTAACATGGAAATAAGGATCGCTGTTCGGTTGCAAATCATCTGCTCCACAAATACCAGCATAACCCATGATAGTGCTTCCACTGCCTGGTTCGTAAGCAGAATTGCTAGAACGGTTTCCACTACAAGAACTAGTATTTGAATTAAAAGTATGATTTCCACCAAATTGATGACCAATTTCGTGCGCAACATAATCAACATCAAAAGCATCACCAACTGGGCTTCCCAAACCAGTAACTCCACCAGCTTTAGATCCACCACAAGGAACTCCCAAGAAGGCTACTCCGCCGCCTCCAGTGCTGAAAACATGGCCAAAATCGAAATTTGCATTACCAATTATTGAACTACAGGTAGAGATATTTTGGCTAAGCATTGCTCCACCATTATTGTTATCATACGGATCAGTTGTACCATTTAAGAATATAAGTAAATCCGTATTTTCGATTAACTCCATTCTAATAGCAACTTCTAATTCATATATACCAGTTACTCTGTTTATCGAGGTTACCATACCTGCTAAAGCACCTGGAACAGTTCCACCTTTAGTTGCTGCATATTCTCCAGTACATGCTAGGGCTAAACGATACGTTCGTAAATTAGTTCCACTTGGAGTTGAACTTGATTTTCTTTCAGTTGCTTGTTCAGCTTCATCAATCATTTTTGTCTCCGTTTCGCATCTGAAATCTTTTTGAAGAATGATATCAAGCTTATAAAAACTGATATAATCTGTAGTATTTCCAGCTGTTTCAGGATCAATTAAATAATACCCATTATGATCATAAACCATAGCGTGGAATCCGGCTGGCGTTAAATCTAAACGTACACTTGAACTTGGATTAGTAATTCCTTTACCAACATATGTTTTAATTTCTGGGTATCTTGCTGCTAAACCTGTTGCCATTACCTTGGTTTCAACAATAGAAAACAGATTTTCTTTGCCATCAGGAGATGGAATATCTAAAATCAAATTTGAATTCTTTGCTGAAAAGTTTTTAGTTAAATCTTCCAACGGGGCGGTGTTCAACACTTTCTTCAACTCATTAATGTTTAACGATAATCCACGGTGATGGCTTGTAAATGTTGCCATTCGAGATTTTGAAGCGGTTTTTCTTTCAGTCCATATCTGGTCTGCTGAAAATAAACTCGTTGAAAAAATTGTAAATCCTACAATTAATAATGAGGATTTTAATAAATTAGTAAAGCTTGTATTCATAAAATTGAGTGGTTTGATTTAAAGTTTAATCGTGGGTAACTAATAAAGGATTAGTAAAGTAAATAAAAGCCAATGAATTTCAGGCAATAAATATGATTTTAATAAATTTTAGCAAGAATTTCGTCGTTCTTTAAAATGGTACGAATTACTGTTTAAATTGGTAGCTTTTAACAATTTGCTTTAGTTAAACTATGCAGCCTTTATTTCTCTCAAATCAACCGGAACAACTTTTGAAATTCCCGGTTCAATCATCGTAACTCCATAAACAATATCCGTGCTTGCAATGGTTCGCTTGTTATGAGTTACAACAATAAATTGAGAATTGTCAGAAAACTTACGAATTATACCATTGAACTTATCAATATTGGTATCATCCAAAGGTGCATCAACTTCATCAAAAATACAGAAGGGAGCTGGTTTCAATAAGTAAAGCGAAAATAAAATAGCGGTTGCTGTTAAGGTTTTCTCACCACCCGAAAGTTGATTAATAGTTAAAGGGCGTTTACCTTTTGGTTTGGCAATAATGTCGATATCAGATTCTAAGGGGTCGTTCGGATCAGATAAAATTAAATCGCAAGAATCTTCTTCGTTAAATAATGAACGGAAAACCTCGATAAAATTTGCTCTTATTTTTGTGAATGCTTCGAGGAAGCGTTCTTTTGCTGTATCGTCTATTTCTTTAATTGTTTCCAGCAATGATTTTTTTGATTGCAGTAAATCTTCTTTTTGAGTGTTAATGAAGGTAAAACGCTCATTCATTTCCTCAAAAGCTGTTAACGCAAGTGGATTAATAGGACCATAATTTGTGATTTGAGAGCGAAGTTTTTCTGTTCTTTCTATTAAATCCTGTTCAGAATCTGCTTCATTTACTTCATCTGCATTTATTTCGTCAATGTTAATTTCAAATTCAACGGATAAACGTTCGCGCAAGGAGTGTAAATTGAGTAATAATTCATTTTTCTTTTCTTTTAAAGAAGCCAATAATTCATCAATATTTTGTTGCTTTTTGCGATTTTCTACTAAGCTATCTTCAAAACTATTTATTTTCAATTTTACATCGTAATAGGCTTCTTCCATCTCCAGTAAGCCTTTTTCCATAGCTGTTTTCTGGTCATACATTCCGCCTAATTCTTGTGAAACAGTTTCGGAAGAAAGCATCAATACCTTAATCTTTTCATTCGCAATACTTAATTCTGTCTCATTTTTCAGAATGCGATTGTTGGCACCACTAAAACTATATCCTCGATAATCCACATCTTTTTTAATCGAATGTAGCTTGTTTTCCTTTTGATGAAAGCGAATATTTTCTTCATTGAATTTGCTTGATTGCTGCATAGAAAATTCATTAATTTCCAGCATTTCTCCTTCAAGAAGCGATATTTTTTCGTTTAATGATCGTTCTTCTTTATATAATTCTTGCAACTTAGGCTCTACTTCTTGAATCTTTTGTTCTACCAATTTTAATTGCTGAACAATAGTTTCTGCTTTGGATAAGTTGGAAGTAATAAAAGCTTGGAATTGCTCTTGGCGTGTATCGGCACTTATTTTCTGATTTTCAAGCTGTTTTATTTTAAACTGAATTTCAGTAATTTCTTTTTTTGCGGATTGTAATTTTAGCTGATTTTTCTGATCGTTCATATCAGCAATGCTTTGTTTGCTTTTTGCTGTATTCTTTACATGTTCTTGTATTTGCTTTTCCAGCAACTCCAAATTTTTTGCTCTACCAATTCGTTTTCCTTCAAATAAACCTACAGAACCACCTGAAAGAGATAAGGTACTTTTAGAAAATTGACCATTTTTTGAAAGGATCACTTGACCATTTATTGGATTTGCTGTTGTAACCGTTTCATTTTCGCTAATTATAACATTACCCAATAAATAATTTGCCAAAATAGCATATCGATCTTCCGTTTCAATAACAGAAAGTGCGGAAACTGAATTTGAGTTTACATTCAAACTCTCCGTTTTTTTGTTAGGAATTGAGTTTAGGATAAAAAAATCTGCCCGCCCTTTTGATGATTCAGAAAGTAAGCGAATAGCTTGAATGGCTTCATCAGCATCATCAACCACATAATAGTTCAAAAAAGGTTGAAGATAGTTTTCAATCGCGATACGATATTCTTCATTACAAAATAAAATATCGCTTAGCAATGGTGCTTTTTTTGACCAATTCGTATTTTTCTTCAAAAATTTGATAGACTCTGGAAAACCTTCCAAATTATCGATCAGGCTTTTGGTGAGATTATATTCGTTTTGTCGCGAATCTAAAATTCTGTTTTCTGAAGCCAGAAATTCTTTTTGTTTATCTATTTCTACTGTTAGATTGGCATCTTTTTCTTCAATTGCTCGCTCGGCAATTTCTAAAACTTCTAATTGCTTTTTTTGAATCGTTAAATCTGAATCAATAACTTTTACACTTTCAACTGCTGCGGCTAATTCACCTTCTTTTTTTTCAGATTCATTGCTGGTTTGTAATTTTTCGTTTTGCAACGATTCGTTTTTCGTTCGTTGAATAGCCAGTTCCCGCTCTTCGAGTTTTATCTTTTCATTCAGATCTTTTCGTTTTTGAATTTCATCAGTCAATAATTTTTTCTGTTCCTCTTGCTTTGATTTGTAATTCTGAGCAGATTCTTTTAAGGTTTCCAAAAGATTTTTTGACAATTCAATTTCTGTTTTTTCTTGCTCTTCGGCTTTACGCAATACCACTAGGTTTTCTTCAGCTTCTTGCTTTGTTTTTCGGTCTGCAATGAGTTCTTTTTCCAAATCCTGCACTTTTTCGAGCAGATTACTTAACTGTTCCGATTGTAATTTCTGATCATTTTCAGCATTTCTTAATTTGCCTACATATTCATTGGTGGCTTTTTGCTGTGCCGATAGATTTTTCTCCTCGTTCAAGGTATCTAATTTCAATTGTTGAAGTCCGGCTTGTAAATTATCACCATTGGCAATAATTTCAATTTTTTGATTAACCAAATCCTCTTCTTGAGCTGTAAGTACATTCGTTTTTTGTTGGAATGAAAATATTTTAAATGCTGCTAGCGATCGGCTGAATTCTTTATAAAGCTCCTTTAATTTATAATATTTCTCTGTTTTTTTTGCTTGGTTCTCTAAGGTTTTTAGGTTTTTTTCAATTTCGAATAATAAATCATCTACCCGGCTCAAATCGGCTTCGGTATCTTTTAATTTATTGATCGTTTGCTTTTTTCTGACTTTATATTTAGAAATTCCGGCAGCCTCCTCAAATAATTGTCTTCTCGAATTTTCTTTGTTATTCAACAACTCATCCACCATTTTCAGTTCAATAATGGAATAACTATCCGCACCTATTCCTGTATCCAAAAATAAATCGACAATGTCTTTCAATCGGCAGCTTACATCATTCAATCTGTATTCACTTTCCCCTGATCGATATAATTTTCGGGTTATGGTAACCGTAGCATATTCGGTCGGAAGTATATTTTTTGTGTTATTAAAAGTAAGAGAAACCTCAGCAAGATTTGCCGCTTTTCGGGTTTTTGTTCCGTTGAAAATCAGATTTTCCATCTTTTCGGAACGTAGCATTCGGGTACTTTGCTCGCCTAAAACCCAACGGATAGCATCAACCACGTTTGATTTTCCACAGCCATTAGGGCCTACAATTGCGGTTATACCTTCATCAAAATTGATGGAAATTTTGTCGCCAAAACTTTTAAAACCTTTTATTTCTAATGAACTTAATTGCAAATTGTATGGGGATATTTAATTTTCTACATATTTGCTTCTGGTAAACAAAAAATCGGAATTGCTGAGAGCATTAAAATTCCGAAAAGAAGCAGGGGCTAAATATCCTTACTTAATTGTCTGTTTGCAATTTTTTTTATCAACACATCAAATGAAAATAGAGACCATAATTTACATTGTTTTAGGAATTGTATTTTTTCTGTACAGACAATATACTGAATATGTTAAAAAAGATGCGGAAGCCAGAAAAAAGGCATCAGGCGATATAGAAATTGAAAAAGAATTGCCTAAACCTGATCGAAATTTAGAAAAAACATTGGAAGAATTGTTTGGATTTCCCACCTTGGAAAAGGAAGAATTAAAAAATTATCAACAACCAGAACCCATACCAACATATGGTGAAATAGAATATCCTTACGAAGGAAAAAATCCAGAAAAGATTAAAGAAAAGGTAGCTGAAGAAAAGTATTTCCAAGAGAAATATGTTCCAATGAAATCAGAATCACTTAAAGTAAGAGAACGGATAAATCCTGAAATAGTGAGTAAAGAAGTACGATCAGGTAAAACTATTCATGAAGAACATGATCATAATTTCAGATTAAGAAATGATCAAGATGGCGAATTTGAATTTGATCTGGAAAATGCTGTTATCCAAAGTATTATTCTTGAAAGAAGGTTTTAATGAACAATACTGAAGTAGTTAATTTCATTAACCAAAATATGACTCCATTACTATTGGTTAATGATTTAACGGTAAAGTTTAAAACGGAAAATGAAACCACTGAAGTGGTAAAAATGATTTCATTTGCCATAAACGAAGGAGAAGTTTTAGGCTTAGTCGGCGAATCTGGTTCTGGAAAATCAGTTACTTCTTTAGCTATTATGCGCTTACTGACTTCATCGGCTTCAATCGAAGGAGTCATAACTTTTTCTCAAAATTCAAAATCGATAGATCTTCTAAAATTGGATGAGAAAAATATGCAGGCAATTCGAGGAAACGATATTGCTATGATTTTTCAGGAACCGATGACTTCATTAAATCCTGTTTTTACTGTTGGTGATCAAGTTGCAGAAGCAATTATTCAGCACAAAAAAGTGAGTAAAAAAGAAGCTTTTGCCAATACTCTTCAACTTTTCAAAGAGGTAGATTTACCAAGGCCAGAAGAAATGTTAAACTCCTATCCACATGAATTGTCGGGTGGGCAGAAACAAAGGGTAATGATTGCCATGGCTTTAAGTTGTAATCCGAAATTACTGATTGCCGATGAGCCAACCACAGCATTGGATGTTACGGTGCAAGCCACAA
Source organism: bacterium (assembly GCA_031412335.1). Classification (GTDB taxonomy): domain Bacteria; phylum Bacteroidota; class Bacteroidia; order Sphingobacteriales; family Sphingobacteriaceae; genus JBBQYA01. The sequence goes on along the minus strand of JANOCT010000033.1, from coordinate 25,255 downwards.
TTATTAATTTATTGAAAAAAATCACGAAAGATCGGCAAATGAGTATGTTATTCATTTCGCATGATTTAGGAGTGATTTCTACTATTGCTGATCGGGTTTTAGTGATGTATCGTGGTGATATTGTTGAACAAGGCGAGGTTCATACTATTTTTAATAATCCACAAAATGCTTACACCAAAGGCTTATTAGCTTGCCGCCCAAGTCTTACTCGTAAGCTTAAAAAACTTCCTGTGCTAAGTGATTTTACAGAAGTAAACCATTCTGAAAATTCAATAGAAGAAGTGTATAAAAGGTACGAGTTTTTACCTAACGATAGTAAAAATCGTAAACTAAAATTGTATGCTAATGACCCTATATTAAAAGTTGAAAACCTGAAAACTTGGTTTCCGAAAAAGAAAGGAATTTTTGGTAAAACCTATAATTATGTTAAAGCTGTTGATGAGGTAAGTTTTGAAGTTTTCAAAGGCGAAACATTGGGTTTGGTAGGAGAGTCGGGTTGCGGAAAAACTACCTTGGGCCGAAGCATATTACGTTTGGTAGAACCAAGTGATGGAAAAGTATACTTTGAAAATAAAGATTTAAGAGCGTTAAATTCTGCGGAAATGAGAAATATGCGCAAAAGGATGCAGCTTATTTTTCAAGATCCTTATTCTTCATTAAATCCAAAATTAACAGTTGCTGAGGCCATATTGGAACCTATGCGAGTTCATCAATTGTATGAAAACGAGAAGAATAGGGTAAATAAACTAAATTGGTTGTTGGATCGGGTAGGGATGGTTGCCGAGAGTGCAGGAAGATATCCCCATGAGTTTTCAGGCGGGCAACGGCAACGGATTTGTATTGCCCGTGCTTTGGCTGTCGAACCTGAATTTATTGTTTGCGACGAGTCAGTTTCAGCATTGGATGTTTCCGTTCAAGCGCAAGTACTAAATTTATTGGTTGAACTTCGGGAAGATTTAAACCTTACCTATATTTTTATTACACATGATTTATCGGTTGTCAAATTTATTTCTGATCGGATGATTGTAATGAATCAAGGTAAAATTGAAGAAATGGGTGATCCGGAAGAAATTTATTCTTCGCCAAAAAGTGCTTATACCAAAAAACTAATTGATGCAATACCTGGAATTTAATTTTTAATTGATTGTAGTTTTTTTCTTTTAAATTTTAATTGACTTATTTTTATTTTTGAATGATACGTTAAACTCATGCCAATGAAAAGTGTTTACAATGTTGTCGAAAATGCTGAATTAATCAGCCGGATTAATTTACTAAATCAAGACAGTGCAGCACTTTGGGGCAAAATGAGTGTTGCACAAATGATGGCTCATCTTCAAGCTCCATTAAATGTTGCTTTTGGTGAATTAAAATTAAAACAAAGTTTTATCGGAATTTTATTTGGAGGATATGTAAAGAAAAAATTAGCTGGCGATTTACCTTTTGGTAAAAATTTACCAACTGTTCAGAAATTTGTCAAAAATACTCCGCACAATTTTGAAACAGAAAAGCAAAATTTAATTAAGCTGATACAACAACTTGCTGAAAAAGGTTCTAGTTCAATTATTGTTTACCAACATCCATTTTTCGGAAAGATGAACGCAGAAGAATGGGATTGCTTACTTTATAAGCATATTGACCATCATTTGCAACAATTTGGAGTTTGAGTTAATATTACTTTCTCAATAAAATAAATAGTTAATATTTCTTTATTTATTATTTTAAAATAATTATAATTTTTACGTATTTGAATATGTTATTTATTTAACTGATTTAAAATTAATAGTAATTCTTTTGAATTAATAAACTGATTGTATTGATAAATAATTTCAAAATCAGGATTTAAAAAGCATAAAGTTGGATAACTAATTTTATTTTCAAACAATGCTAATTGCTCTGCTAATTCGTGAATCCCTGTGTTTGTTCCTGTGGGTTTGTATTTAAATGTGTGATTATTAAATGTAATTTCTCTTTTTTCTTCTGCGTTAAATTCTATAAAATAGAATTGTTTATTGAGTTTATTGATAACACCATCATTTTTCAATGTTGTGTTTTTCATCATCTTACAATAGTTACACCAGTCGGTATGAATTAATACCACGCATATTCTATTTTCAATTTTCTGCAAACTGTCTAGTTGATCAAAATCAAAAGTTCTTAGTTGAGAAAATGAAATTTTAGGAATTAGAACTATACTTAATAGTAAAACTAAAAACGATAATTTTTTATAAATCATCATTAATTGATACTATACCTAACTCCAAAAAAAACTCTTGCGCCTTGGTTCGGACCATACATGTATGTTGGATCAAATGTCAAACCATAAGGATTATTCGGTGTAGCAATAACTTGTCCGTTGCTACCAAATACAACATCTTTATCAAAAGGGTCATTTGCTCTGGCTATTATAAATGGATTTCCTTTATTTGGTGTCCAATTTAATATGTTTTTTACACCTCCGTATAACTGAAAGTTTTTAAAACCATCATACGTTAATTGTATATTTTGAATGCTCCACCAAGGTGATCTTGAACTTCTTGGGTCTGTAACTCCTAATAAAGGCAATCGCATTGGACTATATACATTGCCTGTGTAATCAATACTTAATTTTGCTTTTTTAATTTTATAAGTAACCGCCCAAACCCCAGTAAAATTTTCAGTTAAAATTTGCTGTTGAGTTTTTCCATTTTCTGTTAAGGTATTTTCCATAAAAGTACCACCTGTAATAATTTTTAATCCATTATTAAAAGCAATGTCTATATTTAAACTAACTCCTTTACTTTCAGCATATCCATTCAAATTATCATATATTATTTTGTTTGGATCTGATTCATAATCTCCAACTATTCTATTATTAAAATAAGTATAAAATGCTGAACCATCAAGGCCAATGAAAGTGCCATTTTCTAAATAGAATTTCTTGATGAAGTTTAAATTTGTATTGTAAGATTGTTCGGGATTTAATTCATTTTTTATTTCAATAACTCTTGCACCCGTTAGTGCTGCATGGTCTTCGGTAAATAAATTAACAACCCTGTATCCTGTGCCTGCGTTTAGCCGAATTACATTTTTATCGTTCAAAGTCCATTTGAACGCAATGCGTGGCGTGTAAATATTTCCATGATAGGAATTATAGTCATACCTGAAGCCTAATAAAACTTTTTGTTTATCATTAATTGATATTTCATCTTGAATGAAAACACCCGGCAACCAGGTTTTTTGTGGCTGTGTTGTTTGATTATTAGTATCGGATGATGCAGTTGCTGGGGTATTGTCGTCGTAAAAAGTATTCCGAATGGCAGCACCAACTAGAAAATCGTTTCTACCGATTTTTTTATCCCAGGTTAGCTGCGAAAATGCAATATTTTGCTGTGCATTATAACTAGTTGTACCGTATCTGCTATTCTGATTATGATTATTGTATGAAAAAGATAGCATTAATTTTTCTTTTGTCGGCAATTGATAATTTCCTAAAATCTCCCAACGTTTGGTGTAAATACTTTCTCCATAAATACTGTCGCCTCCTCTGAAATTTTTATTCCATCTCAAATCACCACCCCAGCGGTCTTCATACATATATCTTGCTGCAATACTTAGCATACGATTATCATTTCGTTGAAAATTCCATTTTTGAAAAACTGAAATTCTGTCTTGCAAAGTCATATCAGTAAAATTGTCTTTATTATTATCCACTTTGTTTTGAAAGTTAAAATAATTGATTCCACTTAGTAAACTCGCTTTTTTTCCTGCATTTAATTTAAAACTTATATCGGTATTATATTCTCCCCAACTTGTTGCAAACACATCAGCAGATAACAAAGGAGCATTTTGTGGCTTTTTTGTAATGATGTTTATTAGCCCTCCAATTGCCTCGCTACCATAAAGAGATGAAGCTGGTCCCTTTACAACTTCTATTCGTTCAATTAAAGAATTTGGAATTCCAGATAATCCATAAACTGTAGATAAACTACTTACTATTGGCATACCATCAATTAGTACCATTGTATATGGACCTTCCAAACCATTGATATGAATATCGCCAGTATTACAAACATTACAATTAAGTTGAGGGCGAACTCCGTTTACATTTTGCAACGCTTCGAAAACATTAGGTGTCGGATTTTTCTTAAAATAGGTTGGTGTGTAAACTTCTACTGGTACTGGGCTTTCCAGGCGACTAACTTCTTTCATTGTGCCTGTAATTACCACCTCATTTAATTTTTTCGCATAATTCGTAAGATCAAAATTCACCGTTAGAGTTTCATTTTCTTTTATTGAAATTGATTTTTCCATTTTCTCGAAACCAATATAAGAAACACTGATAATGTATGATCCAGCAGACAAATTTTTAATGGTGTACACTCCTGACATATTCGTTTTTGCACCAATAGAAGTTTTTAGTAAACCAACATTTGCAAATTCAATCGCCTTACCTTCAGAAATTATTTTACCAGTTAAGGAAGACGTTTGAGCATTCGAAACAAAGGAAAATAGTGATAGAATTAGGTTGATTATAAAAATGTTAAGAATAAATTTCATTTCTCAAATATGAATTACGGACAAATTTATAAAAGTTAGATTAACCTAACAAATTTATTTTGTAAATTTTGTACTATTTGTTTGACAACTAAAAACATGATATTCGAAAGAGAAACCGAAATCTAAATGATAAAATCTTTGTTTTGTAGGTGTGAACTTATTTGAAAATGAATTTAACTCAATAAATCTCTTACCAATTGATGGGGAGGTTTATTACATCGAAAATTTTTTAAATGAAAAAGAGCAACAGTTTTTTTTTCAAGCGCTTTTAAAGAATATTGAGTGGAAGGCTGATGAAGTTAAAATTTTCGGAAAACATATTATTACAAAAAGGAAAATGGCTTGGTATGCTAATGAGGAAATTGAGTACACGTATTCTGGCATTTCACGAAAAGCAAATCTGTGGAATAATGAATTATTAGCTTTGAAAAGCCGAATTGAAAAAGATTTCCCCGATCATTTCAATGCTTGTTTATTAAATTTGTATCATGCTGGTAATGAGGGAATGGGATGGCATAGTGATAATGAAAAAACCATTGTCGAAAATTCTGCTATTGCATCTATTAGTTTAGGTGCAGCACGTAAATTTTCTTTTAAACATAAAATTTCTGATCAAACTATTTCATTGAATTTAGCAAGCGGAAGCTTATTACTCATGAAAGGTGAAACGCAAAAATACTGGCTGCATAGTTTACCAAAAACTACTAAAGTTTTGGAAGCAAGAATTAATTTGACGTTTCGGAGGATGGTTTAAATCCTTTAAAATTTAAATACTTTTTGAAAGGAAATTTTTAATAAATCACCTTTCAATTAAAAACAAAGTTACAGATAGATTTTTTTGGCTTCTTTGAAAAGATAAATTAGAAATTATTGATCTAAAAACTAAAGATTCGGATCCGAAAAAGTATCTCCCTGATTAATATCACCACTATCAAAACCCTTTTTAAACCAATACATTCGTTGTGCAGAAGTGCCATGTGTAAAAGCATCTGGAACAATATAGCCTTGCGATTGCTTTTGCAAACGATCATCGCCAATGGCATTGGCAGCATTTAATGCTTCTTCAATATCTCCACTTTCTAATATTTGCTTAGACTTTTGAGCATGATGCGCCCAAACTCCAGCTAGAAAATCTGCTTGTAATTCTAGTTTTACTGATAATTTATTGAATTCTTCTTCACTTAGGCGCCCTCGCATTTGATCCATTTTTCCACTTGTGCCAGTTATATTTTGAATATGATGGCCAACTTCATGTGCAATTACATAGGCCATGGCAAAATCTCCAGGGGCATTAAATTTAGTATGCAAATCATTATAAAATGATAAATCGATATACACTTTATCGTCGCCTGGGCAATAAAATGGACCAGAAGCAGAACTTGCAGCGCCGCAAGCAGACTGAACTTGCCCAGTAAAAAGCACCAATTTTGGTTCTTGATATTGTTCTCCCATTTGTTCAAAAAGCTTATTCCAAACATCTTCCGTATCTGCCAATACAACTTTTACAAATTCAGCAGCTTCATCTTCTTCCGCAGATGGAGTATACGTTTGCTCTTGTTGCGCACCAGCATTACCGTTTTGAACAGTATTTAATAATTCCAATGGATTCTTGCCCATTAATAAACCAATAATTACTAAAATTATAGTGCCAACTCCTCCTAAAGCTAATCCTTTTCCAGCTCCACCACCACCTCGTTGATCTTTTACATTACCGCTTCCGCGCCGTCCTAACCATTTCATATGATTGTTTTTATATTAAAATTACACTAATAGTAAAACTTGAAATTAACTATTATCATTGGCCTAGTAAACTTAAGAAAAGTTTATCGTCACATTTCTGATTTTTGAAAAACATATAATTATGAAATTCCCATCCATTGAGTCCTTGTATGTTTCAGCAACAAAAGTTGTGAAGCGTTTTCCTTTGGTTTTATTATTTGCTGCACTCACAACTTTTTCAGGATTTATTTTATTAGATCACAAAAACTATGACAATATAAATAATGAAATTTATATTCGGTTAATGGCCACTGGTAATATTGGAATGGTCATTTCTATTGCCTTTCAACTTTTTGCCGAAAGTAGAGTGAGGAAAATTATTGCAAAAATTGGGCTATATTTTCTGGCAGTTTTATTATCTGTTATTTTCTTTCTTGATTTTTATCCAGAAGTTGGTAGCAATAACTGGTTACGCTTTTTCATGACTTCCATTGCTGCACATCTAGCAGTTTCATTTGCTGGCTTCATTTCAAAGAATTCAATGTTAGATTTCTGGCAATTTAATAAGGCATTATTTCTTCGAATTTTTCTGTCTTTTATTTACAGTATTGTTTTGTTTGCAGGTATTGCTGCCGCAATTGCAACGGTTGACGCTCTTTTTTCTATTAAAATTGATAATGAAACCTATTTCCGTTTATGGTTGCTAATTGCTGTTCCTTTCAATACTTTTTTCTTTTTGGCAGGAGTACCCGATCTTCAAATAATTGATAATACACAAGAAGAATATCCTAAAGCACTCAAGCTTTTTACGCAATATGTTTTACTGCCACTTGCTACTGTTTATCTGTTTATTTTACTAGCGTATGAAATTAAAATTGGAATAAATTTCATGCTTCCAGATGGCTATGTTTCCTTTTTAGTATTGGGTTATTCCATTTTTGGTATTCTTTCTTTATTGTTGATTTACCCAATCAGAAATTTGGAAGAAAATAAGTGGATGAATTATTACAGCAAATTCTTTTACTATTTCATGATTCCAATTTTAGTACTTTTTGTGTTGGCAGTTTATAAACGTGTAGCAGATTATGGAATTACAGAAGAGCGCTATATTTTAATTGCCTTAGCAGTTTGGCTAAGTTTTATTACTGGCTATTTTATCATTATTAAAAAATCAGATATCCGAATGATTCCAATTTCATTATTCGTGGTTTTGTTGATTGCTAATGTATCTCCGGTTAATGCATTTATCATTTCTGAAATTTCGCAACAGCGACAATTATCTTTTGCTTTAAAAAATGAATCCTCGCAAAAGCAAAAAGAGCAAGTAGCAAATATTACTAACTATTTAGTAAGTAATCATGGATTTTCTTCTGTTCAAGAGTTTGTAAAAGCAGATCTTGAAAAAATTGATCAAGAAATAACTGAAAAATTTAAGGCTAAATCACAACCTGAATATGCGTATCAATATCAGATGAAGCAAGAAAAGCTAGATACTGTATTGCAAATGATGGGTTATTCTAAATTTGATATTCAAAATGCCATAGAAACCTATCGAACTTTTAAACATCAAAATGCTGGCATCATTGATTCTGAAAATTCAATAAAAATTATTTCCATCAATAGCTTCAATGATAGAATAGAAAATAATTGGGATTCTTTATTGGTAGAAGGGAATTTATTTTTAATTAATAACGATTCAAATTTTAACCTTGAAATTAAATCTAATTCAAAAGAATTCATCGTTTTTAATCTGAAAGAATTAAATGATAAGTTAAACCAGAATTTTGGAAAATTTACCAATCAAAATAACAATGAATATTTAGTGCCTGATAGCGTAATGAAACTTAGCAAAAAGCTTAATAATAGATTCGTAACTATTAGAATTGAAAATATGTATTCAGTAGCCAAAAATGATTCATCTAATAAATTAAGCATTCAATCGTATGAGGGATATTTAATTTTTGGAAAATAAGTGTTTTGAACCACAAAGTTTTTTGAACCACAAACACACAAAGAAAAAAGAAGTACTACGAAGTTTTTTAAACCACGAATTGTTTGAACGAATATGAATTGAAGGTAAAATAAGAATAAGGAAGAATTTTAAGAAAAATAAAACTTAAAATACTTAATAAAAAAAGCCCCTGAGAAAATCTTCTCAGGGGCTTTTTTGTAAGTTAAAAAATCTAATTAATTCACTTTAATCTTTTCTGTTCGGACTCCTTTTGCCGTTTGAACTTTAACTACATAAATGCCTTTAGCAAAGCTTGTAGTTTCAATCTGTAAGGTATTAGAAGTATTAAGACTAGAATAAACATTTTGACCTAGCATGTTGATGATAGATAAAGAAACAATTGGTTCAACTGTTCTGATATTCAACACATCATTTACTGGATTTGGATATATAGAAACTTCAGTTCTGCTTAAGTTAGCTAAACCTACAGTTCCTTGAATATCTGTTAATTTTCTAGGTAATAACTGATATCCTGATGTAAGTGGAACTGTTAAATCAAACTGACCTCCTAAACCTGTAATGTCTTGAGGTCCAACAGGTGGTTGAATTGCAAATAAACCAGAAGATGCATTTACTCTTACATCTACGGTATCAGTTCCTTTACTAAATTTAGCAGAAAAACCATTAGGACTACCACCAATAGGTGTCCATGTTGCAGTATCAATTAAAGTATATCCGATTATTTTAACTAAATCAGATTCAGTTGCTTCACTTACAACAGAAACGATAGTTGGAGTTTTCAATGGATTACCACTAGAAATAAACCTAATGGAATCTGGATTAATTTGGTTTAATCCTCTAAAAGGAAATATTACTCCAAATACTTCAATACTATCGCCTTCTAAAGCAGTATAACCTAAATTTCCATTTTGTTCAAATACTCCAATACCTGCTGTTTGATCAATGATCGTAATTTGTAATCCACCTGTTCGTATGTTACCTCCATAAACAGCTCCTCTTACTCTTACTCTCGTTGTTAATGGAAAAGTAGGATTTCCGTTCGCATCAACAGGTTTTAACGTTGCGATAGGTGTAACCGCTAAAGCTGGTAAATCATCATCGTTGATTGTAACTGTGAAAATTGAATCAGCACTGATAGTTGCGTTATTAGTAGCATTACTTAAACGGAAAACGATAGTTTCTGCACCTTCGGTGATTGCATCATTAATAATGTTAGCCATTACTAATTGTTGAGCAGAAGAACCTGCTGGAAAAGTTACCGTTGTAGTTGTAAACGTATAATCAGAACCTGCAGTTGCAGTACTTCCAGTTGTTTTTACAGATACAGTTACTGAGGTAGCATTTGCATTTGCTGCAGTAATGTTAATTGGTAAATCTGCCATTGTCGCACTTTCAGAAACCGTTACTCCAGCAGATGCAAAACCAACAATAGGATCATTCGGAACAACTATTGTTCCTGGCGTTACGTTTTCGAAAGAAGTACCAATTCTGATTCCATCTAAAGTAAGATACGGTGAACTTGCAGTAGAACCTTGACGAATACCGAAAGTTGCTAATTCAGTTGCATCTGTTTCAGAAACAAGCGCAGTTGCCGCAGCAGTTGCTGGCTCAGGCTGACCTAAAGCTGGATTAATAAATAAATCAACCACATCATTCGTTGCTCCTGAAACAATTGCGTATTTCATTACTAATAAATGAGTAGCACCTAAAGTATAAACTGTTGGACTGTAAACTGCAGCAGCAGCTCCTGCTGATTTAGATATACCAAATTGAACTCCTGTTCCGTTCGATTTTACAAATACTCTTCCTCTGAATTCGTTTCCAATTGGGTTTGGACCTAAATGGAAAAAGTAATCTCCAGTTTTAGCTGTATCAATTTTAACAAACATTGATGCATAGACGTTACCTGCAACAATTGAATCTGCACGGAAATTTCTGTTTACATCTTCGCCAAAAGGTCTAACGATTACAGCATTACCAACATTGGAAGATGGTGAACCTGGATAAACTAAGCTTCCTGAAGTTACCGTTTGTGGGTTAGTAGTATTTGGAGGGGTTCCAGATGCATTGTACCCATTAGTTAATAAAGTACTTCCAGCTGTGTAACTGAAATCTTCTAAGTAAGTAGTTGGAGGAACTGGAATATCATCATCAGAAATAGAAAGCGTGAAAATTGAATCCGCTCCAATTATTGCGTTGTTGGTTGTATTTCTTAACGCGAATGTTAAAGTTTCTAAACTTTCACCATTCAAATCATTTAAAATAGAAACCGGTACATCAATACTAACTGTTGAACTTGCAGGGAATGTTACAACTTGTGGAGAGGTAAAGGTAAAATCAGTTCCGCTTGTAGCAGTACCACCTGTTAAAACTACACTTACGCTCGTTGCATTAGCATTTGCATCAGCAATAGCAATCGTTAAATTAAAACTAGCCGTTGCCTCCGAAACTGAACCACTTATTGATGAAAAAGAAACCGTTGGATCAATAACAACATTATCATCATCATTAATGGATAAAGTAAAAACTGAATCTGCACCAATGGTAGCGTTATTCGTTGCATTTCTTAAAACAAAAGTTACTGTTTCTAAACTTTCAGCAACCAAATCATTTAAAATAGCAACCGGAACTGAAATAGTTGCCGTTGAACTTGCAGGGAATGAAACCGTTACTGGTGAAGTGAATGTATAATCACTTCCACTAACTCCAGTACCACCTATTGCAACAACATTTACATCAGTAGCATTAGCGTTTGCATTAGCAATAGCAACATCTAAATTAAAGTTTGCAGTAGCTTCAGAAACTGAACCACTTACAGATGAAAAAGAAATCGTTGGGTCAACAACATTATCATCATCATTGATAGTTAAAGTAAATACTGAATCTGCACCAATTGTAGCATTATTCGTTGCATTTCTTAAAGCGAAAGTTACTGTTTCTAAACTTTCAGCAACCAAATCATTTAAAATAGCAACCGGAACTGAAATAGTTGCAGTTGAACTTGCAGGGAATGAAACCGTTACTGGTGAAGTGAATGTATAATCTGTTCCACTAACTCCAGTACCACCGATTGCAACAACATTTACATCAGTAGCATTAGCGTTTGCATTAGCAATAGCAACATCTAAATTAAAGTTCGCTGTAGATTCTGAAACAGAACCACTTACAGACGAAAAACTAACTGTTGGATCAAGTGCAACTACAGAACCTGAAGTTACATCAGAATAAGTAGCTCCAACTCTGATACCATCTAATACTAGATTGGCTGCTTTAGCTGCTGCTCCTTGTCTTAAATTGTACGAACCAAGTGAAGCAACATCAACTTCTGAAGATAAAGCCACTGCATTTGCAGTTATTGGTTCAGTTCCACCTAATGTAGGATTTACATATAATCTAAATTCATCATTTGCTGCACCTGCAATTATTGCATAGCGAACTACTAATAAATAAGTTGTTCCGATTGTATAAACAGTTGGGTCGAAAATAGCAGCAGTTTCTGATGTTGATTTAGTTACACCGAACTGAAACCCTGCTCCATTAACTTTTACAAAAATTCTTCCTTTGTTGTCTAAACCTAATGGTGTAGGACCAAAATTGAAAAAATAATCTCCGTTTGCCCGTGCAGTATCGATTTGAACTAACATAGATGCATAAATAGTTCCGGATGTAAGCGAAGGAGTGGAAAACGCTCTGTTTACATCCTGACCAGTATTAACTAATTTAACTGCATTTCCAACATTTGATGAAGGAGATCCAAGGTAAGATAAACCAGCAGTAACTTTCTGTGGATTTACAGTACTTGGAGGATTCCCGCTTGCATTATATCCGCTAAATAATAAAGTAGAATCTAAAATGTAATTAAAATCTTCAACTAATAATAAGCCTGAAACTGGTGCAGGATTTACCGTAATTACTCCAGCCATTCCAATTCCACCAGCACTACCATGAGCTGTGCAATAATAAGGAACAACTCCAGTTGCTGATAAAACAACTATTTTAGTCTGATTACCAGAATTCATTGGAAAATTAGGAATCGTGGTATTGTCATCCGAAACGGTTGGATGATTACCATTTACCCATTGAAAAAAAACAGTATCACCCAAATTAATGGTGATATTTGCCGGGGTGTATTGGTTACTGGTTACAGTAACCACAGTTGTTGCCGCAAAACTCATTACTGGCATAAAGCCAAAAATAAGTAACACAGCTTTTTTAATGTAATTCTTCGTCATAATTGGTTAGTTAATTAATAAAAAATAAAAAAACTCTTATTTGTATACACTGTTTAAGTTTGCAAAAGTAATGTTTCAATATAAACTTAATGTTAATTCAAATGAATTTTAATCAAACTTGTTAACATTAGGCAAAAAAATACAAAATGAACACCAACCATATTCCTGAATTTCCTGAAATTGCCCTACTAAATCCAGATGCAAAACTGGTAGAAATAGCATCGCTAGTAAAACATAATCAACGTATTAGCTTTGATGACGGCGTGTATTTATATGAAAACGCTGAGCCAGGGTTTCTGGGTTTGCTGGCTAATTATGTAAGAGAGAAAAAGAATGGGAATTTTACCTATTTCAATAGAAATTTCCATATCGAACCTACTAATATTTGTGTGTTTACCTGCAAATTCTGTTCATACTCTAGGCTTTTGAAAGAGCAGCATGAAGGCTGGGTACTTTCTGATGAGCAAATGCTAGATATTGTTCGCTCTTATAAAGATAAACCAGTTTCAGAAGTACATATAGTAGGAGGGGTGCATCCAAAATTAACTCTTCCGTATTTTGAAAGCTTAATTTCGAGAATAAAAGTAATTAGTCCTGATTTGCATGTAAAAGCATTTACAGCTGTGGAATACGAATACATGTTTCGAAAAGCAAAAGTGAATGTAGAGGATGGACTTAAACGATTAATTGCAGCAGGCTTAGATTCAATTCCCGGTGGTGGAGCCGAGATTTTTGATGAGAAATTGCGTGCAGAAATTTGTGGTGATAAAGCAACAACAGCAGAATGGCTCGAAATTCATGAAACAGCTCATCGTTTGGGCTTAAAATCAAATGCTACCATGTTGTATGGTCACATAGAAACCTATGCTCATCGGGTTGACCACATGCAACGTTTGCGTGATTTGCAAGATAAAACAGGAGGTTTCAACACGTTCATTCCTCTAAAATTTAGAAATGCCGACAATGAAATGTCAAATGTGCCAGAAGTAAGTACCATAGAAGATTTGAAAAACTATGCGGTATCTAGGATTTTCTTGGATAATTTTGATCATATAAAAGCTTATTGGCCCATGATTGGCAGAGCTACAACTCAATTATCTTTATCATTTGGAGTAGATGATATTGATGGAACCATTGACGATTCCACTAAAATATATGCAATGGCTGGTGCAGAAGATCAGCATCCTCAATTAAGTACAAAACAATTAGTGGAGTTGATAAAAGAAGTTCGTCGCCATCCAATTGAACGAGGTACTTTATATAATGTAATTACCGATTATCAGAATCATGTTTTTGAACCAGAAACAGAAACTTTTTTAAGTTTGCCAGTATTGAACTGATTTTTGTAATGCTGAAGCACGAAGCATCTCACAAATCAAACGAAGCATCTCAAAATCCACACGAAGAATTTCACAATTTGCAGAACAATTCTCATAATCCAAATCAAATATTTGAGTCCACAAGGCCTAAAGAATTATTTTTTATTCGCCACGGCGAAACGGATTATAACCTGAAAGGGATTGTGCAAGGCAGGAAAGTAAATGCTTCGCTGAATGATAAAGGAAGATGGCAGGCAGCATTATTTTATAGTCGTTTTAAAAATTACGGTTTCGAAAAAATATTTACTTCATCGTTGAAAAGGACCGTAGAAACCGTTCAGTCATTTATCGATGATAAAGTTCCATTTCAACAATTAGATGGTTTGGATGAAATACATTGGGGAAATATGGAAGGTAAAATACCAGATGAGAGTTCCAGAACTATTTTCGAGATCACTTTAAACCGTTGGAAAAACGGAGAATTAGATCATGGAATGTTTGGTGGCGAAAGTCCAAATGAACTGCACATTCGACAAGCAAATGCGATGCACACTATTATGCAAAGCAGCGAACAAAAAATTCTGATTTGTATGCATGGTAGAGCATTGCGATTGTTGCTTTGCTTTTTAATTCAAAAAGATTTTTGCGAAATGGATGATTTTCCTCATCAAAATGTTTCCCTTTATCATCTCCGTTTTATGGATAATCAATTTAAAATTATTGCCTTTAATGATACTCAACATTTGAATGAATCGTATTAATGTTTCTCTGGTTTCGTATTTTAATTCTAGTCCTTTTTTAATCGGATTACAAGAAACTGAAATTGCAAAACATATTTCTCTTAGTTTAGATATTCCAGCAGTTTGTGCTGATAAATTACAATCTGGCAAAGCGGATATTGGATTAATTCCAATTGTTGCTTTACGTGATTTACCCTCATTTTCGCTATTTTCCGACTATTGTATTGGTGCTGATGGAGAGGTTAACTCAGTTTTTATTTTTAGCCAAACACCCATTCAAGAAATCAAAACTCTTTATTTAGATCCAGAAAGTAGAACATCCAATAAATTAGCAGCCTTGCTATGTAAAGACTATTGGAAAATTGATCCTGTTTATAAAAATATCTCTGAAAATTTTTCGGAAGAATTGAAGTATGGAGAAGGTTTTATTCAAATTGGTGATCGCACTTTTGGTAAAAAGATGCAGTTTGCATACAATTATGATTTAGCTTTTTATTGGAAAGAGTTAACTGGTTTACCATTTGTTTTTGCGGTTTGGTCTAGTACTAAACCACTTGAAAAAGAATTTATTCAACTTTTTAATAATGCCATGGAATTTGGATTATCCAAACGAAAAGAAATTATTGCTCAATTGCCTAAAATTGAGGGATTTGATTATTCAGCATATTTATTTCAAAATATTAAGTATGATTTTGGCGAAAAGCAGAAAGAGGCAATGAGATTGTTTTTGGATAAAGTTTAATATCTTTTTACAACGCAGTCTGCTTCCTAATTGAAGGGAAGTTTTTCTTTTGTTAATTCTGAGGTTCGAAGAATCTCTTTTTGTACGATTAAAAAATTACACAGAGTTAAAAGGAAGAATCACCTAAAATCTCCAAGGTCTTTTCTATTGCTTTTTTCACAATCAAATTTGGATTTGTACTAAATGTATTATTGGCTCTATTCGCTAAAATTGCATTTACCGATAATGCTTGATGACCAAACGATTTTGCCAAAGCATAAATTCCGGCAGTTTCCATTTCCAGATTGGTGAACTTTAATTGATTAAAACGGTAGTTTTTAAATAAGTTAAGTAAATTATTATCTGTCGTCAATCGGGTAATTCTACCTTGCGGAGCATAAAAGCCTGGTGCAGTTATGGTAAAACCTTTTGCAAAATGTGGTTCAAATTTTTTCAATAAATTATTCCCAACTGATGCTAAATATGGAACAACCAATGGAAATTCTTTATTAAAATGCTGTCTGATATCGTTCAGCATGCTTTGTTCGCCAATTGAATATTGCTGAGGATAAAAATTCATAAGGCTGTCCATACCAATAGCAAATTCGGAAATAAGAATACTATCCATTTCTATATCAGCTTGTAAAGCACCGGAAGTTCCAATTCGGATAATGTTTAATTGCTCTTTGGTTGAACGAAAAGTTCTTTGTTCAAAGTTGAAATTTTTGAGAGAATCCAACTCGTTTATTACAATTTCAATGTTGTCGGTTCCAATTCCAGTTGAAATTACAGTAATAAATTTATTTCCCAAATAACCAGAGTGAGTAATAAATTCTCTTTTTTGCTTTCTAACAACTATTTTATCAAAATACTTAGAAACTTCTGCAACCCGATCCGGATCTCCGACAGTAATAATTGTACTTGCAATTTCGTGAGGTAAAAGCTGCAAATGATAAATGCTTCCATCGGCATTAGTAATCAAATCGGCAGGCGAGATAGTTTGCATAAAATAGTATATTAATTGCTCAAACTAAGCAAAATAATCTAAAGTACAATTCATTAAAAATAGTATTTCAAAATAAAAAGGAAAACCAAACTGAGCGACGAAAGAATATTAAATTAATTATTTTCGGTATATTTTTTAAAATTATCTAAGATAGCCTGCCAGCCAAATCGCTGCAATTCTAAGTTATTTTCGGTTTCTGCTTCAAATGTTTGGGTAATTAACGTTGAATTACTCTTTTTTTCAAACAAAACTTCCACAGTTCTATCATCCGATAAATGATATTTTATCAATTCATTGTTTTTTATTTCATCATAAATTCCTTCTAAATCAAAGCCAAAACTTCCATCTTTTGCTTCCATTCTGGAAATAAATTTACTTCCAATTGTCAAATCATTTTCAGCAAGTGTTGCATGCCAATCGTTCGAAGCAAAATTCCAATGAATGATATGTTCAGCTAAAGTCCAGTATTTCCAAACTTTATCTACGGGAACATTTACTTCCGTATTTATAGTAATTAAATAAGGATTTTCAGCTAATTCTTTTACATTTTTTAGAGCAACAGGTAAAGTTTTATCAAAATAATCTTAGTATTGCTCTACTGAATTAAGGCTCACATCTAGTTTTGTTATACCATTTGTTTCTGTTAAATGATAGGCTTCTAATGAATTTACCCACTCTTTAGTTTCCTCATCAATAGGTTGTTCCTCAAAATTTTTAATATTGCCTATATGTTTAAAAGACATAAGCATATTCGGCTTATTTTCTACAATTTTACTATACATCCCATCTCCATTTGGACTAAGAAACTGAATTTTATCACCTTCTTTCCAATCAGAAACAGCATAAGAGCCAGCCTGAAATGCTTCAGTCCAAATTCGATACGTTTCATCGTTCCAAAGCATTTGCCAAACTTTTGCTGCTTTTGCCTTTATTTCAATGTTATAGGTTAGTACATCCATAATACATTTTTTAAAATAGGTTAAATTTTATTGTCAGATAAATGTAATGTACTTTTTTAAACATTAATTTCTTTAGATGAAATTGTTTTTAAAACTAATTTTTTTTACCTAAAATATTAAAACCAATTATATAAAAAATATTAAATATAAAAATTTAAATGCTTGCAATTCCTACTTATTTTTTCGAATTAATTGCAATTGAACAATACGGTTAATTATCAATTTGCATGAATAGGGTAGAGGCAAAATACCGTGTACAGGGTATAGTTATAACATTCATAGCATTTAGATTTGTAAAAAAATCTCTATGAAACTAGCAAAAAACTTATTTATAGTACCACTATTATTAACCTTATTTCAAGCTTGTGAACCAAAGGAAGTTATTCCAACACCTGATCCTATAATTGATAATAATAATCCTGTAAATTTATTAAACGAAAATTCAGGATATCGAGCAGTATATAATCTTGTTAAAGATGTAGCTGGTGTAGGAGGCTCAATTCCAGGCGGGTTAGATTTAGAGGATTTTACCGTAGAAAACAATAAAACATTACATATTGCATATTCCAGTGGCTTTCAATCTCAACAAGATTATTTAAAATCATACTTTAGAGAAAACATAGATTTGGCGACTTTGGCAACCATTCCATTGCCCAAATATGCTTTTGAAACCTATTTTAAGCCTCAAGATTATTCAGTTACAAGTCCATTCTTCAGACCTTATAAAAATATTCTGACATATAATGCATTGATTGTCAATACAACTGCAGGTAATTCTTCTTATCAATCATCATTTCGAGGAGATATAGAAGTTACAATTCCCAAAACGTTTAATTCTTTTGGGTTACCAGACATGGGATATAAATATCCGAATTATAATTGGGGTCCTATTCCCAAAGGTGGATATGCGTATGGATATTTTTGTACAGGAGCACCAGAACCTGATCATCTATTTTCTGTTAGTAATCCCTATTTAGTAAATTTTAATAATACAACTGGTTATAATTATCTTTCTTCATTATTTGAATCCAGACTTTCTGGAGGATTTAATTATTATGCATTTATGCTCAGAAATGAAGCATTGGAAGTTCGAAAAGTAGATCCAACGTTGAACACGAATTCAATTTATACCCAACTAGATTTTCCATCTATTCCTGCAAATTCTAATTTTATTGAAGAGCGTTTTTACACTCCAGATGGAAATACCTTAGCTATTTTGTATAAAGATACTGCCGCCAACAAACACTGGACGTTTACTTTTAATTTCACTACGAATACACTTTCGAAAGGATTAATGGGAACCACATTAGAATATGCTGCGGCTGGATCGGATATTACTTTAGATGAATTTGGTAATATTTATTATAGTGGTAAAGCTGGCAATGGAAGTAATCCAAATGGTGTAAGTATTTACAAAAAGGATGTTTCAGGAAGCACCTCTTTAATTGGAAGCGATAACTTTTTAAAATATGGTACCATTACAAAACTGAAAACCCTATATGGCAAAACCTATATAGGCATCGTAGGTTCCATATCTAACTCTTCAAAAAAACAAATAACGATACTAGAGCAAAACTAAATTTCCTGCTTTCAATATTGGTTTTACCAAGATTTTAGCTTATTAATTGAATAAACATAAACTCCCTAAATGGGAGTTTTTTTGTTTTATAGCTAAAGGAATTATAAATTTTTACTGATCTCAACAAATAAACCAATATACATCTATACACAAAACACCTCAACAAAAAACACATAAACCCATAAGCACCTAAAAGCATAAACATCAAAAATCTCTACCCCTTTATAGGTATTTCAATTTGCCAAATCCTTACTTAAAAATACCAACAAATGATTATTGTACAAATATTTTAGCTAATCTACTTTTAGCAATTAATTAAAACCAAAAAGATAAAACCAATAAAACATAAAAAATTATGAAAACTCTTAAAACTTTACTTCTCTCATTTTCAGTACTATTTATTGTTACAAACTTTGCTCAAGCCAAAATTTGGAGAGTAAATAACGGCATTGGAATTAATGCCAATTTCACTACCGGGCAATCCGCGCATGATGCAGCATTAACCTTAGTAGGAGATACCTTAATGTTTGAAGGCTCAAATGCTATCTATGCCGCTTTTCGAATGACCAAAAGATTAACCATCATAGGCCCAGGATATTTTCTAGGGAGCAACCCAGAAACACAAGCCTTCTTTGTGGATGCAAAAATTCAAGGGATTTCTTTTGCCGCAGGTTCACAGAATTCATCGGTTCAAGGTATTAATTTTAATAGTGCAGGAATTAATGTGGGAACTAGCAATATTACAATTTCTAGAAATTACAATATAGGTACATTGAATGTTGGTTTCGACCCACAATGTTGTGGTGTAGCAGTAAGTAATATTTTAATTTCTCAAAATTTTTCGATAAGTAATTTAAATACAGTTAGTAATACAATTAATACAGGAATTTTGGTATCAAATAATTGGATTTCAAATTTAAACTTCGAGTCCAATACAAGCGCTTTGATTCTAAATAATGTACTTACTGGCGGCGCAACTTCTATCGGAGCATACAATACTTTATTTGCAAATAACATTCAAACAAGTTCGGCAGCTACTTTTGTAGCTGGTTCTTCTAACAATACCTATAGGAATAATATCTGTGCCAATACAATTTTTACACCTGCAGGAAGCAACATTGGTGCAAATAATCAAACAAATGTACTTATGACAGATGTTTTTACAGTACCAGTTAATGGTGCAGTTGAAACAAGTTTTCAATTGAAATCCCCAGGTCTTGGTATAGGAACTGCAGAAAACGGTGGAGATTGTGGTATGTTCGGTGGTACAACCCCTTATGTATTAAGTGGTATGCCAAATGTACCTTCTGTTTATTTTTATAATGTACCGGCTACTGGTAGCAATACCAATCCATTAAATATTTCGATTAAGGCAAAATCGAGAAACTAGTTTTATTTAAAACATAGTATTCTAACCATTTAAATCCTTAATTATGAAACATATATCCAATGTTGTTACAAGCAACCTTTGCTGGATGTATCGGGTAATAATGCTTTTTGTCATCACATTATGTGTTGGCATTGCACAAGCACAAAACATCAACAGAGTGGAGTATTTTATTGATACCGATCTTGGTTTTGGCCTTGGAACTAGCATACCTTTTACTGCTTCAGCTAATATAGACATTCCCAATACAAGCATTGCTATTACTTCGTTAAGCAATGGTTTTCATACCTTTTACGTTCGAGCAAGAGATGTAAATGGAAGATGGAGTATTACACAGAATCGCGCTTTTTATAAAGAAAGTGTTTCTCTGAGTGGCTTATTACCGAATATTACCAAAGCAGAATATTTTATAGATACTGTTCGAGAATTTGGAACTGGTATTAATATTCCTTTTACCGTGGGTACAAACGTAAGTAATATTGCTCTTACAGCTTCACTTACTTCATTATCAACTGGTTTTCATACTTTTTATGTAAGAGTAAGAGACGCAAACGGAAAGTGGAGCATAACTCACAATCGAGCATTCTATAAAGAGAATTTATCGTTGAGTGGTCCATTAGCAAATATCAATAAGGCAGAATATTTCTTTGACAACGATTTAGGTTTTGGCTTAAATACAAATTTGCCATTTACCGCTGGTACCAATGTTACCAATATTGCTTTAACGGCTTCAATTACTTCACTTGCAACTGGTTTTCATACTTTTTATGTAAGAGTAAGAGACGCAAATGGTAAATGGAGTATTACTCACAATCGAGCATTTTATAAAGAAGACATATCTCTCGGTGGTTCTTTAGCAAATATCAATAAGGCAGAATATTTCTTTGACACCGATTTAGGTTTTGGCCTAAATACAAATTTGCCATTTACCGCTGGTACCAATGTTACAAACATACCTTTAGTTGCCTCCATTTCTTCTCTTTCAACTGGTTTTCATACCTTTTATGTAAGAGTAAGAAACGCAAACGGAAAGTGGAGCATTACCCATAATCGTGCATTTTATAAAGAAGACATATCTCTAAGTGGTCCTTTAGCAAATATCAATAAGGCAGAATATTTCTTTGACACCGATTTAGGTTTTGGACTTGGTACCAATATAATTTTTACCCCAGGAACTAATGTTACTAACTTGAATTTTCAAGCAGATGTAAACGGTTTAAGCATTGGTGCACATAAAATGTATACTCGGGTTCGAGATGCAAATGGAAAATGGAGCATTGTTAATATTGCTAATTTTGATGTTGTACCACCATCTACTCCAGAAATTACTACTTCTAACATCGTTGGAAGTCCATTTTGCGCTGGACAAGCAATTGCAGTACCTTTTACTGCTAATACTTCTTTTGGCATTGGAAACGTATTTACTGCCCAATTGTCCAATGCAAGCGGTGTGTTTCCAGTTACTCCAACTATTATTGGAACCTTAACAAGTGCAACAGCAGGAACCATTAATGCAATTCTGCCGATAGGAACAACTGTAGGTTCGGGCTATAGAATTAGAGTTGTTTCTAGCAATCCTGTAGTAGTTGGAACTGCGAATTCTAATAATTTAGTAATCAACCCACTTCCAAGTGTTTCTTTTACCCCATTGACTAATGTTTCAATAAGTGCAGCCGCTTTTCCACTTTCTGGAGGTAATCCTGTTGGAGGTGTTTATTCAGGTACTGGAGTTAGTGCAAATACATTTGACCCTAATGTTGCAGGTGTAGGTACTTTTACAATTACTTATTTATTTACTGCTGCAAGTGGTTGCTCGAGTTCTGCAACCAGTTCAATTGTTGTTAATCCAATAATAAATGCTCCAAGTGCTTTAACTGCAACTGCAGTTTCTACTTCTCAGATTAATTTAAGTTGGGTTGATAATTCAACAAATAATACTTCATTTAGAATAGAAAGAGCATTAAATTTAGGGGGTCCGTTTTCATTCGTAACAACAGTTGCAGAAAACACCACAACTTTTAGCAATACTGGTTTATCACCTGCAACCACTTTTTTCTATCGTGTTATTGCTCAAAATAATACTGGAGGTTTTTCTGCAAATAGTAATGTTGCAACCGCAACCACACAAAATAATGCAACCTCTCAAACCATAACTTTCAACTCACCTGTTTTAACTTTTGGAGTTTCTCCTGTTAATTTAGTTGCCAATGCTAGTTCTGGTCTGCCTGTTAGTTTCTCAATCCAGTCTGGTGGAGCGTTCGCTTCATTATCGGGAACCAATAATAGTGTTTTAACTGTTTTAGGTGCTGGAACGATTATAATTCGTGCTTCTCAAGCTGGAAATGCTAGTTTTTTACCTGCACCAGATGTAGATAACACGGTAATAATTAATAAAGCAAATCCAGTAATAACTTGGGCTACTCCTGCAGCAATTACTTTTCCTGCTGCAATATCGGCTACTCAACTAAATGCAACCGCTAATACTGCTGGTGCATTTGTTTATAATCCTGTAAATGGTACTGTTTTAAATGCTGGTTCACAAAGCTTAAGTACAACATTTACACCGACTAACACTACAAACTTTAATACAGTAACGGTAAGTGTAACTCAAGTTGTGAATAAAGCCAATCCGGTTTTAACATTTAATAATCCAGCTGACATTGAGTTTCCAACCCAACTAAGCGGAACTCAATTAAATGCAAATGCCAGTGTTGCTGGTACATTTGTTTATAATCCAGGGAATGGAACTTCATTGCCAGCTGGTAACGGACAAACATTAACAGCTAATTTTACACCTACTTCCTCCAACTTTAATTCAGGATCAGTAACTGCACAAATTAATGTGTTAAAAGGAAACCCAGTAATTTCGTGGGCAAATCCAACTGCAATAAATGTTGGCACTGCATTAAGCGGAACGCAATTAAACGCAACGTCTAATGTTTCTGGAACATTTTCATACAATCCTGCAGCAGGAACTTTATTGCCAGCAGGTAATAATCAAACGCTAAATACAATATTTACACCAACGGATGCGAGCAACTATAACAATGCAAGTGCAAGCGTTCAGATTAACGTAAATAGTTTGATTAATCCTGTTATAACTTGGGCAACACCAACAGCTATAACTTTTGGAACAGCTTTGAGTGCTGCACAGTTAAATGCAACAGCAAATACTCCTGGAACATTTAGTTACTCTCCAGCATTGGGAACAATTTTAAATGCTGGAAATCAAACTCTTTCCGTATTATTTACTCCAACTGATGGATCAACGTTTAATACCGCAAATGCCTCTGTTACATTAGTGGTAAATAAAGCAAATCCAATTTTAACTTGGGCAACTCCTTCGGCTATCACCTTTGGAACGGCATTAAGCGGAACGCAATTAAATGCATCAGCAAATGTTGCCGGAACATTTACTTACAATCCATTAAATGGTTCAATTCCAAATGCAGGAACTCAAACCTTATCAGTTTCATTTGTTCCATCGAGTGCAAATTATAATAATGGAAATGCAAGTGTTCAATTATTGGTAAACAAAGCAACGCCAATTATTTCGTGGGCAAATCCAGCTAACATTACAGTTGGAACCGCATTAAGCGCTACACAATTAAACGCAAGTGCAAATGTTGCAGGAACGTTTATTTATAATCCAAATTCAGGAACCGTATTGGGAGCTGGAAATGGTCAAACTTTGAACACTACCTTTACTCCAAACGATGCTGCGAATTATAACCAAGCAACGGCTAGTGTTCAGATCAATGTAAATAATTTGCAAACTCCAGTTATTACTTGGCCAACACCAACAGCAATCACTTTTGGAACAGCTTTGAGTGCTACTCAATTAAACGCTACGGCAAATACTGCAGGTTCATTCACGTATTCTCCAGTTTTAGGTACAGTTTTAAATGCTGGAACTCAAACCTTGACTGTTCAGTTTAACCCGACAAATACTGCTCAATTTAGTCCGGCAAGTGCAAGTGTTAGTTTATTAGTTAATAAAGCCAATCCGGTTTTAACGTTTAATAATCCAGCAAATATTACCTACCCAACTGCCTTAAGTGCTACTCAATTAAATGCGACAGCAGATGTTGCAGGCACATTTAGTTATACACCAGTTTTAGGAACTTTTTTGAATGCAGGATCATTACAAATTCTAACTGCAAACTTTGTTCCTACATCTTCTAACTATAACAATGCGAGCATAACCGCTCAAATTAATGTGGTAAAAGGAAACCCAGTAATTTCGTGGGCAAATCCGGCTAACATTACAGTTGGAACCGCATTAAGCGCAACACAATTAAACGCAAGTGCAAATGTTGCAGGTACGTTTGTTTATAATCCAAATTCAGGAACTGTATTGGGAGCTGGAAATGGTCAAACCTTGAATACAACCTTTACTCCAAACGATGTTGCGAATTATAACCAAGCTACGGCAAGTGTTCAGATCAATGTAAATAATCTACAAACTCCAGTTATTACTTGGCCAACACCATCAGCGATTACATTTGGAACAGCCTTGAGCGCTGCACAATTAAACGCAACTGCCAATACCGCAGGTTCATTCACGTATTCACCAGTTTTAGGTTCAGTTTTAAATGCTGGAACTCAAACCTTGACTGTTCAGTTTAACCCAACAAATACTGCTCAATTTAGTCCGGCAAGTGCAAGTGTTAGTTTATTAGTTAATAAAGCCAATCCGGTTTTATCGTTTAATAATCCAGCAAATATTACCTATCCAACTGCCTTAAGTGCTACTCAATTAAATGCGACAGCAGATGTTGCAGGCACATTTAGTTACACGCCAGTTTCAGGAACTGTTTTAAATGCAGGAGCATCACAAATTCTAACTGCAAACTTCGTCCCTACATCTTCTAACTACAACAATGCTAGCATAACTGCTCAAATTAATGTGTTAAAAGGAAACCCAGTAGTAACTTGGGTTAATCCTGCAACAATTAATGTTGGAACTGCATTAAGCGGAACGCAATTAAACGCAACGTCTAATGTTTCTGGAACATTTTCATACAATCCTGCAGCAGGAACTTTATTGCCAGCAGGTAATAATCAAACGCTAAATACAATATT
>JANOCT010000032.1:0-172089 GCA_031412335.1 bacterium | reverse complement strand
TAAAAACTCTTTATAATAAACCATAATCCAATTATTTGATCTACTGGTAAAAGTAGATTTACCTGCGTTGTGATCAAGAAGTCTTTTCTCAAGATTTTCAGTAAATCCTTTATAGAAAATATCATGATCAGCATTAAAAATGATATAAACGAAATACGCCATAAAACAAAAAAGGTCTCGTCGTTAAATTGACAAGACCTTTTTGCGGGCTGGACGGGACTCGAACCCGCGACCTCCGCCGTGACAGGGCGGCATTCTAACCAACTGAACTACCAACCCGTAATCGATATTCGGTTTCCTTATTTGGTAAGGGATTGCAAATATAGGAACTTCATGTTAAAAACAAAGAGGAATTTTAATTTATCATCTTTTAAAACCTCATTGACTATAAAGTTTAATTTAAAAATCTAACTTTTTTTGCTTTACTATTAAAGGCTTCTTTTTACTTTCTACCTTAGTTTTGATGTTTGTATGTTTTTCAACTATTCGTTCACCTTCAATTTTTACGTTCGTTTTTTTTCTAAATCCCCATACAATATCACTTGCTGATTTTCGCGTTTTTTCTATGTCTACAATTGGTTCAGGATAATCTTTTCCGATTTCGCAGTTATATATTTTTTGTTCAATACTACTCAGTTTCCAAGGTTCGTGAATCAAATTAGCTGGTATTTCAGCAAGTTCTGGAATCCATAGTTTTATGAATAATCCTTCTGAGTCATGATCTTGAGAATTTTTAACCGGATTATAAATTCGAATGGTATTTACTCCTGTTACGCCAGCTTGCATTTGTATTTGAGGATAATGAATACCAGGTTCGTAATCTAAAAACTGACGGGCTAACCAAAAGCTTATTTCTCTCCAATCCTGCCAAAGATTGAATGTGAAGAAAGAAACAATCATGGCGCGCATTCTAAAATTAATATATCCTGTTTTTACTAGGCATCTCATACATGCATCAACTAAAGGAACTCCCGTTTTGCCTTCTTTCCATGCAAGTATAAATTTCTCATTTTTTGGTTTAACTAATTCGTTGTACCCAACATTTAAGTTTTCAAACTCCATTCGGCATTCATCTTCAAATTTTTGCATAAAATGGCAATGCCAATGAAGCCTTGATGTGAAATTTGATAATGCTCTTTTATTGGTTGAGTCTGCATAATGCTGCAAAGTAAATTGATAAACCATTCGCATACTAATGTTTCCATAAGCCAGATATGGAGAAAGTCTGCTACAACTTTTTCTGCTAGGTAATGGTTTGGAAATATTTTTACTATAATTTATATGTCTCTCTTTTGCAAAGGTTTCCATATAACGCCAAGCTAACGTTTCGCCTCCCTGTTGAAAATTTTTATTAGAAGTTGTTATTTCTTCAGGCAGAGAATTTCCTTTTAGTTGCTTGTAAAATATATCATCCAGTTTTAAAATATTCCAGCTATCTTCTTTTACAAAAGATGGAAATGTTTTCATTTTTTGTTCCCATCGTTGTTGCCAGTTTTTTCTGGATTTTATTTTCCGAATCACGCCATGTAACTGAAATTCCTTCCAATTAATAAAATGATTAGTGCAAAAAGTTTTTACAGCAGAATCTCGATCAAACGTAAGTTTATTGCCTATTTCCTGATGAGAAAATATAGTTTGGATTTGATATTTATTAGCTAATTGAGCGAATACGTTTAAAACTTCTTGATGGAAAATATGAATGGTAGCATTTAAATCAGCAAGTTTTGCCTGCATATCCTGTATAGATTCATAAACAAAACGCCAGTGCCTCGCATCGCTATCTGGATATGCAATAACAGAGGGTTCGAAAAAATAAACAAATAGAACAGGGATTGAATCTTGTTGAGCGTAAAATAAAGGTTCATGATCTGTAAATCGTAAATCACGTTTAAACCAAACAATATTGATCTTTTGCTTTCTTGCTATTTCAGAATTTTGAATGGTCAATGGATTTACTTTTTTAAGTTACAATTAAACATATATTTTAACTTTTTGTGCGATTTAAATCAATATAATAGAACCTAAAATCGGAGGTAGAAGGCTTAGTCCGCCAAAGGCGGATTTTTTTCCTTTAAAAAAAACAATTAAATCAAGATTCTTCATTTCTCTCAGAATAGCAAAAAAGCGGATAGCCCGACCCCTTTTCATCTCGTCAGAAATGACGAGACCAAAGTAATTTTAAAACATACTGTTTATCATATAGTTAAAAAAAATAAAAATCTAAAATAAGCATAATTAAAAAATTAACTGAACCGCACAACGGGTATATTTTAAATATTTAAACAAGAGAAACACCAAAATGTATGAAAAAATAAACCTTTTTTGAAGCCAATCATAATTTAAATAAGCACTATTTTTGATATGGTTTTATAAAATTTAGGAAAAACTATAAATAAATAAATCTAAGCAGTACTAATTAATCTCTTTTAATAACCAATTAACATGGATCAGAAAATAATAAACCTTTACGATGAATACACACATAAGCCATTAAGCCGAAAAGAATTCATTAAACGGCTTGCGATTTTGGTTGGTGGCACTGCAGCTGCATTATCACTTTTGCCTATGCTTGAGTCGAATTACGCAAAAGCAAATGCTGTAGGGATTGAAGATGATTTATTTACTGAACGAGTAAAATACAAAGGAGATAATTGCGAAATGCAGGCCTATATTGCCCGACCAAAACAGGATGGAGTTTATTCAACTGTAATTGTAATACACGAAAACAGAGGACTGAATGCACATATAGAAGATGTTGCAAGGCGGGTAGCTAAAGCTGGATATCTTGCCATTGCTCCAAATGCACTTTCAGTTTTACCAAAATTGCCAGCAACTGAGGATGAAGCTAGAGCTGAATTTAGTAAAATGGATCCAAAACAATCGCTCAATAATTTTAGTAAAGCATTTAATTATGCTGCCACCCGAAATGATTGCAATGGAAAATTTGCTTGTGTAGGTTTTTGCTGGGGTGGTGCAATAGCCAATAATCTCGCAGTTCATGTTTCTAACTTAAAAGCAGCAGTTTCTTTTTATGGCTTGCAACCTAAATCAGACGAGGTTTCAAAAATTAAAGCTGCAGTACAACTGCATTATGCAAGCCTTGACGAACGTATAAACGCCGGAATTGCATCTTATGAAGAGGCTTTAAAAAGCAATAATGTTGAATACGAAATGTACGTTTACGAAGGTGTTAATCATGCATTTCATAACGATACTGCTGGACCAAGATATAATGAAGAAGCAGCAAAACTAGCTTGGAGTAGAACCTTGGAGTTTTTTGGTAAGAAATTAGGTTGACGATTAAAAAAATAATATTAGTTAAAACGTTGTGCGTTTTGATTTTAATTTTAACAAATTAAATAGTTAAAAAACAACATGTTAAATTTAATATTGGTCTCGTCATTTCTGACGAGACGAAAAACGGGCCGGGCTATCGGCTAAATTTAAATTCTGAATAAAATGAAGAATCTAAATTTAATTGTTTCTTAAAAGAAAAAAATCCACAACAATGTTGGGGACTAAGCCTAAGCGCTCCGAAGTTAAATTGTTGTTTATTTAATTAAACAATTACTACCGATTTAGTTATTTTTCAGAATTATCCAGCCATACTCCATCCCTGCTACAATTGCAACTCCAAAACTGAGTAAGGTTCCTATTAGAATGTATTCGGTTAGTTTGCGGTCTTTAGCCTCTTTTAAATCGCCAAAACGGAATACAGATTTTGCTGCCAATAAAAATCCTACAGCTTCCCAATGGTTAGAAATCACAAAAATAAATACGAGCAAACGCTCAAATATTCCAATAAATTTACCTGCATCTTCTAATGATTCTTTCTCTGTTGATTCGGTATGCGGAGTCCATTTAGAAATAAATACTTTGATGAAATTTGAAACTGGAACCGTTAGAAAAATTAATAAAGTAATTAATAAAAGATCAATATTTGCCAATAGTTTAGGATTGATTACCGAATAACCTAGGTAAAAACTACAAACAAAATAGATTGAAAGTGCATGAGCGAGTTGGTCGGCGAAGAAGTACATTCGACGGGTTTTATGGCTTTGCACGTATAGTTTTATGGTGTCTATTACGCCGTGAATGATCGCCAGCATAAAAGCCCAAGTGAGAAAATTCCAATCCCAAACTAAAACCATAATGAGTGCGCCATGTAATAAAATATGGAGATAAAGCTGATAGGCTTTTAGTTTCTTACGTTCTTTTGCTTCTACCCAAGAGTTTGGCTGTAGCAAAAAATCACCTATTAAGTGTGCAAGAAATAGTTTTATGAGCAAAATCATTTGAGACCATTAATTTTATGTTTAAACATGGCTATTAATTCGCTTATTTCTTCGAACCGCGATCTTTTTAACCTCGAACTTACGGCATTTTGCTTGATTCCTAATGTTTCTCCAAGCTCTTGTTGCAATTTATCTGGATTGGTAAGTGCAGCATAAATAGTTTCGCAATCGTTTGCTGTCCAGTGGTTCATGGTTATTAATGCCAGTTTTAGGTATAAATTTATTTCCTTATCAAACTGTTCATCGGCACTTCTGATAGCCAGATTTATTTTATTTTTCTTTAGTTCTTCTACTAATTCCCCAGAAAAGACAAAGGCTGTACCATTGGATTCGGTTACTTTTTTAGCCGAATAGGTTTTATCTCCAATTCCTATGGCTAATCGGGTATCCAATCCTTTGATTAATTTTATTTTTACTTTTAGTTGTATGGCAAAAGCGATTGCAGTTTCAGGTTCTTTTATTTCGATCTGAAAGCTATCGCCGCGATATATTTCCCAGGTTGCCGGCGTGGTTCCTAAGATGTTTAATTCTTTTTTTAATGTGTTAAGCCATATTTTAGGTTCTACCTTCCTTGAGTTTATAATATCGCCTGTAAGTACACTAATCATTGATTTTGGATTGAATAATCAAATATATCACATAAATCCGTGATATTTAGGATTATCACGTAAATCCGTGATATTTGAGATTATCACGTAAATCCGTGATAAATTGTATTTTAACTACTTTGTTTGTTTCGTGAGGTTTGAATGATAAGCGAAAAAATATGCGATTGGAGGTTGTTTGACCTGTTTGAATAGGTATAACGTAACAGAAAATTAGATAACGTACGCTTTTTACTAACATATTTCTGAGAAGAATAATTAACACCAAGACCAATATTAAACCGTTGAAAATCAGATAGATCATAATCAGATGTGTAAAACTCTTCTATGCTAGAATGTGCTTGGAAACCGTTAAAATAACGGGAACCTTGCTGAGAATATATTCTGAATGCTGGCAAAAGAGTTAAAGAGGGTTTTAATTTTATTGCTGTTTCATGCTCAAAAGCAATTGCTTGTATTCCAAAATCGTCAGTATATCCATTAATGGTGTTTTTAAGAATAAATCTGCCACCTACAAACGTATTTAGTTTAATAGCAGCGGCGGTTTTGAAACGAGTGTTGGGCAAATTTTCAACTGCTAGGGAACCATCGGAAAAGTAAACGCGGTGAAATGGAGTAGCGAGTAAACCTTGCTGAAAAGTAAATTCAGGAAAAAAGCCAACCGTATTTCGTTTATTTAATAATTGAGTAAAACCTAATTTTAGGATATAAGAATTACGTTTATAACCCTCATACCAATCTTTATAACGCAATTCGCTCGGATATATTAATTTCACCGGGCGGTAATATCCCGGATTTCCTCTTCCCCATCGCAAATCATCTTGCAAAATCTGAACACGTGCAGAAAATGAACGCATATTCGCTTTATCTTTTTTTGTAAAGCCAATATTGCCGGAAAGAGATAAATAGTCACTTTCTCCTGATAATCCCAAACCACCATTCAAACTAAGATTTTTGCTTTCTAAATCCTTAGAATAATCTCCGTTGATGTAAAATCTACGATCGACTAGCGAAGCGGAAGAAACTACATAATCAATGTTATCGGTTGAGGCAGAAGAAATAACGTCAATTCCCAGATTTACTGAAAGAGTGTTATTGCCAAATGTATTTTTTTGTGTGATACTCGGTCCAAAAACAGTTAATTTTTCAGTTCCTATGCCACCAGTTACTGCCGAATTATTTCCATTTTGCTGATAGTGATTATAGACTAACTCAATTTCAGATTTACTGAGCTTATTTTTAGTTGTATCTTTTAGTATTTGTGCGCTGGCAAATAATTGAGAGAATACAAAACTTGCGAGAATCAGATATTTCTTTTTCATACAAAAGCTCAGTTGCATCCACAGCCTCCGCTGCTTTTTTTAGTTCCGGCAGGTATTGCACCTTCTCGAATGGAGTGTACATAGTTTTCAAAATTTTTACCTGCATCCATATCCATTAGCATTTGCGGATCGTTTACATATACACGCTCGTATGGCTTTAAATTTATGCAGGAATACATGCTCAGCATAACCAAAACAATGAAAATCCTAAGTAGATAACGTTTCATAATTGAGTTTTTCTGAAAAATGAATTTTATTACTACCATCTATAATAATACAATGAGTATCGGGAAGTTGGTTGGCAAAGATAAGACCTTCTTTTACTCCCATTACATAAATTGCTGTTGCCAAAGCATCTGAAAGTTCGGCACCTGGAGAAAATACGGAAACACTTTTAATACCCGTAACTGGTAGGCCAGTAAATGGATTTATGGTATGAGAATAGCGAATGTTATTATGAATAAAATATTGTTCATAATCACCAGAGGTAGCAACAGAAGCATTTTGCACCGGAACATATAAAATAATTTTATGTTGATTATCTGGATGTGCTATTCCAATTTTCCATTCAGAACCATCAGGTCGTGCACCGAAAGCATTTAGGTCGCCACTTGCATTAATGAATCCTGATTCAATGCCTTCTTTCATCCATAATTTTTTTACCTGATCTGATGCATAACCTTTACCAATTGCGGAAAAGCTAATTTTCATTTCTTTTGTTTTAAAAAATATAGAGTTTGTCATTGAATTCAATTCAATTTTCTGAAACCCAATACTTGCCAATGTATTTTTAATTAGTAGCGAGTCAGGCAATTGGAAATCAATATTTTTGAAAGAGTATATTTTTTTAAGCGGGCTTACGCTGATATCAAAACAACCACGTGTTAAGCTCGAAATCCGTTGACTTCTATTTATGAGTTCAAAACATTCCTGATCGATTTGCAATGGAGCAAGTGATGCTTTATTATTTATTAAACTCGTTTGAGAATCAGGTAAAAATTCAGAAAATAAATTTTCTATTCGCTTAATTTCTTGTACACCAAGTTGCAAAAGTTCGTCTGCATCCGATTTATTTTGATGCACCACCAGCAATTCAAATGCTGAACCCATAAGTTTGCATTGTAGTGAAAAACTTTTCATTTCAATTGCCCAGTTGTAGCTTTTATTTGGTTCAGCATTTCCGCAACCGTTTGGTTTGAAAATGAAATTTTTTGATAAACTGAATTAGTTGAATTTAATAAAACAATGGTTGGAAAACTACCTTCGAAATTGTATTTGTCAGCAGTTTCTTTATTATAAAGCTGAATAGAATCAGGTAGTTTTTTACGTTGTGGAAAATCTATTCTTTCTATTTCAATCGAATTTATTTTCATCTCGTGAATAAAATTACTGTCGCTTAAAATTGTTTTTTCCAGCCTTCGGCAATTTACACACCAATCTGATCCTTCAAAAACAATTAATTTATAGTTCAATTTCTCCGTAGTTTGAAAAACGAAAGAAAAACTGATGAGTAAGAAGGTAAGAAAGGTTTTGGCAAAAAGTATCATTAATGAAAAGTAATTCAAATGGAAATAGCAAAAACTAAACAGTTGTAAAATAGATCTGTTTGCTCATAATTTTGTCCAAATATATTTCAATAATTTGCGATTAAAAAAGAAATCTATTTCTTAAAAACATAAATTTAACGATCTAAAACAAATAATATGTTCCTTTCAAATTTTATCACTCTCCTATTATTTATGCTTTCCACATCTACAAAAACTCCAGATTTTTCAACATATCCAGTCTATCAAGGCAAAGATTTGGGGCTTTCTTATGTCGGAAATAGTCCACAAATCAGAGTTTATGCACCAGTTGCAGAAGAAGTGCAATTGAGTGTTTACCAATTAGGAACGGGTGGAAATAAAATCAAGGAAATTGAGATGGAAAAAAGTTCAGATGGTACTTGGGTTAGTGTTGGAGATGAAAATTGGCTGGGTAAATTTTATACCGTAAAAGTTAAAATAGCTGGAAATTGGAATGATGAAGTTTGTGATCTATATGCTAAAATGGTTGGAATTAACGGACAGCGAGCTTTTATTGGAAAACTAAATTCAACCGATCCCCAGGGTTGGGAAAACGATCGTTCTCCGGCATTAAATAGCATTAATGAAAGTATTATTTATGAAATGAATGTTCGTGATTTTTCTATTTCAAAGAATTCAGGAATGAAAAACAAAGGGAAGTTTTTGGCTTTTACCGAAAATGAAACTAAAAATTCTAAGTTGGAAAATACTGGAGTTGCTCATTTAAATGAAATGGGTGTAACACATATTCACCTGTTGCCTTTTTTCGATTTCCGATCAATTGATGAACGTAATTCTGCCAATGCCTATAATTGGGGATATGATCCATTGAATTATAATGTTCCGGAAGGTTCGTTTTCGACAGATGCTAGCAATCCGGAATCGAGAATAAAAGAACTCAAGCAATTAGTACAAAATCTGCACAAAAATAAGTTAAGAGTGGTAATGGATGTGGTTTACAATCATACCGGATTAACCGAAAAATCAAATTTCAACCAATTAGTTCCCGGATATTATTACAGACATTGGGAAGACGGAAAATTTAGTGATGCAGCAGCCTGCGGAAACGAAACCGCTTCAGAGCAACCGATGATGCAAAAATTTATAATTGAATCTTTGGTTTTTTGGTTAAATGAGTACCATTTGGACGGTTTTCGGTTTGATTTAATGGCGATTCATGACATTGAAACTATGAATAAAATAAGCGATACTTTACATAAATTAAAGCCAGATATTTTATTGTATGGCGAAGGCTGGACTGCTAAAGATAGCCCTCTTGCTGCTAACAAACGCGCTTTGAAAGCCAATACTTCTAAGTTAAAAAGTATTGCAGTTTTTAGTGACGAATTTAGAGATGGAATAAAAGGTAAATGGAATAAACATGAAGAAAAAGGCTTTGTAAGTGGAAATTATGCAGCAGCTGAAAGTGTAAAATTTGGTATTGTAGCTGGTGTTAATCATAGTCAGATTGACTATGCTAACGTAAATTACTCAAAAGATGCCTGGGCAAATTCGCCTTCACAATTTATCGGTTATGTGTCTTGTCATGATGATTTGACCTTGTTTGATAAAATTAATATGGCAAATGTTGGAGTTTCTGAAATAAACCGTTTAAAAATGAATCGTTTGGCTAATACCATTGTGCTCACCTCTCAAGGTATTCCCTTTTTGCATGGTGGTGTAGAGTTTTTAACTACAAAAAATGGAAATTCTAATTCGTATAACGCAGGTGATATAGTAAATCAGTTTGACTGGGAACGAAAAACGCAAAATGCTGATGAAGTTAATTATTATAAAAATCTAATAAAACTTAGGAAAAACCACCCAGCTTTACGAATGACAACACGCGAAATGATTGAAAGTAACTTACAATTTATACCTAATTTGGATTCTGGATTAATTGCTTATAAAATCATCAATAATGCGAATAAAGATGTTTTTAACGAGATTTTAGTTTGTTTTAATGGTTCAGCAACTCAAAAAACAATTAAAACAGACAATAGGACTTACACTCAAATATTAAATGAAAAAGAAATTAACGAAAAGGGAATTAAGAAAGTAAAGGGAAATTCCATTTTAATTCCTGCTTTTTCTGCTGCAATTTTTATCGGGAATAGTTAAACAACTTTCCAAAGAGAGTTTAAATAAAAATCTTCATCATCTATAAAATTGCGTTCAATTTCAAAACCTGATTTTTGGGCCAGTTCATAAGCTTTTTCCAAATTAAATTTTTGAGAAACTTCAGTTTGTATCGCTTCCCATTTTTCAAAATGTATGCTTCTATCCAACGCTGAAAAATGTACGGTTTGCTTTTTATTACTCACCAAAAAACTTTTCATTTCGCCAGTTTGTGGATTATAAACTGGATAATGTTCGAATGTTCTTAAGTCAAAATCAGCATCAAATTCTTCATTAATTCGTTTTAATAAATTCAAATTGAATTTTTTGGTCACTCCTTCAGAATCGTTGTATGCTGCCACTATTTTTTCTGGTTTTTTCATCAAATCAAAACCAATTAATAGCCGATCGTTTTTAGTTAATGATGCATGTAATTTCTTTAAAAAAATAATGGAATCTGATTCTTTGAAATTACCAATATTTGAACCTAAAAACATGACAAGTTTAGTGTTTTCTAAATCTTTTTGTAAAAGTTTTAAGGCTTCAAAATACTCTCCCTCAACTGGTTTGATTATTAATGTTGGGTAAAGAATAGATATATCGTCAGACAATTTTTTTATTGCATTTTCTGAAATATCAATTGGGATGTAGGTAAAATTTAGCTTGTTTTTAATAAAATCGGTTAGCAGTAATTTTGTTTTGAAGCCATCACCAGCACCAAATTCTATCAATTGAATTTCAGAATTTAATCCCAACAAAAGTGTAGTAAGTTCCCTTGCATTTTTTTCTAAAATCCGAAATTCAGCTCTTGTCAAATAATATTCGTCCAACTGCATTATTTGCTGAAATAAACGATCTCCCGTTTCATCGTAAAAATATTTGGAAGAAAGGGTTTTCGGATTTGAAGATAAACCTTCCAACAAATCTTTAGAGAAAACCACATCTAACTCTTTAATTAAGTCTTTCTGTTTCATTCAATTGTTTTTGTAAGTCTGATTCCAGTAAACTGCCAACGTTTATCTGTTTGAAAAAAATTTCGATAGCTTGAGCGTATGTGCGAAAAAGAAGTGGCACAACTGCCACCACGCAAAACCATTTGGTTAACCATAAATTTTCCGTTGTACTCTCCAATTGCCCCTTCTGCTTGACTATAATATGGATATGCTAAATATGCGCTGTTCGTCCACTCCCATACATCACCATAAAACTGAAAGTTGCCAGGTTCTGCAATTTTGGGATGAAATAAACCGCTTTCAACCAAATTTGCATGTTCCGGAATTTCAGGCGAATAAAGTTTGCATGCTGTTTCCCATTCAAATTCAGTAGCTAATCTGCATTTGCTCCACCTAGCAAAAGCATCGGCCTCAAAAAAACTAACATGCACAACTGGCTCATTTAAATTTATGGCTTGCAAACCATTCAATGTGTACGAGTACCAATCTTCGTCTATCTGTTGCCAATAAAGTGGAGCCGATATTTTTTCAGATTTAACCCATTCCCAACCTTCCGACAACCAGTATTTAAAATTTTTGTAGCCTCCGCTTTGAATAAATTCCAAAAATTCTTTGTTGGTGACTAAACGATCAGCAATCTGGAATGCATGCAAATATGTTTTATGAATTCCTTTTTCATTATCAAAACAAAAATTGTTTCTATCATGCCCTATCAAATAAATACCTTCTTTTACAGTTAGCCAGCCTTGTTCTTCAACATTTTCTGTTTCTTTTAATTCAATCTTTTTGTAAAGTGGTAACATCAGATTATTACCAAGTATGTATTTAATATCCGTTAATAATAATTCCTGATGTTGTTGTTCATGATTTAGGCCCAAATTAAAAACATCCATTATTTCTTTATTTTCCGGATCTACTTCATTCAAAAATTTAATCATTTGTTCGTCAACATATTCCCGGTATGCATATACGTCTGCCGTGGTTGGCCGGGTAATGTTTCCACGATCGGTGCGTATGGTTCTGGCTCCAATACTTTCGTAGTAGCTGTTAAAGAAATAAGCATACTCCGAATTATAAACCTGATAGTTTTTTTGAAATCGAGCGAGAAGAAAATGTTCAAAGAACCAAGAAAGATGCCCTAAATGCCATTTTGGAGGACTAACATCTGGCATTGGCTGAACCACATAGTCTTCAATTTCCAAAGGTTTGCAAATTGTAGTGCTCAAATTTCTTATTTCTTGAAACTGAATTGCCAGATTTTCTTGTACAAGCATGCGGTTGTGTTTGGTCAATATTTTAAAAAATTACAAATTTTATTCCTCAATTGTAAGAATGTTTACTTTTGTAATGAGCTAATACAAAACTTTTAGTTCTAAAATAAGTTTTTGGTTTTGTATGAAAGATTCAGAAGTAGAAAAATCAGGTTATCAGGGCTCATCAGCATTGTCTCCAATACCAATGACAGTGAGTTCGCCGCCAATAAAAGCAATTGATAAAGGCAAAATACGTACAATAGCTGTTGAATCAATGCATTTACAAGCTAATCAGCAAGTAGATATGTTGCGAAAACAAGCAGAACTAATTGTACAACAAGTAGCAGAAATTGAAGAAAGAGTAAAAATATCTGAAATGATTTATTCTGCCGATATGACTTTTGTTCCGGTTATAAACTCCGTTTATCACTTATATGAACGAAAAAACGGTCGGGTCTTGAGTTTAATTTCACCAAAAGAATGGGGAAAGAAAGTTCCGTTCGAAGCATTTGTTGCAACCGTTCGATTATTAGCAGACCATACTTGGGATGTAATTGAAAAAGGTAAGAAAGTTTAGCAATTATTCTTTTATCTGAGTTTCTAACCAACCCATTAAATCAGCATGTTGGTAGTTATATGATAAAACATCACTTGCTTTTTTTCCATTTATTAGTTTAAAACTGACTTTTTCATTTTTGAAATCAGGCTTATCTAAGCCAGCTAAGGTTGCTGCTTTGGAATAAAATTCCATTTTATTTGGGTGATTTGGAGAACAGGCATTAAAAACCTCGTTCCATTTCTGCTGGTTTATTAGTTGATAAATAATTTGACAAACATCTTCCCCAGTTACTAAATTAACCGGAGCAAGTCCGTTTGCAATATTTTTTCTTCCTGCAAAAAAATTTCCAGGGTAACGGCCTTTTCCAATTAGGCCCGAAGGACGAATTATGCAAAATTTATTTTTTGATTGATTTAATAAAACGTCCTCAGCTTGAATTATCGAAACGGAATTAGAAGAAAAACCCTTCCTTTCGCTGGTTTCAAATTTCTCCTCATTATCATCTGCATAAACAGAGGTAGAACTAATCAAAATTACGTTCACCTCGGCTTTTAATTTATTTACAACATCAGCAATTGCTTCGTGGTAGAGATATTTATGGCTAAACGATGACGGAGTTAATGAAATAATCAGGATATCGGTTTCAAAAAATAAGGGAATTTCAAGTATCGATTCTTTGTTTTTTAAAACAAGCAATTGAGATTTAATCCCTTTTTTTCTAAGTTCTTCTGTTCCTAACTCAGCGGTTCGACTTCCGGTAACATCATAGCCGTTAGAAATAAGCAGTTCAGCTATTTGCATTCCCAACCAACCACAACCCAAAATGCTTATTTTTTTCATTTTAAAAATTATTTAGCAAAGATGAGAAAGTGTAGGAATTTGCTGGCACTCAAATTGATTTTACTAAATTTAAAAAAATAGAAATCATGAAAACTAAAAACAACATTTACCTATTAATAATTGCCAGCGCTGTTATCATTACCAGTTTTACTCAATGTAAATCATTAAATAATCGTCAAAAAGGAACTGTAATAGGTGCTGGAGCAGGTGGAACAATCGGCGCAGTAATCGGAAAGCAAAGTGGAAATACTGCCTTAGGTGCAATTATCGGAGGAGCAATTGGAGGAACTGCGGGTGCTTTAGTGGGTAATTATATGGACAAACAAGCCGCTGAACTACAAAGAGATTTGAAAGGTGCAACAGTAACCAGAGTTGGTGAAGGAATTAAAATAACATTTGATTCAGGAATTCTTTTCGACGTGAATAAATCAGAATTGAAACCTGCTGCACAAACTAATATTACTAATTTGGCTACGGTAATGAAGAAATATGACGATACTGATATATTAATTGAAGGGCATACAGATGCTTCTGGATCAGATGAGTTGAACCAAAATTTATCGGTAATGAGAGCAAAATCTGTAAAAAGTTATGCTTCAAGTTTGGGAGTTGCTAGTTCAAGAATGGATGATATTGGATATGGTGAAACACAACCAATTGATGATAATTCAACAACTTCTGGCGCGGCCAACAACCGAAGAGTAGAAATTGCTATTATGGCAAACGACAAATTGAAAAGAGCAGCGAAAAAAGGCCAGATCGGAAATTAAAAAATTAAAATGGGAATAAAAAAATCTTGGTTTATGACCAAGATTTTTTTTATTTTATCTAGAAAAATTAAGGTTTATTCTTCTACATTTTAATATATATTTAATGTTACTAACTTATAACTCATAACTCCATCCTCACCTCGCTATCACCAATTTCTGCGTAGCTTTATTATACCCACTTCTGTATAAACTCAACAAATAAATCCCATTAGCATACTCCGAAACCGCAATTTCTGGTATTTCTGAAGAGTTGATTACTTGATGATGGAGTATTTTTCCGGTAAAGTCGTACAGCGTAATTACATCACCATCTTGCAGTTCGCCCGCTAGTTGAACTCGATCTTGCGCCGGATTGGGATAAGCCTTAAAAGTTAAGGTACTAAAAACCTCATATTCTACCAAACCCACCGAACCACAACCCGCGAGCAAACAACCATTGCTGTCGAGTTTTAAGAGCCAGCCAGATTGTTGTGGCGTTGGTGTATTGTACCTTCTTGCATCGCCAACAATCATATAACCCCCATCACTGGTTTGAATGAAATCATAAATATTTTCTGCTGAGGTGTTAAATGTTATTGTATCAAACGGCCAGCCGTAACGCTTTACCCACAATTTATTTCCTAAAGAATCTAAGCGCATAATTTGTGCATCTGCATTGGCAGAATCTGCATAACCTCCACCACCTGCTGTTATTAAATCTCCGTTGGGTTGTTCAAATGTTTTTATAAAATAATTATAATAAGCAGCATTCACGGTTTTCGTCCAAATCGTATCTCCATTTAGCGGGTTTACTTTTACTAACCAAGCATCCCAAGCACTCTGCTCGCCGGTTGGGTTTTCATCTCTAGCTCGCCAGCCACAAGCTAAATAATTGCCATCGGCAAGGACTGTTACTGAATTTAGATCATCTAATCTACCAACTTCTCCATAACTTTTAAACCAAATTACATTCCCTGCACTGTCTAGTTTTGATAGAAAACCGTTACGTTTACCACCGTTTCCATTGTTGGATAGTTGCCCCGATAATAAAAATTCACCACTTGGCAATGGTGCAAAATCTCGTGCCGTTTCAAATTTATCTGAAATACTAAAATCAAATTCTTGCTGCTTTATAACATTACCCGAAGTATCCATCAATATTATAACAGAATTTACGCTCTTGGGATTTGCTTGTGCATCAACATATAATGTGTTACCAATATGATACAAATTTTGATTTAAAAACTTTAGATCATAACTATAGTTAAAAAGCCTATTAGATGTTCGATAATCTTTTCGAGTCCAAATTACATTTCCAAGGGTATCATATTTAATAAGAATTGGGTCATAAGTATACCCAAAAGCCACATTTGAATCTAATTTACCAACAATCCCACTCGCAAATAAATAATTATCAATATTTACAATGTTTGATAGAATTAAAGGATTATCCAGACTATCTACATCCTTTTGTTGCTTACTAAAAATTTCAGTTCCATTTTTGTCAACACAAACTATATAACCGTCCTTTGAAAAAGTTGTGTAATCTAATAAACCTCCTACTGTATAGTATTTATTATTGATCTCTAATGAATTTTTAAATATGCTGTTTTTCAATTGAAAAGGATATCTAATTGAAAACGTTGGAACTTGTGCTATTGAATAATTTAAGATTAGTACCCAATAACAAATAATCATGAAAAACTTTTTCATATTTATATTATTTAAAAAAAGGCAATAAGTAAAAATACCTATTGCCTTTTTAATTAGTGAACAATACTAAAATTAAATTTTACACTTTCACCATTTTGTTTCATTATAACTAAATAGTAAATGCCCGATTGAAAAGATTCTGTATTAACATTGTATTCTAATGCATTAGTATTAATAGTTATTGTTTTAATAACACTTCCTAAATTTGAGTACACTAAAACTTTATCGCCTTCAATTAATTCATACTTCAAAGTTAATTGTTTATCTGCTGGATTTGGATAAGGCAAACTAGCTTTATCAATATTAGATGATAAGGCAATACGTCCTTGATTATTCTGCAATTTCACCGGATTATGCGCATAATTAGCATTATAATATGCTTCTAAAATACTTATTGCCAAATCCGAAACAGTATAATTTTCCTGTGCAATACTTTCTAAAAAGGCAATATTACCTAAACTATCCATGGTATACCCAGTATTCATTTTTGATAATAAATTTAAATAGAAATTCACAAAAACTTCATCTTCTATATTTACAGTATTGATAGCTGTGATTTGCTGCTGTACTCCTATTAGATTATTCGCAAATAAATTCGCTTGCACTAATAATTTGCGATCTGCTTGAGTTGGAGTTGGATTATGCAAGGCTAGCAAACTGAAAATATTAGTTTCAAGGGTATCTGCCATTCTTGCGCTTACCAACTTAGCTAATAAATATTGTCTCTCATCTTCATTTGTGGAGGAGCGCAGTAAATTATCAAGTTGATTTGGATCGTTGGTAACTTCACTACATATAGAAGTGGAATTTCCTTGATCGCAAAAATCAATCGTAACAGTACTGCTAACACAATTTTGTTCCGGATCGGTACTGCTTGCAATAAAAGGTACAGAATAATCAAATACTGCATAAGATCTTATTTGCTTAGTACTACCAGCAATGCAACCGTTTAAAAATTGATTTCCAGATAATCTACCTTGTTGACAATCACCGATGCTAGCAGGGAAAAACACACCAGAAACATACGGCTTCCATGGAGCACGATCAGGGCTTATTACCCAATCTTGTCCGCTGGGGTTGTTAAATGTGTTGCAATTAATGGTTGCTAGTTTATTGTTATAATCGTGTTGTAAACCAAAGCCCATATTATCAAAGGTGTTTCCTTCTACAATACTGCCAAATGTTCCGTTGTTTCTAACAAAAATACCATACGAATCTGGTAAATTTCTGGTTAGGGTATTGTTTGTGATAAGAATCGGACTACATCCTTCCGAATAAATACCAACTGATTCAGGGTCTTCAAATATTACTTTACCAAGCACATTGACCGAATTATTTACAATATAATCTCCCATGGTATTGCTCGCCCAAATTCCTCGATAGCAATTGGTGATAGTGTTATTGCTAATATAGTTAGATGGTGCTGTAATGCTTGGAATTGTTTGTTGGAAAGTACAGGTAGAAGCTGTTCTTCCGGTTCGGATTAATCGCACGGCAGTATTCAAATCCGTAAACGTATTATTAAAGTTTAAGTATACTGCTGAGTTAATCGAGTATATGCCATTTCCTCTTAGACCAATAGTTAACCGCGCATCATTAAATGCAGTATTGAAATTACATTGACTTAAACGTATACGTCGAATACCTTCTAACTCCACATAATTAGTTACAGCTATACCGCTTCCATCTCTTAAAAAATCTGTTGAGGTAAAATTGGTTCTTAATACAATAGATTTATTGACTACACCTGGATAGTTTATCATCTTTAGGTGAACCTTATTATTGGTAAACTCACAACCAGTGATCTTGGCCACACCACCACCCGAACAGCTCGATCCAATTTTACCTACATAAACTCCATTATACGCATTCGTTAGTGTGCAATTTTTTAGTTCCAAATAACCTTGATAAGGATCAGTAGGTTTAGCTCCTTGCGGACGGTTTGAATTTCCCCAAACCTCTATACCATTCCACATAATAGCTTCGCATTCCTCATTCACATTAAATGTACTATTGTTTGCAGTAAACGAAGCACCTGGTTCTATCACTAGTTTAGCATTTGGTCCAAAAAGTATTTCCATATCTTCTACTATGATATGTGAATTGCTCGGTATTAATAGTACATCTTTTATAGTAGCGGTTCTTCCAGAATTACCATTTAGTGGGTTGTTGCCAGCAGTCCAAGTTTCAAAACCAGTATTTGCTGTGTAGGTAGCATGGTTGTAGCCTGTTATGGTTATGGTTTGTTGGCTGGTGTAGGTAGCTCCATATCCAGTAACTTCATGAATAAGGGTGTAAGTTCCAGCTGGATAATTGTTAAAATTTACGGTTGGTGAGTTGCCAGTATTTGTTTGATTAATTAGAATATTGTCTTTCAATAATTTCCAATTATGAATATACCAAGGCTGATTGCTTGCTGCAATGGCATTAAAGTCAACATTATCACAAATTGCACCAAGTAAATTATAATTAAAAGCAGGGTTGGGTTGTTCGTAAATACCAACGTCATCGAGGTAGTAGGCGAAACCAGGATAACCGTTATAGCCTGCAGCAGGTTGCGGCACGCAAGTAGGGTCAGGTGGTAAGCGTTGGTATGCAGCAACTTGAAAATTATTGGCAAAGTAGTTATCAAAAACTCCAATAGTAATCCAGCTGTAATTGTCAGTGGCTGTTACAGTACCACTAACTTTTACCCAATTCACTCGATCAATTATAATAACGTCGCTTGTGAAATAATCGAAAGGTATTGAATTATAAGCAAGATCTCCTAAATCGATTATAGGAGAGGATCTATTATTACCAATTGGAAATCTGGAATTAGTAAAAACAACTCCCATATTATTTACCGCCAACGTGCTTCTTTCAGCTAAACTGATATAAAAAAATATCTCGTAGGTCTTTCCGGCTTGTAATGGAGTAAGTAATTGTGTTGTTATATAAGATCGGTCTCTGCTATTTTTATTAGGACCTTGAGGAACAATTGTATCTAAACCAGAACCTAAAGGTGGCTTTGGAATAATAGGAACAGGATATCCAGTAAATCCTTTAATACACATGTATCCTGAATTAGGGTCATTTTTTCTATCATTCTGAAAGCCAAAATTATTAGTACCAATTGCTGTACCACAGGGTTCAGTATTACAAGAATTAAAATACCAACTTCCAGTAGACGACCCCCCAAAACGAGCTTCACCTACATCTCTCCATTCAGGTAAGATATTAGTATAAATTCCATTTATGTCAGGTTCAATTAAATTTGTCCCTTGAAAGGAAGCCCAATTTGGTAAAAGCGGACAAGTATTATAATTAGAAAAATCCGGATCTGGAGCAAGATTG
The DNA here is from genome assembly GCA_031412335.1 of bacterium. GTDB lineage: Bacteria > Bacteroidota > Bacteroidia > Sphingobacteriales > Sphingobacteriaceae > JBBQYA01. The sequence goes on along the minus strand of JANOCT010000032.1, from coordinate 152,781 downwards.
CCCTGGGCTTTTAAAAATCCATTTTGAAATAGGAGTAAAATAAAAGTAAAAAGAAATTTGTAAGAAAGTAACATCACCTTGGATTTACTTACTATTAGATAGTTCGTTTTTAACATAGGGTATTAGTTTATTAAGGGTTTAAATCATATACGCAATGTATACAACATATTTTATAAAACGTAGTAAAAACCCATATTAAATTTTTGTTAATAAATTGTACGAGATATGTTAACACACTTAATTTTAAAAAAATACTTTTTAAATGAGTTAAACCATTATTTCAAAAAAAGAAAATAGCAAAAAGGTATTTAATAAATAAAAACGGGTGTAATGATAAGCCGAACCAATCCAATATGCGAGTTGCTGTAAAAATTCTTCTATTTCTTCAAATAGATTTTTCTACATCGCAAAACGTAAAAGGCCGTTTGGCATAAATATATCAATGTTATCATTTACATTTAATAGCTTATTTACATTCCTAAATGGCTTTAATAAAAGCTTGATATTGAAATCAAAAAATATTCGATGGGTAATGACTAAAAATTATTCTAAGCACTTTTAAAAATCAATCCTCACGTAATCCGTTTATTTTATAATTCTGAATAAAGCGAATTGACTCATGAATATCATCCATTAATACCCGATCACTTTCTACAAATGGTACTTTTGACGTATAATCTTTTAATAAATTTTCTAATTCGATTCCTGTTTTAAGTGGCCTTCTAAATGCGATGGCTTGTGATGAAGTAAAAAGTTCGATCGCAAGTATTTTTTCGAGATTTTGAACAACTCGTAAACATTTGCTTGCAGCATTCGCACCCATACTTACATGATCTTCTTGCCCATTTGATGATACAATCGAGTCAACACTTGCAGGTGTACAAAGTTGCTTGTTTTCGCTGGCTACGGATGCAGCTGTATATTGTGGAATCATTAATCCAGAATTAAGCCCAGGATTTGACACCAGAAAACTAGGTAAACCACGCTGGCCCGAAATTAATTGAAATGTTCTTCGTTCAGCGATACTGCCTAATTCCGCTAAAGCTATTGCCAGAAAATCAAAAGCTAATGCTAATGGTTGACCATGAAAATTACCACCGCTTACAATTAAATCATCATCCGGAAAAATAGTAGGATTGTCTGTAACTGAGTTTATTTCGATGGTAAATGTGTTGATAGCAAACTCGATTACGTCTTTGCTAGCTCCGTGTACTTGAGGTATACATCTAAAAGAATAAGGATCTTGAACTTGTGATTTTGAAGTTTTGCTTATTTCGCTTTCCGAAAGTAAGTCGAAAATTATTTTAGCGGTATCTGCTTGTCCTTTATGATTTCTAATTTGATGCAACTGAGGAAAAAATGGATTGATTCGACAATGAAACGCGTCTAATGATATAGCAGAAATATAATCAGCAAATTGAGCAAGGTGAATACATTTTGTGAGAATATAAATACCGTAGGCACTCATAAACTGAGTTCCATTTAATAAAGCTAAGCCTTCTTTTGATTTTAACGTAATCGGATTCCAACCAAAATGAGTATTTATTTCAGCCGATTTTTTCTTTTCGTTATTATAATTTACCCAACCTTCGCCAATTAATGGTAGTGATAAATGAGCCAAAGGAGCTAAATCGCCGGAGGCTCCTAAAGAACCTTGATTGTAAACTACGGGTAAAACATTTTCATTATAAAAATCTATTAAACGCTGAACTGTAGCTAGTTGAACTCCTGAAAATCCATACGAAAGTGATTGGATTTTTAACAAAAGCATAATTTTTACAATCTCTTGCGGTACTTCTTCACCAACTCCACAAGCATGAGATCTTACCAGATTGAGTTGAAGTTTTTCAATGTCCTGGTTTTGAATGGGTAAATGTTGTAAAAATCCAAAACCGGTATTAATTCCATAAATAGGTTCAGTAGATGTTGAAATTTTTTGCTCGAGATACGTTCGGCATGTTGAAATTTTTTCAATCGCAGATTCCGACAATACGAGTTTTAAACCTTGATTAATAATTTCATTTACTTGAAGAATGCTGATCGGTGAATCGGAAATTAAAAACTGCATGAATTGGTAGAATGATTATGAAAGAAAAGTGAGTAAATCGGAAAGAGGCAAAATTTGTTGCTCACCACTACTCATTGTTTTTAAGGTTGCTGAGTTTTTTTTTTGCTCTTCGTCGCCAGCAAATATGACATAAGAAATTGCATTATCATCCGCATATTTCATTTGCTTTTGAACTTTGGCCTGATTTGGATAAATTTCTGATGGAATATTTTTATCGCGCAATAGTTTTAGAATCTTTAACCCATAATCCTGTTGTTCATTTCCAAAATTGATAATGAGTACCTCAGTGCCACCTTTTACGCCTTCAGCAAACAAATTTAACTCATCTAGTACATCGTAAATCCTATCTGCACCAAAAGAAATTCCAACTCCGCTGATGTTTTTCAAACCAAACATTCCTGTTAAATCATCATAGCGACCACCGCCTCCAATGCTACCCATACTCACTTCATTGCTTTTCACTTCGAAAATTGCTCCCGTGTAATAATTTAAGCCTCTTGCCAAGCTTAGATCTAATTCTAGCGAAACCAATTCATTTTCTGGTTTTAGTTTTTCAACCAAGTCAAATACTGTTTTCAATTCTGCAATGCCCTTTAAACCTGTTTCTGAATTGGAAAGAATTATTGATAATTCTGATAATTTAGCCGAATTAGTTCCTTTTAATTCCAATACCGGAATTAACGTTTCTATTTCTTTTGAAGAAAATCCGTTCTCCAATAATTCTTTACTAACTCCTTCAATACCAATTTTATCCATTTTATCAATGGCAACCGTCATATCTATAATTAATTCCGGACGGTTTAATAAATCAACAATTCCAGCTAGTATTTTACGGTTATTAATTTTTATGGTAAAATCTTTTAAACCCAAATTTTTCAACGCTTCATGATAAATCAGTACAAATTCAGCTTCATTCAACAATGAATCTGAACCAACAACATCGGCATCGCATTGATAAAATTCGCGATATCTGCCACGCTGAGGACGATCTGCTCGCCAAACCGGTTGAATTTGGTATCGTTTAAAAGGAAATGAAATATCATTTTGATGGGAGACTACATATCTCGCAAAAGGGACTGTAAGATCATATCTCAGTGCTTTTTCGGCAATTTCTGAACTTAATTTCGCTGAATTTTTTTCATGTAGCATTTCATCATTCACATCAGCTAAATAATCGCCTGAATTAAGAATTTTGAAAATAAGTTTATCGCCCTCATCGCCATATTTTCCGGTAAGGGTTGATAGGTTTTCCATCGACGGGGTTTCTATTTGCCGATAGCCATATTTTTTAAAAACTGCTCGAATGGTATCGAAAATGAAATTTCTTCGATCCATTTGCAGGGGAGAGAAATCTCGTGTGCCTTTTGGTAAACTTGGTTTTATAATCGCCATTTGCCAAAAGTACTATTTCGCAACTAATTTTGTGGTTGATGAAAAGCTACAAAATGTTCACAAGCTTGATAAATCAAATCGTAAACAGGAGAAAAAAGCGAATCGTCCCAATATGGATCCGGTACAGTCTCGTTTTTGCCTTTATTTACATAATTCAACAGCAGTTCTACTTTTTGTTTTTCGGTTTCATTGCTGGCCAATCGTATAACATTTGCATAATTTTCTGAATCCATAACCAGAATATGATCGAATGTTTTAAAATCATTCGTGCTGAATTGTCGACCACGTAAGGTAGAAATATCAATTCCATTTTTGCCTGCCACAGCAATTGAACGTTTATCTGGTGCGTGCCCTACATGCCAATCTCCAGTTCCAGCAGAATCGACTGTCCAGTTTAATTGATGGTTAGTAATTATCTTTCTCAGAATACCTTCGGCTAGAGGTGAACGGCAAATATTGCCGAGGCATACCATTAAAATTTTCATGGAGGTGGATTGGTTAACGCTATTAAAATATTTCTTTCGGAGTACAAGTAGTGGTTGTAGTACGGTTTAATATAAAATTTCCATGACCACGTACATCACTTAAAATCATTTGTTTATCGTCAATTGACCGGATCACATAATAATTATCCAAATAATTGATACGATGACAACCACTAATTTTTTGTTTAAAGTTAGCTTTGGTATAAGCTCCCATCAATGCTAACGTATCGTCTTTAATGATATAAGTGCCTTTTGCATATTCTTTCCATTTTCCATTTCCATAGCAGGTATCGCCACGCACATTTTCTTTTGAAAAAACATCCAATATCAAATAAAAACTATCACAACTTAATCTCAGATTAGCATACTCACCGTCTATTAATGAATCTTTTAATACTGAATTTTGCTCCTGCCAAGTTCCTTGCAAACGATTGTCGCCTACTGGTTGCAATTTTCCATTACTTCTGCAACCCATTAAAAAGCAAAAAACTATAGCTATTATTAGATACTTCATCATTAATTATAAACCCCCAATCATCTTTTCTGGTTTTACCCATTCGTCAAATTGTTCATTGGTTAAATATCCAAGTTCCAATGCTGCTTCTCGTAATGATGTTCCTTGTTTATGGGCAGTTTTAGCAATTTTTGCTGCTTTCTCATATCCAATATATGGGTTCAATGCTGTCACCAACATCAAGGAGTTTTCCAAATTCTTTTTTAAAACTGCATGATTTGGTTCTATTCCGATTGCGCAATGGTCATTGAAAGACACACATGCATCGCCAATTAATCGGGCAGATTGTAAAAAGTTGGAAGCTATTAATGGTTTGAAAACATTTAATTCATAATGTCCACTCATACCGCCAATGGTTATCGAAACATCATTTCCCATTACTTGGGCGCAAACCATTGTCAAAGCTTCTGGTTGAGTAGGATTTACTTTTCCCGGCATTATGCTCGATCCAGGTTCATTTTCAGGAATCATTAATTCACCAATTCCACTTCTTGGTCCAGAAGCCAACATTCTAATATCATTGGCAATTTTCATCAATGAAACAGCTAATTGTTTCAACGCTCCATGCGTTTCGACCATGGCATCGTGCGCAGCGAGTGCTTCAAATTTATTTTTTGCAGTAATAAATGGCAAGCCAGTTAACTCAGCTATTTTTTTAGCTACCAATACATCATAGCCTTTAGGTGTGTTGATACCTGTACCGACAGCAGTTCCACCTAAAGCCAATTCAGACAAATGATCTAAGGTGTTTTTCAAGGCTTTCAATCCATGTTGCAATTGAGAAACATAACCCGAAAATTCTTGCCCCAAGGTAAGTGGTGTTGCATCCATCAAATGAGTTCGGCCAATTTTTACAATTCCAGCAAAAGCTTCTGATTTTAATTGTAAGGTTGTGCAAAGTTTTTCGACCCCAGGAATAGTGGTTTCAATGACCATTTTGTAGGCAGCAATGTGCATAGCAGTTGGGTAAGTATCATTGCTAGATTGAGATTTGTTAACATCATCATTCGGATGTATCTCTGTTTCGCCAACACCTAGTTCCTTATTCGCCAACACATGCGCACGGTTTGCAATTACTTCATTAACATTCATGTTGCTTTGTGTACCAGAGCCGGTTTGCCAGATTACTAATGGAAACTCATCATCGTGCTTTCCAGTTAATATTTCATCGCATACGGCGGCAATTTTCTCCATTTTTTCACTGCTCAAAACACCTAATTCTGAATTAGCTTGTGCAGCAGCCTTTTTTAAATATGCAAAAGCATGTACAATTTCCAAAGGCATGCTGCCTTCTTTTCCAATCTTAAAATTGTTGCGCGATCTTTCTGTTTGTGCACCCCAATATTTATCTGCAGCAACTTCTACAGCGCCCATAGTGTCATGTTCTATTCGTATTTTCATAGTGTTTAATTCTATTTTATGAAAGCAATTTTTATTAATAGAAATTCTCACTTTCTATTTTTCACAAATCTACATTTTTGAATGAATTAGCATTGAGTGAATGTGAGTGAAACGAATGATAAATTCAAATTCATTAAGAGGTTGATAGATTGAAACTGATTCAATAATTTTTTAGACTTTTCACAAATTGATTTACACATTTAACATAAACTTAACAAAAACTTGTTATTAAAAGCTAATAAGTTTAAGTACTTTTAAATGTTTGATGAAAAATAAATCATTCTACATTTTATAAAACTACACTTATGAAAAAATTAATCTTTTTATTAATGCTTTGCTTTATTACAGGCAATGTTTTAGCACAAAATATCATTTCAGATCGAGCCGCACCTACTACTTTTTACAATGATTATGTAAAACCTGCTAATTTTATTTTTGAGGCAACAATCACTAAAATAGAAATTGTGACAGAAAATGAGAGGTTTTATAGAAAATGCTTTTTAAAAGTTCATAAATCTTTTAAAGGAAACTTGCCTTCGTTTAATTTAATTTATAAGTCAGAGATTGATTCGGGTGATAGAGCCTATTATCAAAAATATCAAAATAAAGATAAAAAGATTAACAATTTTACCTATGAGGGGGTAACTTCTTTATGGTTAATTTATAAAATTAGTAAAGTTGGTTTGGAATTTCAATTTTCAGATGATTACAATATCAATGCGATTCAATACTTCCTCAATTTTGACACATATACCTACAAAGACAAGGAAATGTTAGTGAAGAACGAATTAAAATATGGTAATAGTTCTAGAGATACAACTGAAGTTGAAATGCCTTATGGGTTTAAAAGTTTAAAAAAAGTTAGTGATCTATACGATACCCTTTTTCGATATCCTGAAATTAAATTAAGTTACAATGATGGATCAGTTTTCCGTCAAATGACAGCAAAAGAATGGTTAGATGCTCATCCTGGTATGAGACCAAATTGGAAAAATATAATAGAACCGATACCACCAGTAGAAGTTTATAAACCTACAGACACAGAAGTACTAAAACAAAACGAAGAGGATCTCAAAAAAGCGATTGAATTTCACAAAAAAATGAGCAAACCTTTAGGCCCAAAAGAAAAGCGAAAGCTATTGAAGCAACAAAAAAAGAATAATGCAACACTATCTTATTTTATTAAAAACGAATATTACACAGTCATTACTGGTGGTAATACTTACCTAGAGTTCGATGTAGTTGTAAATTCAAGTATTACTACCTATTTAACTGCGGGTGGTGCTGTTCTTAACTTTAATCAAAATATGTTTGGTAATTATGCTGATGTTCTATCGAATATTCAAGCAACCGTTAGTCCAACTTTTAATACTTACGATGTAGGTATTTATGTTAGCCCAAACGGTGCAGTATTCGATATGTATAATACAGACCTTGTTCTTTTTGGAGTAAATAACATTCAAGTATTGGCTAATATTGAATATCCTGTTTTTCATGTAAAAATGAAACTTTTGAATTCAACTGCGGGCACAACAAATATTACTTTTAATACAGCGCAAATGAATAGTAGTTCGTTAAGTCAATATGCAAATAGTCCTACTCAAACTATGTGGTTAGATTACAATGCATCCTCTACAGATGTTGAAGACCATATACCATTAAAACCAGTTATAAACAATGTAAGCTCTCCATCTACTACTTTTAAAGGTGGCACGGGAGAAATTGTTACTATAGATGGTAAGTTTTTTGGCGATGAAGGCTTAATTAGATTTTTTAATGATGCAGATACTAAAGTAGGATTGATGAACTTAAATTTTAATGATGTTGTTTCTTGGAATAATAATCAAATAAAAATAAAAATTCCATCTGTTGTTGATTTTATTGGTCAAACTGTTAATCAAAACGATCCAACTCCAGGCACAGGCACATTTGCGGTTGTATCCGATATAAATCAAATTAGTTTGCCTCGCTCTATTGTTATTGATTATTCCATCTTTACTAGCGACCAAGGAACAAAGCCTCGATATAATGAAGTAGGCTATACTATTTCAAATACTCCTGATAAAAAACTGAAATTTAACGTTGATAAAGAAGTGTTTGATAATCCTGAGGCTATGAAATGCATACGAGCGGCTATGCGCCAATGGAGTTGCGCTACGGGAATAAATATGGTTTTAGGAACTATAACAACATCTACAGCTAATCCTAAATATAATAATTCAGATGGTATAACTACTATTTATTTTGAAGTGGAAAACGATCCACTCAAGGCAAATACTTTAATTTCAACTTATATTAGTCCTTGTACTACTGGTCAGTTTTATAATGGGCAAGATATTAAAATCAGATCTAACAGACCTTGGAATTATAGTATTGCTGGTCCAATATTAAATACAGAAAATCATTTTTATTCTGCAATCCTTCATGAGTTTGGCCATGTCAGTAATTTAGACCATACTTTAAATGCCGATATGATGTTTCCTAGTATTCCTCCAGGTGTTATAAAAACAACCCTGTCTCAAAACGACATCGATGGTGGCAACGATGTAATGACGGCCAGCCTTGCCTACAACCCAGCTAGTGCATGTAGCGCTTTTACTATTACCGCAGCAAACAAAACTGCTATCGGTTGCTATGCTACTTCTAGCCAAAAAATGCAATTGGAAGGTATAAGTATTTCTTGTAAATGTGCACCAAGTTTTTCTATTCCTGCAACTCTACCAATTCTGCAACCTAGAATAAATGGTGGTGTGCCACCCTATTATTATTATTGGGAGGCTTTGACGGGTAATTCTGCTACAATTAATAATAATTATGCAGAGCAGCCAACTGTGACAGCTTGTTCATTAGTTAACAATACTCGGAAAGTAAAATACAAACTCACTGTAATTGATAACGCTGCTGAACCTACTGTAACAAGCAGAATAATTGAAGTAGATTTAACAATATCTCAAACTGTAAACTATGCTATGCGAGATAGTTATGAAGATGTATATGATGAGCCAAACAACCAAGTACATTGGGATATTTGGAATAGTCCTGATATTTGGAATAGAAAAACAAGTGGGACTAGTAATACTGAGCACGAAAATCCTGAATATTTTGCAGCTGCACCCAATTACGTAAACTTTAGAATTCGGAATGTGGGTTGCATTACACCTCCAATTAATAAGCATGCTATAAGATTATATTGGACTAAATCATCAACTGGAGAAGATTGGGATCAAGATTGGAAAACCGCAAATAGTTCTAATGGTAAACCTGAAGGCAGAGAAATAACTACCGGCAATGGTTTTGTGCTAAGTAACACCAACCAATTAATAGCACCTGGACAAGAAAAAGTTTTTTCTTTACCTTGGAATCCACCACTTCCACAAGATTCCCAGAATTTGGTACACCTCCTGTTCAAATTGATGTATGTATCCTTGCAAGAATTGAATCAGAAAATTTAAGTGAGGGCCTACCATTCGCTTTTCCATACAAAATGACTATTCCTGAAAAATTTGATTTACCAACCCCGCAAAAAGCATTAAATCAAAACGTAAAAAATAATAATGACATAGTTACCAGAAATTTAATCGTTACGAATCTAAATCCAAATGATATTAACGGTCCTGGCGGCAATATTCTTCATTATGCTTTTATAGATAATGTTGATGCTGCAAGCAGAAGTTATACTATAGAATTTAAAGATATCTTTCAAACTAATTTATTGGATTTTAATGTGTATGGTGAGATAATTCTCAATCTTGGATCAGAACTTTATGGCAGATGGTCAGCAACTGGAAAGAAAGGAACTGGATTTGCATTAATACCTAACTCTACTAAAATAAAATTAACTGATCGTTATGGGTTTAGGTTGGAACAGATACAATTATATGCAAATGAAAAACGCGGTTTAGAATTCCAATTCAAATTAAGAGGAGGTACATTTGATGCTCAACAAAAAACATTTAAACACACCTTTTCCCAGTTTTTGGATGGGACAACGGTAAAAACGGGCAGTATTAATTTTCTTACACATATAAAACCTGCTGCTTTGCCACCAGGTGGAGAAAATCCACAACAAAGTGGAGAAGAATTTAAAATAAAACCAATTGATAATGTTCCAGCTACTCAACCAGATTTATTTGAGCAGGCAATTACAGTTTATCCAAATCCTACCAATCAAAATATTACCTTATTCACTTGGTTTGAGCAAAGTGTAAATGTTAAAACTGAATTAAGAGATATTACTGGAAGATTGATTTTAAGTGATCCATCAGAAAATGTAAATGGAAATTATCAAAAAACTTTCGACGTTTCAAATTTATCCAGTGGAGTTTATTTGATTAACGTAATTATGAATGATAGAATTCTTGTCAAGAAGTTTGTTAAACAATAAGAACAAACTCAAAATAAGGGAGAGCCAACAAATTGGTTCTCCCTTTTTTATTAAATGAATTTTTAGAAGTTATTAAAAGAATTAAATCATAAAACTGTTAGAATAAATTCCAAAAAAAGCCTTTTCAATTTATCGAATAGGCTTTTGTTGGATTAAAATAATATAAACTCCTATTTCACTTTCGTTAAAAACTCCAAATCAATATCAGTATCTCCTGGCGCTTCTATTCCATTTTTTTCACCTGGCTGATGTTTCAAAGTAACATGCACATGGCTTGTTGCAGTTCCACTTACAGCACCTGCAACCCATCGGCTTTCTAAACCTAGAGGTAATGCTGGCACATTGGTATCTTTATCTAAAATTGAAATAGCAACATCCACTCCGTCTGCTTCAATAAAAAATATATGATCGTTGGCTTCTTCTTTTACCTCATTTGAAATCGTATCGACGGCTAATGGATTGGATTCATTTAATAATAAGATGTTGACTAAATAAGATTTCCCTGCTTTTAGACTAATACTGTCAAAGCGAGTTGGTAAACCTCCTCCATCACCGTCAGGATCACGAAATATGGCTTCAAATGTATTGCTGGTTCCTTCTTCGGTAAACTGTAGTTTCATCGTTGTGATTACTTCTTCCGGGTTTGGATCATTAGGTTTTGTTACATCGTCATCACATGACGAGGCAAAAATTGAAATTGCAGTAATGGCAAAAATGGATTTTTTTAAATAACTCATATTAGTTTGTTTTTAAATGATTTCTAATTTTATTTAATGCTTAAGGGTATTGTTAATTTAATTGAAAATGATCGTCCGGTTTCATCAGCAAAATATCTGAAGCGGTTTAAATAATCACGATACTTGGTGTTCAATATATTTTCGGCACTTATGCCTACACGTATTATTTGTTTACGAAAATTAATGCTTGAGCCTGCATTAAAATTTAATAATGAATAGCCTTTTGGTGGATTTAAATAATCCTGTTCGGAAGCATCAGTTGGAAATCTTTTTTGTTCGAAAACGGTATTAACAGAAAATCCTAAATAAGCTTTTTGTAGTTTTCGGGTCTCAAATGCATAATCAAATCCATTTTCTGTTCTGCTTGGCGCAATCTGTGTTAGGTAATCATCAATGGTTTTGTTATAAGCCCATATTAAGGAAGTACTATTTCTAAAACTTACAGCTGGGCTTATTGTAATCTTTCCGCTAAAATCAATTCCATTTAAAACCACATTTGCTTGCTTATACAAATATGTTGGAAATGCACCTTTAATAGTTAATGTTGCTGGTACTTTTGGAGCCAGATAAATAAAATTCTGTATTTGATTGCGGTAAGCAGAAACTGAAAAACTCAATTCGTTACTAACATATTCGGTGGTAAAAAATGCAGAAATAGAATTTTCTTTGGTTAATGTTTCATCACCAATTTCAACAGTAGCAGATCCATGATGTAAACCATTGCTATATAATTCATTGGCGGTTGGTGCTTTCCATGCAGTTGCAACGTTTAGTTTCAATGTTAATTTCTCTACAGGTTTGTAATTTGCTCCAATGGAACCAGAAAATGAATCGTATTGAGTAATTGTAGAAATTACATTTCCGCCTGTTTTTAATCTTCTGTAAGCAATCAGCCATTTGTAATCGTATCGTAAACCAGCTTCCAGAACAACTTTTTCCATATTTCTTTGTGAAATGGCAAAAACTCCTCCTGAATAATTACGGAAGTTTGGAATAAAAAACCGTCCATTCCAGACATTTTTCTGAGTCATTCCACTTAAACCGAAACTGTTTTTCCATTTTAATGAATTCGTTTGTTCCCAGATTAAATCAATAGAATGAGTAATTATTTTGAATAATAAATCTGGATTATTTAATGCCGCCAACGAATCATTTAAGGGTTTGTCTTTGTCGAATTCTTTCCGCAAATCATTTTGCAAACCATACACGGCTTTAAATAAACCTCGTTTGCCGTCGCTTTTAGCAATGGAAACTTTTGCTAAATCATGAACGATGGTTTGATAAGGCCGATCAATTCGATAACTAAATCCGGTTTGAAACTCTGGTTTTGGTTTATCTGCAGCAATTGCAGCCAATAAGTCGGTAGTATTACCAATATGAGAACCTGAGAAAATTCCAATTTTTGAATTAAAGCGGCTGTAGAATATTTCAGCTTTTAATTGATTTTTTTGATATTGAACAGTAGCCGAATAATTTTTTTCTGCAAAACCTGAATTTTTTAAAAAGTAATCTGGCGTTTTGAAATTACCTGCGCGTTTCAATGTTCCTTGAACTCTGAAAGATAATGATTCGGCTTTTTTAAATTGCCCTTCCACTAAACCAGAAAGTACACCCATTCTTCCATTGGTAAATGCAGCAGTGTTTAATTGAGCATTAATTCCAATGGTATCTGGTAGTTTTTTTGGATTTAAAATAATAACCCCGCCCATAGCATCAGATCCATAGCGAACTGAATTTGCTCCTTTTACTACTAAAAACTCGTCCACTACAAAAGGATCTATTTCTGGTCCATGCTCCGAACCCCATTGCTGTCCTTCTTGTCTTACTTCATTATTTTGTATTAAAATTCGGTTGCTGTGCAATCCATTTATGATGGGTTTAAAAATCCCAGGTCCATTTTTTATCGAATTTACGCCGGCAATTTTGCTTAACCCTTCACCTAAACTTAAGCCTATATTCTGCTCTTTTTGTCGATCATTTAATTTGCTAACGGTTTCTGTTTGAATTTTTTCTGCACGTTCCGCACTTATTTCTACTTTGTTTAATGTGTTCGATAAGTGAACTAGCACAAATCGTTTGTCTAAATTTTGTTCAATGTGTAAATTAATTTCAGAAATCGTATAGCCTAGGTATCGACAAATAATGGTGTAATTTCCCGAACAGATATTTTTAAAAATAAACTTACCACTTATATCTGTAGCCATGCCTCGGTTGAGTTCTTTGATAAAAACCGATGCTCCAGGCAAACCAATTAAATGTTCATCATCAACCACCAAACCTTTGAATTCAAAAGAGCATGAATCGGTCTTAGCAATTAATGGAATACTGGAAAAAATGAGTAAAAAGTAAATTATAGCAACGCGAAATTGCATATTGGAAAAATTTCATGAAACGAAAATGAGAAGGCAAATAGAATTTTATCCTAATGGAGGTGCCTTATTTCGAAATGAATTACTGGGGATTTTCTGAAAAACTATTTTTTGACTATCGAATGACCGATAAACAAAAGATATCCTTATAGCTAAATGATTAGCGGGATTGGTGAAAACTTTAGCACAAAATGCTTTGCAAATTTTACAAACTTCATTCGCATGATCTATGCTTTGATCACCAGAACCAGTGTTTTTAACAACTTTTTCGGAACTGTGATGGTGTATATAAGAGGCAGGAGTAATCGCAAAAGCGAAAATCAATAAAAGAAAAAATGAAATAATCTTTTTTACCACAACAATATTTATATACAAATATAGAGCAATCATTTAGTAATCACAGAACCTAAATCTTATTTTTGGGTTTCTAATTAAAATATTACCTAATCATACTTATGGCTTCAACATTAACCGACAAAAAATCAATTATTCCAAAAACACCAACAGGAACTACATTGACCTGTAAAGGATGGGTTCAAGAAGCTGCTTTGCGAATGCTGCTGAATAACCTAGATTCAGAAGTTGCAGAGCGCCCCGAAGATTTGATCGTATATGGCGGAACCGGAAAAGCAGCCAGAAACCATGAATCATTAGCATTGATTATTCAGGCGTTAAAAGATTTGGAAGAAGATGAGACCTTATTAATTCAATCTGGAAAGCCAGTTGGGATTTTGCCAACACATAAAGATGCTCCACGAGTATTGATTTCAAATTCTCAGTTAGTGCCAAAATGGGCAACTTGGGAGCATTTCAGAGATTTAGAAGACAAAGGATTAATGATGTACGGACAAATGACTGCCGGATCATGGATTTATATTGGTTCGCAAGGTATCGTTCAAGGAACTTATGAAACATTTGCCGAAGTTGCACGACAACATTTTGGCGGAAGTTTAAAAGGTACTCTGTCTGTTACGAGCGGTTTAGGAGGAATGGGAGGTGCTCAACCTTTGGCAATAACCATGAATGACGGCGTTTGTCTGGCAGCAGAAGTGGAGCAATGGAGAATTGAAAAGCGAATAGAAACCAGGTATATAGATTTGATGGTGAATGATATTGACGAGGGAATTGACCGTGCTATGGAAGCAAAAAATAAAGGTGAGAGGCTTTCAATAGGGATTGTTTGCAATGCGGTAGATTTATTAGGGCGATTAATTGAACGAAATATTATTCCAGATGTATTGACGGATCAAACTTCTGCACATGATGCCTTAGTTGGATATGTACCCAAAGACATGAGTAATGAAGAAGCCAATGTTTTGAGAGAAGAAAATCCAGAAGAATATCTAAAAAGATCGTATGAAACGATGGCATTGCATGTGAATCTGATGTTGAAACTTCAGAAATTGGGTGCTATTACTTTTGATTATGGAAACAATTTGCGAGGCAGAGCTTTGGAATATGGCGTTAAAAACGCTTTTGATTTTCCAGGCTTTGTACCCGCTTACATTCGTCCTTTATTTTGCGAAGGTAAAGGTCCTTTTCGCTGGGCAGCTTTATCTGGCGATCCACAAGATATTTATGAAACCGATAAATTAATTCTTGAACTTTTTCCGGAAAACGAAGGTTTGGCCAGATGGATAAAAATGGCTCAAGAGCGAATTGCATTTCAGGGTTTGCCAGCTCGTATTTGTTGGCTTGGGCAAGGTGAACGAGAAAAAGCAGGTTTAGCTTTCAACAAATTAGTAGCGGATGGAAAAGTAAAAGCACCTATTGTTATAGGTCGCGATCATTTGGATACTGGTTCAGTTGCATCGCCAAATCGTGAAACGGAAGCCATGTTGGATGGCTCGGATGCAGTTGCAGATTGGCCCGTTTTAAATGCTATGATCAATACTGCTGGAGGCGCAAGTTGGGTTTCTTTGCATCATGGAGGCGGAGTGGGTATCGGTTATTCAATACATGCGGGTATGGTTATCGTTGCCGATGGTACTGCAGATGCCGAGCGAAGAATTAAACGAGTTTTACATAACGATCCGGCAATGGGAGTAATCCGACATGCAGATGCTGGTTATGATATTGCAAAAGATACAGCCAGAAAGTTTAGGTTAGATTTGAAGGAGAGGTTGGGAAAAATTTAGAAAATTAATTTAGTTATAAAGGTTAAAATAAAATAGAAAATTTAGGGGACTTGTCAACTTTTAGAATCCATAAATAATTTAATAAACTCATGAAGCTCGAAGAAAAAGGAAAAATTATACCGCCGCCTGTTTTAGATAAATATCCACAAATGGTAAGCACCGAAATTCAACAGTGGAAGAATATTATATCCGCAACACACTGGCATTTTTCTGACAATACTAAAGTTGATGGAGCAGATTTTTATGTTGCTGAGCAAGAATTAGGGCATATTCATTTAGATGGCTCTGTTCATTTGGCTGCAGGCGAGGAGTTGAAAAAGTTATTTCTGAGCAATAATCTGGCAAAAAAATTTCAATATGGAGAGAATTGGGTGGAATTTAAAATTAATTCAGAGAAAGATGTACAAAAAGCAATATTGCTCTTTCAATTAAATTATGAACGAATAAGCGGTACTTCATTAGATGTTTTAATTACTAAACTAACTAGCGTAATTACTAAAAATAATTAAGTTGATTAAACCAACTTTTCACCCTGAAAAGTTAGATTTTCTTTTAATTGATAAAAGTTTTTTCTCTCTGAATTAAGTTTTATCCATAAAACTCACATCAATTATTTAAAACTATTTTTAATACCAAGAGCTACCAAAAATAAAAGAATAAAAAACATAATTCTCAATCCCGGAATCGGAATTCTACCTATTAACCAAAGTAACCCCGAAAAGATTAACACATAAAAAATCAACAAGGAAAGCGATTTTTTTATCATAAAAAAAGGCGGTTTTGCCGCCTTAAATTGTTAATAATAAAAATTTTAAACTAAAAGCCTAACCGGTTCTTCCAAAAGATTTTTTAGTGTAACTAAAAACTCCGAACCGCTTGCTCCATCTACCACACGATGGTCACAAGATAAAGTTAGTTTCATAATATTGCCTGGCACTACGGCTCCATTTTTTACTACTGGAACTTGAGATATCCCTCCAACTGCCAGAATACAAGCATCTGGTGGATTTATAATCGCAGTAAATTCATCAATTCCAAACATACCTAAGTTGGAAATGGTAAATGTACTTCCTTCCCAATCTGCAGGTTGAAGTTTTTTATCTTTTGCTTTCTGAGCAAAATCTTTTACCTCAGCAGAAATGTGACTTAAGGATTTTCCATCAGCAAACCGAATAACCGGAACTAATAAACCATCTTCAACCGCAACCGCAACACCAATGTGAACATGCTCATTGTACCGAATTTTATCACCTAGCCAGCTACTATTTACTTTAGGATGTTTTTTTAATGCTATCGCAACTGCTTTTAGAACCAAGTCGTTATACGAAATCTTAACCGGAGCATATTCATTCATTTTTGCTCTCGCTTCTACCGCTTGATCCATGTTGATTGACATGGTCAAATAAAAATGGGGTGCTGTAAATTTACTTTCAGCCAAGCGTTTTGCAATTACTTTGCGCATTTGCGAAACCGGAACTTCAGTAAACTTTTCTACACCAACATACTGAGGAATAGTAACTTGAGGAGCAACTTTTTCAGTTTTTAAAGGAATTGACGAAGCTTGTACTGTTTCTGCTTTATAATTTTCAACGTCCTTTTTAATAATTCTTCCATTCTCGGCACTTCCATGCAAACTAGAAATATCAATTCCTTTGTCCTTAGCAATTTTACGAGCTAAAGGCGAAGCTTTTACCCGCGCGTCATTTTCAGATTCTTTGCTGTTAGCAATTTCTTTAACGGATTTTTCTCCAGATTTATCGGCAATTGCTTCAACTGGTTTTTCAGTTTTTGTTTCTACCTTTTCACTAGCCGCTAGTTTTTCTGTCTCTTTAGTTTCAGCAGGTTTCTCAGCAGCATTGCCGCCATCTAATAAAGATTGAAAATCTTCTCCCTTTTTTCCAAGAATAGCAATTATCGTATCAACAGGTACAGCTTCACCTTCTTTAATTCCGGTATAAAGCAATGTACCTTCCTGAAAAGATTCAAAATCCATAGTGGCTTTGTCTGTCTCTATTTCAGCAACCAGATCACCACTTTTTATTTCATCGCCAACTTTTTTATGCCATTTAGCTAATACCCCTTCGGTCATGGTATCGCTCATTTTCGGCATTCGTACTACTTCGGCCATTTTTATTTTTTATGTTATAATAAATAATTAAATGAATTTGGATTCAGGTTTTATCGTTGATCCAAAAACTTATTTTTTGTATTAGTCCATTATATATGGATAATCTTTTTGAACGTACACATCAGTATACAATTCAGAAGCATCCGGATAAGGAGATTCCTCAGCAAATACAACCGAAGCTTCTACTTCATCTTTTACTTTGGCAGCAATCATATCCAGCCATTTTTCATCGGCATATTTTTTATCCTTTATCGTTTTTAAAACCTGCTCTATCGGATCTTTTGCTTTGTAACCCTCTACCTCTTCCTTAGTTCTGTATTTTGCCGGATCAGACATTGAATGTCCTTTGAAACGATAGGTTTTTATTTCAAGAAAACTAGGTCCATCTCCTTTTCGTGCTCGTTGAACTGCTGTATCCATTGATTTATGAACAGCCTCGCAACTCATTCCATCGACTACTTCTGATGGCATATCGAAAGATAACCCTAATTTGTAAATTTCACTTACATTGGTTGTCCTCGCTACGGATGTTCCCATGGCATATCCATTGTTTTCACAAACAAAAACCACTGGCAATTTCCAAAGCATTGCCATATTGAACGTTTCATTCAATGAACCTTGCCTAACTGCACCATCGCCCATATAGCAAACGCATACATTATCTGTTCCTTTATATTGTTCAGCAAAAGCAATTCCAGCTCCTAAAGGTATTTGACCACCAACAATTCCGTGGCCACCATAAAAGTTATGTTCTTTGCTAAACATGTGCATTGATCCACCTTTTCCTTTAGAACAACCTGTTGCTTTGGCAAACAATTCAGCCATTACAGCATTGGAAGAAATACCTTTAGCGATCGCATGTGCATGATCTCGATAAGCAGTTATCATTCCATCTGCGGGACGTAAAACCGACATAGCTCCTGCTACAACAGCTTCTTGGCCAATATATAAATGGCAAAAGCCTCTAATTTTTTGTTGACCATATAATTGCCCTGCGCGCTCTTCAAATTTGCGCATCAGAAGCATAGATTCGTACCATTTTAAATAGGTCTCTTTTGTAATTTTAATTGATGCCATTATTTTAAAATCCTTCTTTTTTTGCTTGTAGGCGCAAATATATTAATAATTATGAAATTCAGATTGTAGGTTAGATAAGGCATTTGTAATCTGTGTGTTTTTTAAAGACAGGTTTTAGGCTATGAACTTAATAATTTTGAACTTCCAAAAATTATTTTGCCTTTTTTTCAAATGGTTTTAAGTTGATCTTGAAAAAATTATTTTGATTGTCTATGGAGTATTTGGTTGATTTCATAAACGAGAATATCGTTTTAAGTTATAATAGGAGTTGATAATTTGTTTACACCTAAATAAAAATGAGCTAGTAGGTATAAGTTAAGGTAATTAAAAACTTAAATACAAAAATTTTATTTGTTTTTATTAAGTAGTGTTTTATATTTGTTAAGCATTTAATCTTAAAGCTATGAAAAAGATATTACTAGTCAATTTGTTAATAGTACTAAGCGTAGTTATAACTTATGCTGATGGTACAATCACTGCTCGACAAAATTGCTGGGGCAGCATTAGACCTAAATATATTGCTACTGCTCGGGTTTCAGCAATGTACACAAACACCTATCCATCAGGATTTGCTTGGCCAACTGGTCAGTATGTAGGTACATCACCAATTGGAAAATGGTCTACTAAATGCACACAAGAAAAGAAAGGTTGTAATAAACAATCTGCCTATTGCTTTAGCAGTGGCACAGTTTCTAACAACACTTGTAATCCTTTTTGTGCTGCTACTAGTTACTCAGCTTACAGTGGTGAAGCAAATGTTTATTGGGATAACGGTAAACAAGTTTTTAAATATAAAGCAAGTGGTAGAGGAACAGCAGGTAATGTTGGTGATTTTATTCTGGATTCTTCTCGGTTAGCTAATCTAAATGACAACGGCAGTTCGTATGGAGATATCACAGGTAAACTAGAAATTAATTCATCTAATCGTTTAGAAATTGCAGGATTTTCAGGAGAGCTCAGCATAAGAAAAAACACAGACTTTTACTCTAAATTTAAGGTACTGATAGTTGTTGAAGATTCTACTATCTCAGAAGAAAGCGCATTATTGCAGCAATCATTAGCGGATGAAGGTCAGTATTTAAATGTGGTAGATTCATCTGAAATCTTGGTAAAAAACGGTGAATTCATCATCAGCGGATTTTTAGAAACCGCAAATAGTACAGCAATAGAACAACTTGTTAGTAATGAAAAGTATGGAGTAAAAATAAAGGATTTATCTTTTAATCATAATATCAATTATGAATTAAAGAAAAATGAAACATTTACTCTCATAACCATAATTGATGGTGGCTTTGATATAAGTAGTGCGATTATAAATTCCCAACCTAGAATTTCTCAAAAAGCCAAACATTCAATGCTTTCGGTAAATGTTTATCCGTCAGTTACAACTTCAACATTAAATATAGCTATTCAAGGAAATCTAGAGATAAATCACGTTCAGGTTTATGTTACAAATTTACTTGGTCAAAGGATACTTAATTTAGAAAACGGCATATTTGAAGGTAAAAAAATCCAATTAGATAATCAAGATATTTCATTATTGGATGCGGGTTGTTATATCGTTCAAATATTGATAAATGATGAGCTAGTTAGTAAGAAAATAATAGTTCAATAATTATTTTTCAATATGGTGAAGTTAGCTAAAAGAAAACCGAAAGTGCTAATGTTGTTTGCATTCTACACGTTTATACATGTGTCATGTTATGCTCAACTAATTAAGCCAGTATTAGCTATTTCATCCGGATATGTTAAAGCTTTTTCTAATTCCGAAATACAATCTGGATCTTTTGATATATTTCATTCAAAAATAAATTATGGACTAGCAATAACAAATAATTTTGATTTAAGCGACCATTGTTTTATAAAAACTGGCCTAAGATATAATACTTTTAGACTTAAGGTTCGTGCTTTGAATATGTCTAAATATCTTTTATCAAAACCACCGCCGTTCACATGGATACAGAATCACGAGTCAATTATTCTACCTATAGCTATAGGAAAATATTTAAATCTGAAAAACAATACTACAGGAGAAATATTTTTAGGATATTCCATTGGTATTTTTAATAATACAGCTTCAATTCTTGAATATAATAACGGTATAACTATAGACATTAACTCAATGGATATTATTGTACCAAAATATGTATTTCCACCGCCGTCCGAAGGATCGAATTTTTTTCATACGGTAGATCTTGGATTTAACTTTCAGCCCTTTTCTAGGAATACTAAATGGAGCTTAGGCCTATTAGTAAGTGCCCAACTAAATAAAACCTTTAAAAACAGTTTTATTGCAGAGATGAATAACATTACCCAAAATGAAAAAAATAGTTACCATTTAAAGTTAAATCAACAGTACTTTCTTTCAACCGTTGTGCTAGGCTATAGTTTTATCAAGACTAAAAGGCGAACATTAAACATGAACCCGCTCGGCAAATAAAAGATGAACAAGCGATATATATTAATTTTTTATTTGGTTTTCTTCCATCATCTTGGTATACATGCACAGGAAAAACCTTCTTTTGGAATTCAAATTGGTCCAACTTTGTCTACTCAAACTCGGATTCTTTTTTATGATGTTTACCCAATTGTAAGAGTCAGCTCAAGCATCAACATGTTGTATCCGGTCAGTAAAAAACTGAATTTGCGATTTCATTTAGCCTACGAAAAAAAAGGGTCAAAAGGTGAAACGTTTTATAAACTGGACAGCACTTCAACCAATATTGTTGATGATTTTGTACCAACTACCAAATATAATTATCTAACCCTGCCAATATTGCTTGAACGCAGTTTCGGAAAAAACGTAAAATTTTCAATCGGTGCTGGAGCCCATGTTGCTTACGTAGTTAGAATTAAAGATATTATAGATTATGGAAATGCTGGTAGAGAAACGCTTATTCGTAAAGACTTTAGTTTTATAAATAGAGTAGATATAGGATTAAGTGGATCGGCAAATATGATGTATCCAATTTCGGATAAATTAGGAATCAATATTAATTTGCTGTATAACAGAGGTTTAGTGCCAATTGTAAAAAAAGTGATTTCTCCCGTTTCCATTTACCACCGCGCTACTAGTTTGCTTTTTGGGCTAAACTATACCTTATAATATGTTATGATTTTAAAACGCCATTACAGTTTACAATAAATGAAGTTTGAATAATTAAAATTCCTTTTCCCACTAAAAATAAGCTGATTCTAAATTATAAAACTTACTTTTGACAAATTTCAAATTCATTAGCAATCAGCTTCAGCATTATTAGCTAACATGATTTCTAACTTTTAATAAAATAATTTAAAATTTGGGATATGAAAAAACTAATTTTTATTTGCTGTCTTAATTTAATAACGATTGCTCTTTTAGCTCAGAGTTTTAAAAGCAAGATTTCAGATCCAGATTCCCTAGAATCAGATTATTACAGTCAGCTTTTCGATATCAGTTTGCGAAAAGATTCAGCGAATCTTCGTTTGTATTCTACTGTAAATGAATGGATTGGCACACCTTATAGATACGGTGGAGATTCACGTTCAGGTATTGATTGCTCTGGATTTACCGGCAAAATATTTAATAGTGTTTACAACCTTTCATTAGCTCAAAACTCTGCAGCAATTTTTGATAAATCAATTCCATTGAATCGCTCTGAATTAAAAGAAGGCGATTTCGTGTTCTTTAAAATCAGTAAAGGAAGAGTATCACACGTTGGAGTTTATTTAGGCAACGATAAATTTGCTCATGCTTCTGTTTCAAGAGGTGTAATGATTAGCGATTTGAACGAAGCGTACTATAAGCGCTATTTTTATAAAGGCGGTCGAATGCCTGATGCGATAAATTGATAAATAAATAATCATATTATTAATCAATTGCCCACGGATTCCGTCGTGGGATTAATTGTTTTTTTCAAAAAAAAATCCCAAAGTTTAGAAACCTTGGGATTTTTCGTTTTTAGTAAATCCAAGGATAAAACCCTGGGCCATTCAATTTTATTTCATATTAAAGGAATAAATATATCGAGAATATGAATTTCCTGGATATACACCTTCTAATGAAATCATGTTATCATTTTTGTTTTCGATTATTTCTTCCAATTGCTCTTTATTTTTAACTAATTGATTATCGATTTTTGTAATAATGAAGCCATCTCGTACTCCAGTTGCAGCTAATTTGCCGGCTTTTAAATCAGAAACTCTTACTCCTCCGGTTATTTTAAGTTTTGCAGCTTCTGCATTTGGTAAGGTTTCTAGCTTAGCTCCCAATGCAGCAAGCGAAACTACTTCACCCTTTTTAACTGCCGAGGTTGTTTTGTCGCCATTTCGTAAAATAACTTTTAACTCTTTTGGTTTTCCATCTCTAACTAGATTTACTGAAATCTCATTTCCTGGTCTGTATTTAACTATTTGCTCTTGAAGTTCTGCCGGAGAATTTACTGAAACGCCATTAATTTTAGTAACCACATCTCCAGCTTTTATTCCAGCGCCATCTGCCGATCCGCCTTCTTCTACCCGATCAATAAAAACTCCTTCTATGTTTGCAATTCCTTTTTCTTTAGCCAAATCTGCATCTACATCTCGAATGCTAACACCTAAAAATGCACGTTGAACAACTCCGAATTTCAATAAATCGTCTGTTACTTTTTTGGCAATGTTTACAGGCACAGCAAATGAATATCCTGCATAAGAACCTGTTTGAGAAGCAATAGCAGTATTAATTCCAACTAGTTCGCCTCGTGTATTTACCAATGCACCTCCACTATTTCCTGGATTTACAGCTGCATCTGTTTGTATAAATGATTCGATTGGATTTATTTTTTCACCACTTGAATTGCTTCCTATAATATTAATGTTTCTACCTTTTGCACTTACAATACCAGCAGTTACGGTAGAGGTAAGGTTAAAAGGATTTCCTACAGCTAAAACCCATTCGCCCACTTTTACCTCATCGCTATTGCCATAAGAAACAAAGGGTAAATTGTCTGCAGCGATTTTCAATAATGCCAAATCGGTATTTGGATCTTTCCCAATCAATTTTGCTTTGTACGATTTTTTATCGTTTAGAATAACTTCTAGTTCGTCAGCATCTTGAATAACATGATTATTGGTTAAAATATATCCATCATTTGAAATAATCACTCCAGATCCACTTCCTTTCTGCGGTCCATTATCAAAGCCGCGATCACCAAAGAACTGACGGAATTGTTCGTTTAAAAATTGATCACGTGAGCTTGTATTTGGCGTGTAAGTAGTTTTAATGTGTACAACTGCTGGTGTAACCGCAGCTGCTGCAATGGTGAAATCTGTTGGTGCCATTGCTCCATCTATAGCAGGCGGCATGTTTACATAATTTACTTTTTGTTTTTCTTCAAAAGTTTGCTGAGTTGGTTTTTCAAAAAACTTGTAAGCACCTACGCCTACAAGCCCACCTACAATGGCAATACATAAGGTTAATGCAATTTTTTTCATGTTTATTTTGTGATTTTTAGTTGAAAAGAATTTTTCAAAATTAATGCCATATCAACGAATTATTCATTTAGATAATATCAATACTTTTGTAAAATGAAAATTACATTAAAAAGGTTTTAATTATTTATAATGTTAGAAATTCCATTTAAAAAATATCAAGGTACCGGAAATGATTTTATAGTGATAGATAACCGCAAACTATTTTTTCCTATTACGGATTTTTCTTTCATTAAATTATTGTGCGACAGGCAGTTTGGTATCGGGGCAGATGGTTTGATGCTGTTACAAAATCATTCAGATGTTGATTTTGAAATGAAGTATTATAATGCAGATGGTAAACCTGGTAGCTTATGTGGAAACGGCGGCCGGTGTATTGTTGCTTTTGCTAAAAGCCTTGATTTAATCAAAAACGAAACTAAATTTTTGGCAGTAGATGGAATTCATACTGCCAAAATTTCAGATGGAATTGTTTCATTGGCTATGAATGATGTAAATGAGCTGATAGAAACTGAATTGGGTTATCAATTGAATACAGGTTCTCCTCATCTGGTAATAAAGGTAAATGACATACAAAACTTAAATGTTTTTGAAGAAGGAAAGAGAATCAGAAACCTTCCAGAATACATTCTTGAAGGGATAAACGTAAATTTCATAAATGAATATGAAGGTGATTTTGAAATAAGAACCTATGAGAGAGGTGTTGAAAATGAAACGCTTTCCTGTGGAACCGGTGTAACAGCTGCTATTTTAGTTTTAGCCCATATAAAAAAAATGAATGGTAATGATAGGTTAACGATAAAAACGATAGGAGGAGAACTGAGTGTTTCATTTAATGCAAATCAATTATCAAATGCTTTTACAAATATTCAGCTAATTGGCCCCGCTATTCATGTATTTAGTGGAGTCGTTGACTATTCTTACTAAAATGTTTTTCAGTTTTTAATACTTAATAAGCTTATTAATTTAAAAATACAGAGTTCAGATCAAGATCAGAAGGTTTAGCACTGACGATAAATATATTATTTTTATTGTTTACAGGTATTTCGGCAAATCTGTATTTTTAGAATTTTATTTCATAATTTTTTGCCCTAACATTTCCCTGTGATTCGAGTTGAGAGTTCAAAGCCTTATAAAATTGTTTATTCTCTTTTCGAGCATGAATATCTTGGTTATTTATTTGAACCTCATATCGTTCAATTAATAAACAATGGTGAACTTTCATTAACCCATCAACGCTTATATTCGATTACTGCTAAAGAATTTGCAGCACTTGACGATATTGATCTTAAATTAATAAAACTGTTGGAAGAGTGTGAGCAAGAACAGATTATTAAAAAATACCATAAATCACGATTAAGACCTTCAATATTTTTTTCGCAGCATTACACACCAGAAATGCACGCCATTATTCGTCCAAATATAGAGCGAAGAATAGCGCAAGCTATAAATTTGATGAAAGATAAGGATGTTTATCTAATGACAAAGGAAGGACATCCTGCTGGGCGAAAAATTATTATTTCGGATCAACCAGCTTCAGTGTTATTTCATTTCAGACGAAGTGCTGAGTCGACCAGATATTTCCCTACTATTAAATACAATGAAGAAAAAATAGAATTTATGTTTAAAAATGCAGCAATAATATGCAATGCTCCTGCATGGTTATTGTTGAATGATAGGCTTTTATATTTTGAAAAAGAATTGGATGGAAAAAAATTACAACCTTTTTTAAACAAACGATTTATAGAAATACCGCGCACTTCTGAAAAAGTTTACTATGAGAAATTTATAATACCACTAATAGAAAAATATCATGTTTATGCAGAAGGATTTGATATTATAACCAAGCAGTTTGAAGCTAGACCAGTGTTGAAAATTGCAAACAACTGGAATAATATAGCTGCACTTACACTATATTTTAATTACGATAAATTTTCTTTTGCC
The DNA here is from genome assembly GCA_031412335.1 of bacterium. Taxonomy (GTDB): domain Bacteria; phylum Bacteroidota; class Bacteroidia; order Sphingobacteriales; family Sphingobacteriaceae; genus JBBQYA01. Next base: position 126,693 of record JANOCT010000032.1, on the reverse strand, counting down.
TACAAAACAGGAAACGCTGTTTCTGTAACCATGGAAGAATTAAACGATCAGTTTACTTTTTATCGAGTAAAACGATCTTTGCAATGGGAGTCATCAAAAGTTGACACACTTAAATCTATGGGATTATTGGTTTCGGATGGTTCCACATTTATTCTTAAAGCAGATAATCAAATTGAATCAACTGATTACCAATTATATGAATGGTTGAGTGAAAACTTGGATCAATTAACAGAAGCAGGCTTCGAAGTACAGCAAGACAGAACGCAAAAAGAATATTTTATTGGAAAAAGTAGAGTTGATATTAAAATATCGGAAAATAATGACTGGTTTGATGTGTATGCCGTAGTTTTTTTTGGAACTTTTCAGGTTCCATTCATTTCTCTTAAAAATCATATTCTTAATAAGATAAAAGAATACGTTTTGCCAAATGGTAAAATTGCAATTATACCCGACGCGTGGTTTGTTCAATTTTCCGACTTATTTAATTTCACAGAAAAAGGCCAAAATCTTCGTTTGAGAAAACATCATTTGGGGCTAGTTCAGGAATTATCAGAAGAAATTGGAATGGCTGGAAATAAGAATAGAGCGCTTATTGATTTTGAAGAGTTTGAAGAATCTGAACTGGCAAATAATTTTAACGGATCATTACGACCATATCAGAAAGCTGGTTTCGATTGGTTTCTACAATTAAGAAAATACAATTTTGGTGGTTGCTTGGCGGATGATATGGGATTGGGAAAAACAATACAAACTCTAGCATTATTACAAAAAGTAAAAGAAGAGGATCGAAAAAATGAGATTATTTCTTTGCCATCTCTATTGGTGATGCCAACCTCACTTATATATAATTGGCAAAAAGAATCTGCTAAATTTACTCCCGATCTTAAAATTTTAATTTACACAGGCACGGAAAGACAAAACAATATTGTGTTTTTCAATCAATATGATTTAGTGTTGACAACGTATGGGGTTGTACGATTAGATGAAGATAAACTTAAAACTATTCGATTTAATTATATAATTCTAGATGAAAGCCAAATTATTAAAAACCCAAAATCTAAGATTACTAAAGCAGTAAAAAGTTTAAATTCTGCTTTGAAACTTATTTTGAGCGGAACTCCAATAGAAAATTCTGTAATGGATTTATGGTCGCAGTTGTCGTTTATCAATCCAGGTTTGTTAGGCTCTGAATCCTTTTTCACTCAAAATTTTTTGTTGCCAATAGAAAAACAAAAAGATCAAGTAAAGGCAGAAAAACTTCAATTAATTATCAAACCATTTGTGCTCCGCCGAACCAAAGAACAGGTTGCAACTGAATTGCCTGAAAAAGTAGAGCATATTTTTTATTCGGATATGAGCGAAGAGCAGGAAAAAATTTATGAAGAAACAAAATCTCACTACCGCAACGAGCTTTTAAAAGTAATTGAAAATGAAGGGATAAAGCATATGCAAATAAACCTGTTGGCTGGTTTGAATAAATTACGACAGATTGCCAATCATCCATTATTAACAGATAAAGAATATGATGGATCTTCTGGAAAGTTCAACGATATAATACTAAACTTAGAAAATACCTTGAGCAAAGGGCATAAAATTCTAGTTTTTTCTCAGTTTGTAAAGCATCTTGATATTTTTAGAACGTACCTTGATCGGCAGAAAATAAACTATGCCTATTTGGACGGTGCTACAAAAAACAGGCAGGAAGAAGTTGACAGATTTCAGACTCAACCAGAAATTCAATTGTTTTTAATTTCATTAAAAGCAGGAGGAGTTGGATTAAATTTAACTGCTGCAGATTATGTGTTTATTCTTGATCCATGGTGGAATCCGGCTGTAGAGCAGCAGGCAAGCGACAGAACACACCGGATAGGGCAAACAAAAAATGTTTTTGTTTATAAATTTATCACCCGAAATTCGATAGAGGAAAAAATTCTGGCTTTGCAGGCAAGAAAAAAGCATCTTGCAAATAGTTTAATAACCATACAAGATTCAATGATTAAATCGTTGACTGCAGAAGATGTACGAGGGTTTCTGACTTAATAGGTTGAGTTTATTGGTAATTTTCAACCAACTCATACAAATTTAACGAGCCGTTTGTAAGTCCTTTTTCGATGCTAGTTTTCAAAGTAGAAAAATCGACTGATTTCATTTTTTTTCTAGCGATCAATCTCAATGCTTTATCTGTTAAGAGCTGAACTTTTCGCTCAAGGTTGTCAGTTTGGCTAAAATTATTAATAGCTAACGCTAGTTCATTAATTCCAACATTCTGCTCAGCAATAGTTTTTATTATTGGAGTTATGCTACCATCGCTTTTATGGCTTAATAATTTTTGGAGGTTTGCTGTAAATAAATCTGCTCCCGCTCTATCAGCTTTGTTTACTACAAAAATATCAGCGATTTCCATTAATCCTGATTTTATATTCTGAATTTCATCGCCAGATTCTGGAACCAAAACCACCAAAGTAATGTCTGCCAATCCAGCAATTTCTACCTCAGATTGCCCAACACCTACAGTTTCTACAATAATCAAATCAAAATTTGCAGCTTTCATTACTTCAATAATTTCTACCACTTTTTCAGACAAACCACCTAAAGAACCTCTGGTAGCTAGGGAACGAATAAAAACATGATCATTGTTAAAATGCTTAGCCATTCTAATTCTATCTCCGAGCAATGATCCGAAATTGAACGGAGACGTGGGGTCGACTGCTAATACTCCAATATTTTTTCCTTGATTGGTATAATGAGTTAATAGCTGATTCAATAATGTGCTTTTGCCTGCACCTGGCGGACCAGTAATACCAATAACAGGAATATTAACATTGCTTTTCAAGTTTTTCATCAACTCAACATAACCCAAAACCTCATTTTCAACAAGAGAAATTGCTCTTGCTAAGGCTTTTGTATCGCCGTTTATGAGTTGGTTTTTCAGCAAGGAAATGTCCATTTGTTGTTATTAATTCTTGTAAGCAATAAACACAAAATTATTGCTTTTAATGGGTCTGCAAATTCAATATATTTCAATAGTTTCGATCAATTCAATACATACAAATTTTAATACATGATTGTTAGTGGTTTCACTTTTATCCGTAATGCAATAAAATACGATTACCCGATTGTGGAAGCCATTAATTCTGTGTTACCCTTGTGTAATGAATTTATTGTAGCAGTTGGCCAATCGGATGATGAAACATTACGTTTGATCGAAAATATAAATTCAGCAAAAATAAAAATTGTTCATACTGTTTGGGACGATTCATTACGGGAAGGTGGAAAAGTACTTCGCGAAGAAACTAATAAAGCAATGGACGCAATTTCGCCAGATGCAGATTGGTGTTTTTACATTCAAGGAGATGAGTGTTTGCACGAAAAATATATTCCAATAGTTTGGAAGGCAATGGAGGAAAACCTTCAAGAAAAAAAAATTGAAGGGTTACTTTTTAATTACCTTCATTTTTATGGATCGTATGATTTTGTAGGAACATCTAAACGTTGGTATCGGAAAGAAATTAGAATTATTAGGAATGATAAAAATATCCGCTCATACCGAGATGCTCAAGGATTTAGAAAAGACGGAAAAAAATTAAAAGTTAAAGCGATTGATGCATTTATTTACCATTACGGTTGGGTGAAACCCCCAAAAGCACAACAAGAGAAAGCTAAAACATTTAACAAATTATGGCATGATGATAACTGGATAAAACAGAATATTCCAGAAGTAGATGAGTTTGACTATTCGAACGTAGATGGAGTTGAAAGATTTGAAAGCCAACACCCAGAAGTAATGAGAAAAAGAATAGATGCAATGAATTGGAAATTTAAATTAGATCCAACTAAAAATAAATTGAAATTAAAATATAAAATAAGTAAGTGGATAGAAAATATAAGCGGATATCGAATTGGTGAATATAAAAACTACCGGTTTTAACTATTTTTCGAAAATTAAATGAATAATCCAGTTCAAATTTCTGTAGTTGTAATAACGTATAATGAGGAAAAAAATATTTTAAGATGTTTACAATCTGTTCAGGATATTGCTGATGAAATAATTGTAATAGATTCTGGATCAACAGATAAAACAAAAGAAATTGTTTTAAAAACCGGAGCTAAATTTATCCATCAAAATTTTTTAGGATATGTAGAACAAAAGAATTTTGCCAATCAATCTGCTTCAAACAACATTATTCTTTCGTTGGACGCAGATGAAGAATTGTCGGAAACGTTAAAAAATTCAATACTTAAAGTAAAAGAAAATTGGGTGTATGATGGATATGAATTTAATCGATTAACTAATTATTGCGGTCATTGGGTAAAACATAGTGGCTGGTATCCCGATCGGAAAATCAGACTGTTTGACAGAAATAAAAGTAAATGGATCGGAGAAATGATACATGAAGAACTAAGCTTAATTAATCCTAAGAATAAAATTAGATTAAACGGCGATCTTCTACATTATTCCTATTACACTGAGCAAGATCACATAAATCAAATTCAAAATTTTACCGATATACAAGCTAAAATTATTTACAAATCGGGTAATAAACCAAATTTGTTTCATTTTTATATTAAACCAGCATTTAAGTTTTTCAGGGATTATATTTTAAAAACTGGATTTCTTGACGGGAAATATGGATTAAGAATTGCAAAACATTCAGCCGAAGCAGTATTTATAAAATATAAAAAAGCTGAGGAACTATTTAAAAATGTCTGAAAAAATAAAAATTCTGATTAGTAGAACAGATGCTATTGGGGATGTTGTTTTAACATTACCTATGTGCAAGGTAATTAAGGATTTGTATGGAAAAGAAAATTCTACTTTAACATTTTTAGGTAAAACATATACCGAAGCCATTATTAATTCATGCTCCTTTATAGATTGTTTTTTGAATTATGATTCACTTGTTTTATTGCCAATAAATGAGCAAGTTGAGCAATTAAAATTGGGAAATTATGATGTAATTATTCATGTTTATCCAAATAGAAAAATTGCCATATTAGCTGGTAAAGCAGGGATACCGCTACGAATTGGAACTAAAAATCGTTGGTATCATTGGTTGTATTGCACTAAATTAGTTTCGTTAAGTAGAAAAAATTCTGATCTACACGAAGCCCAATTAAATTTAAAATTATTGGAAGGAATGGGAATTTATAAATTCTTGACAGTAAAGGAAATTTCTAAAGATATTTTATTAGATATAATAAAAAATTTCCCTGAGAGATTAGCAGTTTTATTAGATTCAAATAAGTTTAATCTAATTTTACATCCTAAATCTAATGGAAGTGCAAGGGAATGGAGTTTAGACAATTATCGAAAATTAATTGATTTATTACCCGAAAAAGAGTTTAAAATTTTCATTTCGGGAATTAAAACCGATGATATTGAAGTAAATAGTTGGATTAATAACTTACCAACTCATATTTCAGATCTGACTGGAAAAATGAATTTAATAGAATTTATTTCTTTTATTAATTCAGCAGATGGCTTAATAGCTGCAAGTACAGGACCTTTGCATATTTCAGCATCGTTAGGAAAAAACACTTTAGGTTTATATCCTCCAATAAAGCCTATTTTTCCCAAAAGATGGGCTCCATTAGGCCCAAAAGCAGATTTTGTAGTGTCTGAAAAAGAATGTGGAAAATGTAAGAAAGATATTAGTAAATGTGAATGTATGGATCTAATTAGTCCGGAAGTGGTTTTAGAAAAAATAAAAACGTGGAAAAAATAAACAAGATTATTAATAAAAGAGAAATATCAATTGGATTATTTTATTTATCAATATCATTTTTTTTTATTGGCGAATTTTTTTCTAGAGCACTTTTAAGTATTAGCCCTGGGGTTATGTTATTAGCCTGTTTCATCAATCCTGATTTTTTTAAAATTGCAAAAGATATTGTTTCATTTAGGAAAGCAATAGTTCCCGCTTCTTTATTTTTTTTGCTCCTTTTGTCCATTATTATTTCAGATGATTTAAAGTCGTGGGGCAATTTATTTCTTAAAAATTTGCCCATGTTTATTTTTCCTTTTTGTTTTTCTTTTTTCAAAGGAATTCCAGAAAAGCATAAAAAATTTATTTTCTATTTTTTCTTTTTTTGCCTCAATTTAGTTGTTTTGTTAACGCTTTTCGACTATTATTCTAATTTTTCTTATTATAATAATCGAATTGAAGAAAGTAAAAACATCCAAGGTTTTGGAGGATTGTTTCATATACATCTCGGTATTTTATTAGCGTTAGGTATTTTTTTCTGTTATGATATTTTAAAGAATGATAAGCAATTATCTAAGTTAGAGAAAGGGTATATCTATTTCTCTTTTCTTTTTCTTTTTGCAGGTTTGCATATTTTTGCGTTCCGCACAGGACTTTTAGCACTTTATCTCACTATTTTATTGGAAATCGTTTTTCTAATTATTCAACAAAAGAAGTATTTAGTTGGTGTTTTTTTATTTTTAGGATTAATAATTATTCCAGTTTCTGCAATTAAATTCATTCCATCCATTCAGCAACGTATGAATAATACAACCGCAGATTTAATGAGATATAAAAATGGTCAAGATATAAATTACTATTCTATATCTCAACGTTTTGCAGCTTGGGAAACCGCGTATTCAATATTTAAAAGGAATTGGTTAATAGGAATTTCTCCAGCAGATTTAGAAACTGAAATGGAAAAACAATATACGATTAAAGATTTTGGACTTATAAAAGATAATTGGGTATTAATTCACAACCAATATATTTATTACGCAACGTGTTATGGGATACTTGGATTTATAGTTTTCTGTTGGTTTATTTTTAAGCCTTTTATCTATGGTATTAAAATAAATAATTATAAACTTATTTATTTCATTTCAATTATAGCATCTGTTTTTATGGTTGATACAGTTTTAGGGCTACAAACTGGTCTTAATCTTATTATGTTTTTTTATAGCTATTTATTTATTTGTTGGGATTAGTATTTCTTTATCATAAAAAAGGCTTTTCAATTTATATGAAAAGCCTTTTATTCTATTAAATTAAGGGTTATAACTTTCGTTTAACTTCTACCTGTTCGTAAGCTTCCACAATATCACCTTCTTTTATATCATTGAATTTTTCGATGTTAAGTCCACATTCATACCCTGTTGCTACTTCTTTTACATCATCTTTGAAACGTTTAAGCGAAGCAAGTTCTCCAGTATGAATTACCACACCATCTCTTACTACCCGTACTTTGCTATTTCTGGTAATTTTACCATCCAATACCATACATCCTGCAATTGTACCCACTTTAGTAATTTTAAATACTTCACGAATTTCAACGTTTGCAACAATTTTCTCTTCGTATACAGGAGAAAGCATTCCTTCCATAGCCGATTTAATTTCATTAATGGCATCATAAATAATGCTATACAATCGAATATCTATTTGTTCTTGTTCAGCTAATTTTCTAGCATTTAATGAAGGTCTTACTTGGAAACCAATAATTATTGCATCAGATGCTGACGCAAGTAAAACATCTGATTCAGTTATTTGACCAACTGATTTATGTAATACATTTATTTGAATTTCAGTAGTCGATAATTTTAACAATGAATCGGCTAATGCTTCAATAGATCCGTCCACATCACCTTTTACAATAATGTTTAGCTCTTTAAAGTTACCAATTGCTAATCGACGTCCAATTTCGTCCAGTGTTATATGCTTTTGAGTTCTTATTCCCTGTTCACGTTGAAGTTGCAATCTTTTTGTAGAAATTTCTCGAGCTTCAACTTCACTTTCCATTCCTGTAAATTTATCTCCAGCTTGTGGAGAACCTTGCATACCTAATACTAAAACTGGAGAAGATGGTCCAACTTGATTTACTTTCTGTCCACGTTCATTAAATAATGCTTTTACTCTTCCGCTATAGCAACCTGCAAGGATTGGATCTCCAACTTTTAGCGTTCCAGACTGTACCAAAACGGTAGTTACAATTCCTCGTCCTTTATCTAAAGCCGATTCTATTACTGTTCCAATTGCACGCTTATCAGGATTTGCTTTTAATTCCAATAATTCTGCTTCCAGTAATACTTTCTCTAATAAAAGTTCGATATTCAAACCTGTTTTTGCAGAAATTTCTTGTGTTTGATATTTACCACCCCATTCTTCAACCAAAATATTCATAACAGATAATTGCTCACGCACTTTATCTGCATTAGCACCTGGTTTATCAATTTTGTTAAACGCAAATACAATAGGTACACCTGCAGCTTGCGCATGATTAATTGCTTCTACCGTTTGTGGCATCACACTATCATCAGCAGCAATTACAACAATTACTATATCTGTTACTTTGGCTCCACGGGCACGCATGGCTGTAAATGCCTCGTGACCAGGAGTATCCAAGAATGCGATTTTTTTACCATTATCTAATATAACTTCGTAAGCACCAATATGCTGAGTTATTCCTCCTGCCTCACCTGATATTACATTTGCTTTTCGCACGTAATCCAACAATGAAGTTTTACCATGATCTACGTGTCCCATTACGGTCACAATTGGTGCACGGTCAATTAATTCTTCTTCAGTATCTACATGTTCTTCAATATTTTCTTGAAGGTCAAGAGAAATGAATTCTACTTTATATCCGAATTCTTCAGCTACGATTGAAAGGGTTTCAGCATCAAGTCGTTGATTAATAGACACAAACATACCCAAACTCATACAAGTTGAAATAATTTGTGTTACCGAAACATCCATTAATTTAGACAGTTCGTTTACCGTTACAAATTCAGTTGCTTTAATGGTTTTACTTTGTGCTTCTGCTTCTTGTAATGCATCTTCAGCACCTTGCGCAAAATCATCACGTTTTTGTTTACGATGTTTTGCTCTAGAAGCAAATTTACCAGATTTACCAGCTCCACTTAATCTAGCAAGAGTAGTTTTAATTTGATCCTGAATTTCTTTTTCAGTTGGTTCTGCTTTTACTCCTCTTGGTGCTAAAGTTGGTTTATTTCCAAAAGCAGGTCGTGGTGCAGATCTGTTAAACGTATTACCTCCTCCTGTTTGTGCTGGTCTAGGGTTCGGATTTGGGTTTGGGTTTGGTGTTCCTGGTGTCCCAGAATTTGTAGCATTCCCCGGTGCATTTGGCGGATTCTCTTTCCGTTTTCGTTTTTTACGAGCTAGCTCATTTTGTTGAGCATAAGAAGTTGCAACCGGTTGCTTTTTTCTGGCTTCTGGTAATTCAATTTTCCCAATAATTTTTGGCCCAGTTAGTTGTTCTGCTTTTGCACGTATTGTTTCATCTTTTAATTCAGCAATTTCAAGTACATCAGCCTTTATTTCAGGTGTTATTTCAGTTTCTTTTATCTCTGGAATAATAACCTCTTCAACTTTAGCCGTTACAACAGGTTCAACTTGTACTTTAACTTCTTCTTTTAACCTAACAATTTCTTTTTTAGCATTTTCTAAAGCTTGATTGGCTTTTTGTTCAGCTTCTTCCTGTAAGCGTTGTTCTCGTGTTTTTTTATCAGGTCTAGTTTTGCTGTTAAGTTCGTCCAGATTTATTTTACCAACTATTTTTAATGAAGGAGAAGTAGATTCTATTACTTTTTCTTCAATAGGTGACTCAACTTTTTCAATTACTTCTGGAGCTTTTTCAATTATTTCAGGTTTTGGCTCTGGAATCACTGCAATCGGTTCTACAGGTATTTCTACTATAGGTACAACTACTTCTTTTATTTCAGGAACTTTTACCTCTTCTATAATTTCAACAGCAGCTTCAACCTCAACTGGTTTTACAACTGGCTCTTGTCTATGGATTATTGGTGGATTAAAAGCCGCCACATTTTTTATCAGAATTTCTTCCTGATAAAAATCTGATTTTTTTCTACCTACCGGAATCTCTTCCTCTTCGTCCTCTTTGCGGACTTTGTAAGTTGATATTTTTTCAGATTCTTCTTTAATCAATTTGTCGCTCTGATACTCTTTCAGTAGGACAGTATGCATCTCATCCGTAATTTTTGCATTAGGATTTTTTTCAATCTGAAATCCTTTTTTAGCAAGAAATTCGGTAAGAGTTGTAAACCCTACGTTTAGTTCTTTAGCAACTTTTGTTAATCGAATCGATTTGTCTTCTGACATTCTTTAATTTTATATACAAATATGCAGTTTTATCAATAAACTGCGGCAATACTATTATTTTCATGAATCGAATTGTCTATTAGCAAAGAAGCTACCAATATTTAACTGACAATTTTCAACACGTACTTATTCAAACTCTGATCGGAAAATAGCTAAAACTTCTTTAACTGTTTCTTCTTCTAAATCTGTTCTTTTTACCAACTCATCTGCTGATAATGCCAAGACGCTCTTTGCAGTATCGCAACCAATTGCTTTTAACTCATCAATAATCCAGCTTTCAATTTCATCTGCAAATTCTTCAATATCAACATCTTCTTCCACTTCTTCATTGTCACGGAATACATCAATTTCATATCCTGTAAGTTTTCCCGCTAGTTTAATATTGTTTCCACCTTTACCAATGGCCAACGATACTTGATCTGGTTTTAGAAATACAGAGGCATGTTTAGTTTCTTCATCTAATTTAATTGAAGTAATTTTTGCTGGGCTCAATGCTCTCGTTACATATAAAGAAAGATTGGATGTGTAATTAATTACATCAATGTTCTCGTTTTTAAGTTCCCGCACTATACCATGAATTCTTGAACCTTTCATTCCCACACATGCACCAACTGGGTCAATTCTATCATCATATGATTCAACCGCAACTTTTGCTCTTTCGCCAGGCTCTCTAACAATCTTTTTTATCACAATTAATCCATCAAAAATTTCAGGAACTTCCATTTCAAATAATCGCTGCAAAAACATTGGATCTACTCTAGAAATAATAATTTTTGGATTATTGCCTTGCATTTCTACTTTAGAAATAATTGCTCGCACATTATCGCCTTTTCTGAAAAAATCTGCAGGAATTTGTTCTGTCTTTGGCAATAATAATTCGTTGCCTTCTCCATCTATAATTAATGCTTCTTTTTTCCAAACCTGATAAACTTCGCCAGTTACAATTTCTCCAATCCGATCTTTATATTTTTTAAAAATCTCATCTTTTTCCAATTCCAAAATCTTTGAAACAAGTGTTTGTCTTGCTGCCAAAATGGCTCTTCTGCCAAAACTTTCCAACAAAACCTGCTCAACAACCTCTTCTCCAACTTCAAAATCCGGTTCAATTTTTATTGCCTCCGAATATTCAATATCCAGATTATCATCCTCACTGAAACCATCTTCCACAATAATTCTATTTCTCCAAATCTCCAAATCTCCATTATCTGTGTTTACGATAATGTCACAATTTTCATCCGTTCCGTATTTTCTACGCAACATCGTTCTGAATACTTCCTCCAGAACACTCATCATAGTTGGTCTGTCGATGTTTTTGAATTCTTTAAATTCCTGAAAAGAATCTATTAAATTTAAATTATCCATTGTTTTACTTTTTGTAATTAATATCTGTTTAGTTAAATGATACCAATACCTTACATTCTTTAATAGAAGTAAATGCGTATTGGTTTGTTTCTATGTATTCTTTTTTTCCTTTTTCCTTTTTAGTTACTTCTAAAGTAAGTTCAGCATCTGTTACTCCTACTAATTTCCCTTCAATCTTTTCAGCTTCGTCTCCCTCAAATTTCAAACGCACATTTCTACCAATATTTTTTATGTACTGCCTGTTTAGTTTTAAAGGCGTATCAACTCCTGCTGATGATACTTCCAAATTGTAAGCGGTTTCAATCAAATTTTGTTGTTCTATTTCATAACCAAGATTTCTGCTTATTGCTGAACATTGCTCAATGGTTATTCCTTTATCACCATCCATAGAAACAATCAATCTACCAGTTGGGCTCAACTTTAGCTCTACAATAAATAAATCAGTACCAGCAATTTTGGCTTCAACAATTGCTCTTAACTTGGTTTCTAGGGACATTTACAAATTAGCAGATAAACAAAAGAGGGGACTTTAGTCCCCTCTTTCTTGCCCTGCAAAGGTAAAAATTTATTTCGATTTTTCAACACCATGATATAAACAGTTTTGAACCGTTTTATATTACTTCATAATGTCGAATAATTCTTCCAAATTAGGAGATAAGATAATTTCAGTTCTTCGGTTTTTTGCTCTTCCTTCTGGTGTAGCATTACTTGCAATCGGAAAATATTCACTTCTGCCAGCAGCTGTTACTTTTTTAGGACTTACCAAGTATTCTTTTGTTAAAATTCTTACAATGGAAGTTGCTCTGTCAACACTTAAGGACCAATTATCTTTTGTGCTACTATTAAAGGGAACAGAATCAGTATGTCCTTCTATTAAAATATTAATATCGGTATTGTTATTAAGTACCTCAGCAACTTTGCTTATCGCAACTTTTCCGCCTGCTTCTACCACTGCACTTCCAGATTTGAAAAGCAAATTCTCGGATAAGGAAACATAAACTTTCCCATCTTTAGTGGTTACAGTTAATTGATTATCGCTAAAGTTTACTAAAGCCTTTTGGATTTTAGATTTCAAATTAGCAACCATGGCATTTTGTGCATCAATTTTTGCCTGTAATTCTTTCACTTTTCGTTCACGTTCTTCCAGCATTTCACCTTTTTTCCGTAGCGATTCCGATGTTTCGTTTAATAGCGAATTTTTTTCATCGAGTTTAGAGTTCAAATCTGCACTATTTGCACTGCTTTGTTGCTCTGTGTTGGCTAAATTTTGAGAAAGTTTTTTTAGCTCATTCTGAAAACGAGTACTATCATTTCGCAATGATTGAATTCTGGTTTCAGAATTTTTGAATTTCTTCTTAGAAACACAAGAAACCAAACCAAGACTCATTATAATAAGTAAAAGGATGGATGTTTTGTTGGTTTTCATCATAATTTTTAGTTTTATTGTTTGTAAATCATATAAAATATTCTGTAATTAAAAAGTAAAACTTGATCGATTAAATAAAATATAAACTACATTAATGCAAAATAAGAACCACTAATATGAAATTCATCATTAAAATATTTTTACTGGGCCTAGCAGTACTTATCACAAGTTATGTTTTGCCTGGTGCAACAGTGGAATCCTATCTAACCGCTGTATGGGTTGGAGTTTTAATTGCCGTTGTAAATGCTACGTTGGGTTTTATTCTTAAAATATTAACTCTTCCATTAAGTATTATAACATTGGGTTTATTTGCTTTTTTAATTAATGTATTTATGTTAATGCTGGTCGATAATTTAGTTAATGGTTTTGTATTAAACGGATTCTTAACCGCTGTTTTTTTTGCCATTATATTATCATTGGTTAATATGTTGCTTTTTAGTGTGTTAGATAAGGATAAAAATTAATTAATTTCCATTTCTGCCAACACTTCTTTTATTCTATTTTCTAATTTTAAATTTAATGCAGTTTTTTCAGGGCTTTGTTGATTTAATTCTTTAACTTTTTTATTAGTAGAGGTTTGCAATGAAGTTAACAATTTTTTAAACGAACGTTTAGCACCTTTAGAGCTGGTATAAAAATATCCATTTCTAATACTTTCAACCCCTGCTAATGTTGTATTCACATCCATCCTATTCAGGTATTTTTCATAATCTTCATTTACAGATGCAGCGGTAAATCCAGATGTTTTTGTTAATACTGAATTAAAAAATTGTTGCTCATCTTTTCCACCTTTTTCTGCATATATCTCTGAAATGATATTAATAATCGGCTCGCTTAAAAGCGTTTCGTTTTTTTTAGCTAATTGATAAGCTTCTTCCTGATTTTTTAAATTCACTCCTGCTAAACCGGCCGCAACAACTAAGTATGAACTGTCTGAAACAGCCAATTTGTTTATTCCAACAAGATCTTTAGATTTAAAATCTCTGTTTAATACTGTTATAGAAGCAGCTCTAATTCTCGAAATAGGACTATTAACCGCTAATGATTGAATGGTTTCAAATGCATTTTCTTTTTCTTCTTCTGTAAAATATTTAATAGTTGCCAGAGCAAGTCGAGCAATAGAAGAGGAAGAATCGTTTAAAGCTTTTGCAATTAATTTTTTAGCTAATACATCATCTTTATAAGAAGCAACACAAAGAGCGCTTATGGCTTCGTATCTATCCAAATAATTTGGCGCTTTTAAATATTGAAAAATCCACTCATCGCGGGTATGATTTTGTGTTTTAACACACAATAAACTTTTCTCTGCATCTACATTCACCAATTGTGGAACATTCTCACAAATCAAGGTGAAAGTTTCTGTTTGTTTTGTAATCTCTATTTGCCGACGCTCAACTTTCTCATTTACATACAAATCTACCGCAATCGGTAATTTGTATATAGGTGTTTTAGGATTCGTTTGTTTTTGTGTTATGGTTAGCCTTATCACTTTATCTTTTTCATCAAATAAGTAGCTAATATCTAAATCAGGATGCCCAGATGATAAAAACCATTGATCGAAAAACCAATTAAGATCTCTACCGGTAATTTCTTCAAAAGCTATACGTAATTGATGAATTTCAGCAGTTTTAAATTTATTTTTTTCAAGGTATAATTTTAGTGAAGCAAAAAATGCTTCATCACCAACTTCTTTTCGAAGCATGTGTAAAACCCGACCACCTTTTGCATAGCTATGACTGTCAAACATGCTATCAGGATTTTCATTAAAATACCTAATTAATTTTTCTTGTTTTCTAGCAGATTCGTTTATATAGCTTTCCATATCAAATCGAATATGCTCGTCAGCATTATTCTTTCCATATGCTTTTTCTCTCCAAAGGTATTCGCCATAGGTCGCAAAACTTTCGTTCAATGGCAAATTCGCCCAGGACTCTGCCGTAACTAAATCTCCAAACCAATGATGAAAAAGTTCATGTGAGATAATATCTTCTCCATTATCATCTAAATATTGGCGATTATCAATATTCATCCCATCATAAAATGTAACTGCTCCGGTATTTTCCATTGCTCCAGATACAAAATCACGAATTACAATTTGCGAATACTTATCCCATGGATAATCAACGCCCAATTTATTGGAAAAAAACTCAATCATTGAAGGCGTTTTGCCGAAAATTTTTGATGCATACGGCGCAAACTCAGGTTCCATGTAGTAATTTACTTCCATATCTCTCCACTGATCTTTCGTTACTTTAAAATTCCCTACCGCAATCATGGTTAAGTAAGTAGAATGTGGTAATGTCTGCCTCCAATAATCTGTTCGTGTTCCATTTCCATTATCTGTTGAATATTCTAATGAACCATTTGATAATGTGGTAAGTTTATTATTTACAGTCAGGTAAATATCCTGGGTCATTTTTTCTTGTGGCCCATCTAGTGTTGGAAACCAACATGAATTAGATTCTGTTTCTCCTTGAGTCCAAAGTTGAACGGGTTTATTAGGATTTTTTTTATCATTATTTATAAAATAAAGCCCTTTATCAGCCGCTATCGCTTGACTACCAGTTACCTGAAGTTTATTAGGTTTCGCTATATAATCAATTACAATGGTATAATTCTGATCTTTATTATAAAATCTATCCAGCGTAATAACCAAATTTTTATTATCATATATATATTTTAATGGCTCAATTTCCTGCCCTTTTATTATCAATATTTCATTAATTATAAAACCTTTAGCTTGCAACGTGCACTTATTCGTCGCGTAGAAATAGGGCTTGGCTAAAATAGTACCTTTGCCATAAACAAAAGCGCTATCCCAGTTAAAACTAAGTTCGAGCTTAGTATTAATTATATCGGTAGATGTTGTATAAGTACTTTTATAAGTTAAAGGCGCTTTATCTTTATTCTCAATTATTTCTACTTCGGGCAATTTTTGTTTTCTGATGCCGCAAGCAGAAATAACGATGAAAATGGTAACTATTGAGACTAAATTTTTTATCATAATTGAAATTATATTTTTTAAATCAGTTTAATGATTTATTCATTTTTTGTTATTAACAATCTATTTTTAATTTATGTTATTTAATTGCAAATAGACTATCAATTCTATTTGTAAAATCTATAACAAAATTGTCATAATAAATTCCTGTACCAGGTCCAGAAAATCCAGTATGAATTGTATTTACTTTACCACTTTTATCAAGTATAATAGTTGTTGGGAAAGCTAAAACTTTGCTTAGCATCGGTAAGGTTTCATTTACTTTGGCTTTATCATTTACGCCAGCAATTAATAATGTATAATCGGCATTAAATCGTTTTTTTAGTTTCAAAACGTTTTTGGATGCTTTTGTAAAATCTTCACTTCGCTCATACGCAAGCCCTATTATTTCTAATCCTTTTGCTTGTTTCTTTCTGTAAAAATCTGCTAGAAAAGCAGTTTCATCCATACAATTTGGGCACCATGATCCCATTATTTGAATAATTACTACTTTGTTTTTAAACTTATCATCACTTAACGAAACGTTCTTTTTATTTAAATCAGGGAAAGTGAATGCAATATTATTATATCCAGGATTTAAATAAGTTAATGAATATGCATCAGGTAATTTTGCATTGGGATTTTTTGTAGCGTACCAGTTTTCGCTATACGATAAACCAGAATAAAACTTACCATTAATAAGTTTATTTTCATCGTTAATAGTTGCTGTAAATAAAAATGCATGAGAACCATCGAAACAACTTAGTGAAACACTATTGCCATTTACTTCTCCCTCTAAAAATCGATAATCACCAGTTGTAGTTAAAAATGTACCATTAACTTTTTTTCCTTTCTGCGTAAATTCTCCAACTGCTATACTGGTATCATTTTCATTTGTGATAAACGTTGTTTCCCAACGACCAGCTATATTTTTCACACTCGCTTCTGAAGTTTCACTAAAGCGATAGTCCTGGTCAAAAATAGCCTCAAATGGCATTAGCACATCTTTATTGCCTAAATGTTTGATCCAGAAACCGATAAGTTTATTTTTTTCTTGCTTTACATGAATTTCGGAATCAAAAAGTGGCATTTTTATTTTGATAGAATCCTCTTCTATTTCTATTTCCTCAACTTTTAACCTTTCCTCACCATTTTTGATGATAATTATCTTGTTAGCTTTTGAATTTTCAACATCAAAATTAAATGGGATTTCCTGACCATTTTCTGTTTTTAATATGGCACGCCAAGTTCCGGTTTTCAATTCTGTTATGGGTTTATTACAGGCTAATATTGACATAAATAATACAAACAGAATACTATGCGAAAAAGAAATTTTCATTTTTAAAAATACATTTTAATACAATACTGAACCGAATAAAAAATAATTTATTACTTTTACTAACTAACTCTAACCTCTCTACTTGCACAGAGAAAAAAAGCCCGGATAGTTTCTCTATCTGGGCTTTTATTTTTTACTAAACATTCAGAAAAATAAGATTAATCTTTCAGAATTTCTCTCGAAATCACAATTTTCTGAACTTCAGAAGTTCCTTCGTAGATCTGCGTAATTTTTGCATCGCGCATCAATCGTTCCACATGGAATTCTTTTACAAAACCATATCCCCCATGTACTTGTACGGCTTCAACTGTTATTCTCATAGCTGCAGAACTTGCAAAAAGCTTTGCCATTGAACTTGCAAGTGCATATTCTTGTTTATGATCTTTCAACCATGCAGCTTTCATGCATAGTAATCTGGCAGCTTCTATTTCAGTAGCCATATCGGCTAATTTAAATTGAATAGCTTGATGATTGCTAATAGCTGTTCCGAAAGCCTTTCGTTCTTTCGAATAATTGGTAGCCAATTCAAATGCACCCGATGCTATACCTAATGCTTGGGCAGCTATTCCTATTCGACCTCCTGCAAGTGTTTTCATCGCAAATTTAAACCCAAACCCATCCTCTCCAATTCTATTTTCTTTTGGCACTTTTACATCTGTAAACATAATAGAATGTGTGTCGGAACCTCTGATACCTAGTTTATTTTCTTTTAACCCAACTTGAAAACCAGGCATATCTTTTTCTACAATCAATGCATTTATACCCTTATGGCCTTTTGCCGAATCTGTTTGAGCAATTACTAAATAGGTTGAAGCTGAATTTCCGTTCGTTATCCAGTTTTTAGTACCATTTAATAAATAATAATCGCCCATATCTATAGCACTCGTTTGCTGAAAAGTAGCATCAGATCCTGCTTCTGGTTCAGAAAGACAAAAAGCACCTATTTTTTCGCCTTTTGCTAATGGGATTAAATACTTTTGTTTTTGAGCTTCATTCGCATAATGTTCTAAACCATAGCAAACCAATGAATTATTAACAGAAACAACTACTGAAGCAGATGCATCAATTTTTGAAAGCTCTTCCATAACAATAACATATGAAAGTGTATCCATTCCTGCACCACCATATTTTGGATCTACCATCATTCCCATAAAACCCAGCTCACCTAATTTTTTAATTTGTTCGGTAGGAAATTTTTGATGTTCATCACGTTCAATTACACCTGGCAATAATTCTGTTTTGGCAAAATCTCTTGCTGCTTGCTGTATCATCAGGTGTTCTTCGGTTAATTCAAATTGCATATGATATGTCTTTTTTTGCTTAATAAATTTGGTTAATGCTATGATTCGTATTTTAAACTAGATTAAAATTCTAGTTTTGAAAGTGATTTTAATTTCCTGATTTTATTTTATTTTCTATTAAAGTAGTAGAATAACCATCCAAAAATTCGATTGTTTCAACTTTACCACCATTATCAATTACCTCTTTCGCACCTACAATTGTTTCAATGGTGTAGTCTGCGCCTTTGGCGAGTATGTCTGGTTTTATTAAATTAATCAATCGCAATGGTGTTTCATCATCAAAAATAATAACAGCATCTATAAAAAATAATGCTGCCATAATTTCGGCTCTGGATTGTTGGTCTGTTATAGGTCTATTTGCACCTTTTAGTTTACGAACAGACGCATCTGAATTAATAGCTACAATAAGATAATCGCCAAGCGAAGCAGCTTTTGCCAAATAATCAATGTGTCCACGGTGCAAAATATCAAAACATCCATTTGTGAATACAAGCTTCTTGCCTAAAACCCGATAGCCATTTCTGATTTTTATAAAATCACCTTCCGACAATAATTTCAGACGGAGTATTTCTTGTTTATTTATCAATTTGTTTTTTGTAATTTTTGTTAAAAATAAAAATATAAACCAAACTTATGAAGCCTGCAATTATCACAAAAAGTGTTTGAGTTGAGTGATTAATTGTGGAATAAGCCAAGCCATCTGTTTTTGAAATATTAAAAAGTAAAAGTCCTTCAGAAACAATCCAATGATAAGCACCTATACCACCTTGAACTGGAGCTGTCATTCCAATTCCTCCGATTCCTAAAATAGCAACTGCTTCTGGGAAACCTAAACCCGATGTAGCAGAAATGGCATAAAAACAAAACCAAGTTGATAATAAATACATTGTCCAAATTAAAATAGAATAGGCTATAAACAATCCTTTATTTTCCATTTCTAAAACAGATAAAATACCGTTTTTTAATCCTATGATAAGGTTTTTAAATTTTAACGCAAAAGCACTATTTTTTTTGAGCGCAGATGAAATGAACCTAAAAGCCAAAGCAGAAACAATGATAAAACCAAGGGCAACTATAGCAAGAACAGTACCCGACTTAATAATTTTTTCGATTAAAAAAGATAGTTGTAAGGATACAAAACCGCTAATGGTTTCAAATCTTAATATTACAGCAGAGGCAAGTACTATCATCAAAAACAATAAATCAAAAAAACGTTCGGTTATTACGGTTCCTATTAATGAGTTTACAGGAATATGATCTGTTTTATTCAAAATACCACATTTGGTAATTTCGCCCATACGTGGAAAAGCCAAATTTGCCAAATAACCTATCATAACAGCGTGGTAGGTATTTGCTGCACTTGGTGCAAAACCTAGTGGTCTAATCAACATTCGCCAACGCAATCCTCTTATGTAATGTGATAAAAAGGTAATAAAAATGGCTGCTGCAATCCATCTATAATCAGCGGATTTAATGCTTTTTACCAATTGATCAAAATCTTGACCTTTGAAAGTAAACCACATTAATAAACAACCGGCAATAAGGAGTACCAAGTAGTTACTATACTTTAGAAGTGTTTTTGTCGACAAATCAGCTTACCAAACGGTTGTTATGATCAGGAAATACAACAGAAGGTTTGAAAACCCTTGCTTCTTCTGGGCTCATGTGTGCATATGCCATAATGATTAAAATGTCGCCAATTTGAGCTTTTCTGGCGGTTGCGCCATTTAAACAAATCATTCCAGAACCTTTTTCACCAGCTATTACATAGGTATCAAATCGTTCTCCGTTATTAACATTGGCAATGGTAACCCGTTCATTTTCAATTAAATTACTTGCCTCCATCAATAGAGCATCTATGGTAATACTTCCCACATAATGGAGTTCTGCTTGCGTAACTCGTGCCCGATGAATTTTAGATTTTAATAATTCGATTTGCATAATTGTGCAAAATTAGCAATTAATTAGAAACTACAGGGTTGATGTATGTTTTAATCAATTACAATATTATCTAATAGCCTTACTGGGCCTACTTGTGCTGCTACACAAACTACTAAGGAAGAAAATGAATTCCAATTAGAAGCTATTTTTAGGCTTACCACATCACGAACTTCAAAATATTCCAACATTACGTCTGGAGTATCTTCTATTATTTTTATCGCTTGTTTCAAACTCACGTTAAATTCTGATATTTCTTTTTGAGATTTAAAATAGTTTAATGCTTTTGAAAGAGAATAAGCATGATTTTTATCAGTTGAATTCAGCCTAGCATTTCTTGAACTTAATGCTAATCCTTTTTCATCTCTAATGGTTGGCGCACAAATTAAATGAATTGGTAATTTAAAATCAGCTACTAATTTTTGAATCACCGCATATTGTTGAAAATCTTTTTGCCCGAAAACTGCTACTTCTGGTTTTATTAAATCAAATAATTTGTAAACGATTTGAGAAACACCTTGAAAATGACCCTTTCTGAACTTACCTTCCATAATGGTGTCAAGATCTCCTAATTCAAAAAACCAAGTTTCATTCGTTTCATACATTTCATCAATAGTTGGTGCAAAAACATAATCAACTCCAGCATTTTCTAACAAATCCACATCAGTTTCTAAAGTTCTTGGGTATTTCTGTAGATCTTCTTTATTGTTAAACTGAGTTGGATTAACAAAAATACTACATATAACTCGATCAGATTTTTCTTTTGCCAAGGTAATTAATGATAAATGACCGAGGTGTAAAGCACCCATAGTTGGAACCAAACCGATTGTTAATCCATTAGTTTTTAATACTTTAATTTGAGTTTGAAGGTCTTTTTTTGTATTGATCAGCTTTATCAAAGTAGATATAAGGAGTTTAGTTTTTGAAAATTAAAGGCTAAAATAAAGTAATTCATTCTTGCAATTTCAAACTATTATAATATTCTGTATATTTGCATTCTCAAAAAGTTCTCTAAATAATTTCATCTTAACATTAGATCAGCATACATGGCTAAGACAAAAATTTTGTTCATTTCGCAGGAAATGTCTCCATTCTTAGATCTCACAAACATTTCAAAAATTACCCGACAATTACCACAAGCCATGCAAGAAAATGGCTGCGAAATCAGAATACTGATGCCTCGCTTTGGAAATATCAACGAAAGAAGAAACAGATTGCATGAAGTAATTCGTTTGTCGGGTATGAATATCGTTATTAATGAAAACGATAATCCTCTAATTATTAAAGTGGCTTCAATTCCAACTGCACGTATGCAGGTTTATTTTTTGGATAACGAGGAATACTTCCACCGTAAATATGTATTTACCGATGCAAAAGGTAAATTCTATAACGATAATGATGAGCGAACAATCTTTTTCTGCAAAGGCGCTATAGAAACAGTAAAAAAATTAGGTTGGAATCCAGATGTAGTACATTGCCATGGATGGATGAGTTCATTAATTCCAATGTATCTGAAAACGACTTACAAAAACGATCCGGTTTATAAAAACGCTAAAATTGTTTATTCGGTTTACGAAAATGATTTTACTGAAAAAATGAGCGATGATTTTGATGTAAAGGCGTTGATTACGGATATGCAAGCATCTGATACTACTATGTTAAAAGGTGCAAGCAATTCAGATTTACATAAAGCTGCTATTCAATATTCTGATGCTGTGGTTAAAGGAAGTGAAAACATCGATCCATCTGTTGAAGAGTTTATAAAAACTAATCAAAAGCCAATGTTTGATTTTCAATTAGTAGAAGATTTTAAATCCTACTCCACGTTTTACGAAGAGCTTTTGCAAGACGAACTAATAGCTGCCGAGGTCTGATAATTTATCAGGTAGCTCTTCGTTGAGTTTTGGTCTAAAAAAAGTTTAACAGATTACCCAAAAACTGGATTTCCAAACATGAAATTTTCACGTACAGACTTATTAATAATCTTAATAAGTCTTTTTTCTTTTCAATCCTGTGTAAATCCTGACCTAGTAGGTTTGGAAGTGCAACCAGAGGATGATGCTATAAATGGCTTATTTACAGATACTATTAGTATAATTACAAGCACTGTAACAGATAAAGATTCACTGCGAAGTGATCATTTAACTAGAAATAGTATTGGATATTTTAAAGATCCAGTTTTTGGTACAACACAATCAACAGTTGTTGCTCAAGCCATACTTTCCAACAATTTAAGTGCTGGTTTTGGAAGTAATGTTCAGCTTGACTCTGCAGTTTTAGTATTACGATACACCAGTTTTTACGGAGATAGTAGTGCAAGCATGAAAGTTGAAGTAAGGCAGGTAGCCGAAAACTACAAAGATAAAATCTACTACAGCGATACATCTTTTACTGCTTCTAATGAATTATTAGGAAGTAAAGAATTTAAAGGTCCGCCAAAAGATAGTTTGATTATTCAAAACATTATAAAAGGTAAAAAAGATACTATTATAAAAGTTGCAGCACAACTTAGAGTAAAGCTTGATCCTTTGTTGATGACAAGTAAAGTTTTGAATTTGAGTAATACCGATTTAACAAACAATACCAACTTTCTAACTAAATTTCCTGGAATTGTTATAAACATGGATCAAGGTGTTTCAGGTAATGGCGGTACTATATTTTTTGACATGAATACCTCTGGTTCATCATACATCAGATTGTATTATAAAACCACAACCGCAAGTGTAGTTGATACCACATTTTTTGATTTAAACATTAATGGAACTGCATCTGTAATCAATACATTTAAGCATGATTATACTGGAACTCGGCTTGCAACTGCAATTGATAATCCATTGGAAGGAAATGAAGAAGTATTTATTCAATCACAAGCGGGGGTTAGAACTAAAATATCCTTTCCATATATTAAAAACCTGATTGATAGCGGCAATATTTCAGTAAATAAAGCTGAACTAATTTTAGATGCATCTGATATTAGTGCTAATGGTTTTACTCCACCAGATCAATTATTTATCGTTCGTCAGAGTTCAGAAAACTCACGAAATAGATTATTTGATATTCCTGATAGAAATTTGGGTGGAGGCTATGTTTATGGCGGAACATATGACAAGGTTAATAAGGTTTATAGATTTAATATGTCTAGATTTTTTCAGGACTTAATGCTTGGAAACACGAAAGATTTTGGAATCTACTTAATCCCTGCAAGTCGGCAAATAAATGGAAGCAGAGTAGTGCTTGGTGGTAGTAAAAACGTATTACGCCGAATGAAACTTAAACTTACCTATACCAAATTAGATTAAACTAAAAGCAGAATAGAATGTGTGGAATTGTAGCATATATTGGAAGTCGAGAAGCATTTCCGGTAATAATTAAAGGTCTTCATAGACTTGAATATAGAGGATATGATAGTGCAGGTGTTGCTTTATTAAATGGAACGCTTAATATTTATAAAAAAGCAGGAAAAGTAACAGACCTAGAAAATTTTGTAATTGGAAAAAATCTGCATGGCTCTTTAGGAATGGGTCATACTCGTTGGGCAACTCATGGTGCACCTAATGATATCAATGCACATCCTCATTCTTCAGAATCAAAGAATCTTGCCATAATCCATAATGGTATTATTGAAAATTATGCTCCACTTAAAGAAGAAATGAAACTTCGTGGTCATCATTTTATTAGTGATACCGATACAGAAGTTTTGATTCATTTGATTGAAGATATTCAGGAAAATGAAAATATTTCGTTGGACGAAGCTGTTCGAATTGCTTTAACAGAAGTTGTAGGTGCATTTGCTATTGTTATTATTTCTAAAAATAATCCTGACGAAATAATTGCTGCTCGTAAAGGTAGTCCCTTAGTTATTGGAGTTGGAGACAATGAATATTTTGTAGCCTCAGATGCTTCACCGATTGTTGAATACACTAAAAATGTTATTTACTTAAATGATAATGAAATTGCCTACATCAAGCGCGATTCATTGATCGTAAAGAACATTGAGAACAAAATACAAACACCTTACATTCAGGAATTAGAGCTAAAACTGGAAGCCATTGAAAAAGGTGGATTCGAGCATTTTATGCTGAAAGAAATTTTTGAACAGCCGCGTTCTATTTACGATAGTATGCGAGGTAGAATTAATTCAATGGATGGATTCATTTCTTTGAGTGGTTTAAATGAATTTGAAGAGATTGCTAAAAGCGCTTCTCATATAAAAATTGTAGCCTGCGGAACAAGTTGGCATGCTGGATTAGTTGCCGAATACTTACTCGAAAAATATGCACGGATAGAAGTAGAAGTTGAATATGCTTCTGAATTCAGATACCGAAATCCTATTATTCATGAAAATGATATTGTAATCGCAATTTCTCAATCTGGTGAAACGGCTGATACCTTGGCAGCTATAGAATTAGCCAAATCAAAAGGAGCTATTATTTTTGGAATTTGTAATGTAGTTGGTTCATCTATTCCTCGGGCATCTCATGCTGGTGCATACACCCATGCCGGACCGGAAATTGGTGTTGCTTCAACGAAAGCGTTTACCGCTCAAGTTACCGTCTTGACGCTTTTGGCATTATCATTAGCACAAAAAAGAGGAACCATAAAGCATACCCGATTAATTGAATTATTAACCGAAATAGAGTTAATTCCTTCGAAAGTTGAGAAAGCTCTATTACAAAATAATAGCATAAAAGAATTAGCTGAAAAATTTAAAGATGCTCCAAACTTTTTGTACCTCGGACGTGGATTTAATTTTCCGGTAGCATTAGAAGGTGCATTAAAACTAAAAGAAATATCATACATACACGCAGAAGGATACCCGGCTGCTGAAATGAAACATGGTCCGATTGCTTTGATTGATGAAAAAATGCCAGTTGTTGTAATTGCAACCAAAGGCAGCATTCTGGAAAAAGTAATTAGCAATATTCAAGAAGTAAAAGCCAGAAAAGGAATTATCATAGCCATCGTAACAGAAGGAGATAATGAAGTTCGCAAAATGGCCGATTATGTAATTGAAATACCTGATACCGAAGAATCTTTGGTTCCACTTTTAGCTACTATACCATTGCAGTTATTATCTTATCATATTGCAGTTATGCGTGGTGCAAATGTAGATCAGCCAAGGAATTTGGCAAAATCGGTAACGGTAGAGTAGGAAAACCCAAAACTTAAAAACTGCGTTGGCAGCGTCTCTTAGCATTTTCTTAATGCTATGAGTTACAAAATTTTAAAACCTCAAAACAAAAAAACCCTCTTAATTTTTATTAAGAGGGTTTTTAAATTATATATCCGTTTTAAGCTTTTTTAAATCGTTCGCTTACGGCTTTCCAATTAATCACATTAAAAAATGCATTAATATAATCCGGACGCTTGTTTTGATATTTTAGATAATAAGCATGTTCCCAAACATCCATTCCTAAAATAGGTACTCCTTTTACTTCTGCTAAATCCATTAATGGATTGTCTTGATTTGGAGTAGAGGAAACTTCTAATTTCCCGTCTTTTACTAATAGCCAAGCCCAACCAGATCCAAATCTTTTGGTGCCTGCTTCCGAAAACTTCGTTTTAAAATCAGCAAAAGATCCAAATGCTGAATTAATAGCTGCTGCAAGTTCGCCTTCTGGTTCGCCACCTGCATTTGGTGCCAAAATAGACCAGAATAAAGAGTGATTGAAATGACCACCGCCATTATTGCGAACTGCCATACTTGCTTTAGAGGCATTTTTGCAAATTTCTTCAATGGTTTGTTTTTCCATTTCTGTTCCTGCAATTTCTTTGTTCAAGTTCGTAATATACGCCTGGTGATGTTTGCCATGATGTATTTCCATGGTTAATTTGTCGATGTGTGGCTCCAATGCATCAAATGCGTAGGGTAGTGCCGGTAATTCAAAAGCCATAATTTATGTTAGTTAAGATTATTTATGCATTAAACACTTTTTATTAAGATTGTTTTGAGATTATAATTTCCTCTGTTCGTTAAAAAATTTTACAATTAAATCGCTGCACTGAATTTCTTTCACGCATCCGGTAACCTTCGTTTTCGGATGCAAAATTTTCTGATCCATGGTACTAAACCCCCTTCTGGTATCGGATGCTCCATAAACAATGCCACCAATTTGTGCCCAACTCAATGCTCCTGCACACATTACACAAGGTTCGAGTGTAACATAAAGTACACATTCATTCAAATATTTTCCTCCTAAATAATTCGCGGCTGCTGTAATTGCCTGCATTTCTGCGTGTGCGGTTACATCATTCAAGCGTTCGGTATAATTAAAACTGCGGGCTATGATTCTTTTATTACAAACAATAATAGCTCCTATCGGAACTTCGCCAGCTTCATAAGCCTTTACAGCTTCTTTGAGCGCTTCATTCATAAAAAAATCGTCGGAGTGTATGCTTAATTCCACGGGATAAATATAGCGTATGACTGGAAATATTTGCTCCATCAACGCATTAAAAAAGACTAATTTCGGCTTTGAATTTTAAAAAAGTATAAATTGGAAAGTATTCGTTTAAAAAAAGGTAAAGAAAAATCTGTTTTGCACAGACATCCTTGGTTGTTTTCGGGTGCAATAGATCAACAGCCTAAAGAGATTGCAGATGGGGATATTGTGAAATTACTATCATCCGATCAAAAATTTTTAGCCTACGGATATTATAATAGCCGATCGAAAATAAGTTTTAGATTGTTGGAATGGGACGAAAATAAAACCATTGATTTAAATTGGTGGAAGTTAAAAATTGATGTTGCGATTGATGCAAGAAAGGAGTTGATCAATGATAAAAGTTGCAATTGTTTGCGATTAATTTTTTCTGAATCAGATAAACTGCCAGGGTTAATTGTAGATAAATTTGACACAATGCTGGTGGTTCAGGTAATGACTTCTGGTGTTGAAAAAGTAAAAAATGAGCTATTCAATTATTTAAAGGAATTATTGAATCCCAATTTAATTGTCGAAAAAAGCGATTCGCCTGCAAGAGTATTGGAAGGTTTGGAACCGGTAAACCGTATCGTTTTTGGTGATATTTCCGATTCTTCTCTAATCATTATCGAAAACAATCTTAAGTTTTCTATAGATGCTGGTTTGGGTCAGAAATCTGGTTTTTTTTTAGATCAACGGGAAAATCGTAAAATACTTGCTGATTTTGCCAATGGAAAAAATGTACTCGATTGCTTTTGCTACACCGGCGCATTTTCTATTAATGCCTTGCAAGCGGGTGCATTAAGCGTTACTGGTGTCGATTCTTCTGCTTTTGCATTAAATGCCTTTGAAGAAAATTTAACCTTGAATAAATTTGATGAAAAGGATGTGACCTTGATAGAACAAGACGTTTTTAATTATTTAAGAACATTAGATAAAGAAAAATCTGCTTTTGATTTAATTATTCTCGATCCACCCAAATTAGCACCTTCCAGATCATCAGTTGATAAAGCGAAAAAAGCCTACAAAGATTTGAATTTACAGGCTTTGAAAATTTTAAAACCCGGTGGAATGTTAGCAACATTTAGTTGTTCAGCAGCAGTCGACCTTGCCATGTTGAAACAATTGGTAGCTTGGGCGGCTACGGATGCGGGAGTTGATGTACAATTTGTACATTATTTTTCTCAGCCAACAGATCATCCTATTATTTCTTCCTTTCCAGAATCGGAATATTTAAAAGGTATTTTGTGCAAAGTAATTTAACCAAAATTAAAAGAAACTCAATTCAATTATTCGTGTTTAGTTATTAAATAAATTATAAAATAAATAATGAGAAAATTAATAAGTTATGTTGCATTTATATGTGCAACTTTTTTAATGATTAGTTGTGGTGGAAAAACCAAAACTGAGACTAGCACTGAAAATACAGATGAAACTGTAACAGAAGCTCCAGCAACTCCTGCAGTAGATCCTGCAACATTGCCAGTGAAGGAAGTTACAATACAAGCAGTTGGTAACTCTATGGCAGAAATGAAATATGACGTAGTAGAGATAGAAGTTGCAGCTTCTCAAAAAGTTAAAATTAATCTGGAAAATAAAGGTACAGATGCTGCTATGCAACATAATATTGTATTTGTATTAGCTGGCACCTCTCAAACTGTAGCAACAGATGGGTTGAAAGCGGGTCCAGATAAACAATATGTACCAGAAAGTTCTAATGTAATTGCTGCATCAAAAATGCTTGGTCCAGGCGAAAACACTGTTTTGGAATTTGAAGCTCCAGCAGCACCGGGCAAGTACGAATATGTTTGTACTTACCCTGGTCATAACATGATGATGAAGGGTGTTTTAGTAGTAAAGTAAAATGTTTAATTTAAAAGCCACGAATGCACGAATGATTTATATTGGTGCGTTCGTGGTTTTTTTATTTGCTGATTTTAAATATTCCTTTCATCGCTTTTACTTCTAATTAATTTCAATTCTTCTACGCTAAAAGGTGGAGTTCTTTTATGTAGCATAGCGTGACAGTTTGGGCAAACTGGTATCAAATCATTTTTCGGATCTATTTCTTGAATTTCATTAATTTGTGAAATAGGTATTTTATGATGAACATGAATAAATCCTTTTCCAATTTCTCCAAATTCTAATTCAAAATCAAATTTACAAACAGCACAAATTGGTTTCCAATGTGATATACATTGATTTCTAGCTTCAATATTTCTTTCGTAAATATTTACTGTCACTAGTTTTGTAGCTCCTTCAAATAGTAAAACTTTGTTTTGTGTTGTATCTTCATCAGGATAATAAAATGAAGGATCTTCCGGATTAATGAGTAAAAGCCCATTTTTTCCTTTTTCTAAATTAGTGTTTACATTACCTATTAGGGAAACATCTTTCATCTTTGTCCCAGCAATCCAAAGAAAGGAATGAGCATCAAGTAATGTAGTTTCTGGATCTTTTTTCTTTAAAAATTCAGAGACTTCTTTAATAATTAATAGGTATCTTAAATAATTTTTCCAAGATATATTTTTAGCTGATTTAAAATCTAAAACATTTAATTGATCTTTAAAAAGTTTATCAATCTTTTCTTGTGAAATTGGAAGGAATTTATTTTTTTCTTTTATAAAAAATAAGTAAGATATAGTTTGGTAGTCTAATTTGTATTCTATATTAAGTTTATTAAATACATTTTCATCGGAATCTTTTCCTTTATAAAAATCAAAGAATACTCTTTCAAATTCTTGTTTGTTGATTATCTTTTTAAAGGCATCAACCTTCCGCCAATTTACTAAATCCACCCCTTTTTTATCTGATCCTTTTATTTCTTTTATTGCATCGAAGGATTTATGAACGCTGTCGTAAATTTTCTTTGTTCCAATATCAGTTTCTTTCCATTTTGAAGATTCAAGATAACTTCTCGCTTTCTCATAGATTTGTAATTTAAAACTTTCAGATTCATTAAAATAGTTTGATTTTCTGAATGTTTCAGAAATAACTCCATCTTCAAATTCAATGAACTTTAAAAATTTTGAATATAAATTTTCAAGAATTGATTGACTTATTTCCATTTAACAAAATGATTTTTTTATTTCCTTAATTAATGGCTAAACTTTTACTTTTTTAGGGAAAAGTTTAATTCTTCAAAATTAAATTTAAAATATTTTTTATTTGTGCATTCGTGGCATTCTTCAAGGCCTATTTGGCTCTCTTAATTTTATCGGTTGGCTTTTCTTCTTTGCACGTAAATTCAGCATTTCTACTAAAACAGAAAATGCCATGGCAAAATATATATACTGTTTCGGTATCCCCCTATCAAATGATTCTGCCATCAAAGAAACTCCAATTAAGATCAGGAAACTTAGAGCCAGCATTTTTACAGTAGGGTGTTTGTTGACAAATTTGCTTACAGAATCTGCTGAAAACATCATAATTAAAACCGCGATAATTACAGCAGCAATCATTACCCAAACCTCATCTGCCATACCAACTGCGGTTATTACAGAATCCAGAGAGAATACAATATCTAGAATTAGAATTTGAATAATAACACTTGAAAAAGAAAGTTTCTTCTTCTTTTCATTTTCATCATGCTCATCGCCTTCCATTTTTTCGTGTATTTCTTTAATACTTTTATATACCAAAAACAATCCACCAACTCCTAAAATAAGTGCTTTTCCTGTTACCTCGTGATTAAAAATCTCAAAAAGGGGAACAGTGAGTTTCATGATATAAGAAATACTCAACAATAATAAAACTCGTGTAATCATCGCTAATCCCAATCCTAATCTTCGTGCTTTTGCTTGTTGATCTTCTGGTAATTTGCCAGATAAAATGGATATAAATACGATATTGTCAATTCCAAGTACGATTTCGAGTACAGTAACCGTAACAAGCGATATCCAGATTTCTGGATTAGTGATCCATTCCATAAATTAATTTTGCGTCAAAAGTATAAATTTCAAACTACCTAATCTGTCGGTTTATATTTTCCAATCCAATAATTTTACCAAAAAATAAAATCTAGGTTTGAATTTAATGAGCCTCTAACCAATTTTTTCCAGTTCCAATTTCCACTACAATTGGAACTTCCATTTTTATTGCATTTCTCATTCCGTTTTCAATTATGGGTTTTATTTTTTCCACTTCATGCATTGGGACATCAAATACTAATTCATCATGAACTTGCATGGTCATTTTTGCTTCCAATTTTTGCTCATTCATTTCACGGTAAATATTAATCATAGCAATTTTAATCATATCTGCCGCAGAACCTTGTATGGGTGCATTTATTGCATTTCTTTCTGCAAAACCTCGTACCGTTTGGTTTGCTGAATTTATATCTCTTAAATATCTTCTTCGTCCTTTTAACGTTTCCACATATCCGTTTTCTCTGGCAAAATCCATGGTTGAGGCCATGTAGGTTTTTATTCCTGGGTATTGAGCAAAGTAATTTTCAATAATTTCTGCAGCTTCCTTTCTTGGAATATTTAAATTTTGTGACAATCCAAAAGCAGATTGACCATAAATTATCCCAAAATTTACTGCTTTTGCATTTCGTCTTTGGGTAGAATCAACATCAGCCAATGCTACTCCATATACTTTGGCAGCAGTGGCTGTATGAATATCAATCCCGTTTATAAATGCATCCATCATGTTTGCATCTTTACTTATTTCGGCAATAATTCTAAGTTCTATTTGCGAATAATCTGCAGAAACAATCAAGTGATTATTATCACGGGGTATAAATGCTTTTCGAACTTCTCTTCCTTTTTCTGTTTTAATTGGAATATTTTGGAGGTTCGGATTATTGGAACTCAAACGCCCCGTAGATGCAACCGCCTGATTGTAACTCGTATGAATTCTTCCAGTTTTTGGATTTATCATTAACGGAAGTGCATCTACATACGTCGATTTTAGTTTTTGTAATGATCTGAAAATTAAAATTTCGTTTACAATTTCATGTTTATGAGCAAGATAACTAAGTACATCTTCTCCGGTTTGATATTGGCCGGTTTTGGTTTTTTTTGCTTTTGGGTCTAACTGTAATTTATCAAATAAAACCTCACCTAATTGTTTTGGAGAAGCTATGTTAAATTTAAGGCCTGCATGTTCAAAAATATTCTTTTCTGTCGATGATATAGTTGTTTCGAGTTCTTTAGAAAATTCTTTTAATGCCTGTTTGTCTATTGCCACCCCTTCTTTTTCAATAGCTGCTAACACATAAATTAATGGATTTTCAATATCATTTGCCAATGAAGTCGAATTAGAATCTTTCAATAATGGTTCAAATGTATGTTTTAATCGTAGGGTAACATCAGCATCTTCAGCAGCATAATCTTTCACAATTTCCACATCGATATCTGCCATATTTAATTGACCCTTTCCTTTTTTTCCAATTAATTCGGTTATAGAAACTGGAGAATAGTTTAAATAATTTTCGGCCAATACATCCATATTATGCCTCGTATCCGGATCAATAATATAATGTGCTAACATGGTATCGAATAAAATTCCTTTTATTTCTACATCATACCATTTCAAAACTAAAATATCATACTTAATATTTTGACCAATTTTAATTATCGATGGATTTTCTAATACAGGTTTAAATTCATCCAACAAAATCCGTATTTCGGGTTCTGTTTTAGATGCAGGAATATAATATGCTTCCCCAATTTTAAAACTAAATGATAAGCCAACCAATTCACAATTATTGGCATCTGTACCAGTTGTTTCGGTATCAAAACTTATTTCTTTTTGTTTTAATAAATCAATTATCAATAAATCTCTTTTCTCTTTGGTATCAACCAACACATAATTATGTTGGCTAGTTGCCATAGTTTCAAATTGGCGCGGTTCATCACTTTCTGTAGATATTATTGTTCTCTCCAAATTGTCATCACCACCGAACATGGAAAATTGTCCACTGGCATTCACACTTTTATCAGCAGTTTTAAATTCCTCTCCAAATACTCTCCTGCCGATAGTTCTAAACTCTAGCTCTGCAAAAATAGGTTCCAATTTTTCCCGATCCGGTGCTTCTAAAATCAATTTATTCTCTTCCAATTCCACCGGAACGTTTAATAGGATGGTTGCTAATTTTTTGGAAAGCAAGCCTTGAGCACTAAATTGCTCCACATTTTCTCGTTGTTTTCCTTTTAATTCATGCGAGTTGGCAATAATATTTTCCATGGTTCCGTACCGTTTAATCAAATCTTTAGCCGTTTTCTCCCCAATACCCGGTATCCCTGGAATGTTATCAACAGCATCTCCCCACAATCCTAAAATATCTATTACTTGATCAACACGTTCAATTTCCCATTTTTTCAAAATTTCAGGTACTCCTAAAATCTCCATATCATTTCCCATTCTTGATGGTTTATAAATGAAAATATTGTCAGAAACTAATTGACCAAAATCTTTATCGGGAGTCATGCAAAATACTTGAAAACCAGCTATTTCAGCTTTTTTGGCAAGCGTTCCAATGATGTCATCCGCTTCGTATCCATCTAATGTGATAACAGGAATATTGAATCCCTCTATAATTTTTACTACATAAGGCAATGCCCGCGACAAGTCTTCAGGCATTTGTTCACGCTGAGCTTTGTAGGCTTCATAATCTATGTGCCGTTCAGTTGGCGCAGAGGTGTCAAAAACTACAGCAATATGCGTAGGTTGTTCTTTTTTAAGTATTTCAAGCAAAGTATTGGTAAAACCCATCATGGCAGAAGTATTCAATCCAGCAGAGGTAAAACGTGGATTTTTGCTTAAAGCGAAGTGGGCACGATAAACAAGTGCCATACCATCCAGTAAAAAAAGTTTTTTATGCGCCATAGTTTTAAATTGAAATTGCTGGTGCAAGATCGAAATAATTCATTGGCCGTAGAAATTATCTAATTTTCTTTTTCAATTTTATTGTAAAATACTAATAATGAATATAATTATTTACATTTTCTACCCAATATAGAGCGTATCATAAAAATAAAAAAACTTAGTGTAATAGTTACACTTATTTCAATCGTACTAAAAACATACTATTAAAAATTTCTTAAACAATTTGCATTTTCGATTTTTTAAAATTATAATTGGACATAAAAAATATTTAAATAAAAAGCCTCAAATCACATGTAAAAACCTATACTTTATGAAAAATCTTGTTACTGTTCTTAAAATCTTTATATTTTTATTAATTTATTCCCAATTTTCAACAGCAAAAGCACAAGATCCTCTTGGTCAAGTTAACAATGAATTAAGAACGTTTTTTTCACCATTGACTCCCCCCCCTCCTCCTTCTGGAACATCTAATTTTTTGTATGATATGGCTGCGCATATTGCAGACTCTGTATTTTTCAATAGTAATTGTACAGAAGTAAATAACACAAATAATTGGTATCTCCTATATTCGGAGATGCGAAATATGTCCTATGACACTACTAGCTTTATTACCGACGATAGTCTATATACATTAGCCGAGCAGAGTGTATCTAATGATACCATCCCAATGGGATTAATGTTATATAATTTCTATATACTTACTCCAACAGCGTTAAATTCTAATACTTATTTTAATTTTGATACAGTAAATAATACGATAAGTGATAAAATCGGTAGACCTTCAAGTCCATGTGGATTTGGCCCATATTGTCAAGATACTATTTTTTCAGGTTCTCCATTATTTGAAGAGTCAGATTATGGCCATGTGATATTTAAATTTTCTCCTGAGTTCTTTTTGCATGACCAAAACATTGACTACAATAATTTAAATCTTTATGTTGATTTTGGAGATGGATCAGGAAATCATATTATTGATCTTTATAACACTACTACAGTTACGGTTGATTATCGTGATGCTGGAGAATATAAAATTATATACTCAGCATTTAATGGGTCGGCTTATTTTTATTCACAAAGCTCATTTACAGTTAAAAGTAATAAGGTTTATGTAGCTCCAGATTATAATGTAAGTATTGAAGGCTTACATGTTGGAGTATATGAAGGATGTAACCCGGATGGAATTAGAAGAGCAGTAATTTATTTGGAAGGATTTGATCCGAATGATTTTAGAAATAAAGCAAAAAACAGTCGTGATGTGGCAGAAATTTATGATGATGTTATTAAAAGTTATGATGTAGATGGATTATTGAGATATGGCTATGACTTTTATGTGGTTAACTGGAAAAACAGTCGCGTTGATATACGAGATAATGCAGATTATGTAATTGAGTTGATACGTTATTTAAAAGACAATTACGATAATAATGAACAGTTTGTAATAATGGGAGAAAGTATGGGAGGATTGGTTGCAAGATATGCTTTAACAAAAATGGAAAATAGCGGTGAAAACCATCGAACTCGCTTGATGATTACGATTGATACTCCACATGGAGGAGCGAATTTACCTCTTTCACTTCAACATTTATATCGGGATGTTTTTAGTTTAGTTAGAAATAGTATCCCTTTTGTTAAATATGTTCCCATATCAAGTAGACGGATAGGTGAAATGATGAATATTTATTTAGATTCTAAAGCTGCTAGACAAATGCTAATATATCATATAAATGAACAACATTGTCAATTAGCTCAATATTCTTGTTATGAAGCTGATAATGCAAAAGATGAATTTTTTAACGATTTAGCATCTATTGGTAACTATCCTAAACATTGTAAACTTATTGCAACCTCAAATGGTTCTATGTTTGGAGCAAAACAAACTCGTGCTTACAACGATCAGGATAGAGTAGGAGGAGATAAACTATTGGATTTTCAAGCGGAAGTTTATGTAAGGATTTTAGGAATTAGAATTAATTTGATAGGTGCTAACTTTGAATTAAATACAAATCCAAATGGGAAAGGTCAGATTTCAAATATAGGAGCTGGATTTAACACCGTGAAAATAAGGTTACGATGGTTTAGTGTACGTATTACAACTGGATACACAAGTTGGTTTAATATTCAGAGATTTGGAGACGTTAAAGATTTTTGCGTTAATGCCGGAGGAGTAGAAAATATTAAAAGGCAGCCGAAAATTGCAGGGTTTAATAATGATTGGGATATTGGATTAGGTGAATTTAAGGTTGCGTCCAGCAGTTCTAATAATAATGGAAACGGTCTCTATGAATTTAAATTTAGAGTGGGAGTACCTTGGTTTGCAAATACAAACGCTAATCTCTCTATATACTCCGATGGCTTTCATTTTGGTTTTATTCCGGTTCAATCAGCCATAGATTATGATGGATTTCCTAATAATCCTTTAGATTTAGATATTGCTAATCAATCTGTTGGAGATATTATGAATAGAACCCCATTTGATGTGATTTTGGGCAACACGAATATACAAAATGTAGAAACTGAAACCATAGATGGAAGACCTTATTATCAATATTATTATAATAATTTTAGACACGTCTCTTTAAGAAATGATAATTTAGGTACTCTAAGAACCTGTAGTAATCCTAAATTATTAATTAATACTGAAATTGGAGATGAAGAATTATGGTTAAATAACATGGATTTGAATCGCGATGCAATTTATCCTTCAGCTTTCACTATAAATATAGGTCAAAATAAATATTATGAACATCCTTCTGCTATAAATAATTGCGGCTCTCAAAGTCAAGCTTTTTCCAAAGAAGAAAATTTTAGAGTTACTACAGGTACAGTTGCTTTAATATATGATCAAACTATACAATTTACACAAAGTATCGTAGGAAATTACACAGACTCACGCGAAAATTTCAACCCTTGTTGTAATTTAGTTTTACCTCGCAAGACTTTTAACAAAAGTTTTGAGAATCAAAAAATAAATGAAATGTTAATTTTTCCAAACCCAATATATAGCGATCAAACGTTTACTATTAAATCTGAATTGTTAAATGGCAATGGTTCGTTACAAATTATTGATAATATGGGTAAGAATATTTACACACAAACATTTACAAATAATACCAATGAAATTGTAGTAAATAATTTACCACCTAATTTGTCGTCAGGAATTTATCATTTGATAATTACTACAAACTCTTCTCGATTCAATCAATCCTTTCAAATTAATTAATTATGAAATATTCAATCGTTTTTTTTATTTGTTTTTTATTTATTTCAGCTTGTAAAAAACCGTACTTAACTTCTTTTGCTGGCAATTATTATAATAATTGTTTGGAAAAAAAACCATTGGCTGGGAGAAATTTATCATTAACTTCTAGAAATCCTCCTAGATCTCGGGGTGAAATTGCAACTATAATTACAGACTCCAATGGTCAGTTCTTTTTCAGATTTGAAGCGGAGGATCAACCTGCAAGTTATTCAATTGAAGATGAAACCACCGGAACAAAACTATTTAGCTCTGAAGATCAAAATGCTTATGACATTACCCAACTAACTTTATATGAAAAGCCATTTCAAGCAAGATTAAATTTGCAATTCAAATCAGATAAAGTATTTACAGAAAAAGATACTTTATTTTATTACAATTCATTGTTTATTGATGATACTGGGCGTTATCGGTTTG
This sequence comes from bacterium, assembly GCA_031412335.1. Classification (GTDB taxonomy): domain Bacteria; phylum Bacteroidota; class Bacteroidia; order Sphingobacteriales; family Sphingobacteriaceae; genus JBBQYA01. Next base: position 89,318 of record JANOCT010000032.1, on the reverse strand, counting down.
TGGTAGAACCTACTAATAATATGATAATTGATAGTTCATATTATGGATTTATTAATAATGAAATTGGTTACGTTTGGGGAATAGGTAAAACAGATTTCGATAAAAGCTGGGAAACTTTTGGTACTCGAAAAAAAGAAAAATACTATCAATGCGATAGAGTAAAACTAAATGATGTTTGTACTGAAAAAGAGTACCTTATTTTCGAAAAATAAATCTAATAACATAAATTAACAATGAAAACAATTAATTCAAGAAAAGCTTTTTTAATTATAGGTTCTATTTTACTCGTATGGTCTACAACAATGGTTGGCTGTAAAGATAAAAAAGAAGCAGGAACACCCACACCAACAGAAAATACAACACCATTATTTACCTACAAGGTAAACGGTAAATTATTTACGGCAGCAGTTGCTGATAGTTACGCTGATACCACATTAAAGCAAGGCAAAAGAATTATCAGAGTAATTGCGACTAATAGCGCAAATACAGACGGTATAACATTAGAGTTTGAGAATAAAGGTGTAGGAAGTTATACGCTAAATACAAATGTTGGTGGTATCATCACAAACCAAGCATTTTATTCAAAATTTACCGCGCCTGATACAACTTTTGAATCGGTAAGCGGCACAGTTAACATAACTAAATATGATTTAGCAACAAAACAGCTTTCAGGAACATTTTCATTTAATGCTAAAAAATTATTTTCAAGTCAAGCTGCTAGTAAAATTATTACAGAAGGCATAATTACTAATATTGATTTGGCTAAGCCTTAGACATTTAATATAATAGACTCAAAAAATTTATTTTTTGGTCTATATTTCTCACCTAAAAGCACATTCTAAAATATGGTCATTCACCATCCCGGTGGCTTGCATGTGTGCATAACAAATGGTAGAACCAAAATATTTAAAGCCTCTTTTTTTCATGGCTTTGCTTATCGCATCAGAAATAGGAGAAGTTGCAGGTGCCAGTTTATGATCTGAATAATAATTTATAAGGGGTTCTTTCGATGGCATAAAACTCCATAAATAAGCATCAAAACTTCCATATTCTTTTTGGATTTCTAGAAATAGCTTGGCGTTTGAAATAGCAGCTTCAATTTTTCCACGGTTTCTGATAATTCCTGCATTCAACATTAATTCGTCGACTTTGCTGGAAGTAAAAGAAGCTACTTTTACCGCCTCAAAATTGGCAAATGCATTTCGGTAATTTTCACGTTTTCGCAAAATAGTTATCCAGCTAAGTCCTGCTTGAGCACCTTCCAGAATTAGAAATTCAAAAAGTATAGCATCATCATGAACCACTTTTCCCCATTCTTCATCATGATATTTGATATAAAGTGGATCAGTTCCACACCATCCACAACGAATTATGTTGCTCATTTACTTTTAATTTAAAATTAAAAGAATAAAATTTTATTTACCATCAATAATAATTGGAGCGCCACCTTTTCCCATTACTATTACTTTCGAATTATTACTCAACGATAATTCTTTCATGGCTTTTATTTGTTCGTACTGTAATTGTTGATCTGTTAATCCAATATTGATTATTCTTTGATAATCAGCGATTCCTTGTGCCTCAACACGTTTGCGTTCTGCTTCTTGTTTTTCTTTTAGTAAAACAAACTCCATTTTCTTAGCATCTTGTTCAGCATTTATTTTTGATTCTATTGATGCTTTAACCGAGTTTGGTAACGTAATATTCCTGACTAATAATTGTTCCAACATTAATCCTCTTTTCTTAAAATCAGCTTCTATAGTTTTATAAATTCGTTGCTGAAACTCATCTCGTTTGGTGCTAAATAATTCAATAGCTTGATAGTAAACTGCATTATCTCTTATTTTAGTTCTTGTAATAGGTCTCACAATCTTATCACGATAGTCATCTCCGGTTTCGCGTAATAATTTGGGCGCATCACCAGAAACTACTCGGTACAAAACAGTTAAATCAATTGTTACTTCCAAACCATCACTTGTCAATACACGAATTGCATCATCACCAGCTTTATCGCCTTCGTCATTAATCCCACTCATTGTATAATTTTGGGTTTTTACATCAATCATTTTTACATCAAGTAATGGATTTACAAAATGTAACCCGCTCCCTAAAACATCTGGCTGAATACTTCCAAACAAAACTTTCACACCTATTTCTCCAGCATTTATTTGTTTAACGCAAGAATTTAGAACTCCAATTAATACCAACACAAGAGATAAAATTCTGGCTATACCAATAAATTTACCAAAAGCAGGATTTGATTTTACTAAAACATTAATGATAATAAAAACTAAAACTCCGAGAAAAATAAAGAACATAGGTGTAGGTATTAATTAAAATGTAAATTGTTAAAACAAATCGGGTTTGTACTATCTATTTATCTGAAAGTTGATCCCAAAATTCAACTGCTCTACGCAAATGTGGAATCACAATTGAACCCCCAACTAAGTTAGAAACTGCAAATAGTTCATCCAATTCTTTATCAGTTACACCTTCGTTTTTGCATTTTTCTAAATGATATTTTATGCAATCATCGCATCGTAAAACCATTGATGCAACCAAACCCATCATTTCTTTTGTTTTTACAGATAGGGCTCCTTCGGAATAGGTAGTAGTATCTAAACTATAAAATCGTTTAATATTTAAATTATCTTTTTCCAAAATCCGATCATTCATTTTTGAGCGGTAATCATTAAATTCTTTTACTTTGGGATGCATATTTTATTAGTTTAAATTTTATTCTACAACAAAATTATTGTAGGTGATTATTTTAAGATCTATTCCGTATATAAATCTATAATTTGTTGAGGATTTAATACCTTGTTATAAATTCTTAAATCATCTAAATAACCTTCTAAAAAACCCGACTTAATATTGGTAGATCCAATGTAAGCGGTGGTTGATGACGGAAAAACCCAATCACCTTGTTGTGTGGTAGCTCTTGCGTAAATTTTATCGTTTAAGTATAAAATACTTTCTTTTGGAGTGCTTGTTACAGCAATATGATACCAGCGATCCACAATCGGGAGTGAATCAGAAGCAGTTGTAAAATACTTGTTTCCAACTTTTTGCTCCACCAAAAGTTTTCCAGCATCATAGTTTTTATTGTAAAAGCCAAGTTTAAAAGAGTTTTGAGAATTAAATACAGAAAGAAAAATAGCTGTATCTCCAGCATTCGGAAATCTGGAAACTTGAAACCAAATAGAAACGGTAGATGAATCATTGATTAAATTTGCTCCACTCATATTAATAAAAGTATTTTTACCATTAAAAGCGGCTGCATTTACTTGCTTATTATCTCTACTTGTTACAAAAGTAATGGGTCCATTTAATTTCCCATTTCTTTTTCCTGATGTTTGATCATTTGCATTTGTATTGAAATAATAATGTGCAATTAATCCACTTGAAATAGGTTCTAAGTCAATAGCAGGACTATTAAATAATTTTGGTGGATCATCTGTACAGGCTCCAAATAAAATTAAAATAAGTACAAATAATAGGTAATTTTTCATTTGATAGAAATGGAAAGTTCATTTAATTGTGATTCAGCAATTATAGACGGAGAATCAATCATGACATCTCTTCCTGAATTATTTTTAGGAAAAGCTATAACATCTCGAATAGAATCAAGGCCAGCAAAAAGTGAACAAAGTCTATCGAAACCAAAGGCAATGCCGCCATGTGGAGGCGCTCCATATTCAAACGCATCCATCAAAAACCCGAATTGATTTTGAGCTTCTTCTTTGCTGAAACCTAAATGTTTAAACATCAATGCCTGTAATTCTTTTTGAAAAATTCTGATTGATCCACCGCCCACTTCTGTTCCATTTATAACCAAATCATACGCATTGGCTCTAACTGCACCTGGGTCAGTTTCCAACATCGCAATATCCTCTGGTTTTGGCGAAGTAAAAGGATGGTGCATCGCATGAAAACGTTTACTCTCTTCATCCCACTCCAACAAAGGAAAATCTAATACCCAAAGTGGTGCATACACATCCTTATTTCTTAGCTTAAGACGATTTCCCATTTCCAATCTCAATTCGCTCATGCCTTTCAAACTTTTATTTTTATCGCCAGCCACAAGCAACAACAAATCACCTTTTTCGGCTCCACAAGCTTGCATCCAGGTTTTCAATTGTTCCTCAGCATAAAATTTATCTACCGAAGATTTTACCGTACCATCCAAATTCCAACGAACATAAACCAAACCCGATAATTGAATTTGTGGCTTTTTTACGAACTCAGTCAATTCATCCAACTGTTTACGGGTATATTCAGAACAGTTTTTCGCGCATATTGCCAAAACAGATTTTGCTTGATCAAATACTGGAAAGCCAAATCCTGAAACCAAATCTTTTGAATCAGCTTTAGAATCATCTTTTAAATGGTTTATTTTCATATCAAAGCGAAGATCTGGTTTATCGTTTCCATACAATTCCATTGCATCGGCATAAAACATGTGAGGCACTTCACCGATATCAATATTTTTAACCGATTTAAATAAATGTTTTATTAATCCTTCAAACATTTCTAATATATCGCTTTGAGTAATGAACGACATTTCGCAATCTATTTGAGTAAACTCTGGTTGTCTGTCGGCTCTTAAATCTTCGTCTCTAAAACATTTTACAATTTGAAAATATCTGTCGAAACCTGATACCATTAACAATTGTTTAAACGTTTGAGGCGATTGAGGTAAGGCATAAAATTCACCAGGATTCATTCTGCTTGGCACTACAAAATCTCGGGCACCTTCAGGAGTAGATTTTATTAAAACCGGAGTTTCTACTTCAATAAATTGTTGTGCATCCATATACTTTCTGGTTTCTTGCATCATTCTATGGCGCAATTCCAAATTTTTACGAATTGGGTTTCTTCTTAAATCTAAATATCTATAGCGTGCACGCAATTCATCTCCACCATCGGTTACATCATCAATTATAAAAGGTGTGGTTTTAGATGCATTTAAAATTTCAAGACTTTCTACCTTTATTTCAACCTCTCCTGTTGCAATTTTCAAATTTTTGCTCGAACGTTCCCGAACTGTTCCTGTAATACGTATTACAAATTCTCTACCCAATTTTCTAGCTTCAGAACATAAAGCAGCATTGTCATCCATATTAAAAACCAATTGAGTTATTCCATATCGGTCTCTAAGATCTATAAAGGTCATTCCTCCTAAATCTCTTGATTTTTGAACCCAGCCGCAAAGGCTTACGATAATTCTTTCATTTGCCAGAGTAAGTTCTCCGCAGGTATGTGATCTCAGCATTTTATTTTGTTATTCCGTTCAAAAGTACAAAAAAACGCTTATCAAGCGATTTCTTACAATGTTATAACTGCCAGATTAAAACAATAAAAAATAGTTTGGCGATGGCCGGGCTTTACGCTATATCTTTTTTGTGCATTATTATCGTTAAGCTGAAAGTGATTAAAACAAAAAAGGATGCTGCTTCAATCCCTATCGCAGGGAACAGTTTCAAATGATATAATCTTAAACATTTAATGGAAAATTTAATAAAACAAATTCTTCAAAAGCCCAATTTGTAGTTTTTGTTTTTTGATAAAACTCAGATACCTTAAACTACAGATTTTTTTATCCGCGTTTTCAATCTGCGTTATCAGCGTGCCAATTTTTGAAATAGATTGCTGATAACACGAATACCTCGTAATATTGATGTTTTGATTCGCGAGCTTGTGTTTTCAAGCAATTATTTTCGACTAGGCCAAACACTTTGCAACAAAGCTTGATTTTATAACTAATCTAAATTTACTAAAATGATGTGTAAGCTTAGTTTTTTATAATATTTTTGAATTTTTGAACACTATGGCCAGAAAAATTTTATTAGAAAATATCCACATTGAAGGAATAAACACATATGATGTGTATAAAAAGCAAGGTGGATACCGATCTGTTGAGAAAGCGATGAAAACCATGACACCTGATGAAGTGGTGGAAGAAGTTAAAAAGTCGGGTTTGCGAGGTCGAGGTGGTGCTGGATTTCCGACTGGGATGAAGTGGAGTTTTTTGGCAAAGCCAGAAGGAAAACCTCGATACTTGGTTTGTAATGCCGATGAAAGTGAACCAGGAACTTTTAAAGATCGATATCTGATGGAAAAAATTCCGCATTTATTGATTGAAGGAATGATCACTTCAAGTTATGCATTAGGTGCTAATACTGCATATATTTATGTTCGCGGAGAATATTATTATGTAATCAGAATTTTGGAAAAAGCCATTGCTGAAGCTTATGCAAATGGATGGTTAGGAAAAAATATTTTAGGCACTGGTTATAATCTTGATTTATACGTTCATCCAGGTGCGGGAGCTTACATCTGTGGAGAAGAGACTGCCTTGTTAGAATCATTAGAAGGTAAAAGAGGAAATCCAAGAATTAAGCCGCCGTTTCCAGCAGTTGCTGGATTATATGCTTGCCCAACAGTAGTTAATAATGTAGAAACAATTGCTGCTGTAGTACCAATTGTAAATGATGGTGGTGATGAGTATGCTAAAATAGGAATAGGAAGAAGCACCGGAACAAAATTAATATCTGCCTGTGGAAATATAAATAAGCCAGGTATTTATGAAATTGAAATGGGAATCACCTGCGAAGAGTTTGTTTATTCAGACGAATATTGTGGAGGAATTGCAAATGGAAAATTATTAAAAGCGGTGGTAGCTGGTGGGTCTTCAGTTCCGATTTTACCTGCAGCTTTATTTTTGAAAACTGCAGCTGGTGAAAACAGATTAATGACTTACGAATCTTTATCAGATGGCGGTTTTGTAAGCGGAACCATGTTAGGCTCAGGAGGATTTATTGCCATGGACGAAGATGTTTGTGTAGTGCGTAACACTTGGAACTTTACCCGATTTTATCATCATGAATCATGCGGACAATGTAGCCCTTGTAGAGAAGGAACCGGATGGATGGAAAAAGTATTACACAGATTGGAATATGGACATGGAAAGATGTCGGATATTGATTTGTTGGTAGATGTTGCCAAGAAAATTGAAGGTAATACCATTTGTCCTTTGGGCGATGCTGCTGCTTGGCCAGTTGCCAGTGCGATCCGACATTTCAGAGATGAATTTGAATGGCATGTGAATGAACCAGCTGAATGTTTAGTAAGAAATTATGGTTTCGGCGAAAAGTTAATGGAAGCATAAATTTTACCTTACAAGTAAAAATTAAATCAGATTATAAATAGTAAAATATTCTTTTTAACATCAAGTTAAAAATATTATAAATAGAAAAATGGCAAAAGTAACTATTGATGGAATTGAAGTAGAAGTAGAAGATAATACAACTATATTAAATGCTGCTCGAAAAATTGGTGGGGATATTGTGCCACCAGCCATGTGTTATTATACTAAGCTGAAAGGAAGTGGTGGTAAATGCAGAACATGCCTAGTTAAAGTCGCAGCCGGATCTGCAAAGGACCCTCGACCAATGCCAAAACTGGTAGCAAGTTGTTCAACATTTGTACAAGATGGAATGGTAATAGAAAACATAAGCTCTAACGAAGTTTTAGAAGCAAGAAAAGGTGTGGTGGAAATGCTATTAATCAATCATCCATTAGACTGCCCGGTTTGCGATCAGGCTGGAGAATGTGATTTACAAAACCTATCATACGAGCACGGAAAGCAAGATACTCGCTACGAATTTGAACGCAGAACTTTCGATCGGATTGATATTGGGGATAAAATTCAGTTGCACATGAATCGATGTATTTTGTGTTATAGATGTGTTTATACTGCCGATCAGATTACAGATAAGCGAGTTCATGGAGTGTTGGGAAGAGGTGATGCTTCGGAGATTGGAACCTATATTGAAAACGTAATCGATAATGATTTTTCGGGTAATGTGATTGATGTGTGCCCTGTAGGTGCTTTAACTGATAAAACATTTCGATTCAAAAACCGAGTTTGGTTTACCAAACCAGTTGATGCGCATCGAGATTGCCCAACATGCTCTGGAAAAGTTGTACTTTGGTATCGAGCTGATGAGGTATTGCGAGTTACAGGTAGAAAAGATGAATTTGGAGAAGTAGCTGAATTTATTTGCAATACTTGCCGTTTTGATAAAAAAGAAACATCAGACTGGATTATTGAAGGACCTAGAGATATTGAAAAAACTTCAGTAATAGCTTCTAACCATTATGAAGAAGGTGAAGAAGTACCTGTTATTAATAACAATGATTCTTTACAACAATTTAATCAAAAGATGTTTGAAAAGGGGCAATAAGCGTTTTATTTTTATTTTCCTAATTTGATCTCCTATTTTTAAAAAAACTAATTTTTATTCTCTGGGTTACTTTCATTTTCATTGGACAAATCAGTTTCAATTATTTCCTCTTCCAATTCATTTTCAAAATCTTCCTGCACATATCCTTCTTGTTCCCAGCTGTATTGTTTACGTTGTGGTCCTTTATTTCTGAAAATGTACGAAGCTAAAACCCCAGATAATGCACCGGCTAAATGATATTCAAATGATTGGTGTGGAATAAATGGAAATAACCCCCAGAATAGGCTTCCATAAAGAAAAATAACTAAAAGCGAAATTGTTATTAATTGAGTATCGCGCCGAAAAATACCACTAAAAAATATAAATGTAGCAATGCCATATACTAGCCCACTAGCCCCAATATGGCTCGAAGGCCTGGCAAAAAGCCAAACGAGGACACCGCTTAATAAGTAAATTATAGTAGTAGCTTGGTAAAAAACGGTTCGATAATAATAAACAGCTATGCACGATAAAATAAAAAGTGAAATAGAATTCGAAATTAAATGTAATTGATCTGCATGTAATAAGGGTGCAAGTAAAATTCCACGCAGGCCAATAAAATTTTTTGGAATAAGTCCATATTCAGCTACCCGAATATTAAAGTATATAGCTAAAAAATGAAGTAACCAAAGTAGATATACAAATGCAAGGGAAACCAATAAACTCAGGAAAATTCTTTTTTGCTCTTCTCGGTTCATTTTACTATTACAGCACCTAATAATTTAGATAATTCTATTTCTAGTTTTTTTAAACGGATGTAATGATTCTGTAAAATAATTTCGTCTTCTACTGTATTATTTTTTTTCATTTCATTCTTTGTGCTATTCATCAATCCCTGGACTTTTCGCAATTTTAAATGGTAAATTCCATTAAAAACCATATTTTCTAAAATTTCTTCTTCTGTTGGAGTTGGAATGTTATGCATTTTAAACCAATTTTCACTCAACATATACCTCGACGATAAAAGTGAAATGGCTAAATTGCTAATTGATGAATCTGAATTTTCAATAAAATATTGCTGAGAAGGAATAGCAGTTCCTGTTTTAATGGCATTATTAAATTCTTGAATTACCAATTTGCAAACTGGATTTTCAAATTCAAATTCTTCCATTTGTGCACAAACAAACTCAGCAATTAAACTTGGCGGTATTAATTCTTTTTTTTCATCTTCTGTTTGTGGTAATAAAAAAGAACCATAATTTAATAAAATCCTGATTACTTCTTCCTCTTGTACCTCTATACCTTTTCTTTCAAGTATTTCTTCTACCTCTGTTTCAATGGAAACAGGTATTTCTTCATTTTTTTCCGAATTATTTTTGCTTAGTTTTTTTCTTCTAATTTTATTTAGTTCGTTAAGCAACAATTGCTCTTCAGTTTGCAATAAAATACTGCACTCCTGAATAAATACACTGGCTTTAATCGGGTCTGGAATTTTTGCAATTGTTTCGACTAAATCCCTAATCAATTCTGCTTTTTTTATCGGATCGTTTTGGGTTTCCTTAATTAAAAGATTAGTTTTAAAAACAATAAAATCTTGCTTATTAATTGAAAGATAGTTTTCAAATGCGGTAGAACCTTGTTTTCTAATAAAACTATCCGGATCATTTCTATCTGGGAAGAGGACAATCTTAACATTTAGGCCTTCTTCTAAAATCATTTCCATTCCACGTAGCGAAGCTTTTATACCTGCAATATCCCCATCATACAAAATCACAATATTTTGTGTAAGTCTGGAAATAACCTTGATTTGGCCTATGGTTAAAGAAGTTCCAGAAGAAGCCACAACATTTTCAATTCCAGCTTGATATAACGATACAACATCCGTGTAACCCTCAACTAAATAGCAAACATCTAATTCTTTAATCCGCTTTCTGGCAAAGTAAGCACCATATAAAACATCACTTTTATGATAAATTTCAGATTCTGGTGAGTTTATATATTTCGCAGTTTTTGAATCTGTGGCGAGAACTCTGCCTCCAAAACCAATAACCCTACCGCTCATGTTATGAATAGGGAACATAACTCTCGAACGAAAACGATCGTTTAATTTTCCGGATTCATGCTTTACTGATAATCCGGTTGCTTCCAGAAAATCTGGATTGTTACCTTGTTTAACCGCTGCTAAACTTAGATTATCCCAACCCGAAGGGGCATAGCCCAATTCAAATTTACGAATAGTTTCAGTTCTGAAGCTCCTTTCTTTAAAGTAACTTAGTCCAATTGTTTGGCCTTCTTCTGTTTCGTGAAGAAGATTAGAATAAAAATCTCGAGCGAATTCACTTACTAAATATAAGCCTTCCCTGTCATTTGCTTTTTGTTTTTCTTCGTCTGTTTGTACTTCTTCTATAATTTCGATATTGTATTTTCTTGCCAAATACCGTAATGCTTCTGGGTACGAATATTTTTCGTGTTCCATTACAAAATTTACCGAATTGCCTGCTTTACCACAACCAAAGCATTTATATATTCCTTTTGATGGAGAAACCGTAAATGATGGGCTTTTCTCATTATGAAAAGGACAATTGCCAAGCAAATTGGCTCCACGCTTTTTCAATTGCAAAAAATCACCAATAACCTCTTCTATTTGAGCGGTTTGATTTATTTGTTCAATAGTTTCTGGACGAATCATCTAAAATTTGCGGATTTCAAAAATACAAAATCAATTTCTTTTTTGTTTTAGATAATCATGATAGTTTCTGGATTATTTTAACCCTTAGAGAATTGGGTAAAACTTACAAAGTAGGAAGTTTGTAAAAATGTTATCCGTAAAAGATTTGTAAAGCAAAAAAACCTGTTTTTAAAATTAAAAATTATTTCTTTCGGTAATCAGAATGAACAATATCAAATGAGCAATTTTCAGCTTTTTTAAATGGAATATCCCAACTTCCTTTGTATCCTATTTTAATTGGAAGTAGCTCAGCTTCAAAATAATCGAGTTCAATGTTCATTGTTACGTCGAAATCAAAAGGCAAAGCATCATATTGCATAGAAATTGATCTCCCTAATATTTTAAAATTATTTGCATCAAAAATTGTTGTTAAGTCTTTGATCATTAGATCATCCTGGCGATTGTTACTTAATTCCGGTTTTATTTTACATCTGAAATAATATACTGGAATTCGATCGAGATAGGTGGCGTAGTTATAGGTGAAATCATAGTATTTTTTTAAATCCTCATCAAATAATCTGGTCTTGTTTCCAACTAAAGGAATGCCATCAATTTTTGTTCCTGGCCTAAATATTAATGTTTTAAGTTTTTCTTTATATCCTTCATCTGTTTTTCCTTTTGCAGTATTATTGGTAAAATTTTGTTCAGGTGCTACAAAGTCAGAATTATATTCATTCATAAAAATGTAAAAAAACATTTTGACTGTGTATAATTCGTACTTACCATTTTTTTTAAAAATCTTGCCTCTTTCTTTTGCTTCTAAAACCTCCTGTTTATATTTTTTTCCTGTATTGTTATGAAAGATTTTACGGAAAATAGTTGATTCTACTTTACCTTTTTTGTCATACGTTACGATTCGATTATCAGCAAAAAAGCTATAAAGTTTCATTTCTTGAAACGCACGATAAAATATAGTATCGGTTTTAATTGCATTAATAAAATCTTCCTGACTTAAACCTGCTTTACTAATTATCATTACAGAATCAAGATTTATTGATTTCATAATACTGTCTGATATAGTTTGAGCAGACGCGTTACAGTAAAAAACAATAAAAAATGAAAAAAAGAAATTTCTCAGCATATCAATTCAAATAAACGTCGAGAAACTAAGAAAAATTTTATAATGATTTAATTTCGGAAACCAATTTTGTAATTGCTGATTTTGCATCATCAAACAACATAAAACAATTTGGATACCCGAAAAGTTCATTATCAATACCAGCATATCCAGCACTCATACTTCTTTTAATAACGATAATATTTTTTGCATTTTCTACATCCAATACCGGCATACCAAATATGGGACTTGATGGATCTGTTTTTGCTGCGGGATTTACAACATCATTCGCACCCACAACAATTACCACATCTGTTGTAGGAAATTCTGGATTTACCTCTTCCATTTCTGCCAATTTAGCATATTCAACGTTTGATTCAGCAAGTAAAACGTTCATGTGTCCGGGCATTCTTCCTGCTACTGGATGGATTGCATATTTTACTTCTACTCCACGATCTTCCAACAATAATTCTAACTCATGAATAATGTGTTGAGCTTGTGCAACTGCAAGTCCGTAGCCTGGTACAATTATTATTTTTTTAGAATAATTCATTAATACTGCAGCATCATTTGCATTTATTTCTTTTATACTTCCACCAGTTGCAGTTTTTGCTTCGCCGATAGCAGTATTACCAGAACTCCATGATCCGAAGATTACGTTACCTAAAGATCGGTTCATTGCTTTACACATCACAAAAGTTAATAAAGTACCTGCAGAGCCAACTAAAATTCCACCAGTAAGCATAACTTGATTGCCGTATAAAAACCCACCAAAAGCAGCTGCAACTCCAGTAAATGAATTTAACAAAGAAATAACAACCGGCATATCAGCACCTCCTATGGGCACAACAAAAAGAATTCCGTAAAGAAATGATAAAACGAAAATACTATAGAAAATGAATGGGGACACTTCTGTTCCTATAAATAAAGTAACAGACAATCCGATGATAATTAAAAGTAATATATTATTTATGCTATTATAAAAAGGTATTTTAATCGTTTTATTCATTATACCTTGCAACTTTAAATAGGCAATAAAACTACCCGACATAGAAACGGTTCCAATTATTAATCCAGCAATAATTGTAAGTAAGGTAGTTTTGGAAATATCGGCAGACAAAACGGAAATATTGGTAATATGACCAAATTCAACTAAGGCAATAAGTGCGGCACAACCTCCACCCATTCCATTAAATAAACTTACCATTTGAGGCATGGCAGTCATTTTAACTTTTTTAGCGCTTAGCACACCAATTACAATTCCAATTGCTACCGCTGTAAAAATCCAGACATGATTTTTAATTGATTCTCCTTCTTCATTTTTATGTAAAAAGATCGTAAATATTATAGCCAATCCCATTCCAACAGCAGCTAATAAATTTCCTTTTCGTGCTGTTTGCGGCCCACTCAGCATTTTCAATCCGATTACAAAAAGTACCGAAGCAATTAAATAAATAATTTCTAAACTATATTGTTGCATGTTTTTTTAAATTAATTGGGAGATAGTGTTATTACTTCTTTTTAAACATTTCAAGCATTCGATCGGTAACTACAAAACCACCTACAACATTAAGTGTACCTAGTATTACTGCAAAGAATCCTAAAATAAGTGCTGTCCAGTTTTCTGGATCTGCATGCCCCATTACAATTATTGCCCCGATTATTACTACCCCATGTATTGCATTTGCGCCAGACATTAATGGAGTATGCAACGCAGATGGAACTTTGCCAATTACCTCTACTCCAACAAATATGGAAAGAATAATAATATAAAGCATTTCAATATTTTCGCCTATAAAAGCTAGTAAATTTTCCATATAAAAATTATTTTTTTAATAAATTTAGGGTGTTTTTGTGAACTATTTCACCTTCTCTGGCAATCATACAACCGATCGTTATTTCTTCTTCCAATTCATTTTTAAAACCATCTTTAGTTGCCAGATGTAATAATAAAGAGCTGATGTTTTTTGCAAAAAGCTCGCTTGCATTGGTTGCGAGTAATGAAGGTAGATTTGCTTCACCAATTATTGTTACTCCATTTTTCACCACTGTTTTAGCATATTCACTTAGCTCGCAATTTCCTCCTTGCTCCACTGCCATATCTACTATTACAGCACCTTGCTTCATCGTTGAAACCATTTCTGAAGTAATTAAAATAGGTGCTTTTTTGCCAAAAACTAATGCGGTGGTTATTATAATATCAGCATCGGCGACGTGCTTAGCCACTAATTCTTTTTGTTTTTGTAAATATTCGGCAGAAACTTCTTTAGCATACCCGCCTTCGGTTGTTATGGTACTTTCGCTTTTTACCATCAAAAATTTGCCTCCTAATGATTCAACCTGCTCTTTAGTTTCTGGGCGTACATCACTTACTTCCACAATTGCACCTAAGCGCTTAGCAGTTGCAACTGCTTGTAAACCAGCTACACCAGCTCCAAATATTAAAATCTTTGCAGGTGGAATTGTTCCTGCAGCAGTCATCATCAATGGAAATATTTTACCTAAATGATTTGCACCTAATAAAACTGCTTTATAACCTCCCAAATTTGCCTGAGAACTTAAAACATCCATTTTTTGTGCTTTGGAAATTCTGGGAACAGCATCCAACGCATAAACATTTATTTTTGCGTTGGTAAAAGCTTCTAAAAGTTCGGGATTGTTGTGAGCATATATTAAACTTATTAATGATGCACCGACCTTTAGATTTTTAATATCATCAACTGAAGGAGATTGCACAGCCAAAATCACATCAGAATCTTTAATGAGTTGAGTTCGATCGTTAATTATTGAGCCACCTGCAGCAATATATGTATCATTTAAAAAACCTGCTTGCAAACCTGCATCAGATTCAATTGAACAAGAAAACCCAGCAGCGACCAATGTTTTTATAACCTGTGGTGTCAAGGCTACTCGCTTTTCAAATGGTTTTACTTCTTTAAGGGTTGCTATTTTGAGCATGGATAAAATTAAAATGTCTTTTGGTGAAATGTAGTAATTTTAATCAATAAGTAGAATGACAAATGCTAATTGGATTTTTCTAACTCAAAAATCATTTATTAATATCTTTAGGTTTTTGGTTAACATTAATTCCTTAATAGAGTTTAGAAAAACAATAATATAAATTATGGAGCAGAAAAAAATTGCAATTATTACCGGCGGTAATCGAGGTTTAGGAAAAGATATGGCATTAACAATGTCAGAAAAGGGTCATAACATCATTTTAACCTACAATCAAAACCGAGATGAAGCAGAGCAAGTTGTCAATGAAATTCGAAATGCTGGAAATAAAGCAGCAGCCTTACAGTTAGATTTGAGCAAAATAAGTTCCATCCCAGTATTTGTTAAGGATGTTGAACAAGCATTAAACGTCAATTTTGATAGTAGCAAGATAGATTTTTTGATTAATAATGCCGGAATTGGTAAAACGATACCGTTTATCGAAGTGACGGAAGAAAACTTTGATGAGTTTTTGAATATACATTTTAAAGGAGTTTATTTCCTCACTCAAAAACTGCTTCCAATAATGAACGATCATGGTTCGATCGTAAATTTATCAACTGGCACAACCCGGTTTAGCAATCCTGGATATTCGGTTTACGCTTCTATGAAAGGTGCAATTGAAGTTTTTACCAAATATTTGGCAAAAGAATTAGGAGCGCGAGGAATTCGGGCAAACGTAATTGCACCCGGCCCAATAGAAACTGATTTTAATAATGCAGCAATAAGATCAAACCCACAAATGAAAAGTTTTTTAAGTTCGTTGAGTCCATTAGGCAGAGTAGGGCAGGCAAATGATATTGGAAGTGTTGTTGCATTTTTATGTTCGGAAGATGCGAAATGGATTAATGGACAAAGAATTGAAGTTTCTGGCGGGATAAATGTGTAGAATGATTTTAATTATTTTAGTTTTCCTTTATTATTAACTCTTATTCAAATTAGACGATTCTTATTAAATCTATTTAAGAGTATTGAATTCCCCAAATAAGTTTAGAAATTTATCAATTAGCATAAATCTTGTTTTAAAAATTTACTAAATAATTGAATGAACGCTAACAGAGCATGTTTTTCAATTAAATAAGTAGAAATTAAACTCTGGATCATAATTTGAAATAATTAATAAAAACCTAAACGCATGAATCAGAAAGTAAAAAGCTCAATTGGTATTTATTTGGATAATGAAAAAGCAATGTTAATTACCAATCAAAGTGATGATAAAGATCACGGATTTTCTATCGTAAACACGATTAAAGCACCTGAAAAACATAATAGCGAAGAGCATAATAAAAACCACGCAAAACAAAACGAACTAAAAAGTTTTTTTAAATCAATTGCTAATCAGGTTTCAGATTTTGAAAATATTTATATTTTCGGAAGTGGTATTTCCCAAGAACAATTTAAAAATCATCTAGCAGAAGATTCTCATTTCAAGGGTAAAAAAATTGAAATTGGAACTGCTAATAACCTTACAGAAGGGCAAATAATTGCTAAAGTAAACGAGTATTTTTCTTAGATTTATTTTAGTTGCCTAAGTTTTTAACAGCTAAATAAGCCATTAAACCAGATCCGATTAATAAGGATGATTCATCAATATCAAAAGTAGGTGTGTGCACAGAAGATGTAATTCCTCTTTTTACGTTTCTGGTACCTAAACGATAAAAACAAGCAGATTTTTCTTGTGAGAAATAGGCAAAATCTTCGGCTGCCATCCAAATATCCAGATCAACTACGTTTTCAGCACCTAAGTATTCTTCGGCATTTTTTCGTAATTGTTCGGTTAATTCAGGTTCGTTTACTAAAAATGGATAACCACGTACAATGTTAAATTCACATGTTCCACCCATACTTTCGGCCATCATTTCAGCCATTTTTTTCATTTTAGTATGAGCTTCCGTTCTCCATTTTTCATCCATTGTTCTGAAAGTGCCTTCCAATAAAACTTCATTTGGAATCACGTTTGTTGCACCCATACCCATAATTTTACCGAACGATAAAACAGATGGAGTTTTTGGATCTGCATTGCGACTTACAATTTGTTGCAAAGCAATAATTAGGTGAGAAGTAATTAAAATAGGATCTATGTTTAAATTCGGCATCGCTCCATGGCCACCTTTACCTTTTACAGTTACATATATTTCGTCGGTTGATGCCATATATTTACCCGATCTGAAACCAACTTTACCTGTTTCTATTAATGGCATCACATGCTGCCCAATTATTGCATTCGGAATAGGATTATTTAAAACTCCTTCTTTAATCATTTGCGAAGCACCACCTGGCAATTTTTCTTCAGCAGGTTGGAAAATAAATTTTACCGTTCCACTAAAATCATTTTTCAATTCATTTAAAATATATGCACAACCTAGCAAAGAAGCTGTATGTGCATCATGTCCGCAGGCATGCATCACTCCATTAGTTGAAGATTTATAAGGCACGTCATTCAATTCGGTTATCGGCAAAGCATCCATATCTCCCCGTAGCGCTACTACTTTTTCTGATGTTTTGTTCCCTTTTAATAAAGCAACCAAACCTGTATTAGCCATTGATTCATAGCTAATTCCGAGTTCATCTAATTTAGTAGCAACAAATTTAACGGTGTTATATTCATGAAAAGAAAGTTCAGGATGCTGATGTAGATATCTTCTATTGGCAACCGTTTGTTCAAAGTACTTTTCTGATAATTCTTTTATTTTTTCTTTTAACATGAAGTGATGATTTTTTTATCTAAAATAAAAATACTGAAATATAACTTAGAAATTTAATAGAATAAAATAGCTTTTATTTAAGATATAATAATTTTTATATAGCTTGAAATATTTGATTTAATTGTTCGCTTTTTTTAGCTTAATTATTTTTGGGCTTACCCCATCTCGTCAGAAAAGACGAGATGGGGTCGGGCTTTCAGCTTTATCTTTTTTGCGGTTAGCTTATGAAAGAATGAAAATTTTGTAAAGCAAAAAAGGATATCGCTTCAATCCCTAAGCCTTAATTCTCCGATGTCAATTTATCATTTATTGATTTTTTATGACTAAAATCTTTTTGATATCTAAACATATATTAATCCTACATCACTTAATCGGAGGCAAACTAATATTATCCTTTACAATAAACATACTTTCAAAATGCTCTTTCAATAATTCCTGCATTCTCATTGCTTCTAATTTTGTTCTGAAATCGCCAACACGAACTTTGAAATATGGCTGATTATAAATAATATGAATGGTTGTTTCTTCAAATAAACTTTCTGCTTTTGATTTTTCGGTCATAGCTTCGCTTCTGCTAGTACCTGAAAATAACTGAACCCGATAGCCATCTGTAGTTTGGTCTCGGGCATTCCATTCAATTCTTTTTTCTATTAATTGATTAATTACAGGACTCTGATTGATAGCAATTGTTTTTGCTGGTTGAGCAATTACCAAATTAAAAAAAAGTAAAAAGCAACAAGCAATTATCAGAACCTTTTTCATTTAATACTTAATTAAATTTCATGTACTCCATGGCAATTTTTATACTTCTTTCCGCTTCCACAAGGGCAAGGATCGTTTCTTCCAGTTTTTGGCATTGCACGAACAGGTTGTGCTTTTACGGGTTCATCTTCTATTTCTACCTCGTCAGCAGTACTTCCTGAAACATAATTAGGCTTACTTACTTTCAAGCTGCGCATATCAGCTTTTGGCTGAGGTCTAGCTTCTCTAATTTCGTCGGGCTGTTGAACTGGTATAGTAGCTTTATAAAGAAAACTTATAATTTCACGATTAGTGTTAGAAATCATTTGTTTAAATAATTCAAACGATTCAAATTTATAAATTAACAATGGATCTTTTTGCTCGTAGACTGCATTCTGAACAGATTGTTTCAACTCATCCATTTCTCGTAAATGTTCTTTCCAAGCTTCATCAATCATAATTAATGCAATTGATTTTTCGAATGCTCGAATGATTTCTTTACCCTCGGTCTGGTATGCTTTTTTAAGATTAGCAGGTATCTGAATATTTTTAACTCCATCGGTAAACGGAACTACAATATTTTCGATAGCTTCTCCACGGTTTTCGTACACATCTTTTATTACCGGAAACGCATTCACAGCAATTTTCGCCATTTTGCGTTTATACGTTTCTTTTACTTCTTCATATAAAGTTGTAGCCAGATCGTTTACAGGTAAATTTAATAATTGCTCTTGCGTTATTTTTGTATCAATCGCAAATACTTTTATTATTTCTAATTCAAAACCCAAATGGTTTTTCAGCTCTTTAAATTCTATGGCAAGTTCTTCACAAACATCAAAAACCATATTATCTAAATCTACTTCCAATCGTTCGCCAAAAAGTGCATTATGCCGACGTTTATAAATTACAGTTCGCTGCGAATTCATCACATCATCATATTCTAACAAACGCTTTCTGATTCCGAAGTTGTTCTCTTCTACTTTTTTCTGAGCACGCTCTATTGACCTAGAAATCATACTATGCTGAATTACTTCGCCTTCTTCCAATCCCATTCTATCCATTAATTTTGCAATCCGATCTGATCCAAATAATCTCATCAAATCATCTTCTAAGGAAACAAAAAATTGAGAACTTCCAGGATCACCTTGTCTGCCTGCACGACCTCTTAATTGTCTATCAACTCTTCTTGATTCATGTCTTTCGGTACCAATAATGGCCAAACCTCCACTTACCTTTACCTCTTCTGCTAATTTTATGTCGGTTCCTCTACCTGCCATATTGGTAGCAATGGTTACGGTAGATGGCATACCCGCTTCTGCAACTATCTCAGCTTCTCGCTGATGCAATTTTGCGTTCAATACGTTGTGTTTTATACCACGTAATTTTAGCATTCTGCTAAGCAATTCAGATATTTCTACTGAAGTTGTACCGACTAAAACAGGTCTTCCGGCTGTTGTAAGCTTATTTATTTCGTCTGCAACCGCATTATATTTTTCTCTTTTTGTTTTATAAACCAAATCTTCTTCATCTTTCCGAACTACTTTTCGGTTGGTTGGAATTTCAGAAACATCTAGTTTGTAAATAGTCCAAAATTCACCAGCTTCCGTTATCGCAGTTCCGGTCATACCCGAAAGTTTATGATACATTCTGAAATAATTTTGCAGGGTAACAGTGGCAAATGTTTGAGTTGCATCTTCAACTTTTACATTTTCTTTTGCTTCTATTGCTTGGTGTAATCCATCAGAATATCTACGGCCATCTAACACACGACCTGTTTGCTCATCTACAATTTTAATTTTTCCACTATCAATAATGTATTCAACATCACGCTCAAACAAGGTGTATGCTTTCAACAATTGATTGACTGAGTGAATGCGTTCTGATTTTATTCCAAAATCACGCATTAACTGGTCTTTCATGGCTATTTTTTCTTCGTCGGCAATTGCTTTCTTATCGATTTCTGCAACCTCTGATCCTACATCTGGCATAACGAAAAATCCAGCATCTTCACCAGAAGCAGTAATTAACTCGATCCCTTTTTCCGTTAATTCAATAGAATTATTTTTTTCATCAATAACAAAAAACAACTCTTTATCTACTTTATGCATTTCACGATTCTGATCTTGCATGTAATAGTTTTCGGTTTTTTGTAGTGTCGCCCGATTTCCTTGCTCACTCAAAAATTTAATTAAAGATTTACTTTTTGGTAAACCTCGGTAAGCTCTTAATAATGCAAAACCTCCATCATCATTTTTGTTATCAGCCAATAATTTTTTTGCATCAATAAGCGAAGTATTGATAATTGCTTTTTGTGCATTTACCAATCGCTCAATTCTTGGTTTTAGATCATAAAATTCATGCTCATCACCACGTGGAACAGGTCCAGAAATAATTAAAGGTGTTCTTGCATCATCAACTAACACAGAATCTACCTCATCAACCATAGCAAAATGCAATTTGCGCTGTACCAAATCTTCCGGATTTCGCGACATATTATCTCGCAAATAATCGAAACCAAATTCATTATTTGTTCCAAATGTAATATCGGCATTGTAGGCATTTCTCCTTGCTTCGGAATTAGGTTGGTGCCTGTCAATACAATCAACAGTAAGACCATGAAATTCATATAAAGGTCCCATCCATTCACTATCTCTGCGCGCTAAATAATCGTTTACCGTAACGATATGAACCCCTTTTCCTGCAATTGCATTTAAATAGGAAGGCAGGGTTGCTACCAACGTTTTACCTTCTCCAGTTCCCATTTCAGCTATTTTGCCTTCGTGCAAAACTACACCACCTATCAATTGCACATCGTAATGTACCATATCCCAGGTTATTTTATTTCCGGCAGCTAACCAGCTGTTATGCCAAGTTGCTTTATCACCTTCAATTACTACATTGTCTTTTTTTGCTGCAAGATTTCTATCCATTTCACTGGCAGTTACCACAATGGTCTCATTGTTTTTGAATCGACTTGCCGTTTCTTTTACCACAGCATAAGCTTCTGGCAAAATCATTAATAAAACCTCTTCCAGTTTTTTGTCGTGTTCTTTTTCTAGTTTATCCAATGTGTTGTACATCGCATCTTTTTCCATGATGTCCATGTCAACATTGTCATTAACCTGTGCTTTTAAATCAGCAATCTCGGTAGATAATTCTGTTAAATAATCAGCAATTCTGGTTTTAAATTCTTGAGTTTTTGCTCGTAAAGCATCATTGCTAATGTTTTGTAATGCTTCAAATTCTGCTTTAATCTTATCTACAAGGGGTAATATTGCTTTTACATCACGATCAGATTTGTTTCCGAAAATTTTTGCGATGCTGGCATTAAGAAAATTAAACATGGATTATTTATCTATGGTTGTTGAAATGGGGATTTTACAAATAGTACGCCAGCCGTATTTTGATTGACAAGCTGGCAGTATGAATTGGTTTGGTAAAATTAGTATTTTAATTTGTGTAGCTAATAGGTTTAATGATTTTGAATTCTTTATTTAAAAGTACAAATTCGAATAATTGGTAAAACACCTATTTACTCCTTTACCACATACCAAAAATAAGTTTTTGTAGTGCTTTGAATGTCTGGCTCGGCTGAAATAATTTTAAATTTTGATTTGCCTCCTTTTTTATTAATTAAAATAGGTTCATAGCACATATTTCCTTCCAAGTGTTTTTCAGCCATAATAATAGAATGTGCTAAAGCTTCTTGATTAGCTTTTAACTTTAATAACGTATCTGGCATTTTAACCCATTGATTTGCTTTCGCTTTCATCAATACTAATACTGATTTTCCTGATCGGTTTTTTACTTTATAAACACTTTTATAAGGAATCGCACATTGGATCACCTCTGGTAATTTTTCGATTTTTGGGGTTGTCGGTTTTTCTTTTGGGTTGTATATTTCAATTAATCGAGGGTGCCCATCAGGTTGGCTTAAATCCACATAGTTAGTTTGTTTACCTTGTTCATCAAAATCATGAATAATATGGTAAAACTGAATACCTCCATCTGGTGCTGATCGATATTCTGCTTTTTTAACCTGTCCATTTGGGTAGTAAGTAAGATAAACGGATGCATGCCCTGCAAAACTTCTTAATCCATAATTAAATATTTCTATTCCTTGGTTATTAAAACCAATCATATTTCCCCAACGATGGTCTCTGTCCCAAATTTCAATAGAAGATGCTTTCTTGTTTAAATGAAAACAGGTTTTAACTATTGTGTCATTTACAAGAGTTTTAGTTTTACATAATAATTGAGCAGATACTGGTTGGTAAATAAATAAAAGTAAAAACAAAAAGACTTTCATATGTATTATTTTAAACAACGAAATTTGAACTAAGAAAGTTCAAAAACACAAAGTTGTACCAAATTAAAAAAAAGAATATTTCCTGAGTTAGAAATATTAATCCTGCATTCAAGGCAAATAAATCTTCTATTCTATTTGCTTAAGTACATACTTTTTTCTTTGTATAACTGACGGAAATAGGGATCGTTCGTGTCTTTAATAAATAAAATTGACTCACCTGTTGATTTCATTTCTGGGCCTAATTGTTTTTCAACTTCTGGGAATTTACTGTAAGAAAAAATAGGTTCTTTAATTGCAAATCCTTCCAATTTCGTTTCAATGACAAAATCGCTTAACTTATGAGTGCCAAGCATAACTTTGGTTGCAATATTTATGTACGGAACCTGATAGGCTTTTGCGATAAAAGGTACCGTTCTGGAAGCTCTTGGATTGGCTTCAATCACATAAACTTTATCTTTTTTAATGGCAAATTGAATATTTAATAAACCACGGATATTTAAAGCAAATGCAATTTTCTTAGTGTATTCAACCATTTTTTGTTGTACATCTGCCGAAAGATCAAAAGGTGGAAGTACAGCACTAGAATCACCAGAATGAATTCCTGCAGGTTCTATATGCTCCATTAAACCAACGATATGAACTTCATCTCCATCGCAAATACTATCTGATTCTGCTTCTTCTGCTCGGTCGAGAAAGTGATCAATCAAAACGCGATTGCCAGGAAGATTTTTCAATAAACCAATTACTGCACTTTCTAATTCTTCATCATTAATTACGATCCGCATGCCTTGGCCACCTAAAACATACGATGGGCGAACCAATACGGGATATCCAACCGTTTTTGCAACTATTAACGCTTCTTCTGCATTTTCTGCAACTCCATAAGCTGGATAAGGAATTTCAAGTTCCTTCAACAAATCTGAAAATCTGCCACGATCTTCAGCCACATCCATGTCATTATAACTTGTTCCGATAATTGGAATATTGTGCTCATGTAATTTTTCTGCAAGTTTTAATGCAGTTTGTCCTCCTAATTGAACAATGACTCCAACAGGTTTTTCTAATTCAATAATATCTCGAATATGTTCCCAAAAAACTGGCTCGAAATATAATTTATCGGCCATATTAAAATCTGTCGATACGGTTTCAGGATTGCAATTAATCATGATGGATTCAAAACCTGCTTCTTTGGCAGCAATTAAACCATGTACACATGAATAATCAAATTCAATTCCTTGACCAATTCTGTTAGGACCAGATCCTAAAACTATTATTTTCTTTTTCTCTGATCGTATGCTTTCATTGGCATCACTATCATAAGTTGAATAAAAATACGGAGTTTTCGCTTCAAATTCGGCAGCACACGTATCCACCATTTTGTAAACTCGGTTTATGCTGAGTTCTTTTCGTTTTTGATAAACATCTTCTTCGGTGCAATTGCCTAGAACATGAGAAATTTGAACATCTGAGTATCCTTTTTGCTTTAATTCTGTTAATAATTCTTTGGGTAAATTAGTTAGGTTATATCTTTTCAATTCAGATTCAACCCTTACTAATTCTTGAATTTGCAATAAAAACCAACGATCTATTTTTGTTATTTTTTGAATCGATTGAACAGGAACGCCCAAACTCATTGCATCTTTAATATGGAATAAACGATCCCAACTAGGATGTTCTAAACTGAATAGAATTTCTTCTAGGTTTTTTAATTGCCTACCATCTGCACCTAATCCACTTCTGCCTGCTTCAAGTGATTGACAAGCTTTTTGTAAAGCCTCAATAAAACTTCTGCCTATCGCCATTACTTCTCCAACAGATTTCATTTGGATGCCCAGTTCTTTATTGGCACCAGGAAATTTATCAAAATTCCAACGTGGAATTTTTACAATCACATAATCAATAGAAGGTTCAAAATAAGCTGAGGTAGTTTTAGTGATTTGATTTTGTAGTTCATCTAAATTATAACCTACTGCTAATTTTGAGGCAATTTTAGCAATTGGATAACCGGTAGCTTTACTCGCCAAAGCTGATGATCTGGATACTCTTGGATTTATTTCGATCGCAATAATTGTTTCATCAACCGGATTTATCGAAAATTGAACATTACAACCACCTGCAAAATCGCCAATTGCACGCATCATTTTTATTGCCTGATTTCGCATTTCCTGATAGCAGCGATCAGAAAGCGTCATAGCTGGTGCCACAGTAATCGAATCTCCAGTATGTATTCCCATTGGATCAAAATTCTCAATGGAACAAATGATAATCACATTGTTATTATTGTCACGAAGGAGTTCTAATTCATATTCTTTCCAGCCAATAACTGCTTTCTCAACCAGAACCTCATGAGTGGGAGAGGCTTGCAATCCCCGGCTTAATGCCAAATCAAAATCTTCTTTTTTATGGACAATTCCGCCTCCTGTGCCACCTAAAGTATACGAAGGGCGAATAACTAATGGGTATCCAATATTTTGTGCAATTTCTTTTCCTTCTAAAAATGAATTAGCAATTTTAGATGGCGCAACGCCAACTCCAATATCAACCATTAACTGACGAAATTTCTCTCGGTTTTCTGTTATTTCAATCGCATCTATTGCAACACCGATAATTGCAACACCATATTTTTTCCATATTCCACGTTCATCTGCTTCAATGCATAAGTTTAGTGCAGTTTGACCTCCCATTGTAGGCAAAACCGCATCAATTTTTTGATCCATTAAAATTTGTTCGATGGATTCGCAGGTAAGCGGCAACAAATAAATATGATCGGCTATCACATTATCCGTCATAATAGTTGCCGGATTTGAATTAATAATGGTAACACTTATTCCCTCGTCTCGCAAAGAAAGTGCTGCCTGTGAACCAGCATAGTCAAATTCGCAAGCCTGACCGATAATAATTGGACCAGAACCAATGATTAGAACAGATTGATATGCAGGATTTAAAGGCATTTTATTGGATTTAGTTTAAGAAACTCACTTAGGTATAAATTGGGCAAATGTATAATTTTTGCCAATAGTTTTCTTCAATTCATTAAAAATACCTTCCTTACACTCGTATGTTTTCGTTAACAATCTTAGAAACTTTTGCAGCCTTTACTGGAATTATTGCTGTATTGCTAACCGCTAAACAAAGTTTATGGTGTTGGCCAGTTGCACTTATAAATGTTGTATTGTATGCTATAGTTTTTTATCAGGCTAAACTATTTGCAGATACAGCTTTGCAGTTGTTTTATTTCTGTTCCAGCATTTATGGATGGTATTATTGGAAAAAAAATCAGGAAAAATCCATTCATCCGGTTCAACGTATGAGTAAAGCTGATTGGATTTTAAGTTTATGCAGTATAATTTTGGTGTTTATTTTACTTGGTTTTGGGCTTAAAAATTACACCTCTGCATCTATGCCACTCACTGATAGCTTGTGTGTTGCGATGAGTTTATGCGCACAGTTATTAATGGCAAAACGATATTTAGAAAACTGGATAATATGGATTTTTGCAGATATTATTTATGTTGCTCTTTTTATTTTTAAAGAATTGTACCTTACGGCAATTTTATATGCGATATTCATTGCGATTGCAATTGCTGGATATTCAGAATGGAAAAAAACATGGATCTCTCAAAATCAATTAAAAGTATAGCTATTGTTGGACCTGAATGCACAGGAAAATCTACTTTGGCTCAATCATTAGCAACTCAATACCGTACCAACTGGGTAGAAGAATATGCCCGAGAATACGTAACGAGTCAAAATTATCGGTATAACATGTTTGATATTTTCAGAATTTCGAGAAAACAACTTGAAATGGAAGATGATGCAATGATTACTGCAAACGACTTTTTGTTTTGCGATACCAATTTGATTGTTTCAAAAATTTGGTCGAATTATAAATTTGGTTCTTGTCCGGAGTGGATTCAAAATCAAATAATAAACCGCGATTACGATTTGCATTTACTTACCGACATTGATATGCCTTGGGTAGAAGATCCATTGCGTGAGCATCCTGATAAACGCCAATACTTTTTTGATTTATATAAAAAAGAATTAGATGATTTGGGAGTAGCCTATGAGATAATTTCGGGCAACGAAAACGAAAGATTGGAAAGAGCCATGATGGCAATCAGAAAATTGTAATACATTTGTTCATTCTTAAGGGGTGCCTTGTCAGAAATTGAAAAATTTCTACACAAACCAGGGCTGAGATTATACCCATTGAACCTGATACGGATAATGCCGGCGAAGGGAAAAGGTAATTTTTAAACAATTAATGAGACTGCGTATCCCTGTTCGTCTCAGGTTTAAAAAATTTTATATGAAAAAATTAATTTTAGTAATTGCTATGGCTATTTGCCCATGGTTAGCTTATGCCCAATTTGAAATGAGAGGCAAAGTATTTGCTTTTGAAAAAGTTTTGTTTGGAGCGAGTGTAAGCCTTCAAAACTCTAAATTTTCAACCTCAACAGATGTAAATGGAGAGTTTATTTTCAATAAAGTTGATGAAGGCACTTACGATATAATCGTATCAAACATTGGGTATGAAACATTTAAACAACGAATTACAATTCCTGAGATTAAAATAATAAGGATAGAATTAAAACCGTCCGTAAATATTCGGGAAGAAGTGATTGTATCGGCTATAAAAGCAAAAAAATTGGATGCAGGTACGTTTTCTAATTTAAACAAAAATGAGTTAACTGAAAATAATGCAGGGCAGGATTTACCCTACCTTTTGCAAAATACACCATCGGTAGTTGTTAATTCTGACGCCGGAACGGGAATTGGATATACTGGATTACGAATAAGAGGGAGTGATGCCACACGAATTAATATGACCATAAATGGAATTCCGTATAATGATTCAGAATCTCAGAATCTTTTTTTAGTGAATCTGCCAGATTTTGCTTCTTCCATTAATTCGTTGCAAATACAACGAGGCGTTGGAAGTTCGACCAATGGCTCTGCAGCTTTTGGAGCAAGTATTAATATTCAAACTACAACCATAAATACAAATCCATATGTAGAAATTAATTCTTCTACAGGTTCTTTCAACACCTTAAAAAACACTTTGAGTTTTGGAACCGGATTAACAAACAATAATTGGAGTGTTGATGGTCGTTTATCTCGGATTGTTTCCGATGGATATATTGATCGGGGAAGTTCTGAACTAAAATCTTTTTTTACCTCATTAAGTCATATTGGAAAAAAAGATTTTTTTAAAGTAAATATATTTTCTGGTGCCGAAAAAACATATCAATCATGGTATGGAGTGCCGGAATCAAGAATTAATAATGATACAGCGGCAATTTCTGCTTTTATTGCTCGCAATTATTTAGATGAAAAGGACGCCAACAATCTTCGAAATTCAGGAAGGAATTATAATTTTTATACCTATGATAATCAAACCGATAATTATCAGCAAGATCATTATCAAACTTTTTATAACAGACAAATTAGTTCAAAACTAAACGCGCAAATCGCTTTACACTTAACTAGAGGAAAAGGATATTATGAAGAATACAGAAAGCAAGATGATCTTGCTACCTATTTTCTTTCGCCTGCAATAATTGGAATGGATACGGTTTTGCAATCAGATGTTATAAGAAGAAGATGGTTGGATAATTATTTTTATGGAACAACTTTTAGCACTACTTATCAACCTAACAATAATATAGAAATAATTGCTGGAGGTGGCTACAACGAATATAATGGTTTACATTATGGTGAATTAATTTGGAGTAAGGTTGTTGCTGCGGATAGTATTCGAAAAAAATATTATGAGGATGATGCTTTTAAAACAGACTTTACTATCTATTCGAAAATTTCGTACAAAAAGAATAAAGCAATTTTATTTGCTGATTTGCAATATCGAAAAGTAACTTATACGAATAAAAATGTACTACCCGCTAATGCAACTTTATTGAAATTAGAACCGATGAATTTTTTTAATCCAAAAATTGGAATAACCTATATTTTAAATGATTCTACTTCTTTATATTTAACTGGAGCTATTTCCAATAAAGAAATAAACCGTGAAGAGTTTACCAATAGCACTTTACAAAGCAGACCCAAGCCGGAACGATTATATAATTTAGAGGCTGGCTATCGAATTAATTCAAAAAAATACAGGATGGAAGTAAATTTATTTTACATGAATTATAAAAATCAATTGGTATTAACTGGGCAAGTAAATGATGTGGGTGCATATATTAGGCAAAACACTCCAAAAAGTTATAGAACTGGATTAGAAGTAAGTGGAAATTATAGTGTAAATAAGGATCTTGAAATAAGTGCCAATGCAACAATTAGCGAAAATAGAATTAAAAATTTCACTTCTTTTATTGATGATTATGATGTAGGAGGTCAGCAAAAAGAATTGTTTTCAAATTCTGCTATTTCATTTTCACCGGCATTAACCGCTGGTTTACAAATTAAATATAATTTGGTAAAAGCATTTTCTGCAACATTAATGAATCGATATGTAAGTCGGCAATTTTTAGATAATACAGAGAATATAAAAAAGAGCATTCATCCATATTTAGTAAATGATATAAGATTTAATTATTTAGTTAAATCGAATATTACCAAAGAATTGGGTTTGTTTTTTACAGTTCAAAATGTTTTAAATAATTATTATGAAGCGAATGGATATACATTTTCATATATTTCCGGATCAGAAAATATTACTGAGAATTTTTATTATCCTCAAGCAGGAAGGAATTTTATGATGGGCGTTTCAGTTAAATTTTAAGAAAAAACTTGTTAGTTTTTTATTGTTGAAATAAATTAATGATCTAAATTGAAAAATCAATTATCAAACTCGGCTTATATAAGAATAGCAAATAAAGATGATGCATTAATAATTGAACAATTAGCTAATCAAATATGGCCGATTACTTATAAATCCATTATTTCAAAAGAGCAAATCAATTACATGTTGAATCTGATGTACAATCAGCAATCATTGGTAAAACAAATGCAATTGGGTTGCGGATTTTTATTAATTTATTTGGAAGATAAGCCAGCTGGATTTGCAGCTTGGACATTTAATACTGAAAATAGAACCGCCAAATTGGAAAAAATTTACGTTTTGCATGAGCAACACAAAAAAGGTTTAGGGCAATTATTATTGAATGACATAATAGAAAAATGTAAAGAAAAAGGGATTACCAAACTGAAGCTAAATGTTAACAGAGCAAATAATGCCAAGCTTTTTTATGAAAAAAATGGTTTTGAAATTATAGAAACCGTTGATATTGCTTTAGACAAGTTTTGGTTGAATGACTTTATTATGATGAAGAATTTATAGTTTTGCTAAAATTTTAGAAAATGAAAGAAGTAACAGTATTTGAACTAAGAGATAAAATTGCTGCTGGCGAAGATTTTCAATTAGTAGATGTTAGAGAGGTGTTTGAATATGAAACTGGAAATCTGGAAGGGTTAAATATTCCATTAGCCAATGTTTTATTAGAAGCTAGAAGTATTGATAAGCATAAGCAAGTAATCATTCATTGTCGGTCGGGTGCAAGAAGTGCAGCTGCAATTATGCAATTGGAGCGAGAATTAGGGTTAACTAATTTGTATAATTTGAAAGGTGGTATTATGGCTTGGGCTGCTGAAATTGACCCAAAAGTTCAGATCTAGTACAAAATTACTTAATCAAATATTGTAAATTATACACATAATGTGAGGCAGCACCGCCAAAAACACAAATATGCCAAACTTCATGACAACCAAAATAATCTTCGATCCAAGGTTTGTCATAATAGAAAAACACTGTTCCAATCATGTACGAAATACCACCAGCGAAAAACCAATATAGGGCTTCTGGCGGCAGTGATTTTAATAATTCATTGATTACAAAAATTACCAGCCAACCCATGGCAATGTAAATACCGAGAGAAACTTTTGGGTTTTGAATTTTACCACCAAGCTTTAAAATTATACCCGCCAACGCGATTCCCCAAATAATGAAAAGCATTAGCCATTGTTGCCAACCTTCAAATAGCACAACAATGGTAGGAGTATAGCTGCCGGCAATCATGATATAAATAGCGCAAAAATCTACTGTTCGCCAGTTATCAATGCCTTTTTGCGTACGAGGTACACTATGGTATAGCGAACTAGTAAAAAATAGTATAATGAATGCTACACCGAAAATTAAAGCAGAATAAAATTTTTCTGAATTAGTAGCAGAAGATACCATAATAACTGCTGCCGGAATGGTAAGTAAAGCAGGAATAAAATGGGTTAGAAAGTTTCCAGGTTCGCGGACAAATCTTTTCATTTATTCAATTTCATCTTTTGGAATCTGTAAATCACTGAATAATTTATCCATTTTTTCGGCGTAATCCAATGAATCGTCTAGAAAAAAGTCAAGAGCTGGAATTACTCTTACTTGATCTTTTATTTTTGCTCCGAGTTTAAAGCGAACTTCCTTTGTATGTGATCTGATTTCTTTAATCGTTTCAGGAATATTTCGGGTGGTAAGAAGGCTTAAATATACTTTAGCAATTGAAAGATCGGGGGTTACTCGTACTTTAGTTATGGTAATTAATACATTCGGTATCAGCAAATTCATTTCACGTTGAAAAAGTTCTCCTAGTTCTTTCTGTATTACTTTTGCAAATTTTTGTTGTCGTTTCGATTCCATGTCTCTATTCGTTAATCCTTGCGATTAAAATTTATTTCTGCAAAAGTATTCGTTTTAATGGTTTTACCTCAATAGGATTGCTGTTACCATAAACAAAAAAAATCCGCCTTGTTTTGCAAAGCGGATTAAATTTTACTAAGAAGTGTACTAATTATTTGTGAGTAAACCAATAAGTGCTACCACAATACCGATAACAACTAATAAGTAACCTAAACTACCAAAAACCAGCCCAACTACTAAACCAACCAACACTAACACGATACCTATGTATAAGTAACTGCCTTTTTGAATAGCAGGTGCTGAGTTTTTTTCCAGAATTCTGTTGATTTTTTTAGTCAGCATTTTTTCTTTCCAATTTTGCTTTGCAGATTGAGTTATTGTTTTTTGTTCTGCAATTGTAGTGGATGCACTTGCAATTGCCAGGGTTTGTGATGATGTTTCTGAAGATGCAATAACTTGTTTTTCGGAGTTAGAGGAACTCTTCTCCTGTTCTGCTTTTGCTACATCTAGTTGAACTTCATTAATTTTTTGTTTCGGTTCTATGTTTAATTTATCCACTTTATCTACATTCTTTTTCTCGACTCTCGCCATTGGGTAATGGGTTTGACTACACGATGAAAGAAAATAAGTAAAAGCGAAAAATAACACCATTAGAGATGCCGATTTTTTTGTAGAATTGATTGTCATTGTTTTAAAAGTTTTAGGGTTAAAGATGAAACTTTACAATATGCGAGCCGAATTAAAACGAAGTTAAAATGCATTCTTTTTTTAGTAAAATGAATACATAGAGTACAAATCAATATTTTTTGAGAAATAAATTCCCGATTTTATGGTTTTTTAAACAAATTTTTTAGTTTTTTCTTTGCTTCTTCCTCAGCTTTCTTTTTTGCCTCTTCCGATTTTTTTCTAGCCTCTTCTTTCAATCGATCCGTTTCTGCTTTTGCTTTAGCTTCTGCTTCTGCTTTAATTCTGTCAGCTTCTGCTCTTCCTTTATTTTCTAATTCTTTTGCTTTTGCTATTCCTTCAGCTTTTAAGCGTTCAGCTTCCGCTTTTGCTTTGCCTTCGAGTTCTTTTCTTTTTGCATCTATTGCATCAGTTACGGCATCTTTTAAGCCTCCGGCCAAATCTGCCATAGAAATTTTCACAGTTGGATTTGTAATAGAACCACCAATTAATGCATTAACATTTAAATTTTCTGCTGCATTGTAATTAACACCTTGCTTATTTAATTTAGCTTTCAAATTACTTAACACTTCATTTGCTTGGTTGCCAAGTTCAGCTCTAGGAAATTTTAGTTTCAAAACATAATCCAATGATTGGTCAAAACCACTGCTTCCAGCAACATTCATGTTCATATTACCTTGTTTAATATCAAATGGGCTTATAATCACTTTGCCGTTATTTACCACAAAATCAATTTTTGCATTGTTAATATTTAACTGTTTGTACTTATCCATTTTTAGTTGAGAAGCCAATTTGTTCAATGGTTCAAAACCTCCTCCAACAATGGCTTTCAAAATGTTTAATGTTCCTTTTGCACCTACTGTATTCATCAATGGCATCATATCTTTTCCAAAATCTGTACTGAAATTCATCGTTCCATTGAATAAACCAGTGGTGTATTTGGCAATTGGTGCCATTGCTTTCACAGTACTGAAAGTTGTAAATGCTTTTTGTATATCCAGATTTTGTATTCCTAAATCCAGATTCATAGCTGGCTTTTGCGGATCAATGCTCGTGTAATTTCCATTCATCGCAATAGCTGCTCCAAGCGTATTCAACTTAACAGAATTAAAATTTAATGCACTATTTCTAACAACAATTTCTCCGGTCAGATTTTCAAAAACTTGATTGTCATATAAAACTTTTGCAAGATCAGATTTTAAAACAAAATCAATGTTAGCAGGTACTTCTACAATCTCCAAAGGAGCACTTTCTTCATTAGTAGTTGTAGTTGCGGTTTCAGGACCTATTAATTCATTTACATCTATCAAATTAGATTTTAATATAAAGTTTCCTTTAATAGGTTGCTCTTTAAATAAATATCCTAAATAATTATCCAGTGTACCATTTGCCTTAAAGTCGCTTTTTCCAACTTTTGCATCGAAGTTTGTAACCGTTATATTTTTAGGATTGAATGTAAATGCAGCTGATGGAATATTGACCGCTGCGGGTACATCTTTGGATTGATAAATTAAATTAGCAACGGATAAAGTTCCCGCAGAATAAAACTGATCATAATTTCCTTTTTCTACTGCCGACATTTTTCCTTTTGCTTGTATATCAGCATTTAATACTCCCTCAAGTTTGGTTCCTTCAAGCGGTATCATCCGTGTAATTTCTGCCAAATCAATTTTTCCTTTTACTGCCATATCAATATCCGGATCTGTTGTTGGAGTTTTCAACAGCAAACGGAAATCAAACGGGTCAGTACCAAATTCAATATGCCCTTTTGGTATTGATACAATTGTACTATTGAGATTTCCATCTTTGTTAGAAATATTTGCCGAAACCTGAACATTGTTAATTCCTTTAGGCAGATCTGGATATTTAAACGAACCGTTTTCTATCAACATATTAATATCAAATGAAGGCAAGGATTTTTCATTATAAATGCCTTTAGCAAAACCATTTATAGCAAATTTTCCATTCGCCGTAAGTTTATCAAAAGATGAGGCATATACTGCTGGAATTAAAGAAAGAAAGTTTTTAAAATCAGATTTAGCTGCGTCAAAAGTTATATCCATAGCAATATCATCACTAGGCATGGCAAT
The DNA here is from genome assembly GCA_031412335.1 of bacterium. GTDB lineage: Bacteria > Bacteroidota > Bacteroidia > Sphingobacteriales > Sphingobacteriaceae > JBBQYA01. Next base: position 55,129 of record JANOCT010000032.1, on the reverse strand, counting down.
AGTTCCGGCAAACTTCAAAATCAATTCATTTAATTCAATCTCATTATCGGTAAAAGTGAATTTCATATTAGGCATATCAATAGCAATGGGCACTTTTGCTTTTGTTTTTGTCTTCACCAAATAATTCACACCCCCGTAGCTTACACTCAATTGATCAATGCCCGATTCTGTTGTTAACGTAAATAAATCTTGGGTAAAATCTCCGGTACCTTTATGATCAAAATTTTTCAATAACATATCAAAACCAAGCGAGGCATCATCATATCGTAAGTTTCCACTTTTAATCGAATAACTTTGCAAACCAACTTTAAATGGAGTAGTAGCAGTATCTAAAGATTCGGTGGCGTTACTATCCGCTTTTACAATATCGTAATTTGCTTTTCCACTTTTAAGCACACGTACATACAAATTAGGTTCTGTGAGTTCAAAAGATTTAACCACAATCGGTTGTTTTTTAATCACTGTCATGATATCAACTACCACATATAATTCTTTCATTTTCACCAACGTATCTGTAGCAAACGTGTCAATTCCAATTATTTGTAAATTCGTTAAACCAAAATTCAGGTTAGGAAAACTTTTAATAATCCCAATATTTACTTCATCAAAGTTTACTTTTGCATTTACGTTTTTGTTAATAATCGTTTTTACTTTTTCAACTATCTGGTCTTTAAACAAAAATGGAGCGGCCAAAAGTGCTGCAAATACCAATACAACAAATAGTGTAATACCAATAATTATTTTTTTGATCATGATTCAATAGTTTATTTCGAGTTTCAAAAATAGTATTAAAAGCTTTGTATCTTTTCAAAAAACAAAAAGCAATTCATGTTCAAACGTCAAAAAGTATATTTTCTGTTTAATTTTTTAATTCTGCAATATTTTTGCGTTACTCAATTATTTGCCCAACAATCAGAATTTGAAAGATGGGCAACTTTGGTTAATTGGGATGGTGTTTCAACGCCAGAAAGCTACATCATTACATCTTCTGGTTTTTTGGGTCCGGGTGCTTTACCTGTCCCATATTTAAGAGATGGTAAAATATCAAACAAAATTATTTTTGAAAATGCTGTTGAATACTACCAACAACCTGGAGAAAAAACAGCTAATACCTATCACCAGCTTACCTTACCATTTGCTTCGGGCAAAATTGCTTTAACATCATATTGGCGACCTTTAGAGCATTTTGAAATGAATCAGAGTATTTTAGATGAACGTAAAATTTTGCCTCAAAAAGGAAAAGGATATGCTGGCGGTGATTTATATTTTGGAACAATTGTGCAATTGCTACAAGAAAAAAATAATTGGCTGCCAGATGCCAATTTGGGAATTACATTTAAAACAACCACCGGAAAGGGATTAGAAAATGCCCGACATATAAACGCACCTGGTTATATTTTTGATGTTGCAGCCGATAAAACCATATATAAGAATGAAAAAGGTTTTAAAATAAAGGCTGGTACATTGTTAGGATTTTATGCTTGGCAACAAAAACTGAATGTACAAAATGATGCATTTTTGTTTGGTTTGAAAAGTTCCGTTTACTATAAATCCTCCTCGCTTATATTTTCATATAGTGGTTACAATGGTTGGATAGATAATGGTGATAAGCCTAAAATTATACGTGCAGAAATATCACAAAACTTTAGGCAAACCAATTTTTATTTTTTGTATCAATATGGTATTCAGGATATGATAAAAAACGGTTATCGATTAGGTGCAAAAGTTTCATTTTAGGAATTAATTAAACCTTTTTCTTAAAAAATTTCTTTTTCTTAAATGGTCTTGAATCTTTAACTTTTACATTAGGTTGCCATTCTGGAGCTGCTCCTAATGCTTCTGGAAGCGGTAATTTAGGTATTTCTTTTTCAATGAGTTTCTCTATAGCAGCAAATTGATATTGCTTTTGTTCATTAATAAAAGTAATTGCTTCACCTTTACTTTGAGCTCTTGCTGTTCTGCCAATTCTGTGTACATAATCTTCTGCATCTCCAGGTACGTCGTAGTTTACAACATGGCTTAATCCTTCAATGTCAATTCCTCTAGAAAGTATATCTGTTGCAACTAAAACGTTTATTTTGCCGCTTTTAAAGTCACGCATCATCGTTTCACGTTCTTCCTGTGTTTTATCTGATTGTATTCCGCCTACTTTAAATTTTAATCTTTGTAATGAAGAAACAATCTGCTGTACATTCACTTTTCTAGAAGTAAAAATGATCATGTTTTCTACATTTTTTTCTTGAAAAATATGTTCCAACAATTTTATTTTCTGATGATCAAACACCATATAAGCTTGCTGATTTATACCTTCTGCTGGTTTAGAAATTGCTAAAGCAATCTGTACCGGATCATTCAATAATTTTTTTGTGAGCTCTTTTATTTTATGTGGCATAGTTGCCGAAAACATCAGAGTTTGTCTTTTTTCTGGCAATGATTTTACAATTTTTACGATATCTTCATAAAAACCCATATCAAGCATTTTATCAGCTTCATCTAAAACCAAATACTCAACTTCATCTAGTTTTACATATTCCATTTGCATGTGTGCAATCAATCTGCCTGGCGTTGCAATAATAATATCAGTTCCAGTTTCAAATGCTCTGCGTTGTTGTTCCCAAATATCACCACTTCCACCTCCATATACTGCTGCTGAACTTACTTCGCTGAAATAAGAAAAACCTTCAGCCTGTTCGTCTATCTGTTTTGCCAGTTCTCTTGTTGGCACTAGCACCAGACAGCGAATTCTATGATTACTTTTTTTGCTTAGTTTTTCCATTAAAGGAATCAGAAAAGCTCCTGTTTTGCCTGTTCCGGTTTGGGCACAAGCTAATAAATCTCTGCCTTGTAATACGGCAGGTATTGCTTCGGTCTGTATTGGTGTTGCGGTTTTATAGCCCATTGATAGTACACCTTCTAAAAGGCTATCGTTCAGGCCAAACGAGTTGAAGTCCATAAAATGTAAAGATACGAATTTAAAAGTGGAGCTATTCCAATGTCGTTCTGTTAAAAAGATTAAAAATTATGGTTTTATATTTAAGTTACCAAATGGTAACTTACTATTTGGTTTATTTTAATTGATAAAATAATAATGTTGCAACCATAGTTTCAAAATAGGATCAAGCATACTTATTGTTCCTTCGCTCATGTCAATTATCTCATTATTAATTAAAGCCTGACGTGCTTTCAATGCACTTGCTGACGTTAACAGATGAAAAGTTTTAATGCTGGAGGCAGATGTAAGATGATTACCACCAGCTAAATAAGCTTTCAAATAATTGATTTGTCTATTTATTAAAATTCCAATGGTTACATTAGCCTAAACTAAAAAACATGAAACGAGCCTCAATTCTTATATTTTTACTTATTTTTTCGTTCAGTACATTGTTTGCACAGTTATTTGGTGTCGAGAATCAAATTACTAAAGCTGATACATTGCGAGGAGCACTATCGCCAGAAAGAACTTGTTACGACCAAACATTTAACCATTTGGATGTAAAGTTTGATTTCGCAAATAAATCAATTTCAGGAAGTAATACCATTTTTTTTACCGTTGTTACTGATTTTAGCAAATTGCAAATTGATCTTTTTGAAAACATGAAACTGGAAAAAATTCTTGATAATAAAGGCAATGAATTAAAATTTAGTAGAGAATTCGGAGCAGTATTCGTTTATTTTCCAAATCAACAAAATAAGGGAGAACAAGCATATATTCAAATATTTTATAATGGTACACCAATAGCTGCAAAAAGAGCTCCATGGGATGGTGGCTTTGTTTGGAAAAAAGATAAAAATGAGAATGATTTTGTAGGAGTAGCTTGCCAAGGAACTGGTGCGAGTTTATGGTGGCCTTGCAAAGATCATCAAGCAGATGAAGTTGATAGTATGCTTTTAACTTTTACATCGCCTTCAAAATATACAATGGTTGCCAATGGAAAGCTTCGTTCAAAAACTAAAGCAGACGAAAATAATACTACAACCAATTGGATAATAACGTATCCAATAAACAGCTATAACGTTACTTTTAATATTGGTGATTTTGTGAACTTTTCTGAAACTATGCCTAATGGTTTATTATTAGACTATTATGTATTAAGTTATAATTTAGAAAAGGCGAAAGAACATTTTAAGCAAGTAAAACCTATGATGGAATGCTACGAGAAATTCTTTGGAGATTATCCATTTACAAGAGATAGCTACAAATTAGTTGAAACTTCGTACCTAGGAATGGAACATCAAAGTGCTGTAGCCTATGGAAATAATTATTTGCAGGGATATTTAGGTACTGATCGTTCAGGAACTGGAATTGGAAAGTTATTCGATTATATAATTATCCATGAAACCGGCCATGAATGGTGGGGAAATAATGTAACCAGTAAGGATATCGCTGATATGTGGATACATGAAGGATTTTGCACTTATTCAGAATCCATTTATGTGGAATGTTTATATGGAAAAGACTCTGCAATTAGCTATTTAAACGGTGGAAAAAATTTTATTGGAAATAAGTCTCCGATTATTGGCAAATACAATTTAAACTTAGAGGGTAGTGGAGATATGTATCCAAAAGGAAGTCTTTTTCTAAATACTATTCGATCAGTTATAAATAATGATGTTGTATGGTTTAGTATTTTAAAAGGAATACAAAAGGATTTTGGTTTAAAAACAACTACAACCGAAGAAATTATAAACTATATAAGTGCGAAGTCGGGAAAAGATATTAGCAAAATAGCAGACCAATATTTAAATTATCCAGATTTACCAGAATTGGAGTTAAAAACTAGCAGTAAAACCGTAGAATATAGATGGAATACGAATGTGAAAAATTTCGAAATGCCTGTTAGGTTAATGACAAAAAATAAAGTTTATCAAACAATAACACCAACTAATAATTGGCAATTATTGAAAATAAATGGCAAAAAAAATGACTTTCGGGTTGATGAAGATCATTTTTATGTAAAAACCAAAAGAATAAATTAAATCTCCTCTTCAGAAAAAATACCAGCGCCTAAATACTCTCGGTTCATTCTAGCTATATTGGTTAACGAAATTTCTTTCGGGCATTCAGCTTCGCAGGCACCGGTATTGGTACAGCTACCAAAGCCTTCGGCATCCATTTGAGCTACCATTGCTAATACTCGTCTGGCTTTTTCGGGCTTGCCTTGTGGCAACATAGCAAATTGAGATACTTTCGCACTTACAAACAACATTGCGCTTGCATTTTTACATGCCGCAACACAAGCACCACAACCAATACAAGTTGCTGAGCTAAAAGCCTCATCTGCAATTACTTTAGAAATAGGAATTTCATTTGCATCAGGTACTCCACCTGTATTTACTGAAATAAAACCACCTGCTTGTTGTATTCTGTCAAATGCAGAACGATCTACCGATAAATCTTTATTTATAGGAAAAGCTTCTGCTCTCCAAGGTTCAATTATGATTGTTTCTCCATCTGAAAATGAACGCATGTGTAATTGGCAAGTTGTAATTGCTTTTTTAGGACCATGTGGAGTTCCGTTTATATATAAACTACAAGATCCGCAAATTCCTTCTCGGCAATCATGATCAAAGTGGATAGGATCTTCACCTTTTCTAGTTAAATCTTCATTCACTTCATCTAACATTTCCAAAAAAGACATATCAGGCGATACATTTTTTGCTGTATAATCAACCATTTTACCAGTTGAGTTTCTGTTTTTCTGTCTCCAGACTTTCAGATTTAAATTCATCATTCCGCTCATTTTATAGTTTATGAGTTAGTTTAAAATCTTTTTTTCTTATTACTTGCTTCAGCTTACTTGTAACTTCTTTGAGTAAGTTTCACGCTTTCAAATATCAATTCTTCTTTATGTAAAGTTTCTGGTTGATTTTCACCATTAAATTCCCAGGCAGCTACATAAGCATAATCATCATCATTTCTCAACGCTTCATTTTCTTCTGTTTGATATTCTTCTCTGAAATGGCCACCACATGATTCTTTTCTATCCAAAGCGTCATCAATCATCAACTCTCCTAATTCAATAAAATCGGCAACTCTGCCAGCCTTTTCTATCGACATGTTGAATTCATCAGCAGTTCCCACTACAATTACATTACTCCAAAATTCTGCTTTTAAGTTTTGAATATCCTTTTTGGCTTTTATTAAACCTTCCGCATTTCTGGCCATTCCACAGTTGTTCCACATAATCAAACCAAGCTCACGATGAAATTCATCAACTGTTTTTTTACCTTTTATGGATAAAAGTTTGTTGATTCCTTCTTTTACTTTATTTTCTGCTTCTGTAAACGCAGGATGATTTTTATTAATAGGAATAGGTCCGATGGTAGCAAGGTAATCGCCAACTGTATACGGAATTACGAAATACCCATCTGCTAAACCTTGCATCAAGGCACTAGCTCCCAATCTGTTAGCTCCATGATCTGAAAAATTTGCTTCACCTAAAGCATAAAGACCTGGAATGGTAGTTTGCAAATTATAATCAACCCATAACCCACCCATGGTGTAATGTACAGCTGGGTAAATTCTCATAGGTGATTTATATGGATTTTCGTCTGTAATCTGTTGATACATATCGAAAAGATTTCCATATTTAGCTCTAACTGCATCTTCTCCTAACCTTTTTATAGAGTCAGCGAAATCTAAATAAACTGCTATTCCGCTTACACCAACCCCTTTTCCAGTATCAACCATATCTTTTGCATTTCTGGATGCAACATCTCTTGGTACTAAATTTCCGAAAGATGGATATTTTCTTTCCAGAAAATAATCTCGTTCATCTTCAGGTATATCGGTTGGTTTTCTTTTTTCTCCTGGTTGCTTTGGTACCCAAACTCTTCCATCATTTCTCAAACTTTCGCTCATTAAGGTAAGCTTAGATTGATGCTCCCCCGAAACAGGAATACAGGTTGGATGGATTTGAGTAAAACAAGGATTTGCAAACAAGGCTCCTTTTTTATGTGCTCTCCAAATTGCTGTAGTATTAGATCCCATTGCATTGGTTGAAAGATAAAACACATTTCCATATCCTCCTGTACACAACAATACTGCATGTGCAGCATGTGAATCTATTTTTCCACTGATTAAATCACGAGTTACAATTCCTTTAGCAACACCATCAATCGTTACTAAATCCAACATTTCACTTCGGGTATGCATAGTTACATTTCCCAGATTAATTTGTCGGTTCAATGCTGAATAAGCTCCTAATAATAATTGCTGTCCGGTTTGGCCTCGAGCATAAAACGTACGCGAAACTTGTGCTCCACCAAAAGATCGGTTATCTAACAAGCCTCCATATTCTCTGGCAAAAGGTACACCTTGAGCTACACACTGATCAATAATATTTACACTTACTTCTGCTAAACGATGCACATTCGCTTCCCTGGCTCTGTAATCACCACCTTTTATGGTATCATAAAATAATCTAAAAACGCTGTCGCCATCATTTCTATAATTCTTAGCAGCATTTATACCACCTTGAGCAGCTATGCTATGTGCTCTTCTGGGGCTATCGTGAAAACAAAATGCTTTTACTTTATAGCCTAATTCTGCAAGCGAAGCCGCTGCAGATGCTCCTGCCAAACCAGTGCCTACTACTATAATTTCGTATTTACGCTTATTGGAAGGGTTTACCAATTTAAGGTTGAATTTATGTTTGCTCCATTTTTGGGATAAATCTCCTGCTGGAACTTTTGAATCTAATTTTATCGTTGACATACGTTTTAAATTTATTCGATCAAATCGTTAATTTCTTGTAGCTATTAAACAATTAGGATTATATAAATTGTTTTGCATAAAAATAAATAGGCATAGCAGCAAAACCAATTGGTATTATAATGCTAAAAACCCACAAACCCACAAACCTGATAGCAGTAATGTATCGGTTATGATTAATACCCAGCGTTTGAAATGCACTTTGAAAGCCATGATATAAGTGGAAAGCAACAGCACCCATGGATACAACATAAAATAAAACGATCCACCATACCTTAAAATCTTCAGAAACCTCTTTGTACAAATCTTTTATGATTACGACTTTAGTAGATTCTCCAACGGTAAACTCCTGTTTTTTAACTTCTAATTCTTTCCCATATTCACTAAAACTTATCAATTGATTGTTGCTCGTATTGATTTCGTATTTAGCATAAGGAGTAAAACCGAATTTGTATTCAAACCAAAAATTACTCATGTGTGCAGCTATAAAAACCAATAAAATAGTTCCTAAAACTCCCATATTTCTGGAAGTCCAGTGACTGTTTTTAGACGGATTGTTGAAGGCATACTTCACAGGTCTTGCTTTTTGATTGTTGTAAGCAAGTGCCAATCCTTTGAAAGCATGATAAAGAATCATGGCATACAACCCATAAGATATAAATGTGATTGGTGGAAAAGTGGTCATGAAAACGGCATATTCGTTAAAGGCTAAGCCATTGTCGTTTTTGAAAAGCTGAAAATTTCCGGTAAGATGAACTACAAGAAATATGCATAAAAACAAGCCTGTGAGGCTCATTGTTACTTTTTGACCGATTGATGAATTTAATGATTTAGCAAGACTGCCCATAATTGAGTTGGTTTTTGGCTTAATAACAAATGTATTTATTTAATACGCTTTGAAGATTATCGTTAAATATTTAGAACGATTCTATAATATAACTTAATTGTAAATTTTTTATCAATCAAATACTCATAATTCTGTTTTTAACTACACAAAAAATATGATCATTTTCTGTTGGTTTTATAATGAAATTGCCGGTGAAACTACCAAAAGCTGGAAGAATCGCTTGATTTTTAGAAAAGAAAAAACAAGATAATGTGGCGGATTGTCTGCCTTTGCCTGTTAGTCGTATTCCTGGATGTAGGTGCCCACAAATCCGGTATGGATGGTTTTCTGAAATTTCCTGATTTAGGCTATAAGGGTGATGTGCAAATTCAAATGGGCCAAGATAAAGCTCTTTGCTTATAATTTCAATAGCCAAAGTGCTGTAATAATTAGATGGAATAATATCGTGGTTTCCTTTCACCAATATTATTTTTAGTGTTGGATGTAGCTTTCGCCAATCAGAAAACAAGTTCCAATCGCTATTAAAATCACTGTGAAATAAATCTCCTAAAAAAATAAGCGTTTCTGGTAGGTATTTTTGAATGAGTTTACTTAACAATAAAATATCTGTATTAATGTTGCCATTTGGTACCGCAATGCCAGCTTTTCTGAAATGAGCAGCCTTACCAAAATGCAAATCAGAAATTATTAAGGTTTTTTCTTCTTTCCAATAAATGGCTTTTTGAGGAAGTAAGAGTAAATGTTGACCTAAAATTTCATGCTCGGCTACTTCGGAAATCATGAAGCAAATTTATGCTTTATTAGCGTTTGATTTTAAAAGCCGTCGAATTGAAATAGTTTATAAGGTTTTTCATAAAATTATAGGATAAAATTTTTAAAAACTATCCCAAACAAAAAGCCCTGATTGTTGAACCAGGGCTTTTTAACTATTCTTTTTTTATTTACTCCACCACCACTTTTTGCCTCATTACTTTATCTTCTTGCCTAACCTCAGCAAAATATACTCCTTTAGCAAAAGTGCTTACATCTACAGGTTGGAAAACACCATTTATTTGGCTATAAACTATTTGCCCTAATTGGTTGAACAATTTTACACTGCCTTCCCGATTACCATTTTCTACTTTTATAGTTAGTATATCACTTGTTGGGTTTGGATATAGTGTTAAATTTTTATCGTCTTGTTTGAGATTTATACCGGAAGTTGAGAAATCAATTAGAGCGATACTATTAGCTTGAGTATTATTAATTCGAGTAAAAGTACCTGCTACTAATAATTTTCCATTATATTCTGACATTGCAGTAATGGTTCCTTTCTTTCCTATTGTTAAAGTATCATATACGCTAACACCTGTATTTAACCATTGGTTACCATTCCACTTTGCGATACGATCTACGGGCTGAAAACCTGCAAAATTGATTTGACCAGCAGCATATAATTCTCCTTTATGCTCTTGTAGGTCTAATAAATTAGCAGGAAGTGTTCCGCCATTTGTAGGCATAAAATTGCCATTTTCTAAATACACTAAACTATTATCAACATTGCCGCCTTGTGTTGAAAAGTAGCCTCCTACGTATAATTTATTTTGATAATTAGCAAACGTATTAAGCCAGCAATCTCCATTAAATCCAGTTCCAACTTGAACCCATGTCGTATCAACTAATTTATACACATATTCTTCATCAGGAGTATTGCAGTTCATGTTGCCAGCGACATACAACTCATTGTTAAAAACATCAACAGCATTAATAGCGTTAAAATCGCAAGGATTGCCTTGAAAATTTTTGCCAATTGATTTCCAAACGGAACCATTCCAACTAACAACTTTTGCTGGGTTGGAATCTAGTGAATCAATTTTTCCAACAAGAATTAGTTCATTGTTATATTCAACCATTTTAAACGGACCAGCCTTTGCTTGGTAACCAGTACTTAAAAGTGTACCTGGAATAACTTGCCACTGGTTTCCATCCCATTTTGCAAGGCCTGTTTTAGTTGTTAACCCACCGATAGTCGAAAAATTGCCAGTAACATAGATTTCATTTTGAAAACGCTTGATATCAGATACTCTTACACCAGAATAGCCAGTAGAATCAATTAACCCTGTTCCTAAATTTTGCCATTTAGACCCATCCCATCTTGAAATTCCATAGCAAGGTATTGTATCCATATACATATATGTTCCACCTGCCCAAATATGATTGTTTACATGATCTACATATACGGCTGATACAAAACCTCTATAAAAAAATCCATCACTTGCACCTAAGCCAAACCCTGTAACTGTTTGTGCTTGAATAGTTAGTGTTATTGATTGAAATATAAATAGTATATATATAATACATTTAATATGACTGTATTTTTTTAAGCCAATTCTGTTTTTTAAAATCATATGGTTCTTAATTTAAAATGATTTTCTTTGTTCTTAATAAGCCTTGTTCAGTAATTATCCGTAAGAAATAAATGCCTGCTGCGTTTTCTGATAGGTCTAAGTTTAATTCATTTTCCGGAGTTACCATGGTTTTATTATGCACCATTTTACCTACTGCATTGTAAACTGAAATTGATAAAAACTTTTCTTCGATTGTTGATTTAATACTAACGATGCCGTTAGATGGATTAGGATAGACATCGAATTCTGGTTGGTAATTTGATAATATGCTTCTACAGGTATTGCCGCAATTGTATTTCAGGTTCATAATAAAAGCATCTACGCCACCATTGATTGAACCTTGAAAATAATCATTTGTACCGGGCAGAATATCATTTAAGGGAAAATTTAATAGCCCTTCTGTACTTCCAACCAATACAATATCGTCTACAATTTGTAAGTCTTTGTAAGTCCCAATTGCCCGAACTTGATCAAAACCCGAGCCTCCAATAAACGTACTATGTATTCTTTGATTAACTGATGAATATTCAGTATAAAAACCATCTGAAGTGCCAAATAAGTTATTATTGACTTGACCGTCAAAATATGAATTCGGTCTTTGCTGAGTAGGAAAGTTATCACTATTTGTTTGACCAATTACTGCATAACCGTAAGGTGGCATTGATTTGATGCCTTTGCCAAAGTCTAAATATTGGCCTCCAAGGTAAGAGGCAAAGCTACGAACTCCTTGAGAATTAAATCTGAGAACAAAAGCATCTAAAGATCCTCCATTATTTAGTTGAGCTGTAGAATATAAGTTAGGTCCAGGTAAGTTGGTGCTGTATGTAGAACCTGTAACATAGATATCTCCATTTGCTCCTAGATCTATACTGTTAGCGTACGTTTCTTCGTTATTGGATCCTCCGTACAAAGTGGCATACGTTATTGCATTACTATTGCTGAATCTTGCAATGTATAAATCTTTTTGACCACTATTTGCTAATTGAGAATAAGAATTTGATAGTGGTTTACAAATTGGTAATGTTGTTGTGGCAACTAGATTACAACCTAACGAACCTGAAGCATAAGTTAATCCGCCTACTACTAAATTTCCATTAGCATCTGCCGAGCAGCTCATAAGCTGGGTACCGTGTGATGTTGATCCAAGATATGAAGACCAAACTAGCTGATTGGTAGCCAAGCTAAATTTCGTGATAAATGAACAACTTACTAAACTTGTTTGGCTAGCATTTTGGTTATATCCACCTGCAAAAGTCTTTAGGTCAATTGAGTATTGTTGGGTTGGATTCTGTAAATTCCCTACTATACATAAATTGTTTCCATCAATACAAACGTCAGAAAGTGTTAAATCATTGAAACTGCTAAAGTAAGTAGACCATTCTAAAGAATTTCCGTTAGTTGATATTCTTGCAATGAAGCCTTGACGATCTCCAGAATGAGGTGCACGTGTAGGTTTGGCGTATCCTGCGCCTACTGCTAAAATATTAGTGCTATAAGTATTACCTATAATATAGATTAACCCAGTATTGCCTACTGTTATTCCAACTCCTTCATCCGTATTGTTTCCTCCATAATAAGTGGCAAAGACTTTTTCACGATTGCGGTTAAATTTGACCACAAATGCATCATCACCACCTTGAGGTGATGGCATAATAGCATTAGCATCAAAGGGAAAGTCAAAACTATTCGTTGTACCAATAACGTATATATTTGAATTAATATCAATGAAAACGTCATTAGCGATATCAAAATAATTTGCCCCATAATAAGTTGTCCATTTATTAGCGGTGTAAGGACCTGGATTAGGATTGGGTGGACAAGGATTGCAAGGTGCAGCAGCACTTGCAACCTGTACCACCTCATATTCTGCGTTTACATTTAAATTGCTAAAACTAAAACTGTTTACCTTACTACTGTTCAGACTGCTTGTGATGACTGGTTTGTTTTTCGTAGCTCCTAAGCTTTTAATGCTTGGGTTTAAAAAACTAATACTTTTACCAAATGGAATTGTAATAGACATGGACTTACTTCCCGTTTGGAAAGACTTTCCTCCATTATAAACAATTTTTATATCATTAGGATTTGCCCCCTTTTTTAAATGATATTTATAAGTAAAGCCTGATGAATCAATAGATAATGTCAAATCAATATTGGGCCATAGATTTTGGTAGATTACTTTTCCATATTCAGAAACATTACTCGAAGATACATTACCAATAAAGTAATTGCTGTAACTGCTTTGTAAAGCACTTGGAGTAACCAATAGGTTAGAACTAGCATTTACAAAATCAACATCCATTCGATAAGCAGAATCTTTTTTTAATGAATCGGCTGCTGCTTGGTACCAACAAAAACTAATACCTGTTTGACGTAAATAAATTTTTGCTCCTGCAGCGTTTGCTGTGTAAAGTAAATCCGAACGAAGTGAACCATCCGTATCCTTCATCTGCCCGGCATTAGCAGTAAATCCATTCACATTGTTTTGTGCCATTGCAGGGTTAAATACCCCCCCCCCATGACAAAATGGCAAGAATGCAGATTTGCAAAATGCCTGTTTTTTTGAGTTGTGTTACATTTTTCATTTTTATTGGTTTAAGAAAACAAGGTAAGGTACAAATTTTAGAATTCCAAATTATTTTTATGTTAAGGAATTGTTAAGTATAGCTCCTAGCAATTTAAAACAAGTGTTTTGTACACATTATGTGTACAAATTATCTTAGCAATGTTGAAAGCAAAAAAATGGCTCACTTATATTTTTTAGCGGTATTTTTATGAAATTTATGCTTTATCATACCGTATCTGCATTTTTTTTATTCGATCTTCTAAACTTTCGGTACTCAATTTTTCTCGATTCAAACTATCAACCATTATCGGAAAGGCAAAAGGCGTAGGTCGTTCAATTATTTTTACAATTATTTTCTGTTGCGAAATTCGTCGAAGTGCTTCCCTCATTCTAAATTCTTCTAATTGAACAGTTAACGCTTCGGTATATGCTTGCTTTATCAATAAATTGTTTGGTTCGTACTCTTCAAATACGTCAAACAATAAAGATGATGAGGCCTGCAAATGTTTATTACTAATATTCTTACCCGGAAATCCAGTAAAAATTAATCCGGCAATATTGGCGATATCTCTAAATTTTCTTCGGGCTAATTCATTCGCATTTAAACTATGCAAAATATCATCTAATAAGTTTTCGATGCTAAAAAGCGCTTTATTCAAAAATTCTATTGGAACTTCTGCATCAGTTAACATTTCAAAACCATAATCATTCATGGCTAATGAAAACGACATCGGTTTTTGTTTTGCGATGCGATAAGAAAGCAAAGAAGCCATCCCTTCATGAACCAATCTTCCTTCGAACGGATAAACCAAAATATGCGTTCCTTCTTTTGAAATAAAATATTCTATTAATAATTCATCATCGCAAGGCAGTTTTGATAAACTATTTTGCAAATCTAACAATGGTTTTAATGCAATTAGTTCTTCATCTTTAAATATTCCATCAGCAGCTTCACTTATTTTTTGGCGCAATACTTTTGATAATTGAGATGATAGAGGCATTCTGCCTCCAGCCCAACTGGGTATCATTCCCGTTTTTTTGGTTGACTTTCTTACATAAGCAACCATTCCTTTTGATTTTAAATATTCTAGACTTCTTCCAGCAAACCAAAACACATTTCCGGGTTTTAATTTGGCAATAAATCCTTCTTCAATAGTCCCAATTCTACCACCCGAAACAAATTGAACACTCATACTAAGCTCACTTACAATGGTTCCCATGGATAGGCGATGTCGCATTGCCACTCTTCGCGAGTTTACTTTATATAAGCCATTGGGTTCAATATCTACTTTTAAATATTCATCATATTGTGATAATGTATTTCCGCCAACGGTAATAAAAGATAATATTTCTTGAAATTCCGATCGTTCTAAATCTGAATATGCATGGGTTTTTTTTACCTCAATAAATAGTTGCTCAGGATAAAAACCATCTGAAACGGCCAACGTAACCAAATACTGCGTTAATACATCCATTGCCAAAACAATCGGATCGCGACTTTCATACACTTCATCGGCCATGGCTTGTTTTAGCGCGGCTCCTTCAGTTAATTCTAAGGAATGTGTGGGTACAAAATAAATAATACTGGTAGCTCCTGGGCTATGTCCACTTCTTCCAGCTCGTTGCATAAAGCGTGAAATTCCTTTTGGGCTTCCAACTTGAATTACCGTATCAACCGGACGAAAATCAACACCCAAATCCAAAGACGAAGTACAAACAACCACTTTTAAAATTCCTTCGTGCAAGGCATTTTCTACCCAGGTTCTTAATTCACCATCAATTGAACCATGATGCATTGCCATTATTCCGGCATATTCTGGATAGTTAGCTAAAATTGCCTGGTACCAAATTTCTGTTTGCGATCTTGTATTGGTAAAAAGTAAGGTAGTTCCACTTTTTTCTATTATAGGCATTACTTGCGGAAGAAGTTTTATACCTAGGTGGCCAGCCCAAGAAAATTTTTCTATTTCATCCGGAATTATAGATTTAATAATCGTTTTCTTTTTAATATCAGCTTTTATAAGCTGGTAATTTCCATTGTTTACTTCCGAACCTAATAATACTTCAGCTGCTTCTTCCAGATTTCCGATAGTGGCTGAAATGGCCCAAGTTTTAAATGTTGGGTGAATGGCTCTAATTCTAGAAAGACTTAATTCTAATTGAACGGCTCGCTTTGTTCCTAATATTTCATGCCATTCATCAATAACAATACATTTTAAATTTCCGAAAAGAGAAGCATAATCTTTTTGTGCAAGCATTATTTGAATACTTTCTGGAGTGGTAAGCAACACTTCTGGCATTTGCTTTTTCTGTTCATTCCGTTCTTTTGTACTCGTATCACCAGATCTTACTGCTATTTTCCAAGCAATTCCCATTTCAGAACAAGCGTTTTCCATTGCTTTTCTAATGTCCTGGGTAAGGGCACGAAGTGGAGTAATCCAAATTAATTGTAATCCATTTTTCTTTGATTTGGTATAATCGGGATTGGCAATAATATACTCTAGCAACACCGGAAGAAACAATGCATATGTTTTTCCAGAACCCGTTGGTGCATTTAATAAGCCATTTTTATTAGCTAAATACGCATCCTTAACTTGATTTTGAAATTCAAATTCTTTCCAACCTTTTTGTTTGTACCAATTTTTAAGTAAGGTTGAACCTTTTTCCATCGTATAAAAATAAAAAAGTCCTCCGCAATTTTATGAGGAGGACTTTTTCTAAAAATTATTTTCTTTTAATCTATTATTAATTTAACGTTTTCTGAACCTTCTGTTCCGTTAATTCCTAAAAAATAAATTCCTTTTGAAATTTTAGGTAGAGATAAAGAAAAAGGTATATCAGCATTGGCTGCTATTGTTTGTTTTAAAATTGATTTACCATTCATATCAGTTAGGTTTAAGAAGTAATTTCCGGTTTTAGCAAAATTTAAAATAGCTTCTTTTGAATTCGCAATTGGGTTTGGAAATACTGAAAAAAAACTGGTTTTTGTTGTTGCAATACCAGAAGTAGAATTACTTATTTCTATTATTCGATCTCCTATTCCACCTTGAAAACTTGTACCATTTGTGGTAACAATATAAACTTTTCCTGCAGGCGAAATACATAAATCTCTTATTCTACCAAATTGGCTTTTAAATTTAGTAGCCTGGTTGGTAACGGCGGTTCCAGCTTGATTCAATGTTAAAATTCTTAACGATTCATCTTTTAATGTAGTTAATAACAAAGAATTACTCCATTCTGGAATGGCAGAATTGTTATAATAATCTAATCCTGCGGTTGCTATGGTTGGTGTCCAAGCTGCAATTGGTACAATAACGTTTGAATCTGCACAAAAAACAGTCTCAGAAGCTTCGTTACAAGCTCCTTTAATATTTGGCCAGCCATAATTTCCACCAGCAGTAATTATATTAATTTCATCATCCTGATCTGGGCCATGTTCCGAAGCATAAATTTTACCATTTGCAATTACAAAACCTTGTGAATTTCGATGTCCAGAACTCCATACTTTCGAATTTGGGTTTGGATTATCTGAGGGTATACTTCCATCCAGATTTAGCCGAAGTACTTTTCCATTTAAGTTAGCCAAATTTTGAGGTGCGCTAAGATTTTGAGCATCTCCAGTTGTAATAAATAGTTTCAGATTTGCATCGATAAATAATCGGCAACCATCATGTGTTGTATTTCCTTCAATATTTTCAATTATCGTAAATGGATTGGTTAAAGCGTTATTCGCATAATCATATCGAACAACTTTTACCTTATCATCATTCCCGTCTAAATAGGTAAAAGCAACAAATAGCTGCGGTATAGTAGTGAAATTTGGATGTAAAGCCATTCCTAACAGTCCTCTTTCGCCACCTGTAACCACTTGAGGAATAGTTAATAAGGGTGTTTTTGTTCCAGTTACTGGATCAACCCGGGTTATTTTTCCAACTCGCTCAGTCATCCATAATTGATTGTCTGGACCCCAAATAATTTCCCAAGGATGTTCAAAGTTTTGAGCTACTACTCGTGTTACAAGCGTTTGCGAGTTTGCTTGACAGCTGAAAAGTATAATAGAGAGTACGCTGAGAATAGGAGTAATTAATTTTTTCATATTCAGTTTTATTTTTTTGTTAACAAAAATCGTGACAGATTGAACTTCTAAGTTAGAATTTTGAACCACAAAGACTCAAGAAAATTATTGAACCATAAAGACACAAAGAAAAAGAAGGTGCACAAAGTTTTAAATTCTTTTTAAAGAAAATGTTCCTGTTTATGCAAAAAACTTCTTTTTGTTAATTCTGAGGCACGAAGAATCTCTTCAAATACGATTGAAAACAGCAAGAACAAAGATGCTTCGTGCCTCAGCATTGCAAAGCAAGCAAAAGTATTATGTTGTATGATTTTCTTAAGGGGTTGTATCACAAAAATTTTGAACCTACAAGACACAAAGAAAAGAAGGTGCTCAAAGTTTTAAGAAAAATTATTGAACCTCAAAGACACAAAGAAAAAGAAGGTGCACATAGTTTTAAATTCTTTTTAAAGAAAATGTTCCTGTTTATGCAAAAAACTTCCTTTTGTTAATTCTGAGGCACGAAGAATCTCTTCAAATACGATTGAAAACAGCAAGAACAAAGATGCTTCGTGCCTCAGCATTGCAAAGCAAGTAAAAGTATTATGTTGTATGATTTTCTTAAGGGGTTGTATCACAAAAATTATGAACCACTAAGACACAAAGAAAAAGAAGGTGCTCCAAGTTTTACCATTTCAAGAATTAACTATTTCTTAACATTAGATCTTAAACAGATTCCTTTAATTTACAAAAAAGTAAAAAATGAAAAAAATTGCGATAATACTATTTCTGCTTAATATTTATGGATTCACTGCCTATTCTCAACAAAAATATTTAATCTCTGGACCTATGCTTGGCTATGTTGAGCATCGAGAAGTTGCGATTTGGGTAGAACCTGCATTGGGAGTTCAAACGCTTGAGATAACGTATTTTCCGGAATTAAAACCAGAGAAAAAGAAAGCCCAGAAAATTATAATTGATAAAATAAATCCCAAGCCAGTAAAATTCATTTTAGAAGAATTGGAAATGGGAACGAAATACATTTATAATATTAAAGCAGATAAAAAATTTGTTACGTTTAATTATCCACTAACTTTTAAAACCAGGTTTCTTTGGGAATTTCGTCAGCCAAATCCTCCCGATTTTTCATTTATGGTAGGTTCTTGCGCTTATTTTAATGATAGTTTGTACGATAGACCCGGAAAAGGATATGGTTCAGATCCTTCAATATTTAAATCAATGGCTAAATCAAAAGCAGATTTTATGATTTGGGGTGGCGACAATTTTTATTACCGAGAGCCAGATTTTAGCAGCGTTTCAGGTTTAATATATCGTCAAAAACATGACAGATCGGTTCCTGAAATGCAGGAATTATTAACAACTCAAGCAAATTATGCAATATGGGACGATCATGATTATGGTCCAAATGACGCTGACAGAGGTTTTGAATTTAAGCAAGAAAGTAGAGAACTATTTAAAACGTATTGGGCAAATAAAACGGTCGGTAAAAATGATCAGGGAATTTATTCCAAAGTAAGTTTTTCGGATGTAGATATTTTTTTGTTAGACGATAGATATTTCAGAGCACCGAATCGAATGCCAGACTCAGTAAATGGAAAACCAAATGCAGACAAAGTAATGTGGGGAAAAGAACAAATGGAATGGTTAAAAGATCAATTGATTACGTCTAGAGCAACATTTAAAATTATTGTAAACGGAAATCAGTTTTTGGATAAGCTAAATAAATACGAAGGCTTGACTTTTTTTCCTTCGGAATATCAGGAATTTACTTCTTTTATAAAGAATTCAGGAATTTCGGGAGTGGTACTTTTATCTGGTGATAGACATTATACCCAATTGCAAAAGCACACTCAAATTACAACATATCCGATTTATGAATTTACTTGTTCTCCACTTACTTCGGGTGTTACAAATTTAAAACCAGACCATCCTGAATTCAATAATCCAGATAGAGTAAAGGGTACTTTAACGATGGAGCAAAATTTTGGGTTAATTAAAGTTAGTGGTTCAAAATCAGATCGAAATTTAACGATTGAAACAAAAGATAAAAATGGAGAATTAAAATGGAGTCATGTTATAAATGAAAAGGAATTGGGGAAAGGTAATTAAACTTAAATGGAAATTGTAATGATAGTGTAGTGAGTTAAGAATTAAAGTACAAGTTTGGGAATGAGTTAAGAATTTATATTTTACAATCTTTAATAATAAACAAATGGATAATGAGATTTTAAATCAATATTTAGAAGAGTATAAAC
The DNA here is from genome assembly GCA_031412335.1 of bacterium. Classification (GTDB taxonomy): domain Bacteria; phylum Bacteroidota; class Bacteroidia; order Sphingobacteriales; family Sphingobacteriaceae; genus JBBQYA01. The sequence continues at coordinate 35,288 of JANOCT010000032.1, read as the reverse complement.
TTCGATTTAATGAAATTGGGCCAAAAGAAATATTTAAATGGAGAGCAGTAAAATGCTTTCAAGATAATTGGGATATAAATTCGGAGGACTTTAGGGCTATGTTTACTTTATCACTAAATAAATCTAAAATTTTTTTAGACACCCAAAATTCCTTATCATTGACTATGATGGAGGAATATAATTTAGTTTTTCCTGAGGATATTAGATCTTTATTTCTTAATCTTTTTAATGAAGAGCTTGATCTTAATTTAAGAATTGAGTCATTTAAATTTAATATAGAAAGATTAAATGATGGATTATTTAATTCTAAAAAAAAATCATATCATGACCATAGAACCATTATTTCATATTTGACATTAAAATATCCTGAAAAATATTTTTTCTACAAATTTAATGATTTGAAAAAATTTTGTGCTTATTTTAATTTAGATAAGCCTACGGCTGGAAAGATTGAGAATGTTTTTAAATTTCAGCAGATTTGTAAAAGTATAAGACAAATAATTGAAAAAGATGTATTTTTAATATCTTTTCATAAAAAAAGACTTTCATTAGATTGTTATTTAGATAATAATTTAAATATCTTAACTCAGGATTTTGTACATGCTATTGCATATAGATTAAGTGAAATTTCAAATATTAACAATAATATAAATGAAATAGTAACTAGTAAAATAAATAATTTTGTTGATAATGTTAATTTTGAAGGAAGATTCATAAATTTTTTAGAAAATAATTTAGAAAATAAAAAATTAGGAGATCTTGGAGAACAATGGGTTATAAAGTTTGAACAAACAAAATTAGAAAATGCAGGTTTTCACGATTTAGCCAAAAAAGTTGAGCATAGTTCTGTTTTAAAAGGTGATGGGTTAGGTTATGATATTAAATCCTATGATTTAAATCAAAATCAAATATTTATTGAAGTGAAAACTACTAGAGGAGATAAATACTCCACCTTTTACATCTCTAGAAATGAACTGGAAAGAAGTAAACATGAAAAAGACAACTATTATTTGTATCGGGTTTATAATTACAGTGATGATAAATTGCAAGCAAAACTTTTATGTTTAAAGGGTGATTTATCCAATGTTTGTAGTGTTGCTAACGAATATATAGTTAATCTTAACACATTAATTTAGTAAAATGAAAAAAGAGACAGTAATTCAAATAGTTAATGATTTTTCTGAAGAGATTGAGTTAGAGAATTTATTTGAAACTTTACTTATAAGAGATAAAATAGAACAAGGTTTAAAACAAATTGAAAATGGAGAAATTATTTCGCATGAAAAAGTTGTTAAATATTTCAATAATAAATTCAAAAGTTAAATAATTAATATTACTAACTTTTTGATTATTTTATCTAGAATAAATATCCTCCCTACACTTTCCCAGCCATTATCTCATTCACCACTTCTGGATCTAGCAAAGTGCTAGTATCGCCTAAATTTTCAGTTTCTCCCTCTGCAATTTTTCGTAAAATTCTACGCATTATTTTTCCACTTCGGGTTTTGGGTAATCCTTTTACAAACTGAATTTTATCGGGTCGGGCTATAGCACCAATTATTCGAGAAACAGTAAGATTTATATCTTGACGGGTTAATGCCTCATCACCATGCGTTCCTTGATAAATGATATAGGCATAAATGCCTTGCCCTTTCAGCTCGTGGGGATAACCAACCACAGCACTTTCTACCACTCCGCTGTGCATATTTATTGCATTCTCAACTTCTGCAGTTCCAATTCGGTGACCACTTACGTTTAAAACGTCATCAACTCTGCCTGTAATTCGGAAATTTCCATTTGAGTCTTTTAGTGCGCCATCGCCTGTAAAGTATAAGCCTGGATATGTGGCAAAATAATTGGTTCTGCATCGGTCATGATCTCCCCAAGTGGTTCGTAAAATACTTGGCCATGGAAATTTAATACATAAATTACCATTCAACATACCACTGGAATCTTTTTCAAAAACTTCTTTGCCAGTTTCATCAATTAGTACAAGTTGTACTCCAGGCAAGGGTAAAGTAGCCCAACCTGGTTTAGAGGGAGTTACACCTGCTAGATTAGTAATTAAACATCCACCCGTTTCAGTTTGAAACCATGTATCGACGATTGGGCATTTATTTTTACCAATATTTTCATCGTACCAATGCCAAGCTTCTTCATTTATAGGTTCACCTACAGTTCCAAGTACTTTTAAGCTTGATAAATCTTTTCCTTTAATAGGTTCAGTTCCAAAACTCATGAGACTACGAATAGCAGTTGGAGCAGTATAAATGCAGTTAACTTTGTGTTTTTCAACAATACTCCAAAATCTACCAGCATCTGGCCAAGTTGGTATTCCTTCAAATAATACAGAAGTTGCACCAGCGCTCAATGGGCCATATAGAATATAACTATGACCGGTAATCCAACCAATGTCAGCTGTACAAAAATGAACGTCGCCAGGTTGGTACTGAAATACATTTACAAAAGTGTAATTAGTCCAAATCATATAACCCGCAACGGAATGTACAACCCCTTTGGGTTTGCCTGTAGAGCCAGAAGTATATAAAATAAATAAGGGATCTTCTGCATCCATCGGTTCAGCAGGGAAAGATACAATCCCATCTTTTTCTACTTGCGACTCTGCATATTCCATTTCATCTTCCCACCATACATCTCTTCCTTTTATCATCGAAACAGGAATTCGTGTACGAGTATAAACAATTACTCTTTTGACTAATTTATTTCCAATTAACGCATCATCAATTACCGATTTTAATGGAATATCTTTTCCACCGCGGTATGCTCCATCACACGTTATAATAAATTCTGATTGAGCATCTTCTAACCGATCTGCAATACTTTGAGCACTAAAGCCACCAAAAATAACACTATGGATGGCGCCAATTCTTGCACAACCTAATATGGCATAAGCTAACTCAGGTATCATGCCCATGTATATGCAAATCCTGTCACCTTTTTTAACCCCATTGTTTTTTAATACCTGTGCAAACTGACAAACTCTTTTATGTAATCGGGAGTAAGTTACTGTTCTTACTCGCTCGTCTGGGTTATTTGGTTCCCAGATAATAGCTGGTTTATCGGCCATTAGCGGCAAATATCGATCGATGCAGTTTTCAGTAATATTTAATTTACCTCCTTTGAACCATTCAATTTTAGGTTCGTTGAAATTCCAATTTAATACCTTATCCCATTTTTTCTTCCATAAAAAGTTTTCAGCAATAGATGCCCAAAATACTTCTGGATTCTCAACGCTTTTCGCATATTCTTCATGATATTGCTCTAAACTGGTAATCTGATATGGAAATGCCATGATATTTAGATTTTTCTATTTGGCAATTTACGAAAGAATATATCGGTTTTTGAACTTATTAGAATCAATACTATTTTTCAGATTTAGTTTAAATATGATCGATAAATTCTCAAGGAATTATAATTTATTTATTTTTACCCATGAAAAAATTAATCGTGTTATTATTTATCGTTCAATCCATTACGATAAAAGCACAAAATGTAATAGACTGGGATGGGGTTTATCAAATACAACTTACTGATTTTCAATTATCTTCTAGCCAGATTGGAGAAACAAATGTTTATAGCATAATTAGCGGAACAAGTATGGAATTTGCGTTTTATATGTCTAATGCGGAATTTATGTTTACTAAAAACTTTAATTCAAAAGTTAGTAATTCTTTTAAGCGAGAATCGGCATCAATAATAGCTCCTGATACTTCTACCGCTTTAAATCTGTTAAGTTTTGCTCAGTATCAATTTGATCTTTCGGAGTTATATGCTAGAAAATTTAGGAAAGAATTATATGACGGTAAAGCAGCTTTTTCAGATGTTAGTTTTTATCAACCATTATTTACAAAAATTCAGAATTCTTATAGCTTGGCATATTCAGAATCTGCTAATGAAACGGATTTAGGTAGGAATACTGAAAAACTGAGAGAGCTGCATCAGCAGGTAAAGAAAGATATTGTTGCCTTAGCTGATTTTTGTAAAACCTGTAAGCCAATTAAAAAAAAGAAATAAAATTTATTTTCACCACAAATAATAAGTTTTATTTTAATCTCCAAAAACTGCCTCTAGTACTTCTAAGGAATTTACAGTTCCGAAATCGTCGGTATGTAGCTGGTAAAACAATATAAGTTTGTGTAAAAAATCTTTTCGTAATTGTTTAGAAGCTTGCTGAATAGCTTCATGGTTTGGATTTGTTAACGGTTGTTTAGTATAATGATATAAAAGTGCAGCCTCTTTCATATCCATCACTAATTGCAATTCAAGTATTGTTGAAACATAGCACCCGCTTTTTAAATCGAAATAAGGAGTTTCCATACTTTGGTTTCCTTCTGGAAAAAAGCCTAAATAACGAGTAAGTTGACTTAAAAAATGTAAGTGAAAATGTTTAGTGGAACTTTCTGCATGATCAAACACTTCTAATGAATTGATTATAAAATTGAAGATTTTCTCATCAGCTTGTTGATGCCTCAATGTTTTATATAAAATTTCATTTAAGAAAAGTGCAACAGAGCTTTTAGCAATTTGATATGGAATAGATTGATATGGAGGATCGTTTTTAATTTCGGAAATTCGCTGTATTCCTCCATTTGGTTGATGATAAACAACCATCACTAATTGATTTAGAGGTTGAAATAAAGAAGGATTTTGCTTGGGTTTTTTACCACGTACACTATTTACGATGTATGATTGAAGTCCAAATTGTTCAGTAAAAATTTGTGCAATAATGCTGCTTTCTGCATAATTGGTTACTTTTAAAACAATTCCTTTTGTTTTACTTAACAAAACTTAATTAATAAACAGAATTTTAGAAACTATGGTTTGTAATCCATCATCATTTGATGCGAAAACCATATAAACCCCAGTACTTACTTTTTTATTATTAAAATCTTTACCATTCCAAATAGCTTGCCCGCCTAAAGCTATAGTTTGATAAACTAAATTTCCTGAAACATCGGTTATTTTAACATTTGCATCTTTTACTAAACCACTTATTGCTATGTCGCCAGCAAATGATTCGCGAACAGGATTTGGGTAGACCAACACCGATTTGTTTTCTAACCCACCGTCGGTTGCAGTACTTTTATAGGAAATTAAACCAGCATCTGTACCAAAAAAAACTTCGCCGCTTGCTCCATCAACTGTAATATACTTTATTTCATTTCCGGGTAGTGGGCTATTTTCTTTTGTAAAATTATGGATTACTTCTGTTCCATCTGGAGAAAATAGCCAAACTCCATTAAAAGTTCCTATCCATTTTCTATTGGCGCCATCTATTGCCATAGAGGTTATAATTTCCGTACCAAGTAGGAATTGTACAAAACCATTTTGAACTATTTTTATTTGTTGCCCCTGTGCTTGTCCACCTGTTAAAATACTTCCTGGATCATAATAAACTACCAACCCTTTTGTAGTGCCAACCCAAACGGCTCCATCTAAATCGCTTACCAAACATAAAACTTCATTAGATGATTCAATTAATCCATCGTTAACTGATAATTGCTTTGATAAAATATTTCCATTATTATCTTTTTTCTTTTCGTCAAATACTACCACTCCCGATTGTTTATTTACTACCCATTTCTGGTCAAATGCATCAACAATAATTTCACGAACATCTCTATCTGAATTTACTTGCGGAATTGAATACGAGGTTGATGTTCCATTAGGTCTGATTACACTTATTGGTTTAGTAGCCAAATGATTACTTACCCAAACATTCCGATTTGCATCAATTGCCATACTGCTTACTCTCGCATTAAGTGTGTCTGTTGTTGGCCCTCTCAAACTACTATTTTTAGCATTAAATATTTGAATTACCTTATTATCTTGAAATTTAACTAAGCCATTTCCAAATGTTCCGGCATAAAATATTTCTGGATTTGTTGGGTCAATCTCCACAGCATTAAAATCAAAAAGATTTAATAAAGGATCAGTAGATTTACTATTACTTGTCCAGCTATCTCCATCAAAAATTGAAAATCCTTCTTGATTAAATAAGGGTGAATAAATAAGATTTCTCCCTCCTGGAACTAAAATTAATCTTTTATTTTTACTAACAATATCACCAATTCCAATAAACGCTGGTCCTTTTAACGTAAACATTTCAACACCTGGATTATTGAACCTAGATAATCCGGTAATTTTATTTCCTAACCAAACCTTTCTGTCGTTCATTACTAGTGCTGTTCTAATATTCCTAAAAGTTCCTAATTCATCTTGAACTTTAAAAATACTAGCTTCTTTATCGTCATATACAAATACACCGTACTCAGCAATGGTCGAAATTGTATTATTATCTGCTCTTATTAATTCAGCACCATCTGCAAAGAATGGAGCAATCGACCAAGTGTTATTCTCAAATCGAAATACCTTTTTGTTAAATAAACCATAGATTTTCCCAGCAAATGTTAAAATATTTTTTGCAGCATCTGTGGGTACATTTTGTATCTCAGAATGCTTTGTCCATTCATTTACATTGGTTAGAAACGGGTTGGTCAACTCTGATTGGTAAATACCGTTTTCTGTGCATGCAAATATCTCGTTGCCTTTAGTCGTTACTTGAAATATTTCAAGAGGTAAACCATTTAAACCTAAATTATAGGTGTCTTTAACTTCAATTTTTTCGAGGTCTATAACGATTATAGCAAATCCTGTTGCCAAATAAGCAAATTTGCCGTTGCAAAAAATTGAGTTTATGTATTTCTTTCCCAGAATTTGCTTTAAAAAAATATCCGGAATATTGATTATTTCCTCATTTCTGATTAAGTCTATATTGGTATTATCATAAACCACAATTAAGGTTTGAGTTTCGGTGCTGTACCCTAATTTTGTGATAATGTTATCCGAAAGCCCATCTATCTTACTAAGAATATTAATACTGTTTTCTGCTTTTTCTAAATAATACAAGCCACCTGTTGAGGCCACATAAATGCGCTCAGGTGTTTCAGCCAGATCAAGCGTGTTGCCGTAAGAAAAATGAGTACGCCATTGTCCAAGTCGTTGAGCAACTGTATGTAAACTTAAAAAACAAAGAATAAATAATAAGTAGGTAAATCTATTTAGCATCGTAAAATTACTTTATTCATAAACTGTTATTTTTCATCATTAGTATCATCACAAACTCAAAAAAGCTATTGACGTTTTGCCATTTATATTGCAATGATACCAAAAAATCGTAGTGGGCTTATTTAAAAAAATGTAGTTTTATGGCTTTCATTCTTAATTTAAATCATTCTATAAACTGGAACGATAATTAATATTACAAAGAATACGATGTGGGTAGCGATCTCAAAATTTATCTTACGAAATAGATTAACCCTCCTGATTGTAATTGGAGTTTTAACTGTTTTTATGCTTTACAAAGCAAAAGACACCGAGCTTTCTTATGCTGGAAGTAAAGTTTTACCAGTTTCCGATCCTGCCTTTGCAACATATTTAAAGTTTAAAGAAAAATTTGGTGAAGATGGTAGTGTAATGGTTATCGGAGTGAATGATCCGAAAAATTTCCAATTTGAATTTTATAATGACTGGTATGATTTAGGGAAGGAAATAAAAGCATTTAAAGGAATAACAGAAGTAATATCCGTAAGTAGGTTATTTGAACTTCAAAAAGATACGCTGAATAGTAAATTTTTACTGAGAAATGTCATAGAATCTAAACCCAAAAATTTGGTTGAGATGGATTCGTTGAAAAATAAAATCTACTCGCTAGAACTTTACAACGGTTTTATTTTCAACAAAGAAAGTGGCGCAACCTTGATGGCGATAACTTTTGATGGTAAAAATTTAAATTCCAAAAACAGGATTTCGGAGGTAAATAAAATTTATCAGTTAGCTGAAAAACTAAGTCAGAAACATCAAGTAAAACTTCATTATTCTGGATTGCCGTACATACGAACTGTAATTTCAAAAAAAGTTTCAGATGAGTTTCAGCTTTTTCTGGTCCTCGCAATAGGTATTACTGGGATTATTTTAGTTTTATTTTTTCGATCTTTTTCTGCGTTTTTAGTTCCATTAGTTATTGTAGTAGTTGGAGTTATTTGGTCCTTGGGAACTATTGTTTTGCTTGATTATAAAATCACCTTACTTACCGGGCTTATTCCACCATTAATAGTAGTAATTGGTATTCCGAATAGTATTTTATTGTTGAATAAATACCATAATGAATTTAGAATTCATGGCGATAAAACCCGATCGCTTATGATGGTAATACAACGCATAGGTATTACAACTTTACTTGCAAATGTGACCACAGCAATTGGATTCGGGGTTTTTTATTTTACCAATAGCGAAGTTTTAACTGAATTTGGGATTGTAACTTCCATAAATATTATGGCAACTTATGTGTCATCTTTGGTATTGATTCCAATAATATTCAGCTATTTACCTAGTCCTTCTGTAAAGCAAACCAAGCATTTGGAAAACGTTTCGATTGGGAGAGTTATTAATTTTTTAGATGTTTTAGTTCACACTTCTCGTCGAAAAATTTATGCAGTTACAGTGGTTATTGTTTTAATTTCTATGTACGGAATGTACAAAATTCAAGTAAATGGATATGTAGTTGATGATTTACCTAAAAACGATCCAATTTATGTCGATTTACTTTTTTTCCAAACTAATTTTAAAGGTGCATTACCATTTGATATCAGCATAGATTCGAAGAAGAAAAATGGAATTGTTAACCTTCCTACGATTAAAAAACTCGAAAAATTGCAGATCATGATTGCTTCCTATCCTGAATTTTCGAAACCATTATCCATTAATGAAGTAATTAAATTCTCAACTCAGGCATATTACAATGGTAATCCTGACAATTATGCCTTGCCATCTACTTTCGATCAAAGTTTCGTTTTTTCATATGCAGCCAATTCTATGGGCACAAGTAATTTACTGCGTACTTACATAGACAGCAATAAGCAAGTAGCTCGCGTTAGTTTCCAAATGGTTGATGTGGGTTCAAAAAAATTAAACAAATTGGTGAAGGAGCTAGAACCAAGAATCGATTCAATATTTAATCCTGAAAAATTTGATGTAAACCTGACAGGCTCAAGTATTATTTTTTTAAACGGTAATAATTACTTGATTAAAAATCTAAGAGAAAGTCTGATACTTGCCATTTTTCTGATTTCGATTTTAATGTTTATGCTTTTCCGAACATTTAAAATGATTGCCATATCTCTACTTCCCAACATTATTCCTTTAATAATTACGGCAGGCATAATGGGATATTTTGGAATTAGTTTAAAGCCATCAACGATTTTAATTTTCAGCATAGCATTTGGCATTGCATCCGATCAGACAATTTATTTTTTAACCAAATACCAACAGGAATTACGCCATCGAAGCATTTCCATTGCCGAAGCAATTTCAATAACCCTACGCGAAACGGGTGTTAGCATGATTTATACAGCAGTAATTTTGTTTTTCGGATTTGGAATTTTCGCCGCATCCAACTTTGGCGGAACCGTTGCCTTAGGAATTTTAGTATCGATTACTTTATTAATGGCATTGGTTTCAAATCTGATTCTATTACCTTCCTTATTACTATCGTTAGACATGCGGAACCGGAAAAAAATGCCAGAGCCATTCATTGTAATTGATGAAGAGGATGATGAGAATATGATTTTACAAAACAAAAATAAGCCAGAGTAGGCACTCATTTTACAGTTTAAAATCCTAATTTTGCACCTTGTAAAAATTTAGCATACAGCAAGGTTGTGAAATATAAAGAGTATAAGCAATTAAATCTTCCGGAAATTGGAGTTTCACTTCTTGAGAGGTGGAAAAGCCATGATATTTTCCAAAAAAGCATTAATAGCAGACCCGAATCAAATCCATTTAATTTTTATGAAGGGCCGCCTTCTGCCAATGGCTTACCTGGTATTCACCATGTTATGGCTAGAGCTATTAAGGATATTTTTTGCAGATATAAAACACTAAAAGGTTTTAGAGTGAATCGTAAAGGTGGTTGGGATACACATGGATTGCCAATTGAATTAGCGGTAGAAAAGGCCTTGGGAATTACGAAAGAAGATATTGGAACAAAAATTTCTGTAGACGATTACAACAAAGCCTGCAAAACCGAGGTGATGAAATATACCGACGTTTGGAATGATTTGACGGAAAAAATGGGCTATTGGGTCGATCTTGAAAATCCATATATCACCTATAAAAATGAATATATTGAAAGTCTTTGGAGCATACTTAAAAATTTTTATGACAAAGGATTGCTTTATAAAGGTTATACGATTCAACCTTATTCACCTGCTGCCGGAACTGGACTTAGTTCGCATGAACTAAACCAACCTGGTACCTACAAAATGGTGAAAGATACAACGGTGGTTGCTCAGTTTAAAGTTATTAGAAACCAACATTCAGAATTGCTTTTTCAACACACCAATTCGGATGTTTATATACTTGCCTGGACTACCACACCTTGGACTTTACCTTCGAATACCGCATTAGCCGTTGGAAAAAAAATAAATTATTTCGTAGTAAATACGTTTAATGCATATACTTTTTTGCCTGTATCAGTTGTAATTGCGGCCGATAGGATGAATACCTATTTTCCAGAAAAAAATGCTGATTTACTAATTGAATCCTATCAACCAGGTGATAAGCAAATACCTTTCGTGGTGTTGCAATCCATATCAGGGAGTGATCTAGAAGGTGTTTCTTACGAGCAATTAATGCCTTTTGAAAACAATACAAAATCGCAAATAGATGGGGATGCTTTTAAAATTTTAACAGCAGATTTTGTTACAACAGAAGACGGGACAGGAATCGTACATCTCGCTCCAAGTTTTGGATCAGACGATTTTAGGGTGGCTAAACAACATTCTATCGGATCGTTAACTTTAGTTGACAAACAAGGCAAATTCATAGAAGGAAGCAATGAATTTACTGGAATGTATGTTAAAAATTATAAAAATGATGATGAATCTGATCCTGCATACCGGTCTACAGATGTATTAATTTCTATTAAACTTAAGGAAGAAAATAAGGCATTTAAAGTTGAAAAATACGAGCATAGCTATCCGCATTGCTGGCGAACTGACAAACCAGTTTTATATTATCCGCTTGATTCTTGGTTTATAAAAACTACGGCCGTAAAAGAACGTATGGTTGCACTAAATAAAACCATTAATTGGAAACCAGAATCAACCGGAACTGGAAGGTTTGGAAACTGGTTGGAAAATTTGGTCGATTGGAATTTATCGCGTTCTAGATATTGGGGAACGCCATTACCAATCTGGAGAACATTGGATGGTAATGAGGAAATTTGCATTGGCTCTATCAATCAATTAATAGAAAACATTGAAAAAGGTTTAGCAGAAGATTTTTACGATGATTCGGAAATACCAAATGCAGAGAAAATTTTATTGGCTTTACGATCTGGTAATTTGGATTTACATCGGCCTTATGTGGATGATATTGTATTAGTTTCTGATTCAGGAGAAAAAATGTTTCGCGAAGCAGATTTAATTGACGTTTGGTTTGATTCGGGCGCGATGCCGTATGCTCAATGGCATTATCCATTTGAGAATCAGGAATCATTCAAACAAAATTTCCCAGCAGATTTTATAGCCGAAGGAGTAGACCAAACTCGTGGTTGGTTTTTTACTTTGCATGCAATATCTACCATGCTTTTGGACAGCGTTGCTTACAAAAATGTAATATCAAATGGTTTGGTATTGGATAAAAACGGCAATAAAATGTCGAAAAGATTGGGGAATGCCGTAGATCCATTTGCTACGATTGGGAAATATGGTGCAGATGCAACTCGATGGTATATGATCGCAAATGCATCACCTTGGGATAATTTAAAATTTAATGAAGATGGAATAGTAGAAGCGCAAAGGAAGTTTTTTGGAACATTACATAATGTTTATTCATTTTTTGCTCTGTATGCCAACATCGATTCATTTAAATTTAATCAGCAAGCAATTGCTATTTCTGAACGACCTGAAATTGATCGTTGGGTTTTATCGATGCTAAATTCATTAATTAAAGAAGTGGATGAAGCATATTCAGACTATGAACCAACTAAAGCAGCTCGCGCTATTCAATATTTCGCTGATGAACACTTGAGTAATTGGTACGTTCGTTTGTGCAGAAGAAGATTTTGGAAAGGTGAATTTACTTCAGATAAAATCGCTGCTTACCAAACTTTGTATGAATGCTTGGAGACAATTGCCAGATTAATGTCGCCGATAGCTCCATTTTATAGCGATCGTTTGTTTTTAGATTTAGATTCTGTAACAGGTTTAAATGGTTCTGAATCCGTTCATTTAACCGATTTCCCTATCTATTATCCAGAAGCAACCAATGATTTGCTGGAAAATAGAATGTTATTGGCTCAGCAAATATCAAGCATGGTACTTTCTCTGCGTAAAAAAAGTGAATTAAGGGTTCGTCAACCTTTGCAAAAAATTTTAATTCCAGTAATTGATGAGCGTTTCAAAATCAATGTGGAAAGTATAAGGGATCTTATATTATCGGAAACCAATGTAAAAGAAATTGAATATATAAGTGGAAATGAAAGTATTATCAAGAAACAAATAAAGGCGAATTTTAAAACTCTTGGTCCTAAAGTTGGTAACAGGATGAAAGAAATTGCGGCATTAGTAACAGAATTAACACAAAAAGATATAGCTACTTTAGAACAAAAAGGGCAAATGAACCTTGTATTAAAAGAAAGTAATTATACGTTAGAGATGGACGACGTAGAAATTAGACCAGAAGATATAGAAGGTTGGTTGGTTGCAAGTTCGGGTGTTTTAAGTGTTGCTTTAGATATTACGCTTACCAAGGAGTTGAAAGAAGAAGGAATAGCACGTGAACTGGTTAACAGAATTCAAAACTTAAGAAAAGAAAAAGGCTACGAGGTAACAGATAAAATAATTTTAATCGTTGAAAATAACAATTATATAAACGAAGCAGTAAAGAATAATTTAGAATATATTTGCGCCGAAATTTTGGCCTTATCACTTAAAATTGAAAACTTAGAAATGAGTTTAAGTGATGAAATTGAAATTGATGACGTTAAGATTTTAGTGAATATTAGTAAATAAAATAAATGGAAAATACAGATAAAAGCCGCTATTCAGATAATGAACTTCAAGAATTCAAAACCTTGATTCAAGATAAACTTTCAGTAGCAAAAAATGAATTGGGAATTTTTACTGCTACGTTAAGCAATCCAAATGGAAATGGAACAGATGATACTGCTGGTACATTTAAAGTTTTGGAAGATGGATCGGCCACATTAGAAAAAGAACACATTAACCAAATGGCTGCTCGGCAGAAAAAATTTATTGAAAACCTAGAAGCTGCTTTGGTTCGAATTGAAAATAAATCATATGGCATTTGCCGAGTTACCGGTAAATTAATACAAAAGGAACGATTATTAGCGGTGCCGCATGCAACATTAAGCATGGAAGCAAAGCTGAAACAAAACTGATTAAATCAGAATAAATCATTTAATTTTTAAATTCTACAGTACCAAATACTTCATTTTTTTTGAAATTACACCTACGCTCTTTTATAATTATTTCTTTGGTTGTATTAATCGATCAATTGCTGAAAGTATGGATCAAATCCAATATGTATCTCGGCGAAGAAATATATGTTGCTGGAAACTGGTTTATTATTCATTTTACCGAAAATAATGGTATGGCATTCGGGATGGAATTTGGCGGAGAAACTGGAAAATTAATCCTCACATTATTCCGTATTGTTGCCGTTTCGGGTATTGGGTATGGGTTGCATTATCTTATTACCAAAAAATATCATGCAGGGTTTGTGTATTGTACAGCCTTAATTTTTGCAGGAGCTTTGGGTAATATTATCGACAGCACATTCTACGGGCTGTTTTTCGGGTACGAGCGTTTGTTTTTTGGTAGGGTAGTCGATATGTTTTATTTTCCTATTATTCAAAGCCAATATCCTGCTTGGTTTCCAATATGGGGCGGTCAGGAATTTATCTTTTTTCGCCCGGTTTTTAATATAGCAGATGCCTCCATTAGTGTTGGAGTGATTATTATTTTATTATTTCAAAAAAGGTTTTTTGGCGAACCAGATGAGGTTCCTCTTGTAATCAATAAGGAAATTTAATTTCTAAATCCAACAATGGATGATTTGACACAAAATTCTTCCAATAAAACGAATGTGATTTTGTACGATGCGCATTGCAATTTTTGTGCAGCAGTAGTTCGCTTTATATTAAAAAGAGATAAAGAAAAAATTTTCCGCTTTGGAGCTATTCAATCTCCTCAATCCAGAGCATTGTTAAGAACGCATGGAATAAGTTTTGCTTCCTTAAAAACAATTTTTTTCGTTTCTGAAAACACCGTATTAACTAAGTCTGAAGCTGTTTTTGCTATTATTAAGTTATTACCTGGTGCTGTTAAAAGTTTACTTATTTTTCGTTTTTTGCCTTTATCTGTCACCAATGCAGGTTATACATTGATAGCCAAATATCGCTACAAAATTTTCGGGAAATCTGATATTGAAATACCCTTTCCGGAAGATGAAAAGAGTAGATTGATAAGTTGAATTTAAACTAGATCACATGAAAAACGAACTAACTAGTAAGGAAATATTAAATCAAGAACACAGCGATCCTAAAAACTGGAAATGGGGTATTTTTTATTATAATAAAAATGATGGTAGGTTGCTACCACCGAAAAAGAATCCTAAGTTGGGATGGACGTTAAATTTTGCAAATCCATGGTCGGTTATATCGTTTGTAACGCTTATCATATTTTTTATTTTATTTTTTAGTTGCTTAACGTATTTTTCTTTTTAAACAAAAAACAGATATAAAATTTTACATAATGACAGAAATTTTATTTCTGCTCTAAATTTTTTCTGATAAATCTTAAAAATTTAAAAGTTAAACCGATTTCTTTATTAGCTCCAATATTATGAGAAAAAGTATCGGGCACCTACAGTAGATTCAAAATCAAACGGAAAATTGGTACGCTGGATAACACCTTAATAATTATCGTCTATTAAAATAATAATGTTTAAAATTTAGTTTATTCAGATGGATAAACAGTTTTCAGCCTTAGATGGTATTACATTTGCAATTTCAAATTTTAAAAACTCACCAATTCATCCATTGAAAACTTCGGCACAAACCAAACCTGATAAACTAAGACTAGTCAGATTTATAGCCAATCTGATGGATAATTATTTTACCATTCCTGGAACAAATTTCAAGTTTGGCTTAGACCCAATTATCGGGCTTTTGCCAATTGCTGGGCAAATTCCAACGTTGGCGATTTCGTTAGCGCTGGTATATACAATGGCTCAATATGGTGCTAGCAATAAATTGATTGTTAAAATGACGCTCAATACATTATTAGATGCAACTGTAGGGAGCATTCCGATTATAGGAACATTATTTGATTTTGCCTATAAAGCAAATACTAAAAATGTCCAACTTATTGAAGAGCATTATTTAGAAAATAAACATACCGGAAGTGGAAGAAATATTTTGTTAATTGTATTCGCTATTGTTTTTTTAACATTTGGCTTTGTTTGCTACTTTACTTATATCCTTATTAACTATTTATATCATCTTATTTTTTAAAAACCAATTATGAAAAAAGTCACATTGTTTGCATTTCTATTGTTTTTTTGCATGATAACCATTCAAGCTCAAATTATGAATCCAGCGCTTATAACTGTAAACGGAGAATCGGAATTAACGGTAATTCCTGATGAGGTTGCATTTAATTTTTCAATTACCAATCGTGAATCAAATCTGGAAAAAGCAAAAGCAAAAAACGATGAAACAATCCGTAAAATACTTGCATTTTGTAAGCAACAAGGCATTACAGATAAAGATATTAAAACAGACTATGTTCAATTGAACACTTACGACGATTACGCAGGAAATGTAAAAAGTACTGTTTATGAAGCAAGACAAAGCATGTCAGTTTTATTAAGAAATATTGCAGCTTATGACAAATTTAGCTCAGGATTAATTTCAAACGGTGTAACTCAACTGGGAAATATTGAATTTAGATCGTCAAAAATTAAAAGTATGGAAGAACAAGTTCGACTTGCAGCTGTCAAAAATGCAAAAACTAAAGCTGAGGCTATGGTAAAAGAATTAGGTCAAACAATTGGCAAAGCTTATTTTATAACAGAAAGTAATGTTGATATGCCGGTAAACCCAATGATGAAAGTAATGATGAGCGATGCAAGAGGTAGAGAATCTTCTGGGCCTACTTTAGCTCCTGGTGAATTGAAGGTAAACGGAAATGTAACCGTAAGTTTTGAATTAAAATAATAGAAAGTGTATTATGGAATTTAATAAATTAAGTAAAGAAGAAGAATATGTGATTGTAAATAAAGGAACTGAAAGACCCTTTACTGGTGAATATCTAGAAAATAAAAAAGCTGGAACTTACACGTGTAGAAGATGCAACACACCTTTATATAAATCGGAAGATAAATTTGAATCTAATTGCGGCTGGCCTAGTTTTGATGATGAAATAAAAGGAGCTGTAACTAGAATTAAAGATGCTGATGGTCGAAGAGTTGAAATTGTTTGCAGCAATTGTCAGGCACATTTAGGTCACGTTTTCGAAGGCGAACGATTTACTGAAAAAGACACTCGGCATTGTGTTAATTCGCTATCGATGTTATTTGTTCCAGAGAAGGTTTAAACAGGTACTGATTCACCTATCGCATGCTTTTCTCCAATTTGCTGCCTCCACATAGCATAATATAAACCTTTGGTTTCAATTAATTCTAAATGTTTACCAGACTCTATTATGTGACCACGCTCTAAAACAAATATTTTATCAGCATGCATAACCGTTGAAAGTCGGTGTGCAATTAAAATGGTTATATGATTTTTAAGAACGGATACATCCCGTATTGTTTTTCCAATTTCTTCCTCAGTCAATGAATCTAAAGCGGAAGTTGCTTCGTCAAAAACTAATAAATCAGGACGGCGAAGTAAGGCTCTCGCAATCGATAATCGCTGTTTTTCTCCTCCAGAAACCTTTACTCCTCCTTCTCCAATTACAGTATCAAGTCCTTTATCAGCACGTGCTAATAAATTATCGCAAGCTGCTTTTCGCAATACTTCATAACATTGTTCATCCGTTGCATCTGGACGCACAAAAAGTAAATTCTCTCGTATAGTACCAGAAAAAAGTTGAGTATCTTGAGTTACAAACCCAATTTTTTCTCGTAAAGCATCAAGATCTACATCTAAACTATTGGTTTGATTATATAAAATTGAGCCTTCTCCTGGCTGGTATAAACCAACTAAAAGTTTAACTAAGGTAGTTTTGCCTGATCCTGATGGTCCTACAAACGCAACGGTTTCTCCTTTTTCAGTTTCAAATGAAATATTGTTTAAGGCACTTGTTTTCGCTGTTTGATGTTTGAAAGAAACATGATCAAAGGTTAATTTGTCAATACTTTGAATATGAGTAGGATTAGGAGGTTTGCGCTCAATCGGTATGCTAAGTATTCTTTGAAAATTGGCTAAAGAAACTTCTGCTTCTCGATATGCAATAATTACAGAACCTAATTCTTGTAAAGGATTAAATAAGAAAAAGGAATAAAATAGAAAAGTAAAGTATTTACCTGCAGAAATTTCGTTATCAAATATTAAAACCAATAAAACAAGCACCATTATACTTCGAACAAAATTTACCGTTGTGCCTTGCAGAAAGTTCATTCCGCGCACGTATTTTACTTTTTTAAGTTCTAGACTAAGAATTTTGTAAGTAGTATTATTTAGTCTTCCAATTTCTTGTTGCGCTAAGCCTAAACTTTTTACTAACTCAATATTTCGGAGTGATTCGGTTGTTGAGCCTGCAAGTGCAGTAGTTTCGCCAACGATACTTTTCTGTACAACTTTTATTTTTTTACTTAAAATCCATGAAATAAAACTTATGATTGGAATCGCAGTAAAATAAACCAGCGTTACTTTATAACTAATACTTAATGAATAAACAATTACGAAAATCATTCCAACTAAGCTGATAAAGAGAATACTAATAAACGAAGTAATAAATTTCTCTGAATCACTACGCACTTTTTGTAAAATGCCTAAAGTTTCTCCACTACGTTGGTCTTCAAAAGTTTGGTAGGGTAATTCCAATGAATGTTTCAAACCATCGGCATACATTTTTGCGCCAAGTCGTTGAACAATTACACTCACAAAATAATCTTGAAAGTTTTTTGCAATTCGAGAAACCATTGCTGCTCCAACTGCTAAGGCTACTAAGCCAAGAACTCCACGGATAAACTCTTGTCGGTTTAATAAGTCTCGTTTTTCAATAAATTCATCTACAATTTTTCCAGTAATATGTGGATCTAATAATGAAAAAACGATGTTTATGGTAGCAAGACCTAATGCGAGCGCAATAAGTCCTTTGTAATTTTTGAGGTAGGATATTAATATTTTCATCTGGCCAGTTTGGCATTTGTTTAAAGATGCAATATTAATGATAATGGTTTTGTTTTGGGAATAATGTGATTAAATCTAGAAATGGAAATTACTATTCAATAAAGACAATTTCTTTTCTGATTCGTTGAAATCGTAAACTTGCTTGCGAAAGGGATCGAAATGGTATTCTTTTTCGTAGAGAAAGGGTTTTGGACAAAAAAATTACAGTGTAGAGCCCGGGGAAATAGTTGATTTGAATTGCTCTTTCAAATTCATCATTAAAAAAAAATCTAAATTAACTTTAAGACTAAAGCATAATTTAGATTTTTACAAATACCAGAAATTAATAATTTTTACATCCATCCACCACCTTTAACCGGTGTTTTTCTAATTCCGTTCATATCTCGAACTCCTCTGCAAGAAGAAAGTGAACCAATTAAAATGGCTATTAAAAAGAAAAATAGTATAGTTTTTTTCATCAATTAAGTGTTTTATAAACCTTTATACGGCTGATGAAAAATTTGTTTCAACTTTTATTAATAATTATACTTTTTTGAGATCTTCTGCATCGATTATTGCAACTGTAAGTCTACAGATACAGGATAATTTTTCTTTTTCGTTGGTAATCCTAATTTCCCAAACATGAACTTTGGAACCAATCGCAAGAGGTTTGCAAATTCCGGTGACGAAACCTGACATTACAGGACGTAAATGATTGGCATTTACTTCTAGCCCGACTGATCGCTTGTTTTCGCTAATACAAAGATTAGAGGCAACGCTACCTAGGGTTTCTGCAAGAACTACCGAGGCTCCGCCATGCAAAATACCATAAGGTTGTTTGGTTCTATGATCTACAGGTAAAGTTGCTATTAAATAATCACTTCCTATTTCTTTGAATTAAAAGCCTAACCATTCACCCATAGTACCTTTTCCCGAATTATTTAGGTCAGAAATACTAGCAGTTTTTTTCCAAATACTATCCATTATTAAAAGGTGTAGGCAGTTTGTACTTCTCCACATTCAAGCATTTGATCTCCAAAATAAGGATTCTTAATTTCCTCTTCTTTGCTTAACCAGCTAGCTCCAGTGTTATTAAATGCCATCGGGCAATATTGTTGATAAACTGTTGCATCATTTATACCAAATTTCTTGATTAATTCCTCAACTTGAGCGGTAAGTGTTTTGAAATATGTACGTTGCTGTTCCAAGTCTTTTGCATCTATTATGGATGATAATGTGCTGTTAATGCTTAAACTAGCACTTATATAACTGTCGTTAGTTTCGGTAGCTTCAAGTTCCGTGTTGCCGTTCATATCTTTTTGAAGTTTGCTCACAGCTTCTCTTACCTTATCTAGATTGCTTTCTACTAATTGATTTTTAATGGTCAAATAACCATTGAAAATAACACTTATATTATTTTTAAACGCATCTGAAGATTCAATAGAAGGCTTTAATTTTACTACATTTATTTTGATCGTTTCTTCTGTAGTTTCTTCATTTTCGGAAGTTTGTTTTTTTTGATTGCAAGCAACTATGACAAAACTGCAGATAGCAATTAGACAAATTATTTTTACTGGTTTCATATTATTTATTATTGATAAAATTATTTACAAATATCGTTCGCTAATAACGTTAAAGTGATGAAGTTGGTGCGCAGCAATTATGTGAAAAATTGCGTTTACGCTTATTTGATTGTTATTTGCATTACCCATTCTTAACAAGAAATCATTGGGCATATTATTAAGCATGAGCAATGTGCTTTTTCGGGTTTCAACGAGCTCTTTTAGCAAATCAGACAATTGAATATGGTGAGCAAACCCATTTTTTATATAATTATCTTCATCAAATCCGGGTAGTTGAGTTTGATCATTTCTTGAAAACACTAATGCACGATAGGCAAATACTCTTTCAACTTCTATCAAATGTGAAACTACTTCGCGGATACTCCATTTTTCAGGCAGATATCGATATTGTGATTTTTCCTCGTCAACTTTTTCAAAAAATAATGGAATTAAATCTGAAACTTGTTCAAAAACTATCCTGAAATCACCTTTAGGTAAGGTTTTTAGATAATTGGAATAAAATGACGGATATTCTTTTTCTGTTGGAAAATTCATTAGGATTTTAATAATACTCGAAAGGTTGTTCCTTTACCCATTTCTGATTCTTTAACAAATATATGCCCAGAATGATAATTGTCGATTATTCTTTTTACTAAAGATAAGCCTAAACCCCAGCCTCGTTTTCTGGTAGTGTATCCAGGTTGGAAAACTGTTTCAAATTTAGATTTAGGAATTCCTGAGCCTGTATCCATAAAATCAATCAACACTTGGCTTTTAGCATTTTTCGTTACTTTAATAGTGATTTTTCCAGCGGTTCCAATTGCATTGATAGCGTTTTTACATAAATTTTCTATTACCCAGTCAAATAATGGAATATTCAATTTGGCGGTGTGCGCCTCACCAATTACTTCAAAAACAATTTTATTGGAGGTTCTTTTTTTCAAGTAATCTACGTAGTTCTGAATTACCTCAATTACTATATGATCTGAAAGAACAGGTGCAGAACCGATTTTTGAAAAACGATCAGTTATTAATTCCAACCGCTTTACATCGTTTTGCATTTCAGCAATCAGTGGATCATTTTCATCGTTTAATTTATCTTTCAATAATTCTATCCAGGCTAATAAGGAAGAAATAGGAGTTCCTAATTGATGTGCAGTTTCTTTGCTCATACCTACCCAAACCTGATTTTGTTCTGCTTTTCTAGAGGATGAAAATGCTAAGTATGCGGCGAACAGGAAAAGCGCAATCACAAAAAGCTGAACGTATGGATAGTATCTTAAACGATTCAGAGTTTCAGAATCTTTGTAATAAATGTACTCTTTTACACCTGGCTGTGGCTCAAAAACAATCGGTTCTTTTTCCGATTTCATTTCACTCAACTGCGATTTGAAATATTCGGGATCGAACCTTTTTCCTTTTTGATTTTGCATAAGGGTTTTGGTAGAATCTAATCCAGCATGGTTTATGATTGAGTCTTTATCATCTGTTTGAATAACAGGAACGGCGGCATTGTTTGATCGCACATCAAAAAGAAATATTATGAAATCGCTATCGGTGACTTGTAGAAGTAGATTGGTACTTTTAACATACAATTCAGCTTTCTTTTTTTCTTCGATAGAAAGTTTCTGAACTAAAGAATTGGTATAAAATAGAGATCCTATACCAATAGCCGCGGCTGCAAGCAACAAATAGATTTTCCAACGTTTTTTCTTATCGTAATTATTCATCAAGTATATCGAACACTGAGTACGAAAATAAGGGTTAAAAAATGAATGAAAGAAAAATTAGAAATTGAAATGGTTATATTCATTATTTGGTTAATATTGTTTGCATCAACTTAAATTACACTTAACATCATATTCCTATTTATTAAATTTAAAATATAAAACAAAATGGATCAATTAAAATTTGAAGTAAATCCTAAAGAAAATCTTTATTTTTCAATACGATTGTTATTGAGCATCGTAATTTATTTACTAATTATAATGGCCATTTACTCAGTATCAGTAGCAACTGGTTCTAAAACTCAATATATAGTTATTTTATTTTATGCATTAATGATTTTAGCTTTTTACTTTTTTTCAACAGGGATAATGGTTGGTTACCTTCAAGGCAACGGAGTAAGATTAACAAAAAATCAATTTCCTGTTATTTTTTCAATTTTAGAAGAGCATTGTGAAAAATTAGCCATGGATATTCCTCCAGTTTACATTATTCAAAATGGTGGAGTATTGAACGCATTTGCAACAAAATTTATCGGGAAAAATTACATCGCTATTTATTCTGAAATCTTTGACCTTGCTTACGAAGAAGGTATGAATGAGTTAAGTTTTGTTTTAGGACACGAATTAGGCCATGTAAAAAGAAATCATATAACGAAAAGACTTTGGCTTTTACCATCGGCTATTATTCCTTTTTTAGGTTCTGCTTATTCTAGAGCGTGTGAATATACCTGCGATAATATTGGAAATTTATTAAGCCCTGAAGGTTCGGCTAACGGGCTATTAATATTAGCTTCCGGAAAAAAGATTTATAATAAAGTGAATGTTAAAGAATATATTGCTTATGCTGATTATGAAAAAGGTTTTTGGAAATGGTTTGCAGAAAAAGTTTCTTCACATCCAAATTTGCCTAAAAGATTAGCAAATCTTAATTAGAAAAATTATCAATTATGTTTTGAATTTTGCTTTAAGATAAATTAATTTTTTAGTAGGGATTTCTATATTATGTCAAAAAACAGCAAACAACTTAGATTTTTTCTTCATTTAATCGGTTGGACTGCATTTATATTTCTGCCATATATATTTTTTTCTTCAGTTCCTCCACCGCGCCAAAACATACATGAGCCTGATTTTGCTCCTGTTTTATATGTTACAAGTGTTTTACTTATTGCATTTTTTTATCTTAATTATTATTATTTATTTCCAGCCTTTTATCTCAAAGGAAAAAGATTTATTTACATTAATTTGGTATTAATTACATTTTTAACTTCATTTATTTTTGCTTGGTTATTTATATATTTATACAATTCACCTCCACCAAATGCGCCATTAATCCCAATCCCATTATTATTTAGTTTTTTTTTACGATTTAGTATTGTTCTGCTTTTATCATCTGGAATTAGAGTTTATAATAGCTGGAAAAAAGCTGAAAATGAAAAAATAAAAGCGGAAATATCTTATTTAAAATCGCAAATTAATCCTCATTTTTTGTTTAATACGTTAAATAGTATTTATACTTTATCAGTTATTAAATCAGATCATACATCAGAAGCAATTGTTAAACTTTCTAATATGATGAGGTATGTAATAAGCGAAAATAATCAGGACTTTGTTCCACTTTATAAAGAGCTAGATTATATAAATAGCTATCTTGATTTACAAAGACTTCGACTTACATCAAAAACAAAGGTTGAAACTTCAATTGTTTCCGACTATCTTGAATTTTCTATTGCTCCAATGCTACTAATGTCGTTCATCGAAAACGCTTTTAAATATGGAGTAAATACAGAAGAAGATTGTACGATAAAAATTAAAATAGAATTAATAATTAATGAACTCCAATTTTCTATTGAAAATAAAAAAGTAAAAAAGCAGATTATACAGCAAGAAGGCTCAGGTTTAGGTTTGAAAAACACAATTCAACGATTAAATTTACACTATCCAGCAATGCATGTGCTCAAAATAGAAGATCAGAATGAATGGTATCGGGTTGATTTAAAAATTAAATTAAAATGATTCGATGTATTGCTTTAGATGATGAACCATTAGCACTTGAATTAATTCAGGAGTTTTGTAAGCGGGTAGATTTTATTGAATTGCAAAGGACATTTACACAACCATCAGAGGCAAATAAGTATTTAAATAAGTTTCCAGTAGATTTAATTTTTTTAGATATATCAATGCCCAATATAACTGGGATTGACTTTTTTAAAAGCATTTCTAATGATGTGATGGTTATTTTTTCTACAGCATTTAGTGAATATGCAGTTGAAGGTTTTAATCTGAAAGCAATAGATTATATTTTAAAGCCATTTGAGTTCAATCGATTTTTGCAAGCAGTAGAAAAAGCTCAAATCCAATACAATTATCTTCACCAAACAAATACAAATAACGTTGAACATCTATTTGTAAGATCTGATTATAGTTTAGTTAAAATTCCGTTTTCAGAAATTTTATTTATCGAAACACTGGATGACTATGTTAAAATTCATTCAATAGGCAGAAAGCCAATACTTACTTTATTAACATTAAAAGCGATTACGGAAAAGTTACCAGCAACTGATTTTTTCAGAGTCCATCGTTCTTATATTATTTCAATTAAAAAAATTGAATCTGTTCGCGGAAAAACAATCGAATTGGGATTTGCTCAAATTCCTATTAGCAGTAAATATGAAGAAGCTTTCTTTAAAGCTTATACTTCTGACTTTTTTTATTAAACACCGATACTTTTCTGCTATTTACCGGATTAGTTTTATGAGTTAATTTTGAAATTAGACTTTAGTATACTATTAAATGAATGCTATGCAACTAAATTCAAATATTGCCATAAGTGACTCGGGATTTATTTTTAATCCCGGTACAGGCGATTCTTTTTCTACTAATAATGTAGGTCTGGAAATCATTAGACTTTTAAAAGAGAATAAAAAGAAAGAAGAAATAATTAAAATTATACGAGATAAATTTACTGTTGATGAATCTGGTTTAGATAAAGATCTTGTTGATTTTTTAATGATGCTTCAAAGTTACCAGCTTTTAAAAGAAGATGAGTAAACGGAAAATAACGGTTGCAGTTACGGGGCTAAATAATATCGATAGTCCCGGGCCAGGAATTCCTGTAATTCGGGCATTAAAAGAAAGCACATATTTTGATGTAAGAATAATAGGCTTGAGTTATGAAACCCTTGAACCTGGTCTTTATATGCATGATCATGTCGATAAAAGTTACTCGATACCATTACCATCTTCAGGAATTTCAAGTTTAATGGAGCGACTTAGTTATATTCATCATCAGGAGAAAATAGATGTAATTATACCAAATTTTGATGCAGAGTTGCAAAACTTTATTAAATTAGGAAAGCAACTAAAAGATGAAATGAACATTTCAACTTTTCTACCTTCGTTAGAGCAATTTGAGTCGCGGCACAAATCTGTATTGTATGAGTTTGGTAAAAATAATGGAGTAAAAGTACCCAAAAGTAAAATGATTTTTACTCCTTTTGAAATTCAGTCATTACATAAAGAATTTACATATCCATTGGTTGTAAAAGGTAAATTTTATGATGCTTCTATTGCAGCAACTCCAGAACAGGCAGTCAATTATTTTCATAAAATTAGTGCAAAATGGGGATTACCAATTATAATTCAACAGTTTGTATCCGGAAATGAAGTAAACGTTACAGCTATTGGAGATGGTGAGGGTAGGTGTATAGGCGCAGTGCCTATGCGTAAACTTTACATAACTGATAAAGGAAAAGCTTGGGCTGGAATTACATTAGAAGATGAGAAATTACTTGAAATTACAAATCGGGTGATTGCAAATTCTAAATGGAAAGGTGGATGTGAACTTGAGTTTATTAAAACAAATGAAGGAGAATATTACCTTTTGGAAATGAATCCACGTTTTCCTGCTTGGGTCTATCTGGCTGTTGGTTGTGGTCAAAATCATCCTGAAGCATTAATTAAAATGGCACTTGGTGAAAAGATTGAACCTTTTACTGAATACGATTCAAGAAAAATGTTTGTTAGATATTCGTATGATCAGATTGTAAATCTATCAGAATTCGAAAAAATATCAACTCTTGGTGAATTATAAAAATAAAAAAAACCTATGATAAAATTAGCCTACGAAAGACCATTCATTCAAAAGCTGAATGTTGGCACCATGAATAAATTTGGAACTAAAACTGAATATGCACCCGTTACGCATATAGAAGGAGTGCCTGTTAAAAGATTAATTGCTGAATATGGTTCACCTGTATTTGTAATTTCGGAAAAGCAAATCAGAAAAAACTACAAAGATGCAGTTCGAGCTTTCAAAACAAGATATCCAAAAGTGCAATTTGCCTGGAGTTATAAAACTAATTACAATAGCGCAGTATGCAATATATTCCATCAAGAGGGTGCATGGGCAGAGGTTGTATCTATGTTTGAATATACCAAAGCGATAAATAATGGAGTACCTAGTGATAAAATTATCTTTAATGGACCTGATAAAACTGAAGATGATTTGCTGGTGGCAATTAAAAATAATTCTCTAATACACATAGATCATTTCGATGAATTATATATGCTTGCCGAGTTGCTTCAAACAAATAAATCTAAGGCAAGAGTTGCTATTCGCGTTAATATGGATACAGGTGTTTATCCGATGTGGGATCGATTTGGATTTAATTATGAAACTGGACAAGCATGGAATGCAATTAATAAAATAATGTCGCATCCAGAAATGGAAATGGTTGGTTTGCATTGCCATATTGGTACTTATATGTTATCCGCAAATGCGTATGCTACAGCAGCTTGGAAAATGTGTGATCTTGCAATTAATATCAGAAGCAAGTGGAACAAGCCTTTAAATTATTTAGATATGGGAGGTGGTTTCGCTTCTGCTAATACATTGAAAGGATCCTATTTGCAGGGTGCAGATGTTATTCCTACGATCGACGATTATGCAGAAGCAATAACTTCTACTATTTTAAATTACGGGTTTAAACAGGATGAAATACCTACTTTGATGTTAGAAAGTGGTAGATTATTAGTAGATGATGCTGCATGGTTACTTGGAAGTGTTGTTGCAACTAAGCGATTAAGTGATGGACGAAGAGCTACCATTATGGATTTTGGAGTCAATATTTTATTTACAGCATTTTGGTATGATCATAAAATTTCTCCTGCTCAAGAATTTTCGCATCATACAGAAGACATGGTATTATACGGGCCTTTGTGCATGAATATTGATTGTATTAGAGAGAATATAAATCTACCCTTGCTGAATAGAGGTGACCAAGTCGTCGTGCATAAAGTTGGAGCATACAACATGACTCAATGGATGCAATTCATTCAAATGAGACCAAAAATAGTTTTAATAGATTTAGAGAATAAAACTCATATTATTCGTGAAAACGAAACCAACGAAACCATGCAACGTCATGAAGTAATGCCAGCTTATCTTTCAAATTTCAAATTATAAAATATCAAATCAATTAGTGATGAGATGTTTAAATTAAAATCGTCAAAACTTGTTTATTGGTTGCAAAGTATTCTGCATAGTTATAGTCTGATATTTTTTTCATTAGATTATGTGCTTGCAGTAATACTTTTGCTTGTCACTTTTTTTTCGCCAGAAGTAGGTTTTTCAGGATTTTGTGCAGTAGTTTTAATTAATATTTTTGCTTATAAAGCTGGGCTACCAAGAGAAGAAATAAGGAAGGGTGTTTATGGTTTCAATGCACTTTTTCTTGGGCTTGCGCTTGGTTATGAGTTTAATTTTAATCTTCCTTTTTTACTGTTGTATTTTACGTCAATAGTTTTATTGTTAATGATTACAGCATGGTTGAACGGATATTTTTCTAAAAGGAATCTCCCGTTTCTTTCACTTCCATTCTTACTTACGTATTGGATTATTTCATTAGCATCAAGTAATTTAATGGCAATTCAATTAGATGAAAATCATAGTTATTCAATAAACGAAATAGCTCAAAATCAATCAGATTACATGTATTATATTTCTCATATAGCTGATGAAATTAATATAGGCTCTTTTGCAGTTATTTATTTTAAAACATTAAGTGCAACTTTTTTTCAAAATAGTGTATTTGGAGGTATGCTTATAGCATGTGGGCTTTTATATTTTTCCAGAATAACATTTACTTTAACCCTTATTGGATTTGCCACTCCATATCTTTTTTATTCCATATTCAATGCTAATGTGAACGATTTAAATTATCATTTGCTTGGATCAAATTTTATATTTCTTGCAATTGCTATTGGTAGTTTTTACCTTATACCTAATACATATAGTTATTTAAGTGTAGTTCTTTTAATTCCTGTTTTAATATTATTGTTAATATTTTTTGCAAAGATACTTGCTGTATTTCAGCTAAAACCTTACACATTTTCTTTTAATTTTTTATGTATTGCATTTCTTGTTTCGTTAAATCAGCGTTGGTTTTCTAAATATTTGCATTTTGTACCTTTTCAATATTTTTCACCGGAAAAAACAATTTATAAATATCTTAATTCAATAAAAAGATTTAAATATGAACATCTTTCAAAAATTGCACTACCGTTTTGGGGAGAGTGGATGGTAAGTCAAGGTTACCAAGGTAAAATTACCCATATCGGTGCTTGGAGTGATGCTTTGGACTTTGTTGTATTGGATACGCAACTCAAAACCTATCGTGAACCAGGAATTAGTAAAGAAGATTTTTACGCTTATAATAAACCAGTTACTGCACCATTGGACGGTTATGTTTATGAAATAATTAACAATGTAGATGATAACAATATTTCAGATATTAAAACAGAAAAAAATTGGGGAAATACGATAATAATGAATCATTTAAATGGTTTGTTTTCACAAATAAGTCATATCAAAAAAGATTCTTTCAAAGTAGCAGTTGGAGATTACATCAATAAAGGAATTCAAATTGGAAATTGCGGAAACTCAGGTCGCTCACCTGAACCTCATATACATTTTCAAATGCAAACCTCTGCAATTGTTGGTGCCAAAACACTCGGTTATCCAATTTCATATTTTATGGAACGGAATGAAAAAGAATTAAAATTAAAAATTTCATCAGTACCAAAAGAAGGAACTTTTATCAGTAATGTTCAAATTTCAAATATTATAAAGCAAAGTTTTTCTTTCATTCCTGGAATGAAAATTTCTTTTGAAAATGAGAATACCAAAGATGAAATTATTTGGGAAATATTTACAGACGCATTTAATCGAACATATATTTATTGTCAACTGACTAAATCGTATGCTTATTTTGTAAATGATGGAACCATGTTTTATTTTACAGATTTTGAAGGGAAAAAGGGCTCCTTATTATTTTATTTTTATTTAGCAGCTTATCGGCAATTATTAGGTTATTATGATACTATTGAAGTAACAGATCTTATCCCTTTAATTCATTTTAATAGCTTTTGGGTTAAACCTTTGCAAGATTTTGTTGCGCCATTTTATTTGTTTACAAAGGCTTCTTTTACATCAGTTTTTGTTTATACTGATAATATTAATAACCCTGGTAACGTGAAAATCAATTCAACAGTTAAGGCTGAATTTTTTAATAGATCTTCACGAAGAATTGATTTTGCTTTTGAGTTAGTTCATGATAAAATCAATATTTTCGAAGTAAAACAAGAAGATAAAATCAATAGATATTTATGCCATACCTATTGATTATTTTTCTTTTTGTTTTTGCAAATGTAAATGCAGAAATTCTAACCTATAGAAATGTAGATAGTATTACATATTCTCAATTTGCGAAAAAGCAGTATAAAGAATTGAGGATTACTGGTAATACAGCATTGAAAAAGAAAATTGATTTCTATGAATTAAGAATGAGATTAGGTATTATGTACTTCGATTGTGAAAATTACCAAAAATCAAGTAAACATTTGGGTAAAGCTTATTCAATGAATCCAACAGATTCAACAATTTATGAATATTTATATTTCAGTTACCTATTTTCAGGAAGAGAAGCACAAGCAAATGAATTTATTTATTCAATAAAGAAATCGGTTGGTAATAGAATAAAGAATAAAAAAAATTTAGGTTATGTAATTGAAATAAATTCCGGGATTGTTATAAATAAGCAATCAGAAGGTGAATTTACAAATTACAAAGGTTCAGAAAATATATATGCTGAAACTAATTTAAATACGCAGGCTATATTTAATTCATTAATCTTTAAGAAATCTTTTAATAATAAAGTAGATCTATATGCAGGATATTCAGATGTAAGAAATAATGTATCGGGAGTAGTGCAAACTTCAGATACCTCCATACTGAATAAATTTCAAGATAAAAGTATAAATTATCAATTTGCAAGTTCGTTTAGGTTAGATAGAGAAATTGTTGCAACATTATTTTTTGGATATAATGATATTAAATTTGAAAGATCCCAAGTTAAATTTGATTCTATAGTTGGAAGCTACTCTTTTGAAAATTTTATAAGAAATAAGGATTACTTTTTAATTGGGGTTGGATTCAGTAAAAAATTTACTTTATTCAACGTTGAGCTAAATTATACCAAAAGTAATTTTGGAAATAATATACAAAATCAAGGCGAATTTAATTTAGTATATTATCCTTTTGGAAATTCTAAGTTATATTCTATTTCAAAACTTGCATTCGTTTCCCAAGGAGAAGTTAAGAATGTAATTTATAATCAATCTGTTGGTTTAAAAATTAACAATTGGTTTTACTTAGAAGGGAAATATTCTTTGGGAGATCAGTTAAATTATTCAACAAATTATGGATTTTTAGTTTATAATACCTCAGATCCAATACAAACTTCAGGAAGTTTAGCAACTAAGTTTTATTGGAAAAACTTGGAAATATGTCCTACCTATATAATTGATGAGAGAATGGGTTCAACTTTTCGTTATGTTACTTTTACAACAACCGAATTATCAAATTACAAATATTTAAATCATACTTTTTTAACTTCTATAAAATGGAAATTCTAAATAAAACTTTTATTATTATTTTACTATCTGGAGCATTAAGTGCAAGTGCTCAAAATTCTGTTTTGGAAACAAAATTTGGTAAAAGCTACGAGTTTGAGATTGTTAAAAAATATGATGATGCAATTAATATATTAAAAGATTCATACACTGCTGACTCCTATGAATTAAATCTACGGATGGGTTGGTTGCATTATTTGAATGGGAAAAATAAGGAGTCAATAGAATATTATCAGAAAGCGATAAAACTTATGCCTGCCGCAATTGAACCAATTTGGGCTATTATCACCCCTTTATCGGTCATGGAAAATTGGGTTGAGGTTGAAAAGTTTTATTTGGCAATATTAAAAATTGATAGTAAAAATTCAACAGCTAATTATAATTTGGGATCTATATATTATTATCGAAAAAACTATGTAGTTGCAAAGAAATATTTAGATGTTTCTTTAAATTTATTTCCTTTTAACTATGATAATTTAATTTTAAGTGCCTGGACTAATTACTATTTAGGAAATAAAAATGATGCAAGAATTCTTTTTAATAAAACACTTTTATACAAATCTGGAGACGCTTCTGCTATGGAAGGATTGAGTTTACTTAAATAACTTAATAGTCTAGTTCCTACTTTTTTTTAGATCAAGTTTTATCTTAAGTATTTTTTAATCCTCAAAAATCAACACTAAATCGTCAGTATTAACCAAATTTCCTTTAGTTAAAATAATTTTCGATATTTTTCCTTTTTTGCTGGCAGCAGTGGTAGTTTCCATTTTCATAGCTTCTATCATAAACAATGGCTGATTTATTTCTATTTGTTGCCCCTCTTTTACAAAAATACTAGATAATAAGCCTTGCAATGGTGCTCCGATTTGGGCTAAGTTGGTTTTATCTACTTTTGCATTTTCTACCCTTGTTACTTTTACCGATTTGTCCGTAAGTTCTATATTTCGGGTTTGACCATTTAATTTGAAAAACACTGTTTTTATCCCTTTGTCATCAGCCTCTCCGATAGATAGTAGTTCAACTAAAATTGTTTTTCCTTTAGAAATTTCGATGATTGTTTCCTCATTCAAGTCCATTCCATAAAAGAAAACTTTGGTTGGTATCGTTGCTACATCCCCGTAATTTTGTAAATGTTCATGATATTCTTCAAATACTTTTGGAAATAATAACCAAGATAGATAATCAGTAAATTGATAATTCTCATCAAATTTTTTCTTAAATGACTTGAATCCCGATTCTAAATCCACTGGTTTTAAATGTTTATTTGGATGATCGGTGAATGGCTTTGCATCTTTTAAAATGATAGTTTGTAGTTCTTTTGGGAAACCTCCAACTGGCTGTCCCATTTCCCCCATAAAAAATCCTTTAACCGATTCAGGAAAAGAAATATTTTTTCCTTTTTCCATAATATCTTCTTTTGAGTAATGATTGGAAACCATAAATAAGGTCATATCGCCAACTACTTTTGAGCTGGGAGTTACTTTTATTATATCGCCAAATAATTCATTTACATCGGAATACGTTCTTTTAATTTCATCCCATCTATCACCTAATCCTAGTGAAATTGCTTGTGGTAATAAGTTTGAATATTGTCCACCTGGTATTTCATGTTGATATACTTCCGCTGAGCTTGCCATCATTCCCGATTCAAATGGATAATAATGAGTCCGAACTGTTTCCCAATAATCTGAAAATTTATTAAGTGAAATTATATCATATGGTTGCTCACGTTCATTAAAACGCATCATTTCAACCACAGCATTAAAATTAGGCTGAGAAGTAAGACCAGAAATTGAGCCTAAAGCAACATCAACCACATCAACGCCTGCTTCAATAGCTTTTAAATAAGTACTGGTTTGTAAAGAGGACGTATCATGTGTATGTAAATGAATAGGTATTGAAATGGTGTCTTTTAATGCCTCAATCAGAAGTTGTGCTGCATAAGGTTTTAATAAACCTGACATATCTTTTATGCCTAAAATATGTGCTCCAGAATTTTCCAGATCTTTGGCCATTTGCAAATAATATTCTAACGTGTATTTAGTACGGCTTTTATCCAAAATATCACCGGTATAGCAAAGTGTACCTTCAGCAATTGCATTAGTATGTTTTCTAACAAAACCAATACAAGGAGCGATGCTTTCCATCCAATTAAGCGAATCGAAAATCCGGAAAACGTCAATTCCTTTTTCAGCAGATACGGCAACAAATTTTTCAATTACGTTTTCAGGATATCCAGTATAACCTAGACCATTGGTTCCTCTAATTAACATTTGCAATAAAATATTAGGAACTACAGCTCTTATTTGTTCTAATCTCTGCCAAGGATCTTCATGAAGAAATCGTAAACTGGCATCAAAAGTAGCTCCACCCCACATCTCTAAACTAAAAGTTTGTGGATGATGGAAGGCAAAACTTTCCGCAACTTTCAACATATCCGTTGTCCGAACTCGCGTAGCTAATAATGATTGATGAGCATCTCGTAAAGTAGTATCGGTATAATATATTTGTTTTTCTTTTTTCAACCATTGTGCAAATCGCTCTGGTCCAAGCTCATCTAACTTTTGCTTAGTGCCTGCTTTTGGTTTTAAATGATGATCATAATGAGGGATTTTTGCTTTGGCAAATTCCTTCCCTGGTATTTTATGTCTAATATCTGGATTACCATTTACAGATATCTCTGCTATGAATTTTAATGTTTTAGTTCCTCTGTCAAATCTAGTTTTGAAAATAAATAAATCAGGGTAGTTTTTTATAAAATCAACGGTCGCTTTTCCTTCATAAAAGGTAGCGTTTTTCATAATATTTTCTAAAAACTGAATATTATTTTTTACTCCTCTAATTCTAAATTCGCTTAATGCACGCGCCATTTTTCGGGTAGCCTCATGCAAAGTTGGTGCGATTGAGCTAACTTTTACCAACAATGAATCGAAAAATGGACTTATTTTCATTCCCGGATAAGAACTTCCTTCATCTAGTCTGATTCCAAATCCAGCAGCATTTCTATAGGTTATTAAAGTTCCATAATCTGGTTTAAAATCATTTATTGGATCTTCAGTCGTAATTCTACATTGAATTGCAAAACCATTAGTTTTAATTAATTCCTGATTACCCAAATTAATTTCCGGATCACTTAAGCGATATCCAGCTGCAATAAATAATTGAGTTTTAATTAAATCATATCCAGTTACCATTTCAGTAACCGTGTGTTCAACTTGTATTCTTGGGTTTACTTCAATAAAGTAAATATCTTCATTTGCATCTACTAAAAATTCTACTGTTCCTACATTATTATACTGTACAGCCGAAGTTATTTTGATAGCTGCATCATATAATTTTTTACGGGTTTCTTTTTGCAAACCTACCGATGGTGCAATCTCTACAACTTTCTGAAATCGTCGTTGTACAGAACAATCTCTTTCATATAAATGAACAATATTTCCGTAATTATCTGCAACAATCTGAACTTCGAGATGCTTGGCAGCCTCCACATACTTTTCTAGAAATACCGTATCATCACCAAAAGCCGTAGCCGCTTCACTTTTGGCTTCGCGGTATGCTTTTTCTAATTCCGAAGCATTTCTTACAACTCTCATTCCTCTGCCACCGCCACCAGAAGCTGCTTTCATCATCAAAGGAAAACCAATTCGGGTAGCCTCTGAAAAAGCTATTTCAACTGAATCAAGAGGTTTTTCATTACTTTCTATTTGAGGAACAAGGGCTTTTTTAGCAACTAATTTAGCAGCAATTTTATCACCTAATGATGACATTACCGATGGATTTGGTCCAACGAAAATAATACTTGAATCTAGGCAAGCTTGTGCAAATGCAGAATTTTCAGATAAAAAACCATATCCTGGATGTATCGCATCTGCACCATATCGTTTAGCCGTTGTAATTATTTGTTCAATATCCAAATACGGTTTTAAAGGTTCATTATCCTCACCAATTTGGTACGATTCATCTGTTTTGTATCGGTGTAGCGAATATCTATCTTCGTATGTGTATACAGAAACTGTTTGAATTGCAAGTTCAGAACATGCTCTAGCTATTCGAATTGCAATTTCGCCACGGTTTGCAATTAACACTTTTTTAATTTTCATTTTTTCTTTGGTATCAATAAAAGTTAATTTAAATGCATTTAAACGTATTTATTCGATTTAACTAAAGTAAATTAATTTTATAAACTTTTATATTGAAAGATTTTGGGTTATAGATAAATCAGAGTTTTTTTTGAATTACTCAAAAAGCTCAAAAGTAATAATTGGATTGCCTAATTTATTTCGTAAGGCATTTTACAAAAAATAATTGTTGAAAAATTAATTAAATGACTATCCGTTAACATACTTCTTCTTACCATACCAAGTATCATCCATAGAAATACTAATTAATCGTTCAAATAAGTTTTCCCCTAAATATCTTCGATTTACTTTGTAACAATACTCATCTAAATAACCCTGTAAATATTGTGTTTTTATGGTATGATTTATTCCAAGAAAATTCCTCTTTGCATTACTAATCATGGTATGTACCCAAGGTAATACGTTAGAGGCTTCTTTTGGTGGAACTATCTTTTTTATA
>JANOCT010000031.1:0-72333 GCA_031412335.1 bacterium | reverse complement strand
GCATCCTTTACAAATAATTCCTTTCTTTTCTTTTACTTCTTTAAAATACTTTATACAACTTGATTCAGATGGAAATTTTTTAGCTATTTCTATAATATTCATAAAACAAATTTAATTATTTAAGTAGATATACGGACAGTCATTATTAATTATTTAAATGCTAGAGAAGTTTTAAATTAAAATTAAAGGGAAAAATATTACCAATTAAAATTCTTCTTCTTTTTCATCCTCTTTTGCTTTTTCTTTTAATTTTTGCCATGCCGATTTTTTAGGCTCGGTTGTTTTCTTAATGGGTGTATTGGGTGAACTTTGTTGCTGAGGTTGCAACACAGTTGTTTTAGGTTTTGGCGCTATTCTACTTCCCGGAATATCTTTTTCCCACTCTTTTGCACCTTCTAACGGTTTTTCAATAACGGTTTTTTGTTTGCTAAAAATATTTTTAAAATCCTGACCAAAAGTTTCTTTCAATTCTGCCTTTTCTGCTTTTATATCTGCAGCAATTTTTTCTTTTATTCCAGTTTTATCTAACGTGAATTTTGGGTTATCTATTTGCCCGTACATTTTTAAGAATAGATAAGTTTTACCACTTCCATCATCACTTACTTCTCCAAAATCTGAATCGTTTGATCTGCTTGATTTTTTGGCAATAACATCGGCCAATAGTAATCGGATTTTATAATCAATTTTATTAGAAAAATTGTGCGAACCTGACAATAAAAGATTAACCGCATTATTATTTATTTCCATTTTGGGAATAAAAATCGTGTTGTTTTTAATTTCGATATTGTTTTGTAAAGTTTCAAATTTTAAATTTCTCAACTCACGTATAGAAACAAATTTAGAGAGTGCTAAAAGTGGTTCAAAATCCATCATTTGGCCATTTTCAAGTAAAACATTACTGGTTACTCTCAACTCATTTAAGTTAGCTTCTAGTTGTCGGTTCCATACAGAACTAACGCTAACATTGGCGCTTAGCAAACCATTTATATTTTTATCTTGTAATACTTGTTGTCCGAAATTATCGA
Organism: bacterium; assembly: GCA_031412335.1. Taxonomy (GTDB): domain Bacteria; phylum Bacteroidota; class Bacteroidia; order Sphingobacteriales; family Sphingobacteriaceae; genus JBBQYA01. Next base: position 71,308 of record JANOCT010000031.1, on the reverse strand, counting down.
ATTCGTAAAACATCTTTTTTACATTTACAGATGAAATAGCGGATTGCAAGTCGACCTTTAAATCTTTTTCACGCGCATTAATCATTAGCGTACTATTTAATTGGCCATCTATTGCATTAAAAGAAATTCGATCAGAAATCATTACTTGATCTTTGATTTCCAAAACTCCAGTAAGGTCATACGCATTAAATCGTTTAAAATTCATTTTGCCTACTGATGCCCTAATAGTACTTACCAGTTTAGGATTAATTTTAAAATTATATATTTCTCCATTACTCGTTTGTTTTACAGCGAGTAGTTCGTCTAGATTGAGTGTTTTTGAACGAATACTCGCATCTATTTCAATATCTTGATCAGGTAGTAAAATATAGGCCACCAGATTTTTAAAATTTCCATCAATTAAAAAGTCAGTTGAAGAAATATTTCCTTTAAATCCGGTTAGTTGCAGCGCATTGTTTTGAAATCTGAAATCTCCTTCAAAATTCTTAAAATCAAGAAGGCTGTTGCTCAGTTCGAAATTAGTATTTTCAACAATTATTGTTCCTTTTGCACTGGTACTTCCTATGGATTCGGCTTCTTTAAAATTCCGCACATATCCTGTGAAACTTGCATCTACCAACAACTTTCCATCCATTGTTTTTATCATATTACCCGGAATAAATGGATAAAATGTCCGCAAATTAATATCTCCTTTTACATACAAATCAATATAAGGATCGTCGAAATTTTTATATATTAAACTGGCCTCCAATGGTTTACCATCAAGTTGTGCAACGAATTTTTTAAGTTGTAGCACAGAGCTTTCGTTGGAGTGATTTTTTCCGTTGTTGTAACTTGCATTTACATTAACGTTTTTCATTACCAATTTTCCTTCTGGTGTTTCAACAGTAATTTCGCCTTTATTTATTCCGGAACTAACAGAAATTGCAGGTGTTTTTTTATCACTTAAATATCCTTTTATTTTAGTATCAAAATAAAAATCTCCTTTACTACTATATTTCTTTAAATCTTGAGTGTATGTTGGTGGGAGTAGTGCCAGAAATGATTGAATGGTTAAATCTTTGCCAGAAAAAGCCAAATCCAGAAAAGTTTGCCCAGGCTCATTTTTTACAATTCCCTTACCACTTATTTCAACTCCATTTAATGCGAATATTGCATTGTTAAACCCATAAATCTGATCTTTTGTGTTGATATCTAATTTTAAATTAGCTAGCAATGATTTTTTATTAATAAAAGTTGTTTTACCAGATTTTAGGTGCTCTACAAATAAATCGGCTTCGGTATTCATTAAAAATTGAGAAGCACTGAAATTTCCAGCTATTACAGATGACTTTACAGCAACTAAATAATTTTGCTGAAATTTAAGGTCGAGATAGGAAACTAAGACATCTTTTACCGTAATTTCATCTATTTGTAGGGTAAATTTTTCATTTCCTGTAGATTTTACTGATTTCCAGAAATGGTAATTATCTTTCCCATTTTTATCAACAGAAATAGCGAATATTCCTCCTTCTATGAGTATTTTTTTAATACGATAATTTTGACGGTAAACATCCCAAAGGCTTAAAACCATTGATATTCGTTGCGCGGTTAGTAAGTTTTTTGAACTCCCTTTTGGTGGTTCCTGAATACTTAAATTCGTAAATTCAACCGAGGCACGAGGGAAATTTTTCAGCAAGCTAAGTTCAATTTTTTCGACTTTAACTTCGGTTATTAAATATTCGTTGAGTTTATTTTTAGCAAGCAGAATTAACTCATCTTCAAAAATACGTATCAACAAAATTGCCTGGAGTATAAGTGCAACAATGATTCCTAATGTCCAGTAAACTATTTTTTTTGTTCTACGCATAAATATTTTGGCATGTAAATAACGTAAACCAGTGGCTAAAGATATAAAGAGTTTGAAAAATTGGATTTTCTAAATTTAAAGTGCTGAAATAATTAGAATAATACGATAATGAAGCAACGAATTGATATCAAACAAGAAAAACCAAAGCTACAGAAGTGAGAACCAATTCAGTGAATCATAATGCCTATGAAATTTATAAAAGCCATAAAGAAAGGAGCAATAAAAAATAATAAAACGAAAAAAGGCATCTAAAAAAAATGCCATTAGTGGAAGTTACTAGGTTCGAAACTTAACTTTCCCGATTAAAAATCGAAATGTCCGACATCAACTGAGCTAAAATTAAATCAAAAAAAAACCTCACATAATTGTGAGGTTTCGTGGGAGTTACTGGGTTCGAAACTTGACCCTCCCGATTATAAATCGGGATGCTTTGAACTAGCTGTGCTATTTTCAATTAGCTTTTCAATCATAATTCTGCTTTTCCAATTTTTAATTTCTTTTTCTCTTTTTAGAGCAAGAATTTTTGAAGGAACCTCTTCTTGATATAATAATTTCCAGTCAGCTACTTTCCCAGTAAATCCTTTATGATTGGTTTGATGTTTACGAAGACGTTCAACTAAATTTCCACTAGAACCAACATAATATTTGTTCAGTGTTTCAGAAAATAAGATGTAGCAATAAAACATAGTAAAACAAAAAAACATCCAAAGCGAATTTGTTTTATGGGAATTAATTGGTTCGAAACTTGACCCTCCCGATTATAAATCGGGATGATCAACATCAACTGAGCAAAAAATAAATCAAAAAAAAACCTCACATAATTGTGAGGTTTCGTGGGAGTTACTGGGTTCGAACCAGTGACCCTCTGCTTGTAAGGCAGATGCTCTGAACCAGCTGAGCTAAACTCCCTATATTTTTAATTTCAATGAACCAGTTACCACTCCCGATAATAAATCGGGATGCTCTGAACCAGCTGAGCTAAACTCCCTATATTTTTAATTTCAATGAACCAGTTACTACTCCAGATAATAAATCGGGATGCTCTGAACCAGCTGAGCTCCCAATATTTTTACTAATTTAAATAAACAAAATGTTCAAAAAAATCAAAAAAAACCGTTCTTTTTGGGATTGCAAATATAGAATCGTAGCGGTATTAAACAAAATATATTTTAAAATAAATTTTACCGCTTATTTTACATTAAATCAACTATAATTTTCTCTACACTTAATTGCTCTGCTTCTGCTTTGTAATTTCTAACAATTCTATGTCGGAGTACTGATGTAGCTACTGCTTTTACATCTTCAATATCTGGCGCATACTTTCCATTAATAGCTGCATGGCATTTTGCCCCAATAATTAAAAACTGTGAAGCTCGTGGTCCAGCACCCCAACTTAAATATTGATTTACTTCTTTAGTAGCCATGGCAGTTCCTGGTCTTGTTTTACTTACCAGTTTTACTGCATAATCTAAAACTTGCTCAGTTACAGGCAGTTTTCGAACTAATTGCTGAAAAAAATTAATTTCTTCTGCGTTAATTAACTTGTTTACCACTGGTTTTCTATTTGTTGTAGTTGCCCTAACAACTTCCATTTCTTCTTCAAAAGACGGGTAATCTAAAAAAATATTAAACATAAACCGATCAAGCTGCGCTTCAGGAAGTGGATAGGTTCCTTCCTGTTCAATTGGATTCTGAGTGGCCAAAACAAAAAATGGATTTGGCAAATCAAAGTGTTTTCCGGCTGCTGTTACTGCTCGTTCTTGCATAGCTTCCAACAAAGCTGCCTGAGTTTTTGGTGGAGTTCTGTTTATTTCGTCGGCCAGAATTATATTAGAAAAAATAGGTCCTTTTAGAAATTTAAAATGTCGGTCTTCTCCTAATATTTCAGCTCCTGTAATGTCAGAAGGCATTAGATCGGGAGTAAACTGAATTCGATTATATTCTAGATCCAATACATTGGCTACTGTCTGAACTAGCAAAGTTTTTGCTAAGCCAGGTACACCTACCAACAAACAATGCCCATTACTAAAAATTGAAATTAAAACTGAGCGTATTACTTCGTCTTGGCCAATTATAATTTTTCCGATTTCCGATTTTATGGCTTTATATTTCTGATGCAATGCATCTATTGCTTCTGCGTCTGTATTAAATTGCATACGATTAATTTTTTGTGCTACTACTCTTCCATGCTTTCAGTTCTTCACATCCAGCGAAATCATTATTTATTTTTATAAACGAATTTTCGCGTTTATCGTCAAACCACTTTGCCATATTCTTACTTTCCTTATCTGCCAAGGCCGCAGCTTGAATTCGTGAATAATCTTGATCTAAATTAGAACGATGTGGCTCCGTTTTAGATTTATAGTAAATCATTCTGTATCCTCTTTTACCAGCTTCTGTTTGATATATCATTGTTTGTGATGTTCCACCAACTTGCATGGTATCAATAATCAGAAATATAGATTTTTCTAATAAATCTGTAGGGATTTTAGAAGTACCATCTTGCTGATTTTGCAACATACCTCCATTGTTTTTAGTCTGCTCGTCGTCTGAAAAACCAGCTGCAGCACTTGAAAATTCAACTTCTTTACTATCAATTTTTCTTTTAACACTATCTAAAGCATATTTTACTAATTCAAAATCTCCTGCAGTATATTCAGGTTTTATTAATATATGTCGAACATTTACTTGCTCGCCTCTTCGCTCTACTAATTGCACTATATGGAAACCATATTCTGTTTCTACCATATTCGATAATTCTTCTGGTTTCAATTTAAAAGCGACCGCCTCAAAAGCTTTTACTAAATCACCACGATTTACAAAACCAAGTTCACCGCCTGATTTTGCGGATCCATTGTCTTGCGAATATAAAATAGCAAGCGTTTGGAAATCTTCACCTTTTTTAACTCGCTCTCGCAAAGCTTCAAGCTTTTCTCGAGCAATTTTTTTCTGAACATCGCTTACTTTCGGAAATTTAATAATCTGACCAATTTCTACTTCAGTATTTAAATAAGGTAGACTATCTGTTGGAATAGATTTGTAAAATGTAGCAACTTCTGAAGGGGTGATTTTTATGTTTTTGTTAATACTTGCCTGCATACTTTGAGCTTTTAGCAACTCGCGAATATCTTCTCGTAGTTCATCTTTAAAAAGAATTACGGGTTTGCCTAAAAATTCTTCTAACTTTTCCTGCGAACCAAATTGCCCGGTAAAATATCGAAGTCTTCGGTTTAGTTCATCTTCCACTCGACCATCATCTACAGTTATACTATCAAGTATTGCCTGATTCAACAATAATTTTTGCGAAAGCATTTGCTCTAAAATAGAACATTTAAGATCTCCCACAACTTTTACATCTTCCGCTAAGTATTGGGAATATTGCGCTTCAACTTCTGAAAGCAGAATAACTTGATCACCTACTAATCCAACTACCTTATCAATGGTCTGCTTTTGTTGTGCACTTGCCGAAAGCCCAATCAGCAATAAAAGCATCATTATTTTTATATTATTTTTCATTTAATTCAAATATTTCAAAGTCATTATTTTTTGATGCATCTGCATACATCTTGTTACTCAGCTTATCCAATAGTTCTCTCTTTCTTTTGTTTAGAATAATATTTCTGATATTATCTTTTTCAAAAGTTATAGGAGATTGATCGTCTTTACTTTTTATTTCTTTTACAAATACAAAGGAAACAACACCATTTTCGTCTGTATTCTTATACACATTGCCTTGATAAATATTATCGTTTAATAATTGGCTAAAAGACCATTTTGTAGCAATTTCATCAATATAAATCCAATTAGTATCATTTAGATTAAATTCAAGAGCATATTGATAACAATATTTTTCCAAGGTTAGTTGATCATTTTCTCGTTTGCTTAACATCCAGCCTCTTACTTTATCAATATCTGGCGAGTTTTGTTTTAATCGAACAAGATTTAATTTTGCTATACTTCTTCTTAAAGTAAAATTTTGAGGATTTTTATTATAATATTCCTCTATCATTTTTTCAGTGATTATTGTATCCAATTTTTGTCGGATTAATTCCTGTTCGTAGGAAAAAATAATGAGTGAGTTTTTATAATCCTGTATTTCTTTATCAATATTCAACTGATCAGGAGTCATGTTTTTTTCGGCCTGAGTAAGTAGAACTGTTTGCCTTATCCAATTGTTTATGTAGTTATTTACAATTTGAATACTATCTGATTCAGAACTATTGGGCGGTACAATTCCTTGAATCTCTGAAAAATAAAGAGATTTATCAAATGCACGTGCTATCGGAAAATCTTTGTCTTTGTCCCGATTAAAATAATTGCACGAACTGATAATAATAGAAATCAGTCCGGCAATCAAGATATTTTTAGCGTTTTTATTGATGATATGATACTTGTCAGATTATGGGATAAGCGAATAAAGAACTTCTTTATTCACCGTGTAAGGATATTTTGAACGAAGACTTTTGATCCAGTTTTGTTCGAGCACTGTTTGATAATCAGAAATAATTGAACCTCGTGCTTCTGATAATTCTTTTTGCTGAGCTGGAATTCTTTTTTTAACGTTTACAAAAACAACTGAATTATTTTGAGTCATATTCGGAGAAATTCCTTTAGTAATGGTCACTTTATCAACCATTTCATTTTCTCCTTTTTCAAATTTCTCTTCTTTTATCGATAAGTTTAAAGGGTTTGATTTGTTCATTCGTGTTAATAATGAATCCTGACTTATTTTTTTATTTTTCAATAATTTACTAACATCAGCAGCTATCGCTTCATTTGCCGAAGTATAAACGATCGCATCAACTCGAGGTCCCCAAGAATATTTTGCTCTATTTTCGTTAAAGTAGGCATCTAAACCAACGGTGTCTTTTATTGCTTTGCTCCATACCATTTCATCTGTTAATTCAAAAAGTAAAATTCCATCTCGGTATTCAGTCATCAGATTTTTGAATTCAGGATATTTTGCATCTAATCTGCTCTCTTCATAATTCATGATACTTTCATCTACAAATTGTTTGTAGAAATTAGTAACAATCGTTGTATAATCTCCTTTTGCCGATCTTGATTGGTTTTTAGCAATATATGCAGCCAGATTTTTTTGGGTATAAATTTTATTATCAAGGGTAAATACACGCTGAGTAAAAAAATCAGCTTTTTTAGCTTCCCAGCTACCTTTATAAATCCCTGAATCGAGAGCAGCGGCAAGTTTTTTCACTGCACTTAAATCTTCCGAAAACTTATAATCATTTTTCATTCTATTAATGAATGAAACCTTGTTTAATTCCGAACGGCTATCTCTTCCCACTTTTGCTTTTAAATCAGATTTTGATTCGTCGAATGTAGGTGTTGCCTTTTTTTCAAGTCTTTTTACAATATGCCATCCGAAAGAGGTTTTTACTGGCTGGCTTATATCGCCGTCTTTAGCCAATGCAAAAGCTGCGTTTTCGAACTCAGGCACCATTCTGCCAGTTGTAAATGGTTGAAGAACACCAGCATTAGGAGCTGAATTTTTATCTTCTGAATATTGTTTGGTTAATTCATCAAACGATTCTCCTTTTTTAATTCTATCATATAACTCATTGATTTTTGCAACTGCTTTTAATGAATCTTCGGCGCTCTCTCCTTTTGGAGACTTAATCATGAGGTGAGCAACTTTTATTTCTCCTTGAGCGGGTCTAATATCTACTGTTTTAATAATATGATAACCAAAACGTGTGCGGATTGGATTTGATATTTTACCTTTTGCATTGCTAAATGCTGCACTCTCGAACGGATAAACCATGGTAAAAGAACTAAAATACCCCAAATCACCTTTATTTTCTTTTGCAGATGGATCATCCGAATTTTTTTCGGCAAGGGTTCCAAAGTTTTCACCTTTTTCTGCTCTTTTTAATAAAGACATTGCTTTATTAAATGCAGCCAATGAATCTTTTGCAGATGCATCTGGCGCGCAATTAATTAATATATGACTCGCTCTTACTTCTAATTTTGATCGATCATACGCTTCCTTTATTAGTTTTTCAGTTACTTCCTTATCTGTTAAATAAGGTTGAGCAAGTTGTTTTCTGTACCCGGCAAGTTCAGTCTTAAACTTTTCGGCAGTGTCCATTCCGAGCGATTGAGCTTCCTTTACTTTTAATTTAAAGTTCACAAAAAGATCGATGTACTCGTCCAAAGCTTGTTTGTTGAGTGGAGCTACCTGTTTGTTGTTGTTTTTTTTGTAGATGGTTTCAAATTCTTGTTTAGTAATTTCGTCATTACCAATCGTCATTACCACTTCTTTTTTTTGAGCCAGCGCTTGAAGACTAAAATTTAAAACTAAAGACGCAATAGCTAAGCATTTGTACAAACCTGATTTGTTCATAATTAAGTAATATTCCTGTGTTTTTTTTGAACGCCTAAAGTAGATATTCTTTTGTTGGCTTACAACGTTGTTTTACCACAATTAGCATAAGTTATCTTAAATCTTTGCTGTATATTTTTTAGTATTGCATCGTGAACAACCAACTCAACACTAGTACTAACCAAGCAATGCTTTCTGTACTTTTTCAAGAAGGGATTTATCAAATTCAAGAAAATGAAGTTGCTGATTCTGTTAATTTTTATGGCAACAATCTTAAAAACATTGCTTTTATAGTGGACAGTTCACTAAAAAAATTTACATCTTCTCCCGCTTTGGACAGCTTGGGAAAAATTCTAGTTGCCTTAAAACTAGATTTTGATGATGTTGCTGTTTTCAGCACTGCTGATTTTCCTCAATTAACCTTACAAGAGATTGTAAGCATCCTAAATCCAAAGCAACTGATTTTAATGGGTTCAGATCCAATAGATAGTTCCGATAATCCTAATCACCCTCTGTATTCAATTTATTTTTTAGCAGAAGCTGTTGTTATGAAAACTCCATCTTTTGACGAAATTATTATTTCAGATGAAAAGAAGAGAGAGTTTTGGTCTGCTATTAAAAAGTTAATGGCTGGTAATTAAACTTAACTTTTACATGAAAAAGCGGATTCATTCTTCAATAATAACTATCACAATTTCACTAACCATTATTTTTATTGGTTGTAAAAAGCAAACGCCTTTGCCAGATTGTTATAAACATGCAGTAAACAGAATTCTTGACTCAAACGACCCATTGTCAATTACCTATCAGAATGAATCGAAGCGGCTAATACTTTTAGAAAAGCCAAAAAATCTTCGATATGTATTTAAATCTGTAATTAAAATCGAGAACCAAAATAAATTATTACTAGATGTGAGAGGAATAGATTTTTGTAGTGATCGAATTTTTATTTTGAATAAAAAAAATGAAAAAAACCTGCTCGAATTACTTAAAACTAAAAAATATCCAGATGAATTAGAAGAAGTTAAATGGCAGATTATTAATCAGGATTTAGAAATTTTAGAAGTAGAATAATGAAAAATAAATTAATTTTTGCCAGTAGCAACCAACATAAAGTTGAAGAAATTAAAGTTTTGTTGGGGAATGATTTTGAAATTCTATCCATGAAGGATATCGGTATTTTAGAAGAAATTGAAGAAACTGGAAACACGTTTGAAGCAAATGCAGCCATAAAAGCACAATTTATTTATGATAAAACTAAATTAAATTGCTTTGCAGATGATAGTGGTTTGGAAGTAGAATCATTGCAAAACGAGCCAGGTATTTTTTCAGCAAGATATGCTGGTGCGCAAAGAAATTCTACCGACAATTTATTATTGGTTTTAGAAAAATTGGGAAACAGTATCAATCGCAAAGCTCGTTTTGTTTGCGTTATTTGTTTAATTGATGATGGAAAAGAACTGTTTTTTGAAGGCGAAATAAAAGGTGATTTACTAAATGAACCAATAGGTAGAAATGGCTTTGGCTACGATCCGATTTTTGTTCCTCAGGGTTATTCCGAAAGTTTTGCCAGTTTGAGTGATGGTATTAAAAATCAAATTAGCCATAGAGCAAGAGCTATTGCAAAAATGGTGGATTATTTAAACAATAAACAAAAATTAGTACTATCGGATTAATGCTTCTTCTTTAGATTTTGGGCGTAATGTTTCCTGATAATTAAAGTTTTTCAATTTTAATTCGCTTGCATCAATTTGGTTTAGAGGCGAAAAGGTTGCATCAGGTTTTGTGATAAAAGTAATTCTATCGGTTTTATTTTCCTTAAATTTCACCAAAATATTGCTGCATTCAGCACTATTAACTCCAATATATTTTCCATTTTCTTCTTTAGCAAAATATATACTTTGTCCGTTTCCTTCCACCAAAAGCCGCTCAAGTTTACCTTCTAAAAAAGTTCCATACATGTTTTTCCCTTTTACTTGGTTGAAATAATTAATCGTGTCATCAGGCGAAATAATAAAAGCTGCATTGTACATATTTATTTTATCCAGTTTTTTATTTTTTAATTGTAGCGTTATAAAATCTGCACTTAGTTGCGAACCTTGAGCCCAAATCACAGGATCTTTATAACAACGCATAATAGAATCTTTAAAAGCAAAAGCCATAGAATCGCAAACCGCTTGAAGATCTGATTTAAAAATTTTTACGGTGTGATAAGCCAGCAGCATCCGATCTTTTCCATTCGTGTCCAACTTGGTTTTTAGTGTATCAGCAGCTAGATAAAGACTGTCGCTATCGCTTACCAGTACCGCAAATGCTTTTTTTGTGACATACGAAACATTGCTTACTCGATTGCTTTGTGCATATTGGCCAAAAATAGTGACCTTTTCAGCAGTATCTTCTACAGAAACATTGCTATATCCTTTTCCAAATCCTTGCTTACGATCATAAAATAAAGTATCGCCACGCAAAATCTGATTTCCAGTTTGATAGGTAGATTTTTTATAAAAATTAGCCTTACCTGTAAGCGTATTGTAATTACCGTTTTCAGTGTATAGCTTATCTCCATCTTTTGACAAAATGGTAGTTGGGCCGTAAAAATATGCGATTCTTGTTCCCGTATTATATCTCAACGTATCTGATTTCATAGTAGATTCAGGACTTGTCAAAACAACATTGTACCTGAAATAGGAATCTCTTGAATTCGCATAATAATATCCGTTACTGCTAGTCAGAACATTTTCTTTATTCGTTAATTTACCACCATTGTAATAAGTACCTACTCTGGTTTTTGTATTATATTCGAGATTATTTGTAGTAAGCACAATGTCTTTATCAACCATAGTAATGTTATCGAAAAGCCTGGCTTTCTTTTCATTCCCATCATATTTTAGCAAATCAGCAGTTATGGTTAATGAATCGCCTTGAATAATTTTTACACGACTGTATGCATCGAAACTATTTCGAGTTTCGTCCAACATGGCACTATCACAATAGAGTAAAACATTATCTTGTTTAAACGCACAATTGCCAACCAAACGAGTAAGATTGCCATATTTAGCTTTGTCATAATCTAATATATCAGCGTTTATGATTTCGATTTTAGATGGTTTTTGTGCTAAAGAAATAATACTATTCAGTAGCAAAAAGGAAAAAATTAAGAATATTCGCACGGTCAAAAATAATTCAATAAAAATTATAGCGGGATAAATATTTAGTTTTGAAACAAGATTATGAAAAGTTCTGTCTCTGAGCAATTAGACCATTTTATTAAACAAAAGAATTTATTTGAAACCACTGACACCGTTTTGTTAGCGGTAAGTGGGGGAGTAGATTCGGTAGTTTTGGCTCATTTATTTTCATTGAATAAATTTTCATTTGCTATTGCCCATTGCAATTTTGGGCTTCGCGATGTAGAATCAGATTTAGATGAAAATTTTGTAAAAAAGTTAGCTTCAAATTTGAACGTTAAATTTTATGCTAAACGTTTCGAAACTAAACTTTATGCAGAGCAAAAGAAAATCTCTACACAAATGGCAGCAAGAGATTTGCGCTACGCATGGTTTTTTGATTTAGTTCAAACCCATAATTTTGATTTTTTAGCAACTGCACATCATGCTGGCGATGTTATTGAAACAACTTTAATTAATTTGACAAGAGGAACTGGAATTTCTGGATTGAAAGGAATTACAGAAAAAAATAATCAACTCATACGGCCTTTACTTTTTTTAACGAAAAATGAAATTCATGATTTCGCAATTGAGAATAAAATTAATTGGCGAGAGGATGCATCTAATTTCCAAACCAATTATTTAAGAAATAAAATACGATTGGAATTAATTCCTTTGTTAAAAACTTACAATCCTGCTATTGAAAATTCACTTTTGCACACGAGTCAATTAGCTGCTGAGGCTCAAATAATTATTGATGAAAAAATAGCTAAAGAACTTCCTCTATATTTTAATATAAATGAATCAATCGGAACATTGAATATCATAGCTTTCACTGAATGTGCTTATCCTAAAACCTTAATTTATGAAATTTGCAAAAAATATCAGTTGCCTGCTAATTTTGTCGATCAGATTTTAGAATTAGTTGAAAGCCAAACGGGTTTATCACTTGAATTCGATGGAATAAAAATAATAAAAGACCGAAGCGAAATTTTATTTATCGAAAACAAAAAACAAGCTTTTAAATGTGTTTTTTGGGAAAACGAAAACCAACTTTTTTCGATAAATGAACTAACGATATCTGCTACTATTGATAATTTTAGCACGTTAGCTATTTCAAAAGAAAGTGCGATAGCTAATCTGGATTTTGAGAAAATATGTTTTCCATTAGCTATCAGAAATTGGCAGGATGGCGACTATTTTTATCCATTGGGCATGAGCGTAAAAAAGAAACTAAGTGATTTTTTCATCGATGCTAAAATTTCTATTCATCAAAAAACCAAAGAGTGGCTGGTTTGCAATTCAAATGGAGATATTGTTTGGATAGTTGGCAGGAGAATTGACAATCGCTACAGAATTACAGCTAACACCAAAAAAATACTAACTTTAAAACGGCTTTAAATTTACACTTTGAAAGAACAGATTTTATTTTCGGAAACCCAGTATTTAGGCAGAAATCGTTATTGGTTAACTCGCAGAGCAGTAATAGCTATTTTTTGTTTCTTAGCTTATTTCTATACAGAAGAAAGAGAAAATAATGGTGATTTGTTTCTAGTTGTTGGTGCAGCAATTATTTGTATTTCCATTTTATTATTATTCGTAACACATTTCAAAACAACCGTTTACCAAGGTAGCCTTATATTGGATGGAACTTGGAATGCCCGTCGCGTTAAAATTGATATTAGAAGTTTAAAACTTACGGAGATAATACCATACAGCAGTTTTATGTTAAACAATCCAGTTTATAATTTGCATAAAAACAATACCATCCGTTTTTACACTCGCGGAACCGAAGCGGTAAAACTTGAAGATCATGATGGCTTAATCTACATTATTGGAACTCAACGAGCTGAAGAATTTTTTGAGGCAGTGAAGAAACAGATGTAAAAAATTTTTTACGCCTTCAAACCAATTTCCCTTAATCTTTCATCCAAATAAGCTCCGGCAGTAATATTTTCATAATGTTTTGGATTATTGGCATCAACGCAAGAGTCAAGGCAAGTTAAATCCATGTTAGACCGCGGATGAAGAAAAAATGGAACTGAATAACGTGAAGTTCCTAATAATTCTTTCGGTGGATTTACAACCCGATGTGTGGTAGAACTTAATTTATTATTGGTTAATCGTTGTAGCATATCGCCTACATTTACTACAATATGATCTTCTTTTGCTTTAATTGGAAACCATTGACCGTCTTTTGTAAGCACTTGTAATCCATCTGCACTTGCACCAATTAATAAGGTAATTAAATTTATATCCTCATGCGCACCTGCTCTAACTGCATCTGGAGATAAATTTTCAATATCCAAAATTGGAAAATAGTGAATAGCTCTTAAAATGCTATTTCCATTATGAATTTTATCATCAAAATAATTTTCATCTAAGCCTAAATAAAGTGAAATGGCTCTTAGTAGATATTTGCCTGCTTCTTCTAATGTTGCATAAACTTCCCTCGTGGTTTTATTAAACTCAGGCAATTCATTTACTTCTATATTTTCTGGATATTCATTTTTAATAACATCACCATCTGTAACCGTTTGCCCTACTTGCCAAAACTCTTTTAAATCTGGTGTTGATGCACCCTTGGCTTTTTCACGCCCTTTACTCGTATAACCTCGCTGTCCGGCTAATTCAACCAACTCGTAGGATTGTTTCTGTTCATCATTTAACGAAAAAACTTTTTTAACTTCCCGATAGGTAGCATCCATCAAATCTTGGCTTAATCCATGATTTTTTATGGTTACGAAACCTGTTTCAGTAAATGCTTTGCCTAAATCATTAGAAAATTTTCTGCGCTGCTCTTCTGTTCCTGATTTAAAATCGGCCAAATCAAGTAAGGGAATGTTAACTTCTGCCATAATAAAATGTGTAATTAGTTTTTAAAGGAATAACGAATTTATTAAAAATTGCTGTTTAAACTCACTTTTTTTCTATTTCTTTTTCTGGTTTAATGTAATGGTCGTTTTTTGATCATTCCACCTTTTGTATCGCTTATACTTTGCTGTACAATAAATGCTTCCGGATCAATTTTATCAATCTCATTCATAAGTTTGGTTAGCTCAAGGCGGGTCACAACGGTGTAAATTATATCTATTTCATAATTATGCTCCTCTTTTCTTCTAAAACCTCGTCTGCCTTTATAAATGGTTACGCCTCTGCCCAGATTTACTAAAATTGACTTTCTAATCCGGTCACTTTTATCTGAAATAATAGTAACACCCGTATATTCTTCTATACCATTTACGATGAAATCTACTGTTTTTGATGCAGCCAAATAAGTCAAGATCGCATACATGGCAACTTCTGTATTTAATAAAATCGCAGCTACAGAAAAAATTAAAATATTAATTATAAGGATTACGTCCCCAATTGTCAAGCTCGATTTTCTACTAACAAATAAGGCTAATACTTCCGTGCCGTCTAAAACAGAACCACCTCTGATGGATAAACCAATTCCAGCTCCCAAAAAAAAACCACCAAAAACAGAAATCAATAGTTTGTCGGTTGTAATTACTGGATACTCAATAAATGTCAAACAAAGTGCTAATCCAGATATTGCAATAAATGTTTTAAGCGCAAAAACCTTCGTTACTTGTTTGTAGGCAATTAAAATAAATGGAATATTAATTAAGAAAATAAGCAGAGGAACTGGAATATTAAATAATAAACCAATAAGTAATGATATTCCAGTTACCCCACCATCTATAAAACCGCTTGGAAGTAAAAAACCTTTTAGCCCAAAACCTGCCGAAAGTATACCAATACTTATTAATAAGATGTCTCTACCTATTCGTAAACTTTCTTTCCGAGAAAAAACTCTCCTTCGTAAACGGAGAATTTGTGTGTAGACACCCATTGGCTAATTAATAGTTCATCAATTCCTGCAATTTATCATTAAGTCTCTTTTTAGCAAGAAAATTATCTTCTAAATCTTTATTCATTGGAATTGCTGTGTCCAAACTTGCACATCTCATTACGGGTGCATCTAAATAAGTAAAACAGTTTTCAGAAATATGAGCCGAAATTTCACCACCAAATCCACTCATCAATGTATCTTCGTGCAACACCAACAATCGACCTGTTTTCTTCACCGAACTTTCTACCATTGCTTGGTCCCAAGGCAATAAACTTCGTAAATCAATTAATTCGATATCATATTCTGGATGAAGATTAAGCAATTCTATTGCCCAATGAACACCCAAACCATAGGTAACAATTGTTGCTGATGTGCCTTCCTGAATGATTTTACCTTTTCCAATTGGTGTTTCATAATATTCATTTGGAACAATTCCCGAAGCACCTCGATACAAAAATTTATGCTCAAAGTACATCACAGGATTTGGATCATTGATTGCCGCAATTAGCAAGCCTTTTGCATCTGCTGGAAAAGCGGGATAAACAACTTTTAATCCGGGTGTTTTGGTAAACCAGGCTTCATTACTTTGTGAGTGAAATGGACCAGCTCCGGTACCTGCACCTGTCGGCATCCTGATTACAACATCTGCATTTTGCCCCCATCGGTAGTGACTTTTCGCTAAGTTATTAATGATTTGATTAAATCCGCAGGTAGCAAAATCTGCGAATTGCATTTCCATTATTGATTTTCGACCTTTTATACTCATTCCAAATGCTGCACCCACAATCGCAGATTCGCACAATGGAGTATTTCTAACTCGTTCCCTTCCAAATAACTCTACAAAACCTAATGTAATTTTAAATGCACCGCCATATTCTGCTACATCTTGACCCATTATTACCAAATCACTATGTTTTTGCATACTTTCTCTCAATCCATCACTTATCGCATCAATATATCTTTTTTCAGTACCGGTTTGTTCATAGTGGGATTCTGATACTTCCTCTGCCAAAGCATACATATCTTCTATTTCGATAGCTGTATCTGCAATAATATCCGGTAAAGCAAATACTGTAGCAACCGCATTTTCTATTTCAGATTTAATTTGAGCACTATATAAATTATGTTCGTCCTCATCTAAAATTCCTTCATTCAGCAAATAATTTTTAAAATTAATAACCGGATCTTTTAGTCCCCATTCTTCTAATAATGAAGGTGGAACATATTTTACACCTGATGCTTCTTCGTGTCCTCGCATTCTGAAAGTTTGACATTCTATTAATATAGGCCTTGGATTTGAACGAATATTAATGGCATATTCGTTCAAAGTATGATAAACTTCAAGTACATTATTACCATCAATAATTTTTGATTCAATTCCATATCCCACTCCTTTATCTGCCAGATTTTCGCATTTATATTGTTCAGAAGTAGGAGTTGATAAGCCATAACCGTTATTCTCAATAATAAATAAAACAGGCAAATTCCAAACTGCAGCCACATTTAATGCTTCATGAAATTCTCCTTGGCTGGTTGCGCCTTCACCCGTAAATACCAAAGTAGCTTTTTTGTTATTTTTTAAAACATCGTCTAATGCAATTCCATCTGCAATGGAAAGTTGAGGACCCAAATGAGAAATCATTCCGATGATTTTATATTCCTGAGTTCCGAAATGGAATGAACGATCTCTACCTTTTGTAAATCCGCTCATTTTACCTTGCCATTGTGCCATTAATCGTTCTAATGGAATTTCGCGACTGGTAAAAACTCCCAGATTTCTATGCATCGGTAAAATATACTCGTCAGTTTGCATAGCTAAGGTGGAGCCAATTGAAATGGCTTCTTGACCAATTCCTGAAAACCATTTACCGATTTTGCCTTGTCGCAACAAAATCAACATTTTTTCTTCTACCATTCTTGGTTTCAATAAATGGCGATACATGGATTTCAAAAACTCGTTACTCAGATCTTTTCGGTCGAAATGCATTTTTATTTTTGTTAGGATTTGCCAAAGGTCGTAAAAGCTGAAAAATAACCGAATCTTATTTTTTTAAGAATTATTGGTTGAAATAATAAAATGTTTTGTAATATTGTATGATATTAAAATGATATCATATAAATATGAAAACAACTACAGAAAAAATCATTACAGCAATTTCAGGCTACTTGATGTTGCTTCTTACTTTCATTCTAATAAGTGCATCGATTTATTTTTTCACTCAACTATTATTTCTATTTGGAGTTATTTCGGTAATCATAGTCTCGGGATTTTCGCTTGGCTTTATGATTATCAATCCAAATGAAGCCATGGTAATTACCTTATTTGGAGTTTACAAAGGCACAATTAAAGAAAATGGATTTATGTGGGTTAATCCTTTTTACACGCGCAAAAAAGTTTCTTTACGTGCCATGAATTTAAATGGAATTTCATTAAAGGTGAACGATAAAGTAGGTAATCCGATAGAAATTGCAGCAGTTATTGTTTGGCAAGTAAATGACACAGCAAAAGCAATTTTCGAAGTGGATAATTTTACTCAATATGTTTTAATACAATCAGAAGCTGCCATAAGAAACCTAGCAGGCTCCTATCCTTATGATCATTTTGATGATGAAATGGCAGAAATAACCTTGAGAGGTGGCGCAGATTTAGTCAACCACAAGCTAGAATCTGAATTGCATGATAGATTAGAGCGAGCTGGAATTAATGTAATTGAAGCAAGAATAAGTCACCTTTCTTATGCTCCTGAAATAGCCGGAGCTATGCTGCAACGTCAGCAAGCAACTGCAGTGGTTGCGGCCCGAAAACAAATAGTAGCAGGCGCAGTAAGTATGGTAGAAATGGCTCTAGAACAACTTTCAGCAAAGAAAATTGTTCAATTAGATGATGAGCGTAAAGCCGCAATGGTAAGTAATTTGCTGGTTGTTTTATGTGCCGAAAAGCATGTAAGCCCGGTAATAAATGCTGGAACATTACATAATTAAACATGGCTGAGAAAAAACCATTTGCACTAAGGCTGAGCTCAGAAATTATGAAGGAATTGGAAACCTGGGCTGCCCAGGAGTTCAGAAGTGTGAATGGTCAGATCGAATATTTATTAAGCGAAGCGGTAAAAAAAAGAAAAAAAGATAGCCAGAAATAAACTTGGCTATCTTTTTTTACTCTTTGTGATTTTGTTTCCATTGTTCGCTGAAAGATTTTCCAGCAATATTTGGCAACGTTCTGCGGTTTCCCCAGCTTTTCGTAAATAATTTTTTCAAAAAGAAATTTTTCCATTTCCCTCCAAAAATATTCATCAAGCTTCTGCTCAGCATAGCTCTTTTCCAAATAAACCATCCCCACATTTCTGGTTTTGGAACAAGACCTTGATCTACAGAATCCCTTCTGTTGTACAATAAAATTTTATGAATATCTATTTTTACTGGACACACTTCAGTACATTTTCCACATAAGCTAGAGGCATTGCTTAAATGTTTAAAATCCTCCATTCCTTTCAAATGTGGTGTTATAATAGATCCAATAGGTCCACTATAAGTAGTTTCGTAGGTATGTCCTCCAATATTTTTATAAACCGGGCAGGCATTTAAACACGCGCCACATCGAATGCAATACAATCCAGCCCGCTGATCTTTGTGTTCAAGCAACTTAGTTCTTCCATTATCCAGAAGCACAACATACATTTCTTCTGGACCGTCAAATTCATCAACTTGCCTTGGACCACTGATGATAGAATTATATACTGTCATGTTTTGTCCAGTTCCATGAGAACCTAACAATGGCCAGAATAGTTCAAGATCGTTCAATGATGGAATTATTTTCTCAATCCCAACAACTGCAATATGGATTTTTGGAAATGAAATAGAAAGCCTTGCATTTCCTTCATTTTCTGTAATGGCAATACTACCGGTATCAGCAATCAAAAAATTAGCTCCGGTTATTCCTACATCTGCGGTTGTATATTTCTCACGCAGTATTTCGCGTGCTTTTTGTGTTAATTGTTCTGGAGTTGCATCAGCAGGTGTTCCAAACTTTTCGTGAAATAACTTTGCTATGTCCTCTTTGGAAAGATGCATAGCAGGAGTAACAATATGATAAGGTTTCTGACCTAACAATTGAACAATATATTCTCCTAAATCCGTTTCAACTGACTCTATTTTATGTTTGTGCAAAAAATCATTCAAATCCAATTCTTCACAGACCATTGATTTAGATTTTACGACCATCTTTGCATCTGCTCGTTTCAGAATACTTAAAATCTCTCGATTTGCTTCTTCTGCATCATTGGCCCAAATTACTTTTCCGCCTCTTCGTTGAAAAGCAGCTTCAAATTCCAATAAATATTTATCTAGGTTTTCAATGGCTTTCCATTTTATCAAATGTGCTTTTCGTTTCCCATTTTCCAGGTTTTCAAATTGCTTTAGACCATTCTCTACAGAATAGTCATATTTAGAAATATTGAAATTAATTTTTCGCCTGTGCTCCAGATCAAATGCTTTTGTTTCTGAATCAGTTAAAAATTGTTCCTGAATAATATTCATTGTTGTTAAAGAAATTTATGGGAAAATGGTTTTATTTTTCTTTAAAATCATTCACCAAATCAACGCGTAACCTACTGTCTCTGTTTGCAATTTCCCAAGCTGTGTAAAACACTAGTTGAGTTCGCTTTGCCATTAAATCAAAGTTTATTTTATCAATTTCATCTGTGTCTTTGTGATAATCTTCATGTACTCCATTGAAATAAAAAATAACAGGAATATTGTTTTTTGCGAAATTATAATGGTCTGATCTGTAATAAAAACGATTTGGATCAGCAGGATCATTGAAGGTATAATCTAATTCCATCTTACCAAACTTTTTATTGCTCATTTCACTAATACCATGCAACTCTGTACTCAACTTATCGGATCCAATCAAATAAATATAATTTGGGTTTTCTTTATGCTTTTCATCAACACGCCCTATCATATCTATATTTAAATTGGCTACTGTGTTTTCCAATGGATAGACTGGGTTTGAAGTATAATAATCTGATCCTAATAAACCTTTTTCTTCACCAGAAACTGTCATAAACAAAATACTTCTTTTAGGACCTTTTCCATCTTCTTTTGCTTTAGAAAAAGCTTGAGCAAGTTCTAAAATTGCACTAGTTCCTGAGCCATCATCATCTGCTCCATTATAAACTTTTCCATCAATTACTCCAATATGATCGTAATGTGCAGTGATTGCAATTACCTCTTCCGGAAATTCTGAACCTTCTACAAAACCTAAAACATTTTCAGTTTCTATTGATTTTCTGTTCTTGGTAAAATTATAAGTCAAAGTTGATAAAGAAACTTTTGTCTGTGGTTTTCCTTGATTGTTCATTTTGGAAACCATAGCATCAAATTTCTTTTCAGTAAGTCCCAACAATTCTCTTGCTAATTTTGGTGAAATATAGATAACCGTACTAATAGGGGCTTCATAATCTTTTTCCAAATTCATTTTTGGCTCCATTATCCACTTTTTGTAATTTTTTACAGTCTGATCAAATTCAGGGTTCACTATTAAAATTACTTTAGGTTTTAAAGTAGCTAATTTTTCGATTTTATACTTTTCACTTTTTTGATAGTTTTCTGATGGGTTAACAGTCCTACTTAGTTGATAAATTCCTTTCTTACTTTTTGGCTCACCTTTCATCACCATCACAATTTTATCTTTAATATCAATCTTTTCCAAATCATTATAAACGCTATCATTGATGCCAAAGCCGGCAAATAAAATTTTATTATTCGATAATTTTTGTGAATTAAAATCCTGAACCAAATAATAATCTTCTAAAAATTTGTAAGAAGTATTGTTAACTTTCATTTCCATTTTACCAATGGTTGATTCCAGAACAGGATAACGTTGAAAATATCCACCTCCTGCTTGCTCAGGAATATTTAAAGAGTTAAAAACTTTTGAAATGTATTCAGCTGCCATTTTCTGCCCTTTTTTTCCAGTTTCTCTTCCTTCGTATTCATCAGAGGCTAACAAGCTTAAATGGGCTCTTAAATCTTCTGAAGTAATAGATTTTGCATAATTAATTATTTCAAAATCAGGATTTTCTACTGGTTTTGGAGTTGCTTTTTCAACGTTTGTAGTTTGCTTTTTAACTTCAACTTTTGGTTTTTTAGTTACCTTATTTTGTGCAGAAAGTTGATAAATCGAAAGAAAAATAAGAAAGGCAATAAGATTAATAGTACGTATCATCGTTGAGTTTTTTTTATGATTGAATGTTAATTTTAGCTAAACGTTTTTCATGCCGGCCACCTTCAAATTCTGTTGAAAGAAAAATCGAAATGATTTTTTTTGCTTCCGATGTGCTAATGTATCTAGCTGGTAAACAAGCAATATTGGCATTGTTATGTTGCCTAGCCAAAGCTGAAACTTCTTCATTCCAGCAAATTGCCGCTCGAATTTTTTCATATTTATTAGCAGTAATTGCCACTCCATTAGCACTTCCACATATTAAAATTCCTAAATCAGACAAATTATCAGATATATATTTTGCAACAGGGTGTACAAAATCAGGATAATCAACTGATTCAGCTGAAAATGTACCAAAATCTTTAATTGAAAAATCTGATTCTAAATAGGATATCAGACTGTTTTTTAATTCAAATCCTGCATGATCGCAACCTATTGCTAATGTTATTTTGCTCATTTGTATTCTTCTTCGAAAGTAAGCATGTTTTTTTTACGATTCCGTTCTACAACTCCAGAAACAAAAATACTTATTTCAAACAGAATAAACAGCGGAAGAGATACCAACAACTGAGTAGAAGCATCAGGCGATGGAGTTATAATTGCTGCAACTAATAAAATACCAACAATCGCATATTTTCTATTGGCTCTCATTAGGGCAGGAGTAACAATACCAAGTTTGGAAAGAAAGTAAACAATCATGGGTAATTCAAAAACAATTCCTGCACCTAAACTCAAAGTCGCAACAGTTGATAAATAGGAATCAAATGATATTTGATTTAAAATTTCGGGGCTAATAGTATAGGTTCCCAAAAAATTGATAGACATCGGCACGATAATGTAATAACCAAACAAAACGCCAATCAGAAATAATAAGGAACTAAAAAAAACAACTCCATTGGCGTATTGAGTTTCAATTGTAGTTAATCCCGGTTTTACAAATCTCCATAGTTCCCATATTATATACGGAAAACCAACAATAAAACCGGCAAGCAAAGCAGTTGTGATATGTAGAGTAAACTGACCTGCCATTTGATTATTCATAATTCTAAAACCGATATCAGTGATGCATAATTTATCACCCATGTTTAGGAATTGTCCTAATTCACACATTTTTCGATACGTCCAAAAATCTGTATTCTTCGGACCAAAAATAAGTGTGTCAAATAAAAAGGATTTATTGGCAAAAAAAACTCCAGATACAATTACTAACACGATTACTGACCTGATTATATGCCAGCGTAATGTTTCGATATGATCATAAAACGACATTTCGCCACCAAGCGATCTAGGTTTAATAAAATTTAAAATTCTATTCTTTTTTTCAGGAGTATTTATATCACTCATGCTGTATTATTGATTCATTGTATTTTCGTTAAACAAAAAAACCATTCCTGAAAAATAAGAATGGTTAATTCTAAACGATTTGGTCATTTGTTTTATTCTTTCAAGTCGAACGTATCCATAAATTTTGTAGTGAAATTTCCAGCTCTGTAATTCGCATCCTGCATTAACCGTAAATGAAATGGAATGGTAGTTTTAACGCCTTCTATCACAAATTCACTCAAAGCTCTTTCCATGGTATTGATTGCTTCTTCACGTGTTTGGGCTACGGTTATCAATTTTGCAATCATTGAATCGTAGTTTGGAGGAATTGTATAGCCAGCATAAACATGCGTATCAACTCTTACTCCATGCCCTCCAGGTGAATGAAAGTTAGTAATTTTTCCAGGTGATGGTCTGAAATTATTAAATGGATCTTCTGCATTAATCCTGCATTCTATGGCGTGCATATTTGGAATATACGATTTTCCTGAAATAGGAATTCCTGCTGCAACTTTTATTTGTTCTTTAATTAAATCAAAATTAATAACCTCTTCTGTTACAGGATGTTCTACTTGGATTCTTGTATTCATTTCCATAAAGTAAAAATCATGGTTTTTGTCTACTAAAAATTCTATGGTTCCAGCACCTTCGTAATGCACGGCCATAGCACCTTTTATAGCAGCTTCTCCCATTCTCTTTCTTAATTTATCAGTCATAAATGGCGAAGGAGATTCTTCGGTAAGTTTTTGATGACGTCTCTGAATCGAGCAATCACGTTCGGACAAGTGGCAAACTTTACCATATTGGTCACCAACTACTTGAATTTCTATATGGCGTGGATCTTCAATAAATTTTTCCAAATACATGGCATCGTTTCCAAACGAAGCGGCAGATTCTTGCCTGGCAGAATCCCAATGCATTTCAAAATCTTCCTCTTTCCAAATTATTCGCATCCCTTTTCCACCGCCACCAGCCGTCGCTTTAATTATTACAGGATACCCGATTTTTTTTGCTACTTTAATTCCATCTTTCAAGTCTTCTAAGAGACCATCAGAACCAGGAATGGTTGGTACGCCCGCCTTTTTCATCGTATCCTTTGCGTTGGCTTTATCACCCATTCCATTTATCATTTCAGGACTTGCCCCAATAAATTTAATTCCATTTTCGTGGCAAATAGCACTAAAACGAGCATTTTCTGATAAAAAACCATACCCAGGATGTATTGCATCTGAATTGGTAATCTCAGCAGCAGCAATAATATTAGGAATACTTAAATAAGAATCTTTGCTGGGTGGTGGGCCAATACAAACTGCTTCATCTGCAAATCGAACATGTAAACTATCACGATCTGCCGTTGAATATACAGCAACAGTTTTGATACCCATTTCTTTGCAAGTTCGGATAATTCGTAAGGCTATTTCACCACGGTTTGCTATCAGTATTTTTTTGAACATAAGGATTTTTTGAGATGCTTAAATCGTAGAATGTGAAATTTGTTAACTCAATTAATTTGAAAGCTCAATAAAAAACTTCTCTCAATTTGTCGTTCTGTTTTTAAGATAAAAATAGTTAGAACAAGATTACAAATAAGAAAATCTATTCGAAATTAATTTGGTTGAACTAAAAATAAGGGTTGATCATACTCAACAGGGCTTGCATTATCAACTAAAACCTTTACAATAGTTCCGTTTACTTCCGATTCTATTTCGTTGAAAAGTTTCATTGCTTCGATGATGCAAACTATTTTTCCAGTTTTTATTTCATCACCTACATTTACAAAAATTGGCTTGTCAGGCGAAGTTGATCGATAAAAAGTTCCAATCATAGGCGATTTAATCGTAATTAAATTTGCATCACTTATGTCTGAACTTTCTGGCGGAGTTGCTTCAATAATAGGATTAACAGGTACTGCTGCTGCGGCTTGCTGATAAACAGGTGCTGCACTCATAACTGGTACATTTGCATGTACAAATGTTGGCTCCTGATTTGTTTTTATGCTTATTTTAAAATTATCCTGCTCTATTGAAACTTCGTTTACTCCAGATTTGGCCACAAACCTTATTAATTCTTGTATTTGTTTAATATCCATATTTTTCTGAATGTTTAATGATTAGCTATTATTGATAAACATATAAAATTATTTGATTCAATTGCTTTTTTCTTCGCAATTAAAACATCAATGTATTTTTTAGTAAGCCCAAGTTAAATAAATGGAGCCCCAAGTAAACCCACCGCCAAAAGCTGCAAGTATTATTTTATCTCCTTTTTTTAATTTGTTTTCCCACTCCCAAAGACATAATGGAATAGTTCCATTAGTAGTATTTCCATATCGATGAATATTGATCATTACTTTTTCTTCTCCCAATCCCATTCTATCTGCAGTAGCATCAATTATCCTTTTATTTGCCTGATGTGGAACTAGCCAGGCAACATCATTCGCTGTAAGATTATTTCGTTCCATAATTTCTGCCGAAACATCTGCCATATTGGTCACCGCAAATTTGAAAACAGATTTTCCTTCCTGAAATACAAAATGACTTCGCTCAGCTACCGTTTCATAACTTGCAGGATGTAATGATCCTCCGCCTTTTTGAAATAGTAAATGCCTACCCGATCCATCTGTTTTTAAAATTGCATCTTGAATTCCAAGTCCTTCTTCGTTTGGTTCTAGCAACACAACACCAGCACCATCACCAAATATGATACAAGTAGATCGATCCTGGAAATTCATAATAGACGACATTTTATCTCCGCCAACTACTAAAACTTTTTTGTACCTGCCTGACTCTATGAAGCAAGTTCCGGTTTGAAGAGCAAAAAGAAAACCAGAACAAGCGGCTCCTAAATCATAAGAAAATGCATTTACAGCACCAATTTTATCGCTTATCACATTGCCAGTCGCCGGAAAAGGATAATCGGGAGTTACTGTTGCACAAATAATCAAATCTATTTCCGCAGCAGAGATTCCTCGCTTGGCTAATAAACCATTTATTGCATGTACGCACATATCAGAAGTTGCTAATCCTTCTCCTTTTAAAATTCTTCTTTCCTTAATGCCTGTTCGAGCAGTTATCCATTCATCGTTTGTATCTACAATGCTTTCAAGTTCTGCATTAGTAAGCACATAATCGGGTACATACCCATGTACAGCAGTTATAGCGGCTGTTATTTTATTCATGTTGATTTTTAAGAAATGTTTGGATCACGTTGAAAAAATTTTAACCGTTTAATGCTTCTTTAATTTTTTGAGAAATAGATGATTCATGTACTTTTTTCGAAAACAATATCATATTTTTAATTGCTTCTGCATTTGATATTCCATGTCCAATAATTACTGGGGCATTTACCCCAACTATTGGGCTTCCTCCATGCATTTCGTAGTTAAACATATCAAAAAAAGGATCTCTAAACCCCCTTTTTCTTGTTAAAACATAAAATGACTCAGCCATTTTTAAAACAACATTTCCAGTAAAACCATCACAAACTACCACATCAGCCTGATCCGTAAATAAATCACGACCTTCAATATTACCGATAAAATTAATGTTAGGTGCTTGCTTTAATAGTTGAAAAGTTTGCTGGGTAAGCAGATTGCCTTTTTCTTCTTCTTCGCCAAGGTTCAACAATCCAACTTTAGGATTGCTTAATCCATAAACATTTTGCGCATACAAAGAACCCATAACTGCAAATTGAACTAAAACTTCGGGCTTGCAATCTGCATTAGCACCCACATCTAGTAACAAGCCATACTTTCCAGATTCTTTTGGAAGCACTGACGCTATTGCCGGTCTGTGTACTCCGTCTATAGTTTTCACACTATACATAGCCCCAACCATCATTGCACCTGTATTACCGGCACTTGCAAAAGCTTGAATACTTCCTTCTTTTAAATGACGAAACCCAATTACAATACTAGAATCAGGTTTTTTTGTCAATGCTTTTACAGGATGTTCCGACATACCAATAAATTCTTCGGTATGCGAATATTCAAATAATTCGGGATCAAAACCAGCAAAAGAAATGATATTTCTGGCATTATTTTCATCACCAATCAATAAAATCCGATCATCAGCGCTAAGTTCAGAAACTGCAAGCATTGCTCCATGAACTATTGCATCAGGGGCAAAATCACCTCCTGAAATATCCAATCCGATTTTCATCAATTACTAAGCGGCAACAGTATTGTCGACTATCATTTTTCCACGATAGAACATATTTCCATCTACCATATAAGCTCTATGTGGTAAATGTACTGCACCAGTAGTTGTACAAACAAACATAGGTGCTGCAGTTGCTTTGTAATGTGTTCTTCTTTTATCTCTTCGTGATTTGGAAATCTTACGTTTAGGATGTGCCATAGCTTTTTTTAATTGGTTACTTTATGTTCTTTAATATGTCCCAACGGGGATCTTTTAATTCTTTTTCTGGATTCTCTATGTTAAGTTTTTTCAATAATTCTTCCATTTCTTTACTGCAATCTGGTTTTCCTTGTTCATCAAGAGGATGCAAAGGAAACATTGGGCAATTAATAATGATGAATTCGTATAATAATTCAGCAATGTTAATTTCAAAAGCTGTTTTCGGTAAAACCATTATATCATCATCCGATTCTTCTTCCGAACCACCAAGTTTTACAATTTCCTTGTTATCGGCATTTATTTCTTGCTGGTATGGTTCATTACAACGATCACAAATCAATTCTACCCAGCCAGAAAAATGCATAAATAGCATGAATCGGTTTTCCTGTTGTTTGTCAAATTCAACTTCGACAGTTAAACTTCCCTTCTTTACAGGAGAATATTGAAAATACTCAAAGAACGAATCTTTTACTTCATAGTTAAAAATATGTTTTCCTGGTTTAAGACCTACAAATGGTATCGAAAAGTCTTTAATCGGGTTCAACTGTTTTTTAATTAAGCCTGCAAATGTACGGCAATTTGTTTAAAAATCTTTGTATTAGATTAAATTAATTTTAAGGTTTTGATTTTGTGGATATTTTTCCAGTCTTAAATGCACTTATCAAATTGTTTTTTCCTTTTTAATTTTTAGTAAATAATTGCTTTCGCTTTATCTTGTATCAATGACCTCGATCTCTCGCCAATTTTGTGATTTTCAATGGACGTTCTGTTAATTCTGAATATTCTAATCTGTTTCTTACCACTGCAACAGCCATATAAATAGCTTCGCGAAAGGATGATATAGAAGCCTCATTCTTACCTGCAATATCATAGGCAGTTCCATGATCTGGTGATGTTCGCACAAAATCTAAACCGGCGGTAAAATTTACACCCGAGTTAAACGAAATGGTTTTAAATGGAATTAGTCCTTGATCATGATACATGGCTAAGACCCCGTCAAATTTTTTATACAATTCATTCCCAAAAAAACCATCAGCAGAATAGGGTCCAAATGCCAATACCTTATTATTTTTTGCTGATTCAATCGCTGGAATTATAATGTCAATCTCTTCTTTCCCTATTACACCTTTATCACCAGCATGAGGATTTAGACCCAAAACAGCAATTCTAGGTCTAGTTATGGCAAAATCAGCTTTTAAACTTGCATTAAGTAAGTTAATTTTTCTTTCAATCAGTTCTTTACTTATTTTTTTTGCAACTTCCATAATAGGAATATGCCCAGTAACCACTCCTACTTTTAATTCTTCGCTGCATAATAACATGAGTGAATCAGTTCCGCCAAGTTTTTCTTGCAGATATTCGGTGTGACCAGCAAATTGAAAATCCTTGTTTTGAATCGAATGTTTATCAATGGGTGCAGTGCAAAGTGCATCAATCAAACCATCTTTTAAATCAATAGTAGCAGCTTCTAATGCTTTAAACGCAAACTGGCCATTTTCTACACTTGCATTTCCGGGTTCAATTTTCAATTCATCTTCCCAGCAACTTTTTAGATTTACTCGCTTACTATTTGCATCTGCTGCCGAAGCAATTTGTAGGAAATTGAAATCAGCAAGTTCCAAAAGTTTTTTATAAAACATTAAAACCTTAGACGAACCATATATAATAGGTGTACAAACATCCATCATTCTGGTATCTGAAAATGTTTTGAGAATTATTTCAGGACCTACTCCATTAATATCTCCAATACTTATCCCAATTTTAATTTTATTTATGCTCATGTTTGTGATGATTCATTTGTCATCTTCTTTTTATTTCCTAATCGGTCAAATATAGCCTTATAATATAATTTACAATGAGTTTGGTTCGGGCAAAAAAACATTTAGGTCAACATTTTCTAACCGATAAGAATATTGCCAACAAAATATGTTCTGCATTAGTTGAATCTAATGCAGTTCAAGATGTTTTAGAAGTGGGTCCAGGAATGGGAATATTATCTGATATTCTATTTGCCAATTCAAATTTCAAAACTTGGCTTATCGATATCGATATTGAATCGATAGAGTATTTAAACAAGAAATACCCTAAGTATTCAAATAGAATTATATCTGGGGATTTCCTTGCATTTGATTTTAAGCAATACTTTGAAACTAATTTATCAATAATAGGAAATTTCCCTTACAACATTTCTTCTCAGATATTATTCAGGGTTTTAGAAGAGCGCGTATTGGTAAGTCAAGTAGTTGGTATGTTTCAAAAAGAAGTAGCCGAACGGGTAGCGGCTAAACCAGGCAATAAAACCTATGGCATATTAAGCGTACTTCTTCAAGCTTATTTTACTATTGAATATTTATTTACAGTAAACCCTGGAGTATTCAATCCTCCACCAAAAGTAAAATCTGCAGTTATTCGTTTAACTAGAACCAAAACTACAATACCGGATTGTGATGAAAAACTATTTCTAATGGTAGTTAAAGCTGGTTTCAATCAACGTAGAAAAACCTTACGAAATGCATTATCAGCACAGTTAAATGAAAAAAGTAAATTCCATCCATTTTTAGATTTAAGAGCAGAAGCTTTAAGTTCAGATCAGTTTATTGAATTAACTAATTTCATTTCTAATTCACGTCTTTAAAATGAAAACACTAATTATAGACGATGTACATTCATATTTAATTGATAAACTCCGATCCGAGGGATTTGAATTATTGTACAAACCAAATATTAAAGAAGATGAATTTTTACAATTACTGCCATCAATTGAAATATTGGTAGTACGCTCGAAATTCAAGATTACTAAACTTGTAATTGAAAAAGCACAAAAATTAAAACTCATTGCTCGAGCTGGTGCCGGGATGGATAACATTGATGTCGAAGAGGCAGAAAAGCATAAAATTTCGTTAGTTAATGCTGCAGAAGGCAACAGAAATGCAGTTGCAGAACATGCGTTAAGCTTGTTGTTGAATGTATTTAATAAGATTAATCAAGGTGATTCACAAGTTCGAAATCAAATTTTTGATCGTGAAACAAACCGTGGAGAAGAATTAGCTGGCAAAACCATTGGTATTATAGGATACGGAAATACCGGAAAGGCTTTTGCCAAAATCTTGTCTGGATTTGATGTAGAAGTTTTGGCTTATGACCGCTATCTAAAAAATTATTCAGATCAATATGCTAAAGAAAGTTCAATGGAAGAGATAAATAACCTATCTGATATTATAAGTGTACACGTGCCTTTAGATGCAACGAATAAAGAACTATTCAATCAGCAATATTACAATCGGTTCAAAAAGCCAATATTTATTATCAATACATCAAGAGGAGAATTATTACAATTTGACATCTTAATAAATTTAATAAATGAATCAAAAATAAGTGGCTTCGGATTAGATGTTTTTGAGAACGAAAAGTTCGAAACATTCACAAATAAGCAGAAAGTACAATTTTCAGAGCTTTCCGAGTACCCTTTTGGTATCTTTTCTCCCCATGTAGCCGGCTGGACAACTCGCTCGTACCTGAAAATTTCAGAAGTATTGGCAAAAAAAATCCTTCATTTCAAAAATAATTTTCACGAATAAAACCTTCATTATTAAACCAATAAAAGCTTTAGGTTAAAAAATCATACTTTTCTTGTAACATTTGTTTTACTTTTATTTGCAGAATGATTATATTTACCTCTATATTTAGTTTTTATTGACTTTGATCAATTGATTACAATTACACCACATCACACTATTTAAATTTAATTCTTGAACGCATGAGAAAAATTTACTTTTTATTGTCATTCCTCTTTGTTGGCCTCGCTTCTACTGTGTTTGCACAAAACGGAGAATTGAAAGGGAAGATTACAGACGCTAAAACCAAGGAGGCTGTTCCATTTGCAAGTGTTTCACTTGAACTTAACGGTAGCCAAATAGCAGGTAACAAAACAGATTTTGATGGTAACTATACAATAAAACCAATACCTCCAGGAAGATATGATGTTCGGGTAACTGTTATTGGATACAGTGTAAGTCTTACAAAGGCAGTTGTAATTTCTTCAGATAGGATTTCCTTCTTAGATAAAGGAATCAATGCAAATGTTACAGATTTAGGTGTTGTAGAAGTAACTTCCTATAAAGTTCCATTAATTGAGAGAGATAATACTACAACAGGTGGTACTTTGACAGGCGATCAAATTACTAATTTGCCTACAAGAAATATTAATGCTGCAGTTGCAACATCTGCTGGTGTATACCAAAAAGAAGCTGGAGATGATTTGAATATTAAGGGTAGCAGAGGGGAATCAAATGAATATTTTATTGATGGAATAAAAGTAAGAGGGCTTACAAGCGTACCACAAGGCGGTATTGAACAAATATCTGTTATTACAGGTGGTGTTCCTGCTCAATATGGGGATGCAACTGGTGGTATTATTTCGATAACAACCAAAGGGCCATCACGTAATTTTAACGGTGGAGCTGAATTTGTTACTTCAGAAGTATTTGATTCGTATGGGTACAATTTGGCAGCGTTAAATTTTTCTGGTCCATTATTGAATAAAAATAAAGGAACAGATTCTGCAAGTTCTTTGCTTGGTTTTTTTGTATCAGCAGAAATTGAATCTCAAAAGGATCAAGATCCTGCAGCTGTTGACTTATATAAAATTAAGGACGATGTTGCAAGCGATTTGAGAAGCAAGCCAAGACAATTAAATCCTAGTGGAACAGCCTTAATTATAGATAGAGGTGAATTTGTTAAACTTTCTGACCTAGAAAAAATCAAATACAATGAAAATAATAAAAGAAGAGATATTAGACTATCAACTAGGATAGATTTTCAGCCTAGCTTAAATACATTTTTTCGATTGGGAGCTACAGCAGGTTTTAGAAAACAGGATGTTTTTACAAGAAACAATTATTTGTTTAATAGTTCAGAAAATAGTGAGCGATTAGATAATAGCTATCGAGTTTTTGCTAGATATACACAAAAGTTTGGACAAGGTGAAAATTCAAAATCTTTCATAAAAAATGCGTTTTATGAAATTCAAGTTGATTATTCAAAATCACTTACAACAATTCAAGATCCTAACCTAAAAGATGATTTGTTTAGATATGGACAGTGGGGTAAATTTAAATCAACATTTACGCCTATTTATGCCCAAGATACATTAACAATAAATGGTGTTTTGGATACTTTAGCAATCCAACAAAATATATTTAGAGAAGATACTTACACTTTTGAAAGATTAGAGAATAACCCAAATATTGCCAATTATTCAACTCAATTTTTTGATGAATTTGGCACAAGTGATGGATTTAATGACTTCCGTTCAAGAGGAGGAGTAGCCAATGGATTTGGTGTGGGTGATATTAATAACTTATACAATGGACTTGGAGCTCAAAGCGGTTTTACAAAATTGGATAATGATCAATATAGACTTCTTTTTACATTAAATGGAAGTATTAAGAATCATTCAATCCAAGCTGGTTTTGAATATGAGCAACGTATAGATCGTTCCTTTAGACCTTCTAGTGTTGGATTGTGGTCAGTTGCTCGATTATTAGCTAATCAAGGTTTAGAGTTAGATTTGAATAATCCAATTTTTAATCAAACTGGCGACACAGTTTCTTACAACAGGTTAGTTAATTCAAACATACAATCAAATTTTGATCGAAAATTTAGAGAAAGAAATAATATTTCAAATAGTCAATACATAGATATTGATTCTTACGATGCAAGTGCATTATCATTGGATCTTTTTACAGCTGACGAATTATTAGGTAATGGTAGATTTGTTGATGGTGCAAATGAAGGATATAGAGGATATAGTTATACAGGCAAGAAATTATCGAGTCAACCAAATTTCGATGATTTTTTTACTGATACTGTAAATAGACCTATGGGAGCTTTTACTCCAGTTTATATTGCAGGTTATATTCAAGATAAATTTACTTTCAAGGACATAATTTTTAACTTGGGACTACGAATTGATCGTTTTGACGCTAATCAAAAGGTATTAAAAGACAAATATTCTTTGTATGCAGTTAAAACTCGGTCAGAAGTAAATGGATCTCAAAATCAAAAGAATGGCGGTGTCCATCCCTCAAATATTGGGGACGATTTTGTTGTGTATGGTCGAGATGCATTAAACCCTAATACAGAAATTTTAGGATATAGAAGTGGGGATGTTTTTTATGATGCTAATGGAAATCAAGTTAATAATCCAAATGCATTGTTTGGAAATCAAGGAATACCTAACCCAATATTTGCTGATAATGTTAAAAGAAGTGCCGATGGCACACAACCTGTAATAAGTTCGCTTTCTTTTAAAGATTTTGAGCCAATAACTTCAATTATGCCTAGGGTTTCTTTCTCGTTTCCTATTTCTGACGAAGCAGCTTTTTTTGCAAATTATGATGTTCTTACTCAAAGAGCTCAGTCAAGAGTTTATTCTTCTCCTTTAGCATATTTTAACTTTGAAAATGGAAATCAAGGTCAAATTTTAGTTAATCCTGATTTAAGACCTGAAAGAACAACAGACTATCAAGTTGGGTTCAAGCAGAGATTATCTGTTTCATCAGCATTAACCATTACATCATTCTACA
Organism: bacterium; assembly: GCA_031412335.1. GTDB lineage: Bacteria > Bacteroidota > Bacteroidia > Sphingobacteriales > Sphingobacteriaceae > JBBQYA01. The sequence continues at coordinate 37,599 of JANOCT010000031.1, read as the reverse complement.
GAGAATTAAGAGACCAGTTACAATTTGTGGCTATTAATAATGCATATCCTTCAACTTATAATTCATTTCAAAATCAAGATTTTGGTACAGTTAAGGGATTTACTTTTGCGTATGATCTAAGAAGGACAAACAATGTATCGTTAAGGTTATCCTATACGCTACAATTTGCCAACGGAACTGGATCCGAATCAACGAGTGCAGGAAATTTAGTTGCTCTTCAATTGGGTAATGTAGTTATTCCTACTTTTTTAGATTATGATCAACGTCATAATATTGTTGCAAACATTGATTACAGATATGGTTCTGGAGCTGATTACACTGGCCCAGAAAGTCTTAGAAAGGTATTGCAAAGTTTCGGTGCTAATATTTTGCTTCGAGCTGGAAGTGGAACTCCGTATAGTAGACAAACTCCTTTTCAACAATTAGCGGTTTTGAACTTTGATGAAAGATTTAGAAATCTTTCTGGATCACTAAATGGTTCTCGAACTCCTTTTACCTCCAATATTGATTTAAGATTTGATAAAGATTTTGATATTTTAGGATCAAATCAAAACCAAAAAGGAAAATACTTTTTAAACGTGTATTTTCAAGTACAAAATATTTTAAATACGCAAAATATTATTAATGTTTATCCAACTACGGGTAATCCAACAGATGATGGCTTCCTAACCTCACCTTTAGGACAACAATTTATAGCTGCACCTGGATTGCCAGACTCACAATCCTTCGTTGATCTTTATCGAATTAAGGCTGATAATCCAGATAATTATTCAGCACCAAGAATTTCGAGATTAGGTGTAATTTTTAACTTTTAATTTAAGAAAAGAATATGACTTTCAATAAAATACTAAAAAATAGCTCGCTACTTATTATTTCATTATTTATTTATAATAACTATAGTTTAGCTAAAGAAACAAACGGATTACCCAAGCAAAATTTCAAGAAGAAATCAAAAGTTCTAATTGATTGTCTTCCGCCAAGCTCTTCCATTGATTTAGATATCAATAATGTAAGAACTCGCTTATTAAATGGAGGTGACATGTGGTGGGATTTATCTAATGCTAGGTATGAAGTTCCAAAAGTTGAACCGGGTACAGGTCAAGTTTCAAGAAATATTCTATTTACTGGTGCGGTGTGGATTGGAGGAATTGATGATGCTGGAATTTTGAGAACTGCTGGACAAACTTATAGGCAAAGACCAGGAGGAGGATTAGGTTTAGATTTTTGGCCAGGTCCTATCGATACAACTACAGGTAATATCATTCCTGAAGATTGTTTAGCTTACGACAAACATTATAAGGTAAATAAAGAAGATGTAACAAATTTTATTAATGGAGGTGGAGAAATTCCAACTTCTATTGCTGAATGGCCTGGAAATCCTTTAAAACCCTATCAGTCTAAAAGTTTAGCTCCTTTTGTGGATGTAGATGGAAATGGAGTTTATAATCCAGTAAATGGTTTGAGAGGAACTAGTGATTATCCAGATATTCTTGGAGATCAATCTATTTGGTGGGTCATCAATGATGTTGGAAATACTCATACACAATATGGTGGTCAACCCATTGGAATGGAAGTACAGACTCTGGCATTTGCCTTTAAAAGTAATATAGCAACTAATAACATGACTTTTTATCGCTATAGACTAATTAATCACGGATCAAATACACTTAACGATACATATTTAGCTCAATGGGCTGATCCAGATTTAGGAAATGCCGCAGATGATTATGTAGGAGTAGATGTTGGTAGAGGTTTTGGATATTGTGTTAATGGTGATGATAACGATGAGACAACATCTGGATATGGTGAATTTCCTCCATCTATGGGTATTGATTTTTTTGAAGGACCTTTTTCTGATTTAAATGATGGGGTTGATAATGATAAAGACGGTACAATTGATGAAACGATAATTGTTAATGGAGTTTTGCAAACAGAAAGAATTGCTTTAGCAAAATTTATAAGTTTTACAAATGGCGCACCAGCTAGTCAGGACGATCCAAATAATGATATTGAACTTTATCGATATTTAACTGGTTTTTGGGCAGATGGAACGCGCTTATCCTATGGCGGAACTGGTTATGATCCTGCATCAACAAATTTTTCCAGCTTCTCTTTCCCTAAAGATACTGATCCAGATGGTAGAGTACTTTGGAGTGAGTGTTCAGAAGGAAATATTCCTGCTGATAGAAGATTTGTAGAATCTGCAGGGCCTTTTACTTTAACCCCAGGTGCGGTTAATGTAATCACTACTGGTGTTGTTTTTGCGACTAATACACAAAAAAAGTCAGCTTGTCCTGATGGAGGTCTTGCTGACTTATTAGCTGCTGATGATATTGCTCAACGATTATTTGATAATAATTTTCAAACTGCTGATGGTCCACCTATTCCACCAATAGCAATTACTGAATTGGATAAAAAACTTATCATAAGCATTTATGATACAGAAAGAACTGAAGAATATAATAAGATTGAACCTGATGATATAAGTGGTTTATTGTTTCCTTATAAATTTCAAGGTTATAAATTGTATCAAGTAGCTAGAAGTACCGTTACAGCAGGTGATTTATCAGAGAATCCAGAACTTGGAGTATTAATTTATCAAGCTGATATTGCAGATGGAGTTGGTACAATTATCAACAAGGCTTATGATTCTGGACTTGATAATGTTCAAGCAACTGTAAAAGTAGTTGGCGCAGATCTAGGAATTAACCATACGTTTGAAGTAACACGGGATGCTTTTAGTAACAATAATTTACTTTCCAATAATAAGCAATACTTTTTTCTTTTAATCGCATATAGTTATTCATCAACAGCTTTTTCAAATGTTCCAGATTCAGTTTTTTCTTCTCAATATTTAGAAGGTAAGAACGGTGGAAGTGGAACTGTAGTTGGTATTCCTAGAATTTCTGATCCGAGATTTGGTGGAACAATTTTGAGTAATAAAACTGGAGTTGAATTAAAAAGATTATCTGGTTCGGGAAGTGGAAATAATTTCCTAAGCTTTTTAAATAATGACCCATCTGTTGTATTGGAAAACAGTTTAGCTTTAAATCCAGTTTATCAATCTAACCAAGGGCCAGTAAAAATTAATGTTTATGATCCATTTAAAGTTCCTAATGCTGATTTTGAAATATTATTTGGAGATACTATAAATGAGACTATCATTAATGGCGGTGACACAACTGTTGTAAATAAATTTATTCCTGGCCTAGATAGATGGATATTAATTAACAGAACTACTAATGATACAGTATTTTCTGATACAACATTAATTAGATATGAACAAGTGATACCACAATATGGAATAACTGTAAATATTGAAAATCTTCCAGCTCCAGGCGTAAATCCTGATTTAAATAAAAATGGTTTTGTCGGGGCAAGTTTAACTTACAAAAATAACGCTAAGCCTTGGCTGAACTTTGTTTTAGATAATGATGTTGCTGCTTCTGATAATAATTGGATTGATGAGTTGAGTTCATCTTCAACTACTCTTGATCCAAATGAAAACTATACTGGAATATTGAATGGAAGTATTGCTCCTTATAGATTAACATCTGATGCAATTACAAAATTTAGGGTAACACCTGCTTTCGAATTTACTTTTGCAGAATTACCGAATGTAGATATTGTTTTTACTTCTGATGTATCTAAATGGTCAAAGTGTATTGTTATTGAAACTTCAAGTAATCCTGCAACTGCACAAGGAAATCAAGCAAGATTAAATTTGAGAGAAGGAACTTCAATAGCTAATACGAATTTTGATACAGTAACAGATGGTTCACAGGGTAGAGGATATTTTCCGGGATATGCTGTAAATCCAAGTACTGGTGAAAGATTGAATATTTTCTTTGGTGAATCATCATCAGAAATTTCGAACAAGGGACGAGACATGATATTTAATCCTACTAGTTCCGCAACCACACAAGGTGGAAAGCACTTTGTTTATGTTTCTAATACAAAATATGATGAATGTAATGCTTTGTTTACATTACTTTCACCAATTAACTCACCAAGTAATACCAATAAACGGAATGCCTATAAAACTGTAGCATGGGCTACTATTCCTCTTTCGAATAGTGTAGCTTTCTTGTCGAGCGAAGCAATTCTAAGTGTTCGAGTAAATGAACCATATAAAGTTTTTAATGCAAATGGAGGAAATAATAATTTTCCATATTATTCATTTAACACAAATGGAGTTGGTGCTTCTACAAATAATTTAGATAGAGCTAAAACGGCGTTAGATTTAATTAGAGCTGTGCCAAATCCATATTATGCATTTTCTGAATATGAGGTAAGTAGGGTTGACAATGTTGTTAAATTTACAAATTTGCCTACAAAATGCTCATTAACAATATATACTACCAGTGGAGTTTATGTAACAAGATTGGAAAAAGATGATATTAATAGAAATTTTATTGATTGGGATTTATTAAATGATAAAAATATTCCAATTGCTAGTGGAACGTATATTATTCATATCAAAGCCGATGGAATAGGTGAAAAGATTATTAAATGGTTTGGAGTAATAAGACCAACTGATTTGACAAATTTTTAATTAGAAAATTAAATTCTTAAGAAAACATAATGAAAAAATTTTATTCAATAATTTGCCTACTGGGATTAATTTTTATTTTAAATAATAAATCATTTGGAGGTAACCCAGATAGAGCAGGACAAGCTGGTGCAACAGAATTAACAATAAATCCATGGGCACGTTCTTCAGGCTTAAATAGCATTAATACTGGGCACATAAGAGGTGTTGAAGCTATGAATATAAATATAGCTGGTTTAGCTTTTACAAAAAAAACAGAAATTGTTTTTTCAAGCACTAAGTATTTGAGTGGTTCTGATATAAATATTAATGCACTTGGATTTTCTACAAAGGCTGGGGAAAGTGGTGTTATAGGAATAAATTTTATTTCTATGGGCTTTGGTGATATAGATATTACAACTGTTGACGCACCTGAAGGTGGTATTGGTACTTTTTCCCCTCAATTTATAAATCTAGCTTTAGGGTATTCTAAAAGTTTTTCATCAAGTATTCATACAGGATTTGCCCTTCGAGCAGTTTCTCAATCTATTTCTAATGTTACTGCTACGGGAGTATGTTTTGATGCAGGTATTCAATATGTTACTGGATTAAGAGAGGAAATAAAATTTGGTATAGCATTACGAAATGTTGGTCCAGGTATGTCTTATAAAGGTGACGGTTTAATTGTTGATTTTAGTCGTCCAGGTAAAGGATTTTCTCAAGCATCTAATAGTCGATCACAACAGTTTGAACTACCTACATCTTTAAATGTTGGTGGAGGTTATGATTTTCAGTTAGCTCAAGATCATAAATTAACAGCTTTAGCAAACTTTACCTCTAACTCTTTCTCTGATGATCAAATTGGTCTTGGACTTGAATACGGTTTCATGAACCAATTCATGTTGCGTGCAGGTTACAACTATGAAGATGGTATAGAGAAATATGAAACAGCAAAAACTGCTAGTAAGGGTTTAGCTGTTGGAGGAACAATAGAAGTACCATTAGGTAAAGGTGGTTCTACCATCGGTATTGATTATTCTTACCGTTCAACTTATAATTTTGATGGTACTCATTCATTCGGTGCGAGAATAAATTTATAGTACCTTTATCACATTCAATTATTTGAAGACTGTGCTTATCGCACGGTCTTCTTTTTTTTAGTAAAAACAGGAAAGGAAAGAATTATGTCGGAGATAGTTTATTTAACAGAAGAAGGTCTTCAGAAACTTAAAGATGAGGTTACATATTTAAAAACACGTGCTCGTGCTGATATTTCAAAACAAATTGCAGAGGCTCGAGATAAGGGAGATTTATCGGAAAATGCAGAGTATGATGCTGCAAAAGAAGCACAGGGTTTATTGGAATTGCGCATCTCTAAAATGGAGGCTACTTTAGGTAACGCTCGTGTTATCGATGAGTCTAAACTAGATGCAAGTAAAGTTTTGGTTCGCTCGAAAGTAAAAATCAGAAATGAATCGAATGGCGCTGAAATGAGTTATCAATTAGTAGCTGAAAATGAAGCAGATATGAAATCTGGAAAGATTTCCGTGAAGTCTCCCATTGCTTTGGGCTTGCTAGGTAAATCAGTTGGTGATAAGACTGATATAACAGTTCCAAGCGGAAAAATGACGTTTACTATTATAGAAATTAGTCGATAAAATGGCAAGTATCTTTTCTAAAATAATAAGCCGGGAAATACCAGCCTATATTATTAGTGAAAATGATGAGTTTATTGCTTTTCTAGATGTTAATCCAAACACTAAAGGGCATACATTAGTGATTCCTAAAATCGAAGTTGACTATATTTTTGATTTGGAAATAGAGCAATATGCTAAATTGTTTGAGTTTGCTCAAGTAATTGCTAAAGCGTTAAAAATGGCTATTCCCTGTGAAAAGGTTGGACTGGCAGTAATAGGCTTAGAAGTTCCTCATGCTCATATTCATCTAATTCCTATGCAAAGTTCAGCAGATTTTAATTTTAATAAACCAAAATCAAAGTTAGAACAAAAGGAATTTGAAGAAATTCAGCAGAAAATAATCGCAGAATTAAAAAATTAAAGAGCTCGCTTTGGGTTTGCTTTCAAAAATGATTTCCAACCAGTGAAGTTTTCATTCCCTGTTGTACTTATTTTCTGCATGGAATGACAAACAGCCAGCGCAACTCCGTCAGTTGCATCTAAGAATTCAGGAACTTCTTTAAATTTTAATAATTGCATTAACATCGCAGCAACTTGTTCTTTGCTTGCATTCCCATTCCCAGTTATAGATTGTTTAACTTTTTTTGGGGAGTATTCAAAAATAGGAACTTGTCGGTATAGTCCAGCTGCCATGGCAACACCTTGTGCACGACCTAATTTTAGCATTACTTGAATATTTTTTCCATAAAACGGAGCTTCAATTGCCAAGCAATCAGGCTTGTACTCATCAACAATTTGTAGTGTGCGCTCAAATATTTTTTTTAGTTTAATGGCATGTTCATCATATTTACTTAGATCAATAATGCCAAGTGTAATTAGGCTTACGTTTGATCCTTTTTCTAAAATCAAACCGTACCCCATTATTGAAGTTCCAGGATCTATGCCTAAAATGATACGCTCTTTTACCGTTTTCTTCTCCACAAGGTCAATATTAAGCATATTTTACTAACATTGTTAACCCTTATCCTTCTTTTTGATAATTTGAAAAACCGTTATTTATTTACCATTGCGAAAATACTGATAGCAGGCTTTACAGTATGGTTTCTTTATCAAGAATTGATGAAGCGAAATGCAATCGAACAATGGGAGTCAGTAAGAATTACATTAAGTTCAACCTATTCATTTACTATAATCATATGTGTTTTTTGTCTAATGATATTAAATTGGTTTTCAGAAAGTTACAAATGGAAAATTCTATTAGAAAAAGTTTCTACGATTAGTTTAGGCTCTGCTATTAATGGTGTTTTTGCAGGAATTACTTTTAGCTTATTTACTCCAAATAGATTGGGAGAGCCGGCAGGAAGATTGTTGTTTTTACCTTCAATTGCCAGAAAGCCTTCAGTTTTAGCTATGTCGGTTGGAGCAATAAGCCAAATGATAATAACATATAGTTTAGGGTTAATCGGGCTTATTTATTTTAATCAATTGATAAAAAGAAATCTTGGGTTTAATTTCCCATTATTAATTGCCTTTTTAATTTCCATCGTTTTATTCGTATTGCTTTTATATCTGAATTTGGGAAAGGTTAGTAAAATGATTTCTTCAATAAGTTGGTTTAAGAAGCATTCAGAATTATTGAAAGTTTATGAAAAATATAACAAAGTTGATTTGTTAACCATATTTTTTATTGCATTACTTAGGTATTCCATTTATAGTTTTCAGTATGTTTTATTGATTCATATGTTTCTTCCAGAATTGGCACTATTAAAAATTGCAAGCATTGTTCCTGTACTTTTTATGGCTCAATCAATAATCCCATCTTTTGCTTTAACAGATTTAGGAATACGCGGATCAATGGCAGTTTATTTTTTTGGTTATATTACGAATCAATCCTTGGCAGTAATTTCAGCTGCTTTTTTGCTTTGGTTTATTAATATAATCATTCCATCGCTTATTGGGTGTTTTTTTATTCTCAGATTAAATTATTCGCGTGTTTCAACTACTTAGTTTGTTAACTCTGTTTTTCTGTATTTTTTATATAGCCTTGGTAATTTGGTTTATAAAAGGTTGGAAAAGCGTAAAATATTCACTAACGAGTGAAATAAAACCAAGTATCAGAATTTCTGTAATAATACCTGCTAGAAATGAAGAAAATACAATTGAGTTGGTTATTAATGATGTTTTAACGCAAAACTATCCACCAGAACTAGTTGAATTGATTGTTGTAGACGATCATTCAACAGATAAAACTGCTGAGAAATTGCGAAACCACATATCAGAGCGAACAACTATAATTACTTTAAACGAAAGCCAGAAATTAAATTCGTATAAGAAAATGGCTATTTCACGAGGTATTGCAAAAGCAACTGGTGAATTGATTGTAACTACGGATGCTGATTGTAGAATGGGGCCAAATTGGTTAGCTTCAATTGCAGATTGTAAAGTAAAAACAGGATGTGAGCTAATTTCTGGGCCAGTGGGATTTTTTGATTCTCCCAGATTTTTTGATAAAGTACAGCAAGTTGAATTTATGACTTTGATTGGTATTGGTGCAGCTTCAGTTGCCAACCAATTTCCTGGAACATGTAATGGTGCAAATCTTGCGTATTCCCGTGATTTATTTTATAAAATGAATGGATTTGCAGGCATTGAAGATATCGCATCTGGTGATGATGAGCTTTTTCTGCATAAAGTATTTGAGTTTTCTCCAACGTGTATTCAATTTTTAAAAAACAGGGATGCAATTGTATATACATCTGCCAAACATAATTTATTTGACTTTGTACAACAACGGAAACGTTGGGCAAGTAAGAGTATTCATTACAGAAATAAGTGGCTAGTTGCCTTAGTTTGTACGGTATTTTCATTCAATGTTTTTTTATTAATTAATCTATTTCTGGCAATCTATTCAGGAAATTATTTTCTGTTTGCCATTCAGTTTTTTTGTAAAATAGTATTGGATTACTCTTTTATTCATTTGATTTCAACCTTCTTTAAGCAAGAAAAATTGCGATGGTATTTAATCCCAACTGAAGTTTTTTATGTTTTTTATATTGTAATGATTGGAATCTATGGTAATTTGGGAGGCTACACTTGGAAAGACCGAAAAGTAAAATAAATGTTAACTAAATCTAAAGAACAGACCTATTTATCTCCTTTACAAATTACATGGAAAAGGTTTAAAAAGAATAAGCTATCGGTGGCTGCTTTGATTTTTATAGTTTTTATAAGTCTTGCAGGTGTTTTTGCGTATTGGATTATTCCGGATAATACGCCAAATGCCAATCGTATTATCTTGCAGATAAGTACCAGTAAACCAGGAGCTAGGTTTACATTTTTAAAAATTGCATCGGAACCAGAAATAGAAAATAGAAATATGTTTTCTATATTAATTAGTGGAAAAAAAGACCGATTTAGTTATTTGCCAATAAGTGATTATAAAATTAGTAATGACTCATTGTTTGTAAGTGAATATACTGGAATTGAAGGAGATACCATTTCAAAGGTGGGTTTTAGTTTTATACAGTTAGATTCTTATTTGTATTCAAAAAGAGGAGAAAATCTATTTAGTATTTTAGGTAAAAAAAATAGATTGACTAAACAAGAATTTGTAGAAATGATAGTTAAGGATCATGTAGTTTCTAAAACTTTCTGGCTAGGAACAGATAGATACGGACGTGATATGTGGAGCAGGTTATTGTTAGGTGCAAGGGTTTCTCTATCAATAGGCTTAATGGCAGTTTTTATTTCAATGATAATAGGGGTAACCCTTGGAGCATTGGCTGGATATTATCGAGGATGGGTTGATATTTCCATTAGTTGGTTGATCAATGTTATCTGGTCATTACCAGCTTTACTATTGGTTATTGCAGTATCTTTTGCATTGGGAAAAGGATTTTGGCAAGTTTTTGTAGCAGTAGGGCTTAGTATGTGGGTAGAAGTGGCTAGAATTGTTCGAGGTCAGCTTTTGAGTTTACGTGAAGTAGAATTCGTAGAAGCGGGTAGAGCATTAGGATATAGTAGTTCTAGGATAATATTCAAACATATTCTGCCTAATATTTCAGGACCTATTTTGGTAGCGGCAGCTTCTAATTTTGTATCTGCTATCTTGCTGGAAGCTGGATTGAGTTTCCTAGGTTTTGGAGTTCAACCCCCATTTCCATCATGGGGAGGGATGATAAAAGAGCATTACGGGTATATTTTAATTGATGCAGCTTATCTGGCAATCATTCCAGGATTGGCCATTATGTTATTAGTTTATAGTTTTAATCTGGTAGCTATTGGTTTGCGTGACGCTTTTGACCTAAAGGAGGGAAATACGTTCAGTTGATTTTTTAATTTCTTTATTTTTCAAATCAAGGGAAGTAATGATTGCTATAAAAGTCCAAAAAGGAACTGCACCTTTGTCTAGATCAAGAAAGTTATTTAAAAAACCATGTACAAAATAACTAACCAAGCCCAATAATGCAGCTAGTGCCATATATTTTATCGCACTGTTTTGTGCGGAATAATATAAATTCATTCCGGTATAGATAACTGTAAATAACAAAAGCAAAAATGTAATTAATCCAAAAATACCAGATTCTGAAAGCGGCATCAGATATTCACTATGAGCATTTCCGGCATCTCCAAAATTTGAACTGATAGATGTGATCTGATCAAGCCTTTGAAAACGGATATAAAAAAAGGAATACGTTCCAGGACCATAACCAAGTAAAGGTTTTGTCTCAAACATTCCGATTGCCGAATTCCATCTGTTTATTCTTTCCAAATTTGAAACATCTGAAGAAACATTAGTTATTGAACCTAAATGAGAACTCACTTCTTTGGTTGGAGGCGCATCGCTTAATTTCATTTTCACATACAATTCATCTTGTTTCCAAAAAACTACTGCACCGAAAATGAATAAACCCAATACCAACTGGTTGAATTTAATTCGAATGATTAATAAAATATAAAACAGGAGCGAAGCAGCAGCTCCAATCCATGCGCCCCTGGAATAGGAAAGAAATAGAGCGGTCATAAAAATTAGTAAAACTAATAAAGACCAAATGCGGGTAGATATCGATGGTGATACTGCTGATGAAAAACTAAAAGCAGCTAAAATGAAAATAAAAAAGGCAATCATAGCGCCATAAACCGTATGATCGGGGAAAAAAGGCATCATTACATTATAAGATTCTATTTGTGTAAAATCATAAGCGGCGTGCTGATACCAGGTATAAAAAATTACAATAAGAAAGCCTAAAATATACGCCCAAACCATTTTTTTTATTTCAGATATTTCTTTGAAAATGAATAAGGTAAGAAAATAAAATACAACAATAAACCAAAGTCTCGCTAGAAATGATTTAGCTGAAACGAAAATCATTTGACTAGTTAGAGTGGTAATTAATGACCAAAATATCAGCATGGCAATAGCAAGCGTAATAGGATGTTTTAGTATTTTACGATCAGGGAAGCCTTCGATTATTAGTTTTAAAAAGAATATAAACATTAAACCGAACATAAAAGGTTCGGATGGAAAACTAAAAGCAATATTAAATTCTTTAAAATAATATTGAATCGATAGTGGAGTGCAAAAAGTGATGAAGTAAATAATAAGATCGAACCGAAAAAAAAGAACAATTGCCGAAATTAGCAACAGTACCAGTATTGGTAATACCGGAATATTATCAGCTAGAAACCATGAATTAATACCAACGCAAAGAATAGATATGAATAATACCCAGAAAATTTTAGAAGATCGGGGCATCGTACTATTTATCTTTTGTTGAAAGAAGGAAGTGCAAATTCGACAAAAAGAATAACGATAACTGATAGGAAAAAAGCACCAATTGCGGCAATTACAACCATAAGAGATCGTACTGGGAAAATTTTCACTTCTGGCCTAGTTGCAGAATTAACGATAAATTTCTGAGGAATTTTTTGTTCAAAATCTACCTTTGCATTATCATATAGTGTTTTCAATGTCATTAAATCTTTGCGTTCCAATTCTAAATTATTTACAAAATTTACATACTCACCGCCATAGCGTTTTATGTTTTCTATTTGCGGTCGAAGTGAATTCATTTCTTCGGCAGCAGCAGTAAATCTAACTTTAGATAAATCTTCACTTAATTTTAATTCACGCAAACGAGCCATTTCAATTTCTAACTGACTTTGATACATAACAAAATCTCCACCTTCATTTGCTAGGGTATTTAAGCGAGGTTCAAGTGTTTTTAAAACTTCTTGATAGCCATCAATTCTAGCTTTAGTTCTAACCACGATAGAATCTGAGGCCGGCAAATTTGATTTTTCATAAGATTTTAATTTACCTGTTTCTAATTGCAAATTGCCTTGTGCAAGCGTATAACTTTCGTTCAAATCAGCAGATTGATCATCATAATTAAATATTCCTTTTTTACGATATTCCCTCAGTTTTTGATTTATTTCTGAAATGGACTTTTGAATATCCGCTCTGTTTTTTGAAAAAGTTTCCAGCTTTCCACTTTCTTGATTAAATATTTGGGAGGCATCTAAAAACTTTTGATTGATTTGACCAGATTGAGAAAAATAATCATACATACCCCTGGATCGCAAAACATCCAACTCTCTTTGAATAGAATCCATCGTTTGTTTTTTGCTTGCATATTGTCTCTTTAAAATTGAATAGGCATTTTTAGCACGATCATTCTGAATATTATTTTTAATACTATCTAATTCTGTAGCCAAATAATTTGCCATATCTGATGCTAGCTGAGCACTTTCGTCCATTACAGTTATTTCTATTGCCATAAATTCAGTACGTTCGAAGCTGAAATTCTTTTTGAATTTGGTTTTTACGTAGGTGTATTTTATGGGTGAAGCAGTATCTACTTTGTAATGTTCGAAAAGATTAAAGCGATTAATAACTTTTAATTTAATTTCATCGCTTTGTAAAATTTGCATCAGTTGTTCAGCTTGTTCCTTTTCACCGAATTCTAATATTCCACGTTCGCGGAATGAAGGGTTGCTTGATAATACAGAACCAGAAATGGAACTACTTGCGGTAGGATATAGAATAACAGATGCTTTAAATTTTGGAGTTATAAAGCTGGGTCCAGAAAAAATTAAAGTACTAATCGCTGCTATTGCAACTACTAATAAAATTTGCCATTTCCATTTAAAGATCGTTTTTAATAGGTTGATTATATCAAAGGAATAAGCCTTCTCGTCTTGCATTAGTGTAAAAATTTGGGTAAAAGTAGTAATTTATTGGTTTGGCAATGGTTAAATCTCTTTTTGAAATGTGCTTAAGATTTTTTTGATTGGAAATAATCCGGTAAAAAAGGCGAAAAGCATCATAACGATAAACCCTACTACAAAACTCAAAAAATAATTGACTGATTGCATCTTAAAGAAATAGAATAAGGTCGAGATTAAAATAATAAAACTGATAGAAGAAATAATCTTAGGTAACGAAAATTGGAATACAAATAGTTTACGAGCGAAAAAAAATTGGGCTATTGCTATCGAAAATTGAGTGATAAGAGTTGAGTAAGCAGCACCAACTGCGCCTAAATCGGGTATTAGTATTAGGTTAAGGGCAATATTTAATATAACCATAACAACAGATATTTTTATTAATAAGCTCATTTTGCCAGCAGCTGTTAGCAGAGAACCGAAAATGTAATTAGATGCTGAGGCTACAAAGGTGAGAATGATAATTCCAAAAATTAAGGGCACATCGCCTGAAGCCTGCGTGTACAATAATTCCATAATTTCTTTTCTGTTGAAAAAACAAAAAGTTGAAATAATTACTGATGGCATAACCAACAGAGAAATAGAAAGCTTTACAAGGTTTTCAGTTGGTTCATTTTCCTTTATCATTTTAGAAAAAATAGGGAAGAGCAATGAGGAAAACAAAAAGGCAATTAGGTTTCCAGCTTCTAATAATCGATAGCCCATTGCATATAAGCCAACCTGAAATGCTCCATCGGCTAAAGATCGTTCTAAAATAAATGTGTCTATTTTGCTATAAATGGACATCAATAACATTAAAACCAAAAATGGCAGACTTTCTTTAACGATGATTATCAAAAATTTATAATCTGTGATCTTGAAATTGAATTTCACATGTTTGCCAACGATAATACTTGCAGCTATTGTGCTGATTATTAATCCTATTGTTTGTGATAGAATTAAAAGATAAATGTTAACGAATGGTTGAATTGAAGGGATTAATAAGAAAGCTCCACAAATTAAAATGGCAATAAATTTATCGAGTGCCGAAAAAATTGAATCGGTTTTAAAAAACTGAAGGGCAGAAATATTTGAGCGAAGAAATAGTAAAAATGTGCTCAGCGTTTGATTTGCACATAATAAAAGCAAGATGCCAACAGCATTAGAATCATATCCAGAAATCCAAGCCCAAATTAATGTAATAAAAAAGTAAGCAATGGTAAGAAAAACCTTTAAAAAAAGGATATTTGAAAAATATTTATGAATAAGTTGTGGATGTCTTGATATATTTCGGTTGTTGAAATTGGTAATTCCGAAATCGAGGAAAACAGTAGCAATAAATGAAATGGAAAAAAGGGTATAATAAAGACCGTAATTTTCTGGACCAATAGAATTTTGAATAGTACGATCTACTCCCAGAATCCAAACAGGCTTAATAATGATGTTTACAAAAATCAGAAAACTTAAATTTCTGACGAATTTTCGATACACAAGCGTTAACAGATGATAATGAGTAAAGATGTAAATTTTAGTTTAACAACATTTGATCAACATCGAATAATCTGAATATGAAGAAAGAAAAAATTATTTATTTCCTTTCTATGATGCTTTCGAGGTTAATTAATTTGGGCAAAAAGCCAGAAAAATTGAACTTTCAAAAAATTCTTATCATAAAACTTGACGAAATAGGTGACGTGGTGAATTCGTTGCATGTTTTTTATTCACTAAAAAATAAATATCCTAAGGCGCAGATTACCCTACTCTGCAAACCATTTATTGGCAATTTGATTAAAAATGATCCTTCAATTGATAAAATTGTTTTTGCAGTTGCAGATTTAGAATCAAAATACAATTTAATAGCTGACTTGCGAGGAAACTTCGAAACGCTGAAATATGAAATTAAACATCCTCCAGATTTTAGGATAGACCGTGCTCAAGTGCGATGGAATAATAAAATGAAAGGTGGACATCCTCATGAAGTTGAAACAAATTTTCAAATTTTAGAGCCTTTAAAAATTAATAGACCATTGGATTTTGAATTGAAATTATTCCCATCTGATGAAGATAAATTTGCTGCAGAGGAATTTATGCAAAAAAATGAACTAACTAATTTTGTACTTTTTCATACAGGTGCTAGGCGAATGTTAAGAAGATGGTCTGAAAAAAACTTTAGTCGATTAGCGTTAGAATTAAAAGAAAAACATAAGCTCGATATCATATTTGTCGGAGATGAAAGTGATGTTGAAGTAATTAAATTAATACAAAAAGATTTAAATTTCGTGACTTTTTCTATTGCTGGTAAATTTACACTTTTGCAATTTTCTGCTTTGTGTAATAAAGCAAAATTGTTTATTGGAAATGAAAGTGGTCCGCTGCATATTGCTGCTGCAAGTTCGGTACCTGCGATAGGATTGTTTGGTCCAGGGGAGCCGATTACTTTTTATCCGTATGGCAAAAAAACAACATTTATTCATCATGTTTTGGAATGTAATCCTTGCGATCAAATTCATTGTGTGCGACCTGAATCCCCTTGTATTGATTTAATAACGCATGTGGAAGTAATGGAAAAGGTTGTTAAGCTAATTGGAAATTAGTTTGCAATGTCATGAATGCACGAATGTTAAACGGTTGAAAACCGAGGGCTATTTATAATTGAGGGCTATTTATATTAAAAATGCTTAAATCTTATTACCAACGAAAAATACTAAACGAGGCAGGTTGTGATGAAGCCGGAAGAGGTTGCCTAGCTGGGCCGGTAGTTGCTGCTGCTGTGATTTTACCTGTCGATTACAAAAATGATATATTACGAGATTCAAAAAAGTTAACTAAAAATCAACGAAGTACTTTACAGTTAGAAATAAAAAAAAATGCCATAAGTTGGGCTATTGGAGTTTCAATTCCAGAAGAGATTGATGAAATGAATATTCTGAATGCAACGTATTTAGCATTTCATCGGGCGATATCTTACCTACCTATACAACCAGGGTTTTTATTAATTGATGGTAATCGTTTTAAACCGTATTTAGAAATTCCGAATACATGCATTGTAGGAGGCGATGATATTTATTTATCTATTGCTGCTGCGTCGGTTTTAGCAAAAACTTTTCGTGATGATTGGATGGAAGAACTTTCTCTAAGCCACGAAAATTATAGCTGGAAAACCAATAAGGGATATGGAACCTTAGCTCATCGACTTGCAGTTCAGGAGTTTGGAACTACCGTTCATCACAGAAAAACTTTTAAAGGTGCTATTTAGGTATATCCAAGGCAGTTTTAAAACTTTTACTACATTTAACCTTTAGACATAAGAATGAAAAATACCGCTTTAAGTCATTACCATCAAAAGCTGGGTGCCAAAATGGTTCCATTTGCTGGATATAATATGCCAGTACAATATGCTAAAGGCATTAATCATGAACATTCAATAGTTAGAAATGGTGTAGGAGTTTTTGATGTTTCGCACATGGGTGAGTTTTTATTGAAAGGGCCAAACGCAGCAGAACTAATTCAAAAAGTAACCAGTAATGATGTTTCTAAATTATTTGATGGTAAAGTTCAATATTCTTGTTTGCCTAATGAAAATGGAGGAATTGTAGATGATTTATTGGTGTACCGCATTAACGCAGAAACATATATGCTGGTAGTAAATGCCAGTAATATTGAAAAAGATTGGAATTGGATTTCGAAATTTAATGATTTAGGAGTGCTAATGCAGGATATTTCTGAGAAAACTTCTTTATTGGCAGTACAAGGTCCAAAAGCAGCAGCGGCTTTACAATCACTAACTGATGTTAATCTTTCGGAAATGGAATATTATACGTTTGAAAAGGGTGTATTTGCAGGCATTTCAAATGTTTTAATTTCGTCAACTGGCTATACTGGTGCAGGTGGGTTCGAATTATATTTTGATAATGAGCACGCAGAAATAATTTGGGATAAGATTTTTGAAGCTGGAAAAACTGAAGGAATAGAACCAATTGGTTTGGGAGCAAGAGATACGTTGAGATTAGAAATGGGGTATTGCTTGTATGGAAATGATATTGATGATACTACATCGCCGATAGAAGCTGGTTTAGGCTGGATTACTAAATTTAGTAAACACTTTACTAACTCAACTGAATTGTTAAAGCAAAAAGAACAAGGTGTTACCCGTAAATTAATTGGTTTTGAAATGACTGAGCGTGGAATTCCCCGTCATGATTACGAAATTGTTGACGAAAGTGGTAAAGTTATTGGAAAAGTAACCTCCGGAACTCAATCACCAACTTTGCAAAAAGCAATTGGGATGGGATATGTTGAAACCGCATATGCACGTCAAGGTTCTACATTTTATATTAAAATTAGAGATCAGAAAGTAGCTGCAATTGTGGCAAAAATTCCATTTGTAAATCAGGTATTGTAATTCCGATGAATAAAATTGAAGTTTGTTTCACTCCAGCAATGTTAGATTATTACGACATTTCTGAATCGGTTGTAGTGGTTATCGATATTTTCAGAGCTACCTCCTCTATTTGTTTTGGAATAGAAAACGGAGCTTTAGAAATTCTACCTGTTGCTACTTTAGAAGAATGCATATCTTATCAAAATAAAGGATATTTATTAGCTGCCGAGCGTAATGGTGAAGTGGTTAAAGGGTTTGATTTTGGAAATTCGCCTTTTGCCTACACTGCTGAAAAAGTAAAAGATAAACGGATTGTTCTTACAACCACCAATGGAACTCAAGCCATTGAAAGAGCTAGAAAAGCACATAAAGTAATCATAGGATCATTTCTTAATTTAAGCGCTGTTTCACAATTTTTGATCTCACAGAACCGAAATATATTATTGTTATGTGCTGGGTGGAAAAACAAATTTAATCTGGAAGATACACTATTTGCCGGAGCCGTAATTGATAAAATGTCGGTAGATGGTTTTGTAGCAGATGATGCTGGAATTGCTGCCTTAACCTTGTTTCTGCAAGCTAAAAATGATTTGAGAGGATTTCTCAAACAATCATCACACACAATTCGACTAGAAGAATTGAACATTGAAGAAGATATTCAGTTTTGTTTGAATATTGATATTTGTACCACAGTGCCTGCTTTGCTTGGAAATAAAATTACCGCACTCAATAATCTTAGCTGGAAAGTTTAGGATTATTTTTGTGGCGTTCGCTATCTCGCTTGGTTTTCTTATCCATATTTTTTGCTAATGCGTTGGTTAAATCAATCCCGGTTTGATTGGCAATGCATATTAATACAAAAAGTACATCGGCAAGTTCATCTCCCAATTCTTTTTCACTTTCTTTATTTTTAAAAGATTGATCTCCATATTTTCTCGACATAATTCTGGCAACTTCTCCAACTTCTTCCGTTAAGATAGCCAAATTTGTAAGCTCGGAAAAATAACGAACTCCGTTGGTTTTAATCCAAAGATCTACTTGTTTTTGTGCTTCGTCAATTGTCATGGTGGGATAATTTAAATTTTTTCATTCTTTATTTTTAGTGTCTATAAAAATGGTAACCGGGCCATCATTTACTAAATGTACTTTCATATCGGCACCAAAAATGCCAGTTTTTATGGTTTTGTGGCAAAGTAGATTCAACTGTTTTATCATTGATTCATACAGTGGAATTGCTTTTTCTGGACGTGCGGCTCGGCTGAAACCCGGTCGGTTTCCTTTTTTGGTTTCTGCAAATAGTGTGAATTGACTTATTAATAAAACTTCTGCTTCAATGTCATTTAACGCCAAATTCATTAAGCCTTTTTCATCTGAAAAAATTCGAAGCCCATTGATTTTTTTTGCAAGCCAAACTACATCTTCCTCTGTATCGGATTCTTCAATTCCAAATAAAACCAATAAACCATTTTCAATAGTTTGAGTATCTT
The DNA here is from genome assembly GCA_031412335.1 of bacterium. GTDB lineage: Bacteria > Bacteroidota > Bacteroidia > Sphingobacteriales > Sphingobacteriaceae > JBBQYA01. The sequence continues at coordinate 18,357 of JANOCT010000031.1, read as the reverse complement.
GATCGATAATGACTACGGAAGCTTGACTTACCCTTTGTATGATGGCTCGCATGAGTTAAAGGTAGCAAAATTGAGTGTTTGAAATTTATTGTTGTTTTTGGGTTAGCTTTGGTTTTTGTATTAGTTGATTATTTTCTGATTGAAGATAAATTACTAAGAATGCTTTTGGTATGACGAATCTTAAATCATATCTAAAACAACACAAGCCAAGTAATGTAACCTAGACATTCTCCGAATCAGATTATGAATTTGCAAAAAATAGATAAAATTCATTGCTGAAGTCATTAACAAAACAAAAAAGCCAATCTGCAAAAAAACAGATTGGCTTTTTTCTATAAGCTAATTGCTACTAAGGCAAACTTGCCTTAAAAGCAGCGTATTCATTCGTGTTAGTGCTAGTTCCTGTGCAACCCAACTCCATATTTTTAGTATTAATATTTTCAATCCTGTTATCTGGATTTGGGTGCGTACTTAAAAATACTGGTGGTCTGGTACCACCTCCTGCAGCATTTAGCTTTTCGAAAAAGCCAGCAGCTCCATTTGCTTTGTATAATGTAGGGCATAAATAAGTAACCGAACTTTCGTCTGCTTCAGTTTCGTTTGCACGGCTGTATTGTAGTGTAAGCAAGGTATTCGCAACTTGTGAAAGCACAGAAGGATCGGAACCTAAAATCAATTGCAACAAAAAACTAATTCCATACTGGCGGGTAAGTGCATCGGTTGAATGTCGCTTATCAGCATGGGCAATTTCATGTCCCATTACACCTGCCAGCTGATCTTCTGTGTCCAAGTATTTTATTAAACCAGTGTACACATAAATATAACCACCTGGCGTGCAAAACGCATTTAATGTTGTGTCATCTCTTATAATTTTTACTTCCCAAACAAAGTCATCTTTGTATTTTACTTTTCCTGAATTTAAGATCGTTTGGGTTATTCGCTTAATGTTTTGGTACGCGACCGGATATTGAGCTTCCGATAAAATAGGATAATTAGCCGGTTCAGCTTCTATTTGTCCTTTCACTTGCAATCCTAAATCTTTATCATTTTGAAGGCTGAATAAGTTAATTCCACCGCTGGTTCCATCTTCATTTTTTGTACAACTATTGGTTGTTAAAATTAAAAGAGATAAGATAGGTAAAAGAAATAAGTTGATTTTTTTCATTGTTTTAATTTCTGTTATTATCATTAAAATAAATACTTAAATAATTTTGGTAACGCGATTCTGCAATTTCACCCGATTTCACTGCTTCTAATATAGCACAACCTGGCTCGTTTACATGCACGCAATTATGGAATCTACACTTAGACAAAAGAGGTTTCATATCAATAAAATAATGAGAAATATCTTCTTTTTGAAAATGAACAATTCCAAATTCTCTAATACCTGGAGTATCAATTATAAAGCCATTGTCTGCTGTTTCAAACATTTCGGCAAAAGTGGTAGTGTGCACACCTTTGTTCGATGCTTTTGAAATTTCAGAAGTTCTGATATTAGAATCGGGTAAAATTTTATTAATTAATGTGGATTTTCCTACCCCTGAATGGCCCGAAATCAATGTGGTTTTATCTTTCAACAAGGCATGCAGTTCTGGAATTCCTTGCTCAGTAACAGCAGAAACCCTATAAATGGGATAACCAACTTTTGAGTACAAATCTTCGAATTCTTGCAAAAAATGTTCATTTTCTGCAGAAAACATATCTATTTTATTGATAATTAGTAAGGTTGGAATGTGATACGCTTCTGCGGTTAATAAAAACCGATCGATAAAACCCGTTGAGGTACGCGGAGAAATAAGGGTTACCACCAATATAGCTTGATCGATATTCGAAGCAATAATGTGGGTTTCCTTACTTAAATTAATGGATTTTCGAATGATGTAGTTTTTTCGATCTTTTAAAACCGTAATTACCCCATTCTCCGAATTTGATTCAATTTCCCATTCAACTAAATCGCCTACAGCTAATGGATTAGTTGATTTAAAACCAGCCATCCTGAATTTACCTTTGATGCGGCAATTTATGTATTCGCCATTTTCTGTGCGTACCGTGTACCAGCTACCAGTTGACTTTATAATTTTACCTTCCAATATTATTAAGAAAAGCCAAAGTTAAAAAACTTCGCTCGCTATCTGTCGAGTTGGCTCGGCTATACCCATTGTATAGTAATGCAAACATGGAACACCAAACTTAATTAATTCTTTGCTTTGGGCTATCATAGCTTCAATTCCTACTTGTTTTACTTCTTTTTCGTTTTTGCAAGTTGATATTGCATCGCATAAATCATCTGGCAAATCAATATGAAAAATTTTAGGTAAAACACTTAATTGTTTGGAATTGGTAATGGGTTTTAATCCTGGAATGATAGGAACATGAATATCATTTTCACGACAAATTTTTACAAAATCAAAATACTTAGAATTGTCAAAAAACATTTGTGTTACGATAAATTCAGCACCTGCATCTACTTTCATTTTCAGGTATTTTAAGTCTGTTTTTAAATTAGGTGCTTCAAAATGTTTTTCCGGATATCCGGCAACACCAATACAAAAATCTGTTTTAATGGTGTCGTTTAATTCATCGTCCATATAAACTCCTTTGTTCATATCTACTACTTGATTTAATAAATCAGAAGCGTAATTATGTCCATTCTTTTCAGGTATAAATTGACCATCAGTTTTTATGGCATCCCCTCGTAAAACCAATACATTGTCAATTCCCAAAAAATTTAAATCTATTAATGCATTTTCTGTTTCTTCTTTAGAAAAACCTCCACAAATAATATGAGGCACAGCATCTACCTTGTATCGGTTCATGATTGCAGCACATATTCCAACCGTTCCAGGTCGTTTTCTGTAGGATAATTTTTCTAATAATCCATTTTCTCTTTTCTTGTAAACATATTCTTCTCGATGATAAGTAACATCAATAAAAGGGGGATTAAATTCCATCAATGGATCTATCGCATCAAATATTGATTGTATGCTTTGACCTTTTAATGGTGGTAATAATTCAAAAGAAAACAGCGTACTTTTTGCGTTTTTTATGTGATCGGTAATTTTCATTCAGAGGTATTTTTTTTTATCTTTTTAAATTTCGTAAGCTAAATTCGGAGCCAGCCATTTTTCTGTTTCTTCTAAACTCATATTTTTTCGGGAAGCATATTCCACTACTTGATCTTTTTCAATTTTGCCTAAACCAAAATATCTTGAACCTTTATTAGCCATATAAAATCCACTAACCGACGAAGCTGGATACATAGCAAAATTATCGGTTAATTGAATTCCAGTATTTTTTTCGACTTCAAGCAAACGGAATAAGGTTTGTTTTTCGGTATGATCTGGGCAAGCTGGGTAACCAGGAGCAGGACGAATTCCAGTATATTTTTCTTTGATCAAATCTTCGCTGCTTAAATGCTCATTTCGGTCGTATCCCCAATATTCTTTCCGAACCATTTCATGCATTTTTTCAGCAAAAGCTTCTGCCAAGCGGTCTGCCAATGCCTTAATCATGATGCTGTTATAATCATCGTGATCGGCTTCAAATTTTTCGGTTAATTTTTCGATATTAAATCCAGTACTTACTGCAAAACAGCCAAAATAGTCTTCAATGCCACTTTCTTTATTAGCAACAAAATCAGCTAAAGCATAATAAGGAGTTCCATCTGCTTTTTCGCTTTGCTGACGTAGGGTATAAATTACCTCTTTTACTTCAGTTCTATTTTCAGTTTCATACAAATAAATATCATCATCAATACTATTGGCAGCATAAAATCCAATGACACCTCTGGCCGATAAAAGTTTCTCGTCAACTACTTTTTTTAGTAACAATCGGGCATCATCATATAATTTTTTTGCTTCTATGCCTACATATTCATCTTCAAATATGCGTGGAAAACTGCCTCGCAATTCCCAAGTATGAAAAAACGGCGTCCAATCGATGTAAGGAACTAACTCGCTTAGGTCAAAATCAGTAAAAACTTTATTCCCTAAAAATTCAGGTTTTATTGGTTCAAACTCATCATAATCTAACTTAAAACCATTTTTTCGGGCATCAGCAATCGATAAAAATACTTTTTGAGAACGTTTGCCAAAATGTGCAACTCTTAATTTCTCATATTCTTCTTTAAGTGTTTCGGTATAATTTTTTGAATTTTCTTTATTCAAAACATTGGTAGCAACCGTTACACTTCTGGATGCATCATTCACATGAATAACAGCACCAGAATAATTCGGATCAATTTTTACAGCGGTATGAATTCTGGAAGTAGTAGCGCCACCAATCATTAATGGAATTCTCAAATTTTCGCGTTCCATTTCTTTAGCAAAATGAACCATTTCGTCCAAAGAAGGGGTAATTAAGCCGCTTAAACCAATAATATCTGCACCAATTTCTTTTGCTTTTTCGATGATTTTATTAGCAGGCACCATTACACCCATGTCTACCACCTCAAAATTATTACAGGCCAAAACAACCCCAACTATATTTTTTCCAATATCATGCACATCACCTTTTACAGTTGCCATCAGTATTTTTCCAGAACTATTCGACGTGTCTGTGGATGGGTTTAATTTTTTTTCCTCTAAAATATAGGGTAATAAAGTTGCAACAGCCTTTTTCATAACTCTGGCACTTTTTACCACTTGTGGCAAAAACATTTTACCAGCACCAAATAAATCGCCAACCACATTCATTCCATCCATCAATGGACCTTCAATTACTTCAATTGGTCTTTTGTATTCCAGCCGTGCTTCTTCTACATCACCGTCCAAATATTCTGTTATTCCTTTTATTAATGAATGAGAAAGACGCTCTTGAACAGTTCCTTTTCGCCATTCTTCATTTTTAACTATTTCAATTCCTTTTGATTTTACTGTTTCAGCAAATGTTACTAATCGTTCAGTCGAATCTTCTCTTCGGTTTAGTAAAACATCTTCTACTAACTCCAACAGGTCTTTTGGTATTTCTTCATACACTTCTAGCAAACCCGCATTTACAATTCCCATATCTAAACCAGCTTGAATAGCATGATATAAAAACGCTGAATGCATTGCTTCCCGAACTCGATTATTTCCTCTGAAAGAAAAAGAAATATTACTTACTCCGCCACTTACTTTCGCTAGTGGAAGATTTTCTTTTATCCAACGGGTTGCATTTATAAAGTCAACAGCATAATTGTTATGCTCCTCCAAACCTGTTGCAACCGTTAAAATATTGGGATCGAAAATGATATCCTGAGGCTTAAAAACAGCTTTATTAACCAATAAATCGTACGATCTTTTGCAAACATCAATTTTTCTTTGAAAACTATCTGCTTGCCCGGTTTCATCAAATGCCATTACTACAACTGCAGCACCGTATCTTTTTATTTCTTTAGCTTGAGCAAGAAATTTTTCTTCTCCTTCTTTCAAACTAATTGAATTTACAATTGCCTTGCCTTGCAAACATTTTAGTCCAGCTTCTATTACCGACCATTTAGATGAATCAACCATTATGGGTAATCTAGCAATGTCTGGCTCTGATTGCATTAGGTTTAAAAATTTAACCATAGCAGCTTCAGAATCCAACATCCCTTCATCCATATTCACATCAATAATTTGCGCGCCACCTTCAACTTGTTGTCTGGCAACGGCTAAAGCACCATCATAATCACCGGATAAAATTAGTTTAGAAAACTTTGGAGAACCAGTAATATTGGTCCGCTCACCAATATTTACAAACATGGTTTCTGGCGTAAGTGTTACAGGTTCTAAGCCACTTAAGCGCGTATGAGGCAAAATTTCAGGAGCAATTCTTGGTTTTGCTTTGCTTGCTAATTCAGCAATTTTGCGAATATGTGCAGGAGTAGTTCCACAACAACCGCCTACGATATTCAAATATCCACTTTCAATAAAATCGTGAATATGAACTCCCATTTGTTCAGGGCTTTCATCATATTCCCCAAACTCGTTTGGCAAGCCAGCATTTGGGTAAGCACTAACAAAAGTTGAAGATTTATCGGATAATTCTTCAATGTAAGGGCGCATTTCATGGGCTCCTAAAGCACAGTTTAATCCAACACTTAATAAATTGATATGGGAAACTGAATTCAAAAAAGCTTCCGTTGTTTGCCCGGATAATGTTCTTCCGCTTGCATCTGTAATTGTTCCCGAAACCATAACTGGAAGTTTAATTCCAGTTTCTGTTGCATGTTTTTCAATCGCATATAAAGCTGCTTTGCAGTTTAATGTATCAAAAATTGTTTCTACTAATAACAAATCCACTCCACCATCTACCAAGCCATTTATTTGCTCATAATACGAGTCAGAAAGTTGGTCGAAAGTAATGGCTCTAAAACCTGGATCATTTACATCCGGAGAAAGGGACAGAGTACGATTGGTTGGTCCAATGGCTCCAGCAACGAATCTTGGTTTTAAAGGATTTGCTTTGTTAAACTCCTCAGTTGCTTGTTTGGCAATTTTTGCAGCTTGCAAATTCAATTCATAAGCAAGATCCTGCATATTATAATCCGCCATAGAAATGGAATTGGAACTGAAAGTATTCGTTTCAATAATATCAGCACCAGCTTCCAAATATTCCCGGTGAATTGCAAGTATTACATCCGGACGAGTTAGGTTCAACAAATCATTATTGCCTTTTACATCCTCTTGAATATTGGCAAAACGTTCTCCTCTGAAATCAGATTCCTCTAAATTATATTGCTGAATCATGGTGCCCATAGCACCGTCTAATACAAGTATTCTATCTTTTAAAACTTCTAATATATCCATTTACCAATGCAAAAATTAATAAAACTAAAAAGTATGCGCTTATCAAAAATCGACTGGTAGGTCTATTTCAACTTATCTTTTCTACCAAATCGGTAGATAGAATGTAGCACCTTGTTAGCACAGGTTGCTAAGACTTCATTGGGTCTAATCCCTCGGTCTTTCTTAATAAGCAGTGCAAAAGTAAAATAGTTTTAGGAGAAAAAATAATTTAGGATGAATTTGTTAGGTTTTTAGTGTTTTAAGGCAATTTATATGGGCGATGATTTGGTAAAAAGAAAAGTTACCTATTTAGATAAAGCCCCATAGGGGCAACCCTTTGGTAGAAAGCGTATTTCCCTACAAAAAAATTATGAGCCCCCTACGGAAGACCCATATTATTTTAATTCGATTGATAATAACGTCATGCCTTCGGCATTTTAATCCTAATTATTAATTCTCTCATTTACATACTTAGGCACATTATTTAAATTTTTATTGTTTGATTTCATCAATTCATAGTAAATCTTATAGTGCTTTTTTGATTTTGCGCAGCTCCTGCTGTTCTGCCATAGCATACAGGGTATTATCTATCTGAATACTATTTTCTCTCAAAAGGTCAAACATTTTTTTTGACATGGTTAGGCTGATTAAACATTTGATATCATCTAACTTTTAGTCTATATTTTATTTATTTTCAAGTTTATCTACAATCAATAATTTGCGAATACTGTCCGCTGGAATACAAAACATATCCGTGTGGAAAGGTCTATTTAAAGCAAAATATGGCATAACAAAATTGCATGGAACGCAGTCCTTATCATTTAATACGCTGTCAATTCTGCTATCACTAAGTTCTAAGCTACGACTACTATTTATATTATCTTCAAAATCTATTGGAAACTCATAATAATACCATCCTTTGTTGAAATAAATTGGAATAGTGGCACCGTCATCATACCAACTACTAACGGACATAACATCGCAAATTTGAAACCTACTATCTCTGTGGTTATTAACATAATCACCATCTGACAAAGGGCAATAGAGCAACATATGTACTCCATTGTATTCCTTACTAAAAGTTGCCAAGTTATGAGTAGACTTAAATTTTAACATAAAGTGTTCAGTCCTGTATAGACCCACTTCGGTTTCCTTCTTAATCCCGATAAATTCACAATCAACAGGTGGAGCGGGTAGATAACAGTTTGCAGCTAGCAGAGAGATTATTATCAATATTGCAGCCTTTTTCATTCTTTACCCAAATAAGTGCTTAACATAAACCTTAACATGCTTTCACATGATTGATCGTTAGGCAGATTTTCCTTGAACATTTCACCTGCGGCCTCATGGTTATTCTTAGAGATGTGAAATATATCGGTTTGACGTGCAGATGGAACCCATTGTTCGCCAAGGTTTGCAATCTCATCTGAAGCATTGGATTCTTTTGGGTCAGAAAAAATGTTGATCCAATATTCTGCTTTTGGTGTTGGAATCTGGCTATAAATGTCAGTTATTACCTTTATCCCTACACCAGCACCAACTTGAAAATGGGTGGATAGCAAAAAATTTGATTAAGCACTAAAACGGTCATATCGTCTAATCCGATGTTGTTAATAGCCTTTTCTCTATTACTCTTTATTGCTTAATGAATTTAATACGGGTAAGGAATGTTTTGTTATTAAATGGGTTTATTTCAGTTCGACTAATTACTAATTTGTTACAGTCATATTCTGATATCTTGTAGCGTTCTTCAATACGAGGCGGCGAATTATGTAAAATGTCGCTATTTATCACAATGCTGTCTCCATTTGCAAATATATTCCAATCGGTAACAGGTATATTTTCGGGTGGCGTACAGGTTGTACCTTCATCTTTATATTCAGCTAATTTGTTTGATTTGAGTATAATCAAATCATCATAATTACATTGCGCTATGTGTGTAGAAGTAAAGTCATAGTAGAAAGTATCTGTTTCTTCCTTGCTTTCAAAACTATTGATTTTGTAGATGCCGGCTATATTTTCCACTGTGTTTCCACATGGATTATTATTAGCAGGAATTGTAGTATTATCTTCTTTTTTACAAGCTGTGGAAAGTAGAAATAATGTCAGTATGTAAGCAATTCTTTTCATAGTATTATTTTTTATTGTGAATAAGTATTTGAATGTAGTTTTGTTTTTTTTATTGTTCGCTATTGCATTTCATATCAGTATAATAATTATCAAAGATTTTGTGAAATATAATCATATTTTTAGGGTACCCTTCCTGTTTTGGTAAAAGATAATCAGTAGTGGTTGTATCAATACAATAACAATAGTTAGAGCTCAAATTAGAAAACAATGATTCTTTTGAAAAAATACGCCAGTTATTCTTAGAATCAATAATGAAGTTAATTGCCTTTACGGCTAATGAATTATTGTTTTTTTCAATTACTGTTAACACAGTCGGATGTAGATTTTTACCATCCCAATACCCTTCTCTTGCTTCTAGAATAGGATAATATTTATTGTCACAACTAAATGATTCAACTTCCCATAATTTTTTAGTAAGGCTATTTTTAGTTATAACATATATATCATAATGTAAAAAGGGGTCAGATTTTTGAATACTTTTTGCATATTTAAAAGCTAATTCTTCGCTTTTTCTGTTCCAGTTGCCAAAACTTGAATCCATAACAAATAACTTTCTTGTAATCATAAATTCCTGAAAACCTAACGTATCATTTACATTTAAATTAAACATTAGGGTATCAGCATTGAAATTGATATTTGATTTTGTTGAACAAAGTGAATTTAATTGAGAATTTTTATTTGGTTTACAATCTATAAAAAACAGCAAAAAAAGATAAGAACAGAAGAATAATTTATTATTTGCAGTTTTCATAATCAAAAATATTTTTTAAGATTAGGTAGTATTTTTTTCTTTCTATATACCCATTTATTTTACCTACATTAATTGTTGCATCATCCGCCATAGATTGTAAATTAATTGCCGCTGAAACTCTAGCTAAGTCATCTTTATCAGCGTATTGATTTATTTTTTCTTTTTTCCAATACCAAATCGCAGATCTCATTGCCATTTCCAATGAATTAGCAACTTTAGGTACGAATACTTTTAATTCTATAGCGTCCGCTTCTTTATTGTATAAGCTTTTGTAAAATGCTTTGTAATTATAATCATGCGTTAATTGTAAAAACCCTCTACCTTGATAAAAATTACCACCCCCATAAACACTTGAGGTGTTTTCATAACTTTTTGCAAAACGCTGTGTTTCTTGGTAAATCTGTGCTAAAAAATGAATTTTGCGTAAACAACTATTTAAAAAAAGTTCTTTAATAGCAAAATTTAACCACTTTGTAAATTCAGAATAATTACTCTCTTTTGCATTGATATTTTCATCAATATCTCGTAAAAAAAAAAGTCTTTCTGTAATTGTGATATTATTTATGTCTTTATCATCATAAACAGTTAAATCATCATAGATTTTTTTACCACCTTTTAATGTTGGATTGCCATTTTTATCATTTGGAATAGAATTGTTTTTGGAGTCATAATATTGAGGGTGCCCTTCTTTGTCTCTACGCATTTTTCCGTCCTTATCCGTGGCTTTTAATAAAATTTCCCCTTTTCTTAGTCCTATTACAATGTTTTTAATTTCCTCTGACGTAAAACTTGTTTTTTTGCATAAACAAGTTTTTTTTATCGTTTCAACTATTTTCTTAGGTTTTGGCGTAGCATTTATTTTAAATTCTTCTGATTCCGCACTCAGCCCATCACAAGCCACTGTTGCTATAAACTTTGATTCTCGAACGAGCACTTTTAACAAATTGAAATTTTCAGAAGGAAATTTGATTTGAACCCTTGTAATTGTATCAGAACTAAGCTTGTAAGAAACAAGCGCTGAACCAAAATCAGGCAAAACATTTGGAAATTCTCCAATCATGATTTTTGCGTTATAGTTTTTTAAACCTTTTGCTTTTATTTGAAGAGTAACAGTGATTGTTTTATCGTCATATTCGCCACTAGCCGCGGGAAGTATTTCTAAAACTTTCCCTTCCACTTTTTTACTTTTGCGCAGCTCCTGCTGTTGTGCCATAGCATACAGTGTATCATCTATCTGAATACTATTTTCTCTCAAAAGGTCAAACATTTTTTTTGACTTATTTAGAGTGTGCTAGTGTTCAATTTATCTTTACCATTTTCCTTCAAAAGATTCGTTTTTCCAACCTTGAATTGCTTTGTAATTATCAAAATTCTTCTACTGACTTAAGCTCAATTTCAATTGGGAGATAAATTTCACCATTACATTCCCCAAGACGCCAGACTAATTGCTTATTTTCATTAAAAAACAACTTTGCTGAGCCATCTGCGTTATCCCAACTTGAGTAAAATTTTAAATAAACTGTATCATTTTCAAAAAATCCTTTTATATTAAATTCATTTTCTGAAAAGCAATCTATTTTACTACCATTCCTAGATATTGAACAATAGTATCCTTCAAGTCTATCATACTCTGTTTTTTGTAACATAAGCTTAAATGTTTTATTGATCGCCTCATTCTGATTATTTAGGCTATTGTATTCCCAATTACCCAAAAACATTTCTTTAGAAACTGAAAATTTAGACCCTTCTTTATTAAAAGCTTTTCTACACCCAACGATAAGAAATAATGAGATCAATAAAACAAAACAATTGTTGGATTTCATAGCACGATATTAAAACAATTTTCAACCCGATTAAGCCAGCCTTTTAAAAATTTGTGATCGCTGGTTTGTATAAGTTCACCATTATTATCTTTCTTGAAAGTCCCATCTTTATTTGTTTTATATGCTAATTCTATGTAGTAATCTTTTCTTAGATCAGTTAACTCTTTTAATAATTTGTTCTGATCTTTTATATTATTTATAGCATGGCAAATATTTTCTCCAATATTTTTATCAGTGCTAATATCCTGATCATATTCATCAATTAAAAGCTTTGCGAATTTCTTTCTAGCTCCACCAGAAGTTATAGTCCAATCATAAAACATTAGCGCAACTTTTAAGTTTTTAATAATACAAAATCCATTAGCTTCCCAATATCTTTTTTTGTAAATAATTTTAGCGTCTTCATCAGTTATATTTTTTAAATTCTTTACTGTTGGCTCTAAGTTTAAGTCGATTTTTGCGTAAGCTAGCCATGTTCTCCATGAGATTCCTTTATTTGTTTTCCCACCTTTGTCATTAGGGTCATCAACATATCCACCTTCATTTTTAAATATAAATGCTGAAATCTTATTGAAATTTAATGCACATTCGTCCATTCCAATTAATTTATTCTCCTTTCCATCTACCTCCCTTTTTTTCTCATTTGAATTAGAAGTTTCTAACTTAAACAAACCAGCTTTCTCATAAGTAACTTTCCCTGTGTCTACATCTTTCAAATAAGCTCGTATCAGCACTTTTGAATCTGCATCTAGTGCTGTTGCCAGATCAATAAAAATAGTGGCATAAAATTTATTTACCTCTTGCAATGGATTTTTTCTTGCGGCTTGGTATTCGTTGTCATTTACAGTAACGAAAACAAGATGGGTATAAAAGCTTGTGCTTAAAGTGAGCGATACAACATATAATTGAACATTTTTTGAATCAGGTATCAATTCTATCTTTGATATCCTCGTATTATCCACTTTTTTACTTTTCCGCAACTCCTGCTGTTCTGCCATAGCATACAGGGTATCATCTATTTGAATACCATTATCTTTCAAAAGATCAAACATTTTTTTCGACATAACTACATTGTGGTAGAATTTAATTTATCTGTATTTGCTACAAAAGTAAGCGCTGCTTGATCGTTACATTCGTCATTACAATGCAGCCCTTTAGTTTCTTTAATAACTACGCCTGTATCTTGCAATGCAACCAAACTTGTCGGTACTACAGTTTCCCATGTTTCTTCTACCACATATTGTTGTTCTTTTATCTCATCGGTAATAGAAAGATACAATAGATCGTCTACAACGGGCACTTGTCCGCCGTTCCAAATTTGGCCAGTAGCCATAAAATGCATCACTGCGGCTTCAAATCCTGGCTTTACGGTAACAAATACCCTTGCCAAACCTGCCTGCATGAAGCTACGGAGTAATGGATCATCACAATTGAATTGGTAAAGTTCATTCCATTTATACATACTTCCCCAATAGAATGGATAAAAGTTGTAAGAGATTAAATTCCAGTCAAATGCCTGTTCCATAAACTTTGCTAAGCTTGCATACTCATCAAATTTCTGGCTCTGATGTATTCTGTATGTATTCAATGAGGTTCCAGAAAAATGAGTTGCCCCCTTTATACTTGGGTTAATAAGGTAATCAATACAAGCTTTGCGCAGCACCACTTGCTCTATTTGGCGATAGAATCCGGGGTTAGTAGCTAAGTTTTGTTTGCCGGTATTTGCACTCTCCGATTCATACTGATTGTAGGCTGCCAATTGATTGTTGTACCCTTGTATGATTGCGTTGAAGGTATCGTGTTGCCATTGTCTAATTGTTTGAGGAGTTGGAACAGTTACTATTGATATGCTAATATTGAAGGCTAAATAATTTAAAGAATGGAAACTCACAGGGATGGATTTTGTATATTTTTCTAAATCTGCGGAATAATATTCTTCCGTATTAAAATAGTTGTTTAAATCATATTGGATTTCGCTGAATGTACTATTAATATTACCAACTGTAATAGCAAAGGAGTGACTTTGACCAGATTTATCATTGTCATATCTGGCATAGTTCCTAATTTTTGCACTATATGTTTCGTATCCTTCTGGTATTGGTATTTCAAAGTTCTCGTTAAAGACTTCATCCGCTCCTACTTTGCTTCCTGAAAAAGTTTTTCCGATTGTCTTAGTTTTGTCAGGATATGGGTTCACGGCTGCCTCGTATATTGCAGAAATAGCTTGAACATTATATTCCAAAATTTTTGATGAATCAGTATATCCAAGGCTTCGAGGGTCTATTGGTCTTTTTACTTCCGGTATGTTGTTTTTAATGTTAGACACCATACCTAATTTATGAAGCTGCCCAGGTTGTGGCACCATAAACTCATAAATCATTCGCTTACCGTAGTTGTAGATCTGGTTTCGGTATATAGCGTTTATAAAACGGTAAATGCCTGAAACATGGTTAGTGCTCTCTCTATTATCGAAACTATGCAGGTTTACCTCTTCAAATCTTTCGCTTGTCTTTTTTACTGTTTCCGTCCTCACTTTGGTCAAAATTCGTTGCGTAGCTCGCTGAGTTATTTCTTTAGCTTCTGTAAGTGCTTGGCGATTACTTTCTTCCTTGGATGTATTTGAAGCGTAGCTGGCACCTACATCTAGCCTTATCGGACTATATTCAGCAGAAAAATTTGCGTAAGCATTAAATTGCTTTTGCTCCTGCATTAATTTAGAGATCTCGTTTTGCATCTCAAATCTTTGAACAGTAATAGTATCCGAGATTTGTTCAGATTCTTGCTGCGTTTCAGTGGTTTCTGTAAGTTCGGTACTACGTTCTCTTGTTGTAGTTTTGCTTCTCAATTCTTTTGCCATTACGTTTTCTATATGCGCTACTTCTCCGGCATCGTAGCAACAAATAGTCGATACTACTTTTTTATAATCCTCAATACCAATCAATCTTACACCGTGTTTTTGTATCGTATTTGGGTCAATATTGATGTTGGCATTTGTAGGAGCAGAGTTTGGCTCAAGAGGCTCAGATAGTGGAAGTCCTACTCCAGCAATTACCAAAACAGGTTCATAAAAATCTGTATTATTTATTGCTTCTGCATGAAAATTAGCAATTTGCTGGTCAATTTTTTTTAGTACATCTTCATGGGTTTCACTATCGGTAAAAACACCGTACCTATTGATAAATTCATAAATATCAGGATTTAATCGATTTTCAATTTCTATTAAAGCTGGTTCAGTAGTGAACTCAAAGCGCGGCAACCTAAGGGGGGCGACATTAAATATTGTCGAGCTCGAACTTCGTTCGGGTGCGGTTGTTAAAGCTTCAATTCTTATTTTTTCAGCAAGTAATTCCTCCTCGTAACGTTCAATTATTGGCGCAATATCTTCTTGATATCGCGCATACTCTTCCTTATATCTTGCCGTATTTAATTTTCTATAATTATCTTGATCCTTTATGAATTCTTTTTTCGCTCTCTCTGCAGCATTTATATTTTCGTATGCCTGATTTCTTCGCACTGTACGAGCTGTTGCTATGTCATTGGTTGGCTCTTGTTGTTGTGGTAGTGTTTCCGATATTTTATCTTCATCAAATAAAAATCCTGGTATCACAACAGTAGCGTTTGCTAATACTTTAGTATTATCTATTGGAGATAGAGTTTTATGGCGTAGCAAATTATCTAAAACAAGCACCTGCATTAGCATTTCTCGAATATAGACAGATTGTGAGTTAAATATTTGATAAAAAAGGTTATCCCACACTTTTTTACTTGTGACAGGATTTAAAACAGCCAATCCGTTTATTTTCGTGTTAAGTGTCTCAAGCACAAATTTTGTTCTGTTTTGCGCTAACCAAATTGCAGCATCATAAAAGTTAGAACCAATGTCTGCCTTTAAACTTGTTTCAGAATACTTAAACAAATTTACACTGGTAGCCTGCATAACTTGCTTTTTAGTCTGGTTAGCAGTTCGGTTTCGCATAGCAGCCATGTATGCACTGTCTACAGAGTCAAGTAGGAAAACATAGCGCTCCTGTTGTTTTTCAGGATTACTCTTTTCAGCGTTTCTAACGCTGCTAAAATTAAAAAGTGTGTGTCTGTTTTTGATGTTGGTAGTTGCCATAATTTTTATTTATCGATTTTATATATTTTATATGGATAGAAGTAATGGTAAAAATAGAAATTGGTAAAAATTTTGAACTAAAAGTGCTCTTATAGCCTTATTTTTAATTGCAAAGCTCATTTTTAAAAGACGAGTTAAATTACATAATAAACATAAAAAAAAATACTTTACATATCTAAACAATTCGGCATAGCGTGTTTGGATTTCCTATGCCGATTTAAATGCAACAAAGTAGCCAGCACGTGGTTAAACAGTTCGCATTGCTTGTCATTTTGATTCCAAAGAACTTTTACCAACGATGGCATCCAAGTAAATATTATTTTCTGGATATGGAAAAAATACAAAGCGTTTAGTTTGGCTTTCACTCTCTACTATTTCGGCACTGCGGTGTGTAGTAAACCTGCATAAAGTCTTTTTATTTGATAAAGCATTCATAGTGAAAGTAATCGTTTATTTTATATTAATTCTGCTCTAAAATTCAAACTTTTAATTGCTTAAAAGAAGGGTGTAAACACCTTATTTCACTACCTACTTATAGGTATTTTTAAAGAGTTAAAATAAATATAGTTAGCCGATTTAGTTTTCTATGCAAAAAGTATTTTCTCAATTAACTTTATCATTTTGCTTTATTTTGCAACTCTTGTTATTTGTTAAAGCTCAAAATTTATATACTTTGCAGAGTATATCAGCTTATCCATCAATGACCCAATCTCCTCAACACCCTCGCGGCTTGTACGTCCTATTTTTCACTGAAATGTGGGAACGGTTCGGATATTATTTGATGTTGGGGATTTTGTTTTTGTATTTAACAGACTCATCTAAAGGTGGTTTAGGAATGGGTAAGGCTGAAGGATCTGATATAGTTGGAACATATTTAGGATTGGTTTACTTGACCCCTTTTTTGGGTGGTTTACTTGCAGATAGGATTCTAGGATATCGTAAATCCATTATAATTGGTGGCTTGTTAATGTCCGCAGGCTATTTTGGCTTGGCAATTCCAGGAATGACATTCTTTTGGCCATCAGTTTTGCTGATTGTTTTTGGGAATGGTTTTTTCAAACCAAATATTTCGACTCTACTTGGTAATTTATATTCAGATGAAGACAAAAAACCCTTGAAAGATGCCGGATACAACATATTTTATATGGGAATAAACTTAGGAGCCTTTATATGCAATTTCGTAGCAGCCTATATGCGTAATGAATATGGTTGGGGTTATGCCTTTGGTGCAGCAGGTGTTGGAATGTTGATTGGCATAATTTGGTTCATTGCCGGAAAAAAACATGTTGATTTTGCTGATATAAAAAAACCAGCTAATCCAGAAGATATGCCTGTAGATAAAGTTATCTATTATGTGTTTTTGCCTGCTATTGTTTTTGGTGCTTTAGGCTGGATGATTCCAGGTAATATTTTCGGTTCCGATTCTACAGATGGTTTCATTGTTGCATGTATTCCAATTATTGCTTTTTACATTAATTTATTAGTAAAATCGAATAAGGAAGATAAATCTAGAATTGGAGCATTGTTATCAATTTTTCTAATTGTAGTAGTTTTTTGGGCAGTATTCAAACAAAATGCTTCGGCACTAACTATCTGGGCCGAAACATATACCGACAGGCAGATTAATCCAGAGGTTGCACCCGTTCTAAAACCTTTCGGAATGGTTCAAGAATTAAGTGCAAAACCAGATTCATTTCCTCAATATGATTCGTATTTCAGAGCAGAAAAAAGTGCAGATGGAACTAAATTAAAAGTACTATCACCTGCTCCTTACTTTCAAAATTTACCCAAAGAAAAATGGCCTCAGAATGACGGCTCTGTTAAATTAATTTCAACTGAAATTTTCCAATCAGTCAATCCATTTTTTATTATTTTATTGACACCCATTGTGATACTCTTTTTTTCATTCTTGCGGAAAAGAAATGCGGAGCCCAGCACTCCAGCAAAAATCGGATATGGGTTATTAATCACCGGATTATCGACTTTGGTAATGGCATTTGCCGTTTGGAATACTGATATGACAAGTGATAAAGCATCAGCTTGGTGGTTGATTGGCTCCTATGGAGTAGTTACCATTGGCGAATTATTTCTTTCACCTATTGGACTTTCTTTAGTTTCGAAAGTTTCTCCAGTTCGGATTACCTCTTTAATGATGGGTGGATGGTTTTTAGCTACTTCCATCGGAAATAAATTATCTGGCGTACTTGCTTCCCTTTGGGATGGTTATGATAGTAAAGCTAATTTCTTTTTGGTCAACTTTTTTGCCTGCTTAGTAGCCGCCTCAGCAATTTTTATTTTATTAAAATGGTTAAGGAGTGTAATTTCTCAGCATAATTGATAGTTAACAATTTCATTTGATGCAACTCCTTTCACGATGTTGCATTAAAATGGATACAATGATGCAACTCCCTGCACGATGTTGCACTAAAATGGATACAATGATGCAACTCCCTGCACGATGTTACATTAAAATGGATACAATGATGCAACTCCCTGCATGATGTTGTGTTTGGAACGCATATTGACACTTTTTGATTGAAATTGGCTTGATGAAAATAGAAACGAAGGTTATCATTAACCAAATTAGCGAACTGGAATGAAACTTCTAGTTGAGATGCTGGGGTAAAAAAGGAGAAAAGGATATAATTTTAAATGACTATCCGTTAACATACTTCTTCTTACCATACCAAGTATCATCCATAGAAATACTAATTAATCGTTCAAATAAGTTTTCCCCTAAATATCTTCGATTTACTTTGTAACAAAACTCATCTAAATAACCCTGTA
>JANOCT010000030.1:0-224649 GCA_031412335.1 bacterium | reverse complement strand
GATGCAATTTTGGAATTTATTCCTCCTGCTCCTATTTCTGAAGGAACTTTACAAATGCAAATAACCTCCTTAGATTATTCATCTTTTGTAGGCCGAATTGCAATTGGACGAGTTGCCAGAGGATTAATAAAAGAAGGAATGCCGGTTTCTTTGGTTAAAAAAGATGGAAAAGTTTTAAAATCTAGAATTAAAGAACTTTACACATTTGAAGGATTAGGAAAAGTTCGCGCTCAAGAAGTGAGTGCTGGCGATATCTGTGCAATAGTAGGAATCGAAGGTTTTGAAATTGGCGATACCATTGCTGATTTTGATAATCCAGAAGCATTGGCATCTATCCACATTGATGAGCCAACAATGAATATGTTGTTCACAATCAACAATTCTCCATTTTTTGGTAAAGAAGGAAAGTTTGTTACTTCACGACATTTGCGTGATCGACTTTACAAGGAAATGGAAAAAAACCTAGCCTTGAAAGTAGAAGAAACTGCACAACCTGATTCTTATTTGGTATACGGAAGAGGAATTCTGCATTTATCTATTTTAATAGAAACCATGCGTAGAGAAGGGTATGAATTGCAAGTTGGCCAGCCACAAGTAATTATAAAAGAGGTAGATGGAGTGAAATGTGAGCCAATAGAAACACTTATTGTAGATGTACCAGGAGAGGTAGCAGGTAAGGTAATTGAATTGGTAACAGCCAGAAAAGGTGAGTTATTGATTATGGAACCTAAAGGTGATTTGCAACATTTAGAATTTGACATTCCATCAAGAGGAATTATTGGATTACGAAATAACGTGTTGACTGCAACAGCAGGAGAAGCGATAATGGCACACCGTTTCAAAGCGTATGAGCCTTGGAAAGGTACGATTCCTGGTAGATTAGCAGGTGTTTTGATCTCGATGGATAAAGGACAAACAACTGCATTTTCTATAGATAAATTACAAGATCGCGGACGATTTTTCGTAGATCCGGGAACGGAAGTATACGAAGGCCAAATAATGGGAGAACACATCCGAGATAATGATTTGGTAGTAAATCTGGTAAAAGGAAAACAGTTAACCAATATGCGCGCGTCTGGTAAAGATGATGCATCACGAATTTCTCCAGCTATCAAATTTTCGTTGGAAGAAGCAATGGAGTATATCCAAGCAGATGAATACATTGAAATTACTCCACTAAGCCAACGCTTACGAAAGATTTTCTTGACTGAAGGAGAACGTAGAAGATCAGGAAGTAAAAGTTAATTTTTAATACATAAAATAATAAAAGGCTCGACATTGTTGGGCCTTTTTTAATTTGATACCTTTATCAGAATGAAATTTCCGGTAATTCCTGGTTTTGATCCCAGTGCATTTGAAAAATATTTAAAAAATACCGGATGGCTATTAGTAGCTAGATTAGGAAGTTTATTTTTAAAATTAATTGTTGGCTTTGCAGTTGCCAATTACTTAGGTGCAACTGACAATGGATTATTGAATTATCCATTTGCATTTGCTACTTTCTTTGCTGCAGCAGCAGCTTTAGGATTAGAAGGAATAATAACTAGGGAATTAATTCAAAACCCTTCTAACAAAAATTACTTATTAGGAACAGCAATTACAATGAGATTGCTGTCCAGTTTACTTATTATTCCAATTTTATTATTTTCATATGTTTTTTTCAACCGAGGAGGTACTAACAATTTAACCTTTTCATTTATACTAATTACATCATCTGTTTTATTATTTCAAGCTTGCAATATTCTGGATAGTTATTTCCAATCAATTGTTCAAGCTCGAAAAATAATGTTAGCTCAGCTATCAGCAAATATTTTTTCTGCTGCATTTAAAATTTTACTGATTTTTTTCAAAGCTAAACTCATTTGGTTTGTAACCGCCATTTCAATTGATGTTGCAATACTTGCTATCTTTTATCTTTACATTTTTCAGAAATCAGGAAATTCGATTTTAGATTTACGTTTTAATACATCATTAGCAAAAAGTTTATTTAAAAAATCATGGCCTTTAGCTTTTTCTACAGTTCTGGTTACAATTTACATGAAGATTGATCAGATTATGATTATGAAAATAAGTGGCGAAAAAGCATTAGGAATTTATACAACCGTGGTAGGATTAAGTGAAAGTTGGTATTTTCTACCAGTTGCAATTGTTAGTTCAATTTTTCCTGCTTTGGTAAATGCTAGAAAGGATGATGTTGAAAGATATCAAAAAAGATTAACTGATTTATATGATCTTATGGTAATGTTGAGCATTACAATTGGGTTAATTATGACATTTTCATCGGGATTACTTTATGATATTATTTATAAA
Organism: bacterium; assembly: GCA_031412335.1. Classification (GTDB taxonomy): domain Bacteria; phylum Bacteroidota; class Bacteroidia; order Sphingobacteriales; family Sphingobacteriaceae; genus JBBQYA01. The sequence goes on along the minus strand of JANOCT010000030.1, from coordinate 222,339 downwards.
CCTGAATTTCGCAGTGGTTCAGATGTATTAATTGTACATATCTGGGCAGGCGTATTTGTTTTTTTGGGAACAGCAAGTTCACAATATTTATTAGCAGAAGGATTTACATTTATTGCATTATTAAGAACGGGACTTGGAGCAATCGTAAACATTATTTTAAATATATTCTGGATTCCTAAGTATGGTATCATTGGAGCTGCTTATGCTACATTAATAGCTTATGCAGTGGCTACGTTCTTTATTTTACTTTTACCAAAAACTAATAAACAAGGGGTTCTAATGCTTAAATCCTTATTTTTAATTTCATTATTCCAAAAAATAACTAAACATTGAATAGAAAACTACCGCTTACCTCGCTTTTTTCGATCAAGAAAATAAAAGTTCTTTTATCATTTGGTTTCAAAGGATATTTAGTCGATCAAGGATGGTTTAATGCATTTTTATCTCAAAGCCCAATAGATGCTGAGAATAAACCAATCCCTTGGGTTACTTACCCGTTTATCGATTTCATTAAAAAAAGACTAAACAAAAACCTGACAATATTTGAATATGGTTCAGGCAATTCAACTTTATATTATTCAAACTTAGTAAAAGAAGTAATTTCAGTTGAGAATGATAAAGCATGGATTGAAAAGCTTTCAAAAAATAAACCTGAAAATGTAAATTTTATATACACCGAATTATTTTATGATGGTGAATATTCTAAAATGCCGAAAGTATTAAATAAAGAATTTGATATAATAATTGTAGATGGTAGAGATCGAGTTAATTGTTGCAAAAATTCTATAAATTCATTAAAAGAGGGTGGAATAGTAATATTAGATGACTCAGAAAGACAACAATATAGTTTAGCATTTAATTTATTTAAAGAAAATGGATTTAAGGAAATTTCTTTTAATGGTATAGCACCTGGTTTATTTCATTCTAAATGTACTACCATTTTTTATAAAACTAATAACTGTTTAGGAATATGAGTAATAAAGAGAACGCTAAAATTAGCTCAGACATTCAAAATGTTTATGATGAATCATATTCAAAAATAAACAATCAATGGAGAGAACTAGGGGCTAAATATAAAGCTGAAAATATAATTAATGTATCGAAAGGATTTCATTTCAATAAAGTTTTAGAAGCAGGAGCTGGAGATGGTAGTATTTTGATGTTTCTTGATAAGTATAAATTTTGCGATAATTTACATGCATTAGAAATATCCAAAAGTGGAATTGACTTAATCGAACAAAAAAAAATTAAATCATTAAAGTCTGTTTCATCTTTTGATGAATATAAAACCTCATATCATGATAAAGAATTTGATTTAGTTATACTTGCTCATGTTTTAGAACATGTAGAACATGAAAGGTTATTAATTAGAGAATTAAAAAGAATTTCGAAATATCAGATTTTCGAAATTCCATTGGACTATAGATATAATGTTGATTCAAGAATGAATCATTTTTTAGGGTATGGCCACATTAATGTTTACACTCCTTCAAGTTTACGATTTTTACTTAAGTCTGAAAAGTTAGAAGTTATAAGTGATATTTCAACTTTAACTAATCCAGCAGTAAATAAGTTTAATCAATATATAAATAAAGTGAAAAAAAAGAACTTGATTTCAAGTGTAAAAATTGAAATGGAATATTTTTTAAAAGATTTCCTAGGAAAAGTAATGGGAAGAAAAATCCAAGAAAAGTTTGGAAATGCATATACAGTTTTGACAAAGCATGATAATGGCGAATTGGAAATTTTCTCAAATGAATAATTTAGCACCAGTAGCTTTGTTTGTATATAACAGACCTGAACACACAATTTCAACTATTGAATCATTAAAAAAAAACGAATTGGCTTACCTAACTGATTTATTCATTTTTTCAGATGGTTCAGCTAACCAGAAGGAAACTAATAATGTAAAGCTTGTAAGAGAAATTATTTCAAAAGTTGATGGATTTAAATCTGTTGTTTTAATTGAACGAGAAAAAAATTTAGGATTAGCAAATTCCATAATTGATGGAGTTACATTTTTAATATCAAAATACAGAAAATTAATAGTTTTTGAAGATGATATACTATCTTCTATTAATTCATTAAAGTACTTCAATGATGCATTAAGTCGGTATGAATTTGATGAAAAAGTAATGCATGTTAGTGGGTATATGTACCCAATTAAATCTAATAATTTACCAGAAACATTTTTCTTTAGAGCACCTTCTAGCTGGGGATGGGCAACTTGGGATAGAGCTTGGAAGAATTTCAATCCGGAAATAGATGAAGTTTTAAAAAAGTTTAATTCTGAAATGATTTATCAGTTTTCTATTGATGGTTCGATGAATTTTTGGAAACAAATGATTGAATTCCAAACTGGTAAAAATAATTCTTGGGCTATTAGATGGTATGCATCAATGTTTTTAAAAAATGGTTTATCAATAAATCCATCAAAGTCTTTAATAAAAAATATTGGAAATGATGGATCAGGTGTTCATTCTGGAAAATCTACTATTTTTGATGTTGATTTAGAAGAAATTAATATTAATTATTTTCCAAATGTTATTGAAGAAAACAAAATAGCTTATAATTTACTTCAACAATATTTTAAAAACAGGAAAGGAAATATTATTCAACGTTTAATAAGATATATTGAACAAGTGTTTAACTAAATAACCTAAATCAGAATTCTGAATTAGTAATTTATAAAATGATAAAATCAATTCACTTAATTACATATCAATCTGGAGGTGCAGGCATAGCTTGCAGGAGGTTAGTTGATTCAATTAATTCAATACATGTTGGTTCTGCAAATTATTTATATTCTTCCTACTCTGAAAATGGTCTTAGCACATTAAAAAAGATCAAGAATAACTTAAATTTAATTTTAGATACTTTATATTTTTCTATAAATATATCCAAACCAAAATATCGTTTTTCGTTTAGTACATCTTATTTCGGTAATGATATAAGTAAGCATAAACTTATTCAAAATGCAGATATAATTCATATTCATTGGATTAATCATGGATTTCTATCAATTGAAAATTTGGAACAACTATTTTCTCTAGGAAAACCAATCGTGTGGACCATGCATGATATGTGGGCTTTTACCGGAGGATGCCATTATGCAAGTGAATGCATAAATTTTGAAAGCCAATGTGGTAATTGTTTCTATTTAAGAAATCCTAATTCCCACGATTTATCATACCAAGGTTGGGTAAGAAAATCGAAGCTTTTTAAATTTGCAAACAAAATTTCTTTTATAGGCTGCAGTACTTGGATGGCAAAAAAAGCAAAAGAAAGTTCTTTGCTAAAGAATTTTTTAATTACATCCATTCCAAATCCAATTGATACCAATATTTTTATGCCTGTTCAAAATCATATTCTAAAGAAGAGCCTAAATATAGATGAGAATGTAAAAATTATTCTATTTGGAGCTGCAAATATTAATGATGAACGAAAAGGATTTCTTTATTTAACCAACGCACTTAAAATTCTGAAAAGTTTAAGTAAGCAAAATAACATCGAAATTGTTCTTTTTGGGAAGAACAAAAATTTCGATTCTACTATTTTCCCTTACCCTGTTCACAACTTATCAATAATTGATTCTACAGAAAAAATGGTTGAGGTTTACAATTTAGCAGATGTATTTGTACTTCCATCTATTCAAGATAATTTACCAAACATGATTATGGAATCTCTTTCATGTGGTGTTCCAGTTGTTGCTTTCAATAACGGTGGAATTCCAGATATGATTGATCATAAAAACAATGGATATCTGGCTGAATATTTATCTGATGCAGATTTAGCAGAAGGTATAAATTGGGTTTTAAATCATCCTAATCCTGAAATATTAAAATCCAATTCTAGAGTAAAAGTTGAGGCTGAGTTCGATAATAAGATAGTTGCGGGAAAATATGTTGATTTCTACAAAGACCTACTATTGTAAAATTAAGGGATAAATTAAATTTTTTATTCTTTAAAAGAAAAGTTTACATTAGTACTACTATTTCTACCCATGAAAAAAAACACAATAATTTTTTTACTACTATTTCTTTGCTACAGTTTTAAAACCAGCACTAGCAATGCACAAAGTTTTATAAAATCATATAAAATAAATAATCTTCAAACTCAGTTTGTGAGTTCTTGTGAAGGTTACGAAGTCAACCAGAAAATAGTATTAGGTCAAGCAAATGAGCAATTGAACTTAACTCAAAGAGATGTTGTTCTATTAAAAATGAATGAATCTGGTTCAGCCATTGGTTCAGAAATAATTAAAATGCCTGGTAGTGATGAAACAGGGCTAAGTATTATTAAAATAAGCAATAAACGATATCTCATTTCTGGAGGTACAGATATATATGATAACCAGGACTTAATGCTTTTAATTGTGGATGAAAACTTTACTGTTTTAAAAAGTTACATTTATCGGGTAAATGGTTATCAATCCACAGGTGCTATTTTAGAAACTTCCAAAGGTGATTTCTTAATTGCAGGTTGGAATGCTCCAGATTTATTTGATACAAATTATAGAAGACCGATTATTTATAAAATAGACGGAATAACGTTTGATATTGAAACAATAAAAATTTTAGAGGGTGATGATAGTTTTTACTTTACCTCTTTCATTGAAATAAATGAAAATGAAAAAGACATTTTATTGAGTGGAACCTATCTTAATTATAATCTCGAATCTCTACAACCAAGTTTGATTCTATTAGATTCTACTGTTTCTAATGTTAAATGGAGGAAAACGTACTTAGGTTCTGAATTTGGATATAATAACGGATTTGGTCAAATAAAGCAGATTTCTAACGGTGAGATATTAACGGTTGGAGGCGCAAGAGGGTTTAAAAATCAAACATTACAGACTGGCCAAGATGCATTGTTTATGAAAATGAGTTCAACTGGCGATTTTATAACTGCAAAAGCGTATAGTTCAATTAATAATGAAGCATCCTATTCGATACAAGAATTAGATGGAAATATTTTTATTCAGGGTTATGGTATAAATGGTAATTCGTTTACTTCTGATATTTGGTATATGCAAACAGATTTATCTGGAAACATAAAAGATAAAATGAGAACTGGCCAAAGTCTTACAGATGAAAACACCATAAATTTCGGAACAGATAATTTTAGTGTCTTTAAATCTTCTAATGATAAATACGGTATTATGGGAACTGGATTTTCTGGTAATGCTGCGCAGGAAGGAGTTTATTTTAAAGCAAAATTTGCAGATAGTTCTTCATGCATTACTAATTTGGATTTTATTTCAACTGATATTATTCCAGTTGTCCAATCTAGAGCAGCACAGTTAATATCAATATCTGGAATTAAGTCAAATGGAAATGCATTTAGCATGGCTTCAGTTACTCAAAAAGATTATTGTGAGGTTACAACTTTCATTGACACGATCGCTACGATCCCTCCTTCCATTTACGAATTTGATATAAAACTTAATCCTGCCTCGACTTATACTACCATTGATTTTGAAACAAGCGAAGGAAACGATTATTTTACTTTACAAATTTATAATGTACTAGGGCAAAAAATTGCTACTTTAATAGATAATCAATTATTAACTGGCAAAAATTCTGTTAGGTGGGATTGTGCAAATTATTCGAATGGAAGTTATTATGTTGTACTAATCCGAAATGGAAGCATTGATACCAGAAAATTATTAATTATGAATAACGGCAGATAGTAACTTAATAAAGCAGATTCAATTCAATATTCTATTTATTTTTAAACAATCGATTATCAAAACTAAAATCCTCTATTTTGAGGATTTTTAGTTTTACCATATCGGGATGCAATGGATTGATTAGGTAATTATAGTCGCCAGCAATAATCGCGGATGGAACTTTCAATATAAGAGATTTTTTTTCTGAAATAAACAGATAACCCATTTGAATGGTGAAAGGAGAATACGGTAAAATATTCCAATTTATTGTTAAAATTTTTTCTTCAACGAAGGTGATAGTCTCATCGGGAATTTGAAAAGAAATGATTGAATAATCTGTTGGAATATTATATAAAGGTGTGTTAACTGCAATTTCTACAGCGCATAATGCTCTTGATTCAGCTGTGTAAATCAAAGGAGTACCAACACTGTTCCATCTTCCACCATAGATTTCTGCCCCTTTTCCAGTCAAATCATTTGCATATATATTTTTGCTTAATCTGAAAACTATCATGCAAAAATACCATGCTCTATACGGCCAAGTGTATCATTTAATAACTTAATGCCAAATGTGCTATCTAATAGACTTTTAGGTTTAACATTCCCTAAAGCAATATTTTCGGTAGCTAACCAGTTATTAAACTTAAGTTCTGAACCAAATATTTCTATTCCATTTTTATATAAAATTGATATTTGGAATATTTTATCGGCTTGAATTGGATCAAATGATAATTTTTCAGTTTTGTATCGTTGCATGGTTCGCTCAGAAAGATGAAGATAAGAAGCCCATTCTGAAATGCTAAATGGAATATTTTTAGCAATACTTTGAAAAATCTGAAAACTTAAGCCGTTTCTTATTGCTTGAATTAACTGATAAATATCTCTTTTCCCTATTGCTTGATACGTTGCAAGGCCTTCGGAAGCTTCATCTGTTTTCATTTCATTTAAATTTTATCACAAATATACGCAATTTGTCTTTAATATTATGCCAAAAGTCGATTAATTTGTACAATTTTTATTTTGCCTAAAGCTTATCCAATCAGTTGGAATTGTTCAAAAAATCTAACTTTGGTTTTATTCAAAAAAACGAATCATGAAAAAAATTCATTTATTACTTTTTATACTAATGACATCATTTGCATTTGCGCAAACAAAAAAAGGGTTTGTCTACCCTGAAACCAAAAAAGGAAATCAGGTTGATACCTATTTTGAAAAAAAGGTTTCTGATCCATATCGATGGCTAGAAGATGACCGTTCGGCAGAAACTGGAGATTGGGTGAAAAGACAGAATGAACTAACTTTTGCTTATATAAAAGCAATTCCCTATCGTGATGCTATTGAAAAAAGAATTACGGCATTGATTAACTACACCAAAATTTCTGCACCTACTAAACACGGTGCTTACATCTATTTTTATAAAAATGATGGATTACAAAATCAATCTGTGATGTATAGAAAAGATGCTGCTGGAAAAGAAGAGGTTTTTCTTGATCCAAACAAGTTTTCAAAAGATGCTACTACTTCACTCGATCAAGTAAGTTTTACAAACGATGGCTTATTGGTTGCGTATTCCATTTCGGAAGCTGGCAGCGATTGGAGAAAGGTTATTATCATGGATGCTTCTAATAAACAAATTTTAGAGGATACATTGATTGATATTAAGTTTAGTGGAATGTCGTGGTATAAAAACGAAGGCATTTACTATTCAAGCTACGAAAAACCAAAAGGAAGTGAGTTAAGTGAAAAAACAGATCAACATCGAGTTTACTATCATGCCTTGGGAACAAGTCAAGCAACTGATAAAGTTATTTTCGGCGAAACACAAAAAAGACGATATGTAGGTGCAGGAGTTACAGAAGATAATAGGTACTTATTTATTTCAGCTGCCAATTCAACATCTGGCAATGAACTTTATTTATTGGATTTAACCAACCCCAATGCCAAAATTGTAACACTTGTAGATAATATGGAAGCTGATTATGGATTAGTTGACAATGAAGGTTCAACGATTTTGGTAGAAACTAACGCGAAAGCTAAGAACAAAAAAGTGATGGTTTTTGATGCCATGAATCCAGAAATGAAAAATTGGAAAGATTTGATTCCGGAAACAGAACAAGTGCTAAGTACCAGCACTGGTGGAGGTTATATATTTGCCAATTATATGAAAGATGCGGTTTCAGTGGTGAAACAATATGATTATTCAGGCAAATTTATCCGTGAAATAAAATTACCTGGTTTGGGCTCTGCTAGTGGATTTGGAAGTAAAAAAGATGAAAATACGGTCTATTTTTCTTTTACTAATTATGTAACTCCTTCTACTTTATATTCTTTAGATTCAAAAAAAGGAGAAATTCAACTATATGAACAACCGAAAGTAAACTTCAATCCTTCGGATTATGAATCAAAGCAGGTTTTTTATACCTCTAAAGATGGAACAAAAGTTCCGATGATGATAACGCATAAAAAAGGAATTGTGTTAAATGGCAAAAACCCTACGAATTTATACGGTTATGGAGGATTTAATATCAGTCTGACTCCATCTTTCAATGTTTTTGATTTGGTATGGATGGAAAATGGAGGGGTAAATGCTGTTGCAAATTTGCGTGGTGGAGGAGAATATGGCAGCAAATGGCATGATGAGGGAACTAAAATGAAAAAACAAAATGTATTTGATGATTTTATAGCAGCGGCAGAATATTTACAGAAAGAAAATTATTGTACAGCCAAATACTTAGCAATTGAAGGTGGTTCAAACGGGGGATTATTAGTTGGTGCAGTTCTTACTCAGCGACCGGATTTATTTCAAGTTGCTTTGCCAGCAGTCGGAGTTTTAGATATGTTGCGGTACAATGCGTTTACAATAGGTGCAGCCTGGTCTTATGATTATGGAACTGCTCAGGATTCTAAAGAAATGTTTGAGTATTTACTGAATTATTCTCCTGTTCATACTGTTAAAAGCGGAACAAAATATCCTGCAACCTTAGTTACAACCGGCGATCATGATGATCGGGTAGTGCCGGCTCATAGTTTTAAATTTGCTGCAGAATTGCAGGCAAAACAAGCTGGTGATTCTCCAGTAATGATTCGAATAGAAACCAATGCGGGCCATGGTGCAGGCAAACCACTTTCAAAAAGAATTGCAGAAGCGGCAGATGTACAGGCTTTTAGTTTTTATAATATGGGGATCAAAAAGTTGAATGATGGTAAATGAGAATTTTATTCAATTAAATACCTATCAAATATTAATGTATAGTTATGAAAATGTAAAAAACTGGATTTTTTTAAACAATAGATGATTTCAGATATAAAGGATAAACAAAAAATAAATATCGCTTTTTGGGGAGCACATTTTTCTTGGGACGGCGGAATTGATTTATTAGTTTACTTATTAAATGGATTAAATTCTGTCAAAGAAAAATACCACCTATCAATTTATTTTGTTTTACCTAATGACACAATCAGTGAATTAAAATATTTTATTCTGGATACCAAATCTTCATTAAAAAAAGGTCGCTTACCTTTATTTAAAAAAAAGCGAATAAATGACAGAATTAGATCAGCAATACACAATTCAGATCCAGAAATACAATTTATTTATTATAACTATACTCAAAGTGATTTAATTAATAAACTAAACTCAAACAATTGTTCTGTTTTATTACCGGTGGTAAATATTTTACCTTATAATTTCCCATTTCCTTGGATTGGTTACATTCCAGATTTACAACATATTTCCTTACCCCATTTTTTCTCTTTTAAAGAAAAGGAAAGCAGAGATGAAAGATATTCTGCTCTATTAAAAAACGCTCCTTCTATCATTGTAAATGCGAAATCAGTAAAAGAGGAACTAGAAATTTCTTTTGGAAATTCTGAAAACGTTTTCAATTTATCTTTTTTACCTCCTTTTATTCAGACAGATTTTTCAGAAAAAGAATTAATAAACAAAAAATATAAAATTGAACATTCATATTTTATTATTTGTAATCAATTTTGGAAACATAAGGACCATTTAATTGCATTTAAAGCATTTTCGATGTTAATAAAAGATTCTGGCTTTGAAGAAATAAAATTGGTTTGTACTGGAAGAATGGAGGATGAAAGATTTCCTGAATATATAGATGAGTTGCAGAAGTTTATTATAAAAGAGAAACTTCAAAATTCAATTTTACTATTAGGCTTTATTCCCAAAATAGACCAAATGATTTTAATGGATGAATCCATTGCATTAATTCAACCAACTTTATTTGAAGGTGGACCTGGAGGTGGTGCTGTTTATTCAGCCGTTTCTTTGGGTATTAGAAGTATTATTTCTGATATTGAAGTTAATAAAGAAATAAAAAATGAATTAGTATCATTCTTTGAAGCTTCGAACGAAACGAGTTTGTATATTAAAATGAAAGAAATACTAAACTCTCATTTTCAAAAACTTAATTTATCTGAATTAGAGAATGCTGGGAATAAAAGAACAAAAGAATTAGGTGAAGAACTTATGGCAATTATTAATACTACGATTTTAAGATATAAGAAATGAAACCCAAAATTTCTATCATCACCGTTGTATATAATAATGTAAAGCACATAGAAAGAACGTTATCTTCTGTGTTTAAGCAAGATTATGAAAATATAGAACTAATAATTATTGATGGGAAAAGTACCGATGGAACTTTTGAAGTTTTAACAAAATTTGCTAATAAAATAGCTGTATTAATTTCTGAAAAAGACAAAGGAATTTATGATGCTATGAATAAAGGTCTTGATAATTCAACTGGAGATTATGTTTACTTCCTGAATTCTGGCGATGAACTTTTTGATGCTAAAACACTTTCTAATGTTTTTTCAAAAGCAGATTTTGCAGACGTGTATTATGGCGATGCACAAATTATTGACGAAAACAATCAGATTTTGGGCTGGAGAGATTTGCGACCTCCCGAAAAATTAAATTGGAAATCGTTTCAAAAAGGAATGCTGGTATGCCATCAGAGCATTATTATTAAAAAAAGTATCAGTAAGCATTACAATTCTATTTATAAAATAAGCGCTGATATTGACTGGGTTATTAACGCATTGAAAAAATCAAATACTATTGTCAACACTCATTTACCCATTTCAAAATACTTGGCTGGTGGGCTTTCTGTAAAGCTGGAAAGAAAAGCCTGGAAAGAACGATTTACGATAATGAATCACCATTACGGACTTTTCCCGACTTTATTTAATCACCTAATTATTGTTATAAGAGCCCTTAAACGGAAGTTGCACTAAGCTTATTTCTGTTTTTAAATTCAAAATATATTGCGGCAAGTAAAAGTATAACAGTAAGAAGGGAAGCCACCAACGCAATTTTTTCTCCAGTGTAATATGAGTTGGGTTCGAATTTGAACTTAATTTCATTTTTACCAGCAGGCAGATTTAATCCACGAAGTACATAGTTAGTTCTGATAATATTTGCTGGTTTTCCATTTACAAATGCATTCCAGCCAGCTGGATAATAGATTTCTGAGAATACTGCAAAACCACCAGATTTGGAGTCTGCCTGATAATTAAGTTCCATTGGAGAATAGGAAGTCAATTTTATATTGGCGGTAGAATCTTTTATAGGAGATATATTTCCAACCTCAGCTTTATATCGAACATCAACAATGGCTTTACTTTTTGGATCAAAACCGGTCAAAGCGTTCATTTCAGAATCAGCATTGGCTGCAAATTCTACTTCGTTTACAAACCAAGCATTTCCCATTGCACCCGGATTTCTCTGCACAATTTCCTGATTGCTTTGCTGATCTTTATTAATAAAATACCGAGTGTTTAGCATATTGAAAACAGACATATTTCCTTTACTTATCTGGTTTTCAATTAATTCTTGATATTTTTTCAATTTTGCGGCATGATATCCGCCCACCATTTTGTGATAATAAGAACCACTTGAACTATTAAATGTATTTACACTTGCATCATAAACCCGGTAATTTGGATCTTTATCTTGCAAAATTTGTTCATCAACAGCTCTTGGTGCAAACTGAGCTTTCAATTTGCTTTTGTTTACAAATGCGTCATCGTTCAAGTATCTTTTATTTACTCCCCACATATCTACTAATACCAAAACTGCTAAAGCGATTGCTGCATAGTTGGCAACAATTTTCTTTTCAATAATTGCCCATAATAATCCAGCGGATAATAAAACGAATACTAATGATCTGAAGGCATCGCTTCTAGCCAATGATTCACGATCGGCTTCTAAAGCTGGAACCAACCATTTTTGTACATCCTCTGGAAACTGTTTATCATTTGGACTTACAAAATCAAGGAAAATACCTGGGGCAACTACAAAAATTAATAATACGCCTCCTACAATTCCTAGTGAGTATTTCAAGTATTTTAGCAAATCTTGCTTTTGAACTTCTCCATTTAGTATTTTTTGTAGGGCTAAAACTCCTAAAAGCGGAACTGTTATTCCTGCAACAATTAATATAGATTCAACCGCTCTGAATTTACTGTATAAAGGAAAATAATCGAAGAAAATATTTGAAAACGATTCGAAATTTTTACCCCAACATAATAATACTGAAAGTAATGTTGCCGTAACTAACCACCATTTTGTGGGTCCTTTTACTACAAAACAGCCTAAAACGAAAAGAAAGCAAATAATAGCTCCAAAATATACAGGCCCAGAAGTAAAAGGCTTACTTCCCCAATAGGTCGGCATACTTTTCAAGTTTTGCATAGGCACGCCTTTCGATTTAAATTCTTTTGCAACCTCCGAATCTTTTCCTAATTCGTGATTAGAAGAACCTCCATATGCATCTGGAATTAAAAAAGTAATGGATTCTGTAATTCCTTGACTCCATTGATAGGCATATTCTTTTGAAACTCCTGATACTGGATCTCCGGGAGTTTTATTTAAGGTTAATTCTGATTTGCCTCGAATGGTTTGTTCGCCATATTCATAGGTAACCCATAAGTTCGAAATGTTAGTGAAAATACCTAAAGTAGCAGCTGCCAAAACGATAACAGTTGATTTTAAAAAAGCAGGTAATGTTTTATTCCGAATGGCAGAAACCAATTCAAATATTCCAAAAATGAGTAATGCAATTAAAAAATAATACGTCATTTGAACGTGATTCGCTTTAACTTCAAACGCTGCAAAAATTGCTGTAACAGCTGCTCCCATCCAATATTTACCCCGAAATACCAACATGACTCCTCCCAGCAATGGTAGCAAATAGGCAATGGCTGCAACTTTATTTACGTGGCCAGCTTCAATAATGACAAAATTGTAGGATGAAAACGCAATGGCTATTGAACCCAGAATAGCTATCCAATTATTGTATTTAAATATTCTGAAAAATAAATAAGAAGTTAATAAGAGTAAAAGAATAAGTCTGGCAGGATCTGGAATTAACTTATTATAAATTGCTTGAACTTGGCCAGCAATACTATTTGGATATGGAAGCCATATTTGATACGAAGGCATTCCGCCAAACATAGAGTTAGTCCAAAGCGAAGGCTCTCCAGTTGTTTTTTTATAGTTTAAAACTTCCTGTTGCATTCCTTGAGCAGATACAACATCTGATTGAATAATTACTTTACCCTCCAACAATGGGCTGCAGTACACAAATGTAATAGCAACGAAAAATAGAATTGTTAAAAGTACGGGATAGTTTTTCTTGAACCAGATGGCCATATAAATGGGTTTTGAGATATTTTTTGATCTCAAAGATAAAAAGAACAAGCAGATGTAAAACTATTTTACTTCCTCATAATCCACAAAATCACCGGATGATTTGTCTGTTGGATTTTTTTTATGTGGAACAAAGTTTACTTCAATGGTTCCTTCTGGTTTAACATCCTCTACACCGCCTGGATAGCCATTTCTTCTGAAATGATCCTGCATATTCTGCTGAGCTTTTTTTGCTACAAAGGTTAAAATGAATGGTAAAAAGATTCTGACAAGTAATCGAAGACCCAATAATATCAGAATTATGATAAAAAACGTTTTCATGAAGACCTAAAAAATCAAATATAAAATATAGATTATAGATAATGGAATTTCGGGCAATTGGTTTTGTAAAATAATTAGTAGGTTATTTGGCCTTTCTCATTTTATTAGGTTTATAATTTTATCCTAATAAAAAATAATTTATCCTCCAAACCGCTCTGCCATCACTTTATCTAAAGCAAACATTTCATTTCTTAGTCGGGCTGCGTCCAAAAATTCCATGTCTTTTGCTGCTTGCAACATTTGTTTTTTAGTGGTTTCAATACTTTTTTGCAATTCATTTTTAGTCATGTATTGCACAATTGGATCTGCAGCTATGGTAATATCTTCTTGCTCGATGTATGGTTTTTGTACACCTCCTCTAAAATCCATAACCGAGGTTTGTTCAATAATTTCCGCCTTGGTTTTACCTACAGTTATTGGAATAATGTTATTATCGAGATTGTATTGAATTTGCTTTTCTCTTCTTCTATCGGTCTCGTCAATTGTTCTGCGCATACTGTCTGTAATTTTATCCGCATACATAATTACTTTTCCTTCCGAATTTCTTGCTGCTCTTCCTATTGTTTGAATTAATGATCGATCTGAGCGTAAAAAGCCCTCTTTATCAGCGTCTAAAATGGCAACTAATGCTACTTCTGGTAAATCTAATCCTTCTCTTAATAAGTTAATTCCAATTAAAACATCAAATTCACCTAGTCTTAATCCCCTTAATATTTCGACACGCTCTAAGGTTTTTACTTCTGAGTGAATGTATCTTGATTTTATATTTAATCTTGCCATGTATTTGGCGAGTTCTTCTGCCATTCTTTTGGTCAAGGTAGTTACCAATATTCTAAATCCTGCTTTTATTGTTTTATCAATTTCATCCAACAAATCATCAACCTGGTTTACCAATGGCCGAACTTCTATTTGCGGATCTAATAATCCTGTAGGTCGTATTACTTGTTCTACTATTACACCGTCGCTTTTTTACAGTTCATAATAAGCAGGAGTAGCACTTACATATATAATTTGATTGGTCAATCCTTCAAATTCATTAAAATTTAAAGGGCGATTGTCTAAAGCAGACGGCAGACGGAATCCATATTCTACCAGCGAAAGTTTTCTGGAACGATCGCCGCCATACATAGCTCTGATTTGTGGTACAGTTACATGACTTTCATCAATCACTAATAAATAATCTTCTGGAAAGTAATCTAATAAACAAAATGGACGAGTACCTGGTTTGCGTCCATCAAAAAATCTAGAATAGTTTTCAATTCCTGAACAATAACCTAATTCACGCATCATTTCTAGGTCATAGTTAACTCTTTCCTCTAATCTTTTTGCTTCTAAGAATCGTTTATCATCTACAAATTGATCTTTACGAGCCATTAATTCTTCCTGAATAGAAAAAATTGCTTTTAATGTTCTGTCCTTAGGTGCAACATATAAATTTGCCGGAAAAATAGCTGCGTGTTCCATTTTATCGGTTGTTTTGCCAGTATCCGGTTCAATCGCTGTAATTTCTTCAATCTGATCTCCAAAAAATGTAACACGGTAAGCAAAATCTGCATAAGCCAGAAAAATATCAACAGTATCACCTTTCACGCGAAAAGTACCACGTTTGAATTCAACGGTAGTTCGGCTGTATAAAATTTCTACTAAGCGATGCAAAAAGGCATTTCTCGAAACGATTTGCCCAACTTGAATTCTAACAATATTGTCAGCAAAATCAGCCGGATTTCCCATTCCATAAATACAAGAAACAGAAGAAACTACAATCACATCTCTCCTGCCTGACATTAACGCAGAGGAAGTTCTAAGTCGCAGTTTTTCTATCTCTTCATTTATTTTTAAATCTTTTTCAATATAGGTATTAGAAGAAGCGATAAAAGCCTCTGGTTGATAATAATCATAATAAGAAACAAAATAATTGACCGCATTTTCAGGAAAGAATTGTTTAAACTCTCCATAAAGCTGCGCTGCAAGGGTTTTATTATGACTTAAAATTAAAGTAGGACGTTGAACCTGTTGAATTACATTCGCAACAGTAAAAGTTTTACCTGAACCTGTAACTCCTAACAGTGTTTGAAAATTTTCTCCCCTGTTTAGTCCTTCTACTAATTGCTTAATTGCACCAGGCTGATCTCCAGTTGGTCTATATTCTGATGTTAGTTTAAAACTCATTGTTTAGGGTTTATAACCCGATATTTTTAATATTTTCTCTGCATCCTTTTCAGCCATCAATTGTGCCAAGGATACTTCAGAAGCATTTTCCATGTAATTTCTAACAATTTGCCAACCTACCCAAACGCCAAGCATGGGTGATGATTCATTGTCTAAGCCAGAAGTAAATGGTGCGTCATCCAAATATTTATTGGTTTGCAAACGATCTGTTGAGAACAATAGTTTTTGAGAAATAAAATTAGCCCAAATATCCTTTTCATAAGTTTTGCACCATTCCATTTGTTTTTTGGTAAAACCAATTTTTAACGAGTCATCAGTTTCTGGAAGAACTTTATCCATAAAATAAAGAATTTTTCCTTCATAAACCATTCGATAAAGAAGACGGCTTTCTTCTGCATTTTCTTCGAAACGGAACTTCGTGAACCCTTTAATTGCTGTAGGAACCATAGCTGCGGGATGCAAATTCTTAATCACAAATTGCGGGAATCCAGCTGAAGGATAATAGCGATAATTACGTCCAAGAAACATATCAAGGCCTAATCCAAGTGAAGTTTCTGTGTTTACAATTGCATTATTAAAACCAGAAACAAATGTTACGATTTCGGGAATATCTGCTTTTGGGAAATAGTATTTTACATATTTAAACGATTCTGTTAACTCAGATTGGTATGGTTTTAAATCTGAAAAAATAGAATCACAATCTTTTTTTAGCGTGTTAATGTCTTTATTTAAAACAAAATCTTTGAGATTGTTGAGGTATGCACTGTCCTCAATTCTGCCCAAACGAACAATGTTTTCTACAAATAATTGATAAAATTCTGGGTATTTCCGTTGAAGTTTGCTTGCACTTTTATTAAAATTTACCAAATCCGTATTAAATAAGTCTGTTTCAAACCTTTTGGTGGATAAGTTTATAGTTATATTACTTACATCGGCATTGCTTTTGTTTTTCAAGCAGCTTGAATGGCTGATCAAAATCAGAAAAATACTGAGCGTAAAATAAATTTGTTTTCTTTGAAATTTGAGGACGTACATTAAAAAATAGCTAACTGTAAAAATAAAAATTCACACCTTTAAAATAACATTAAAAAAAAATAAACATGAAAACGAAATTTCTCCTAATAATCAGTTTTTTACTACTAATATTTGCTAAAACTCAAGCACAAGACTTTTATCTAGGATTTAGAGTCGACCCAACTATCGGATTTTTTCAATCAGATGATGCCCGTTTTGAAAGCGATGGTGCTAAATTGGGTTTAAATTTTGGCATTATCGCCGATTACAAACTTACCGATAATTACCTTTTGGGAACTGGGCTAAGTGTAAATACAATGGGTGGAAAATTTATCGACACACAGGATTTAACGAATATAAAAAATAATAATTACTCCCTAAGGTACTTGGAAATACCTATTACATTAAAATTGAGAACAAATGAAATTGGTTATTCTAAATATTTTGGTCAATTTGGCTTGACTCCAGGCGTCAATATAAGAGCAAGAAACAACGGAGATTTGAAGCAAGGACCAGTATTAACACCTAATCCTAAAAAAGATATTTCTGATGAAATTAACGATTTTCGAGTTGGGCTAGTAATTGGAGGCGGAGTTGAATATTCTCTAGGTGATAGAACTGCTTTTATTGGCGGTTTAAGTTTCAATAATGGTCTTACAGATATTTCTGATGATAAAGATTACAAAGTTCTTAATTCATACGTAGCTTTGAACCTAGGAATTATCTTTTAAAAAGCCTATGAAAATTGCCTTAGCACAACTTAATTACACCATTGGCAATTTTGCATTAAACAAAAAAAAAATAATTGATGCTATAAAAACGGCAAAAATAAATCAGGCTGACTTGGTTGTTTTTGCTGAGTTAGCTCTTTGCGGATATCCACCAAGAGATTTTCTTGATTTTGATGAATTTATAGAAGATTGTAAAAATTCAATTGAAGAAATTGCAGGTGAATGCACAGAGATTGCTTGTATTTTAGGTGCTCCTCGATTAAATCCTGATCCAAAAGGTAAAAATCTTTTCAATTCTGCATTTTTTATAGAACATGGAAAAATTAAAAATGTGGTTGATAAAACACTTTTACCAACTTATGATATTTTTGATGAGTATCGTTATTTTGAACCAAACAGAAAATTTGAACTCATTGACCTGAAAGGTTTTAAAATTGCATTAACGGTTTGTGAAGATTTGTGGAATTCAGATGATGACCCCATGTATTTGCAATCGCCAATGGACGAATTAACTAAACTTAGTCCAGAACTAATGATCAATATTGCAGCCTCTCCATTTGATTACAAACATTCGGATTCAAGAAAATCGGTGTTAAGTGCTAATTGCAAAAAATACAATCTTCCTATTTTTTATGTAAACCAAGTAGGCGCACAAACTGAATTGATATTTGATGGAGGAAGTTTAGTGCTCGATAAAGAGGGTGATTATATTGATGAACTGAATTATTTTAAGGAAGAAATAACCTTTTATTCTATTCAAAAATCAATATCTGGTTTAGAAGTTTTACCTGAAAAACCAAGAAAGCAAGCTATTGATGCTCCTGATGAAGCGCAAATTTATGAAGCATTAATTTTAGGCATTAAAGATTATTTTCAAAAATCTGGTTTTACAAAAGCAATTTTAGGATTATCAGGTGGCATAGACTCTGCCTTAGTTTTAGCTTTGGCTGCGGATGCATTAGGTGCGGAGAATGTATTAGCCGTATTACTTCCTTCCAAATACTCATCAGATCATTCTATTACTGATGCTGAAATTTTAGTTAATAATTTAGGTTGCCAATCTTTAGTTTTACCTATTTCTAATGTAGTAAATGAGTTTGAAAATACATTAAGCAAACCGTTTGAAGGCATGAACCCTGGCTTAGCAGAAGAAAATATTCAAGCAAGAAGCCGAGCAGTTTTATTAATGGCGTTGTCCAATAAATTAGGTCACATTTTGCTCAATACTTCCAATAAAAGTGAAGCAGCGGTAGGTTATGGAACGTTATATGGCGATATGTGTGGTGCAATTTCAGTAATTGCTGATTTGTATAAAACTCAGGTTTATGAGTTGGCAAATTTTATCAACAGAAATAAAGAAATAATTCCTCAAAACAGTATCAGCAAACCACCAAGTGCAGAGTTAAGACCCGACCAAAAAGATTCGGATTCTTTACCTGAATATGAAATTTTAGATAAAATTTTGTTTCAATACATTGAAATGAAACAAAGTACCAAAGACATAACTCAATTAGGTTTCGATGAAGAATTAGTTAAAAGAATTATAAAATTGGTAAACTCAAGCGAGTATAAACGACATCAAGCTCCTCCAATTTTACGGGTATCGCCTAAAGCATTTGGAATGGGAAGAAAAATGCCAATTGTAGGAATGTGGAAAAAGTAAAAAATTGATTATTTGGAACGAATTGTTTTATCGAACCATTTCAAAAGGCCAGATTTAAATAAAACTACTTTATCCAAAGAAACTGCAAGTTCACCATTTTCAACAGATAGAAATGAACTTGAATTCACATTAGAATCCGGAATATTTTGGCGGTAAGTAGAAGAGTTTTTCAACTTTTCTTCTTTGATTTTTATTTCCTGAGTTAATCTATTTATTTTTTTTTCTTGCTCCAACATAGCTGTAAGATTCTTTTTATAGAATTCTTCTCTATCGGTTTGCAATAGTTTTGCTTGTTTTTCATCACCTGAAAATGACTTACTTGTATTGCTTTTTGGAGTATTTTTTATTCTCGCTTTTAAAATCATGGTAGAATCTACCAATAATTTATTTTTGAAAGAGAGGTCTTCTATCAATGCTGAATTTTGAATAGAATCAACTTTTAACTTTTGCGAACTAAGAATTTCATTGTTTAATTCTGCTTTTAGATTTATTAGATCAGAATTTTCGCGAATAAGCAATTTTACTAATTGATTATTTTGTTTGTTTAATGTTTGAGATTTTTTTACTTCTAATTCATACTTTTTTAGAGATACGCATGACATTGACATACAACACGATATAGCTAAAAAAAATTTTACCAAAATTGATTTCATCTTCAGAAATTTTATAGCTCAAACAAAAATAATTGAACAGTTAGTTGAAAAAAATAACTTAAAATTTAAATAATTACCTGTTTACTTTCCAATAATTTTATACAATTGATCAAGATCTGGTGTTAAAATTATTTCTGTTCTTCGGTTTTTTGCCCGTGCTGCTGCTGTTTTTGCTCTTTCAATAGGCAAATATTCTCCACGGCCAGAAGCCACAATTTTTTCGGGACTAAGTTTAGAGTTTTGTTGTAAAATACGAACGATGGAAGTTGCACGTAACACACTCAAATCCCAATTGTCTTTGTAAGTTGTGCCGCCTAATACATCAACATCATCTGTGTGACCTTCTATTAATACAGTTAAATCTTTTTGATTTTCTAATGCTTTTGCCAATTTTTTTAAAGCGTCAACACCTTTTGGATCTACTGTTGTACTTCCGGTTTTAAAAAGTAATTGCTCTTCTAGCGAAACATACACTTTTCCATCTTTTACGGTAACCGAAAGATCTTTGCCGGTGAAACCTGTAAGTGCATTAGCTACACTAGCACGCAATTTTTTGACATTTTCATCTCGTTCCTGCAATTCTGCTTCCAGCTCCATCAACTTCTTTTCTCTGGCTTCTAAATCAGAATTTAATTGAGTTACTTTTTGTTGAGTTGCGTTATAATCTGATTGCTTTTTTTCTAAATCAGCGGACGCTTTCTGCAAATCAGCCAATAATTTGTTATTTTCAGTTGAAGAATTTTTCAACATTTTTTCATTATTGGTTCGCAACAAATCATATGAATCAATCGCTTGCTTATATTGTTCTTTAGTTGCTCTTAATGCTTTTCCGAGACTTAGCGTATCTTCTTCTAATTGTTTAATTGCCTTTTTTTGGCTTTCTACACTTCCACTAACTTCGCCAGTTTGCTTTTTCTGCGAATCTAATTGCTTGGTAAGTGTACTATTTTGTTCTCTTAAATATTCAGAAGTCGCAATCTCATCATCTAACTTTCTTTTTGAAACACATGATACAGCCATTAATACTGTAAAAACTAACATTGCATTGAATAGTATTCTCATCATTTACCAGGATATAATTTAATATAGAATCTTCTTACCAACATAGCAAGAATTGTAATTGCAGCAAATATAGAAGCAAGTTTTGGAATCCAGTCACCATATTTAACGTAAAAAGTAATTTCGTCATTCAGGTTTAATGTTGCCGCAAAAGATGCTGGAGTCCACCATTCGGTTTCAAAAAGCACATCACCTCTTTGATTTATAACACTACTTATTCCTGTGTTGGCAGATCTGGCAATGCTTCTTCTGGTTTCAATCGCACGCAATTTAGCATACAAGGCATGTTGTTTAAAACCAGAGGTGTTGCCCCACCAGCCATCATTTGTTATAATAAAAAGTAGTTGAGCTCCTTGCTTTACATAATCAGTTACATATTCGCCATAAATAGATTCGTAACAAATAATTGGCGCCACGCCAATTCCGCTTTGAGCATAAAAAACAAGCGGCTTTTTTTCTTTTCCGAGGCTACCTATGCTGCCACCTAAATCTATAGCAAGTGGTCCTAAAAATTTTAGTGCATTTGGAAATGGCATTTGCTCTACACCAGGCACTAATTTAGATTTATGATAAAGTTGAATGCGTTCAGAATTTTCTAGAAAAATAGCCGTGTTAAAAACATCATAAAAACCATTTCCATCTTCATATTTTCTCGCTGTAGTTGTTACGTTTTCTGGATAACTTCGATACGTACTAGCTCCAGTTATCAAATTACCATTTTTATATTCCAATAAAAATTTTTTGATTTCCTGAATAAAAAAATCATTTCGAATATCATCTTCGTCTACATTTTTGGTTAAAGCAGTTTCGGGCCAAATAAAAAATTCAGTATTGGGTTTAGCTGCTTTTTTCGATAAGGAAATCAATCTTTCCATTTGATCTTTAGCCGACATTGATCCAAATTTTTCGTTGTAAGGATCAATATTTGGCTGCACAATTACAACGTTTGCCTCATTCAATTTTTCCTCATATTGGTGATAAATGGTAAGAGAAAATAAAATAGGTAACAAAATGATGAATACAATTTGCAGAATGGGAGCCAATAAATGCGAATAAGGGTGTCCTTTCGTTTGTTTTGCAGCATTTCTAATTTTAATTATTAACTGAAAAGCAATCACATTTACAACTAAAACCCAAAGCGATCCGCCATAAGTTCCCACATATTCATACCACTGAATCCAGGAATGATAATTAGCAAAACCATTTCCCAAGGTAAGCCAGGGGAAGTTTAAGTCCCAATTTGCATGTAAATATTCATAAGCCAACCAAAAAATTACAAATCCAGTTAATGAAGTTTTCAGTGAAACTATTCGCCTCATTTGATGATAAAGTACAAATGGCAAACTCATAAGTAAAGAACCTAAAAGCACGGCAACCACTGCCCCAAAAAAAGAGGCGTTGTAAATCCAATAAATTGTAAAAAGATTAAAGATGAAAAAACTTAAAAATGAATGCCTGAAAACGGAAGATGCTTTATCCTTTTTATCGGATTCAGCAATATTTTTTTCCATTAAAAATAACGGAACTAATGCAATGAATAAAAATGGAGCTAAGGGCAATGGAGGCCAGGCCAAGCATAAAAACAAACCTGAAATAACAGGCAAATGCAAATTTTTATCCAATTGAAATTTCATTTTTAAAACTATTGGTGCTACGAAATTATATGAACGCAAATTACTAACTCTCCCTTTACTGTTTTACTTTCAAAATATTCTTTTAATTCCTGAGCAGTGCCGCGCTTGGTTTCTTCAAACATTTTGGTTAATTCACGTGAAACAGAAACCTGAGTTTCCATTGGAAAATACACAATTATTTCTTCCAAAAATTTAACCAAGCGATGAGGAGATTCATAAAAAATAATGGTTCGCACTTCGTTTGCTAATTCCTTAAACCTAGTTTGACGACCTTTTTTGACAGGCAAAAATCCTTCGAATACAAATTTATCACATGGAAAACCGGAATTGACCAAGGCTGGTACAAATGCTGTTGCACCTGGCAAACAGTCTACTACAATATTAAATTTCAGTACTTCGCGAATTAATAAAAAACCTGGATCGGATATTCCTGGAGTGCCGGCATCTGTAATTAATGCAATGTTACTGCCTGTAAGCAAAAACTTAACAATTTCTTTTAAGGATTGGTGTTCATTATGCTGATGATGCGCTAAAACTCGTTTTTCTATTTGATAATGTTTCAATAAAATACCACTAGTGCGGGTATCTTCAGCTAAAATCAAATCCACCTCTTTCAAAACCCGTATGGCGCGAAGGGTAATATCTTCCAAATTGCCAATTGGAGTGGGTACTAAATATAATTTACCTTGTGTAGTGGGATTCATTGATGGAGATTAAATTATTTACAAAAACAGAGTTTTTATAGATTTTTTGTAAAACTAAGGTTATCAATTTTAAAACCAATAGGTAAGCTTAATACAAATACCAAAACTTCCAATTCTAAAATTACCTTTGCTTTCTTTTAAAAATATTACACAAATGCTTCAGGTTAATTACATCCGCGACAATAAAGAACAAGTGCTTGAAAAATTAGCAATCAAAAATTTCAAACAACCAGAAATAGTACATCAAGTAATAGAGCTGGACGATTTGAGAAAACATACTCAATTGCAATTAGATTCTACTTTGGAGAAAGGAAAGATCTTGGCAACGCAAATAGGTGGTATGATGAAAACTGGTGATAAAGAAGGCGCTGAAAATTTAAAAATAGAAAATACTCAACTAAAAGAATTTGGAAAAACTTTTAGCGATAAATTAGAAGAAATAGAAGCTGAATTAAAAGCGCTGTTGTATTTAATCCCAAATTTACCAGCAGCATCTGTTCCTAAAGGTTTTGGTGCTGATGATAACGAAACTATTTTTTCGCATGGCAATATTCCTGAATTACCTGCCACTGCTCAACCACATTGGGAATTAGCCACAAAATACAATTTAATTGATTTTGAATTAGGTAATAAAATAACTGGAGCTGGATTTCCGGTTTATAAAGGCAAAGGGGCAAAACTACAGCGTGCATTAATTAACTTTTTCTTAGCCGAAGCAGAAAAACAAGGATATACTGAAATTCAACCACCAATTTTAGTTAACGAAGCTTCTGGATACGGTACTGGTCAACTACCTGATAAAGAAGGTCAAATGTATTTTGTAGGGATTGATAATTTGTATTTAATACCAACTGCTGAAGTTCCGATTACTAATTTGTATCGGGATGTGATATTAAAAGAAGAAGAATTGCCGGTAAAAAATGCTGGATATACTCCTTGCTTCCGTCGTGAAGCGGGTTCTTATGGGGCACATGTTCGAGGTTTAAATCGCTTACACCAATTTGATAAAGTAGAAATTGTTCAAATTGCTCATCCAGAGAAATCGTATGAAATATTGGAACAAATGAGTAGTTATGTTCAATCGCTTTTACAAAAACTTGAATTACCTTATCGAGTATTGAGGCTTTGTGGTGGCGATATGAGTTTTGCTTCAGCCTTGACCTATGATATGGAAGTTTACAGTGCTGCTCAAGCTAAATGGCTGGAGGTAAGTTCTGTATCTAATTTTGAAACATTTCAAGCAAACCGATTGAAACTGAGATTTAAAAACAAAGAAGGGAAAAACCAGCTTTGCCATACCTTAAATGGTAGTGCTTTAGCTTTACCACGAATTGTTGCTGCTTTGCTTGAAAATAATCAAACAGAAAATGGAATTAACATTCCTAAGGCTTTGCAAGCATACACTGGCTTCGATTTTATTTCTTAAAATTTTTTAGGTTATTCTTTTTGTATTGATAGAGGCAACCCATTCATCGTGCTTGCAACGTTCGCAGATAACTAAATTGTTTGGCTCAAGTGTTTCTGTCAAACCGCAAAACGTACAACTGTAATATCCTTTTTTGTGAATAATTTTACTTTTTTGATTGAAGACTTCTGGAATGATTGGCAATCCATAGCTAACTTTTTCATCTTCAAAAAAATACAAACTCATTTCGCCAGAAGTTTCTATTAATGTTAATCGTAATTGACCCAAATGTTCGACATGTTGCTCTCTTAATTCAGCAAAAAACTCATCTTGAGCCATGGTTTCTTTAGCAAATTCTTCTATTGAAAACATTCCATTTTTAATTAAACAAATTGGCTTTCCTTCTATTAAAATTTCAATGGATTTGCTTTTGCCAACTAATGCAACAATTACTCGATAGCAGATTACAATAGAAATAAACACAGTTGCAGCCATTAAAACACCAATTTCTTTATAAATCATAGGATCACCTGCTGCAGTACCCAAGGAAATAATAATAGCCATTTCGAAAACTGATAATTGCCTTACTCCTCTTTTGCCTAAAATTCTCAAAGCAAATAAAAGGATGAAAAATACCATTGCAGAACGGAGTACAATTTCAGGTAGAAACTCAAGTCCTGTTTCGCCAAATAATAACTTTTCAAAAAATGTTTTCTCGTTCATTCCTTTGGTTTTTTGGATATGTATTTGTTAATCTTTTACTATAAATCTTGTGTGAATACTGTTATATATTTGAAAAAAAATAAAATGAAAGCTAAACTTTATAAAATTATATTTTTTGCAATTCTTGTGATTTTAGGTTGTAAAACAAAAAACGAACCGCTTGAAACAGTTGCTAATGTTGACTTGAAAAGCTATGTAGGCAAATGGTATGAAATAGCGTCCTTTCCTCAAAGTTTTCAAAAGGGTTGTAATTGCACTACGGCAGAATATGAAATGTCTGAAAATTATGTTAAAGTTATCAATTCATGCAGATTAGATTCAATAAACGGCAAATTAAAAGTTGCTGATGGAAAAGCATTCATTGTTGAAAATAGTAATAACGCTAAATTAAAAGTGCAATTTTTTTGGCCATTTAAAGGTGATTATTGGATTATTGACTTAGGATCTAACTATGAATATGCAGTAATCGGAAATGAAAGTCGGGAATATCTTTGGATTTTATCAAGAACTCCAACAATGGAAAAAAATAATTATGATCAATTAATTGAACGAATTAAGACAAAAGGATTTGACGCTTCTAAACTTCAAATTACTAATCAAGGTTGCAATATTGTAACATCAAATAAATAGCACAACACTTAAATAGGCCATATAAACGGAAAAACTTAAGAAAATAATTCCCCAGAATAAAGAAGGAAGATGAGTAGTTTGGTTTAAAATTTTTGCATCTCCAGATAAAGCAGGACTTTTAATTGACATAATAAACACAACAAAAGATTTAACCAAGCTTTCAACAAATAATATCGTTGCAAAAAAAGTAGAAAAAACTTTCATCAGTTTTAAATCCTGACTATAAATTAAATAGCTTATTAAACTAATAAATATTAATAACCATAAAATTCCATATTGATTGCGAACCCAAAGGAGTAAATTAATGGCTGCAATAGCTAATAATATGGTCAACAAAAGTTGAAATTGATTAGAATAAATTAAATAACAACTTAAATAACTAAAAATCGCAGCAAGTGGATACCCAGCAATTACAATAATAAATGTTGCAATTGAATTACTTGTTGCGGTTTTGGCAATGCCAGATGTATCGTGAAATAAGTTGATTGACAAGATTTTAGAACTACTTAAAATAGCGGCAATTGCATGAGCTGTTTCATGTATCATGGTATAAAGCACACACAACATTTTACCCAAAACTGGTAACATTCTGGCAATAACAGCTACTAATATGATTCCGTAAAAAAGATTGTCATCTACCATACTCATTGCTCAAACATAAAAAAAGGTTAGGTAGCTTTAGCTTTCTAAAAATTAAATGACAACTCATTTACCACTAGCAGAACGATTGCGTCCAAAAAAACTTGCAGATTATATTGGGCAGGAACATTTGATAGGGCAAAATGGCGTTCTCACTAAATCCATTCAAGCTGGAGTAATACCATCTTTAATTTTATGGGGACCTCCCGGAGTCGGGAAAACAACTCTTGCATTTATTTTGGCAAATGAATTAAAACGTCCATTTTATTCACTAAGTGCTATAAATTCAGGAGTTAAAGATGTACGAGAAGTAATTGAAAAAGCCTCAACAAACGACTTATTTACCAGCAAGCCCATTTTATTTATTGATGAAATTCATCGATTTAGTAAATCACAACAAGATTCTTTATTAGGTGCTGTTGAACGTGGAATCGTTACTTTAATAGGAGCTACGACTGAAAATCCATCATTTGAAGTTATTTCTGCATTATTATCAAGATGCCAAGTTTACATTTTACAATCATTAACCGAAAGTAACTTAATGCAAATGCTGGATATTGCTATGCAGCAAGATGAAATTATTAAAAATAGAAAAGTAGAGATAAAAGAAAATGAAGCGTTGCTACGCCTTTCGGGTGGCGATGGCAGAAAACTCTTAAATATTTTTGAATTGCTAGTAAATTCTAGTATGGCAAAAAAAGTGGTAATAACCGATGAAATGGTGCAAGAGCAGGTTCAGCAAAATATTGCTTTGTACGATAAAACTGGCGAAAATCATTACGATATTATTTCAGCATTTATCAAAAGTATTCGAGGAAGCGATCCGAATGCAGCAGTTTATTGGCTTGCCAGAATGCTTATTGGCGGAGAAGATGTTTTGTTTATTGCTCGAAGAATGCTGATTTTAGCATCTGAAGATATTGGTTTAGCCAACCCTACGGCTTTAGTAATGGCAAACAATTGTTTTCAAGCGGTTAATGTAATTGGCATGCCCGAAGCCAGAATTATTCTTTCACAAACCGTAATTTATTTGGCTACTTCCGCAAAAAGTAATGCATCATATATGGCAATTAGCAATGCAATGGATCTGGTTTCTAAAACCGGAGATGCACCAGTGCCACTCCATCTCAGAAATGCACCAACAAAACTGATGAAGCAAATAGGTTATGGAAAAAATTATGATTATTCACACCAGAACGTAGGAAATTTTGCTCCTCAGGAATATTTGCCGGACAATATCAAAGAAAGTACACTTTTTGAACCAGGTAACAACCCACGAGAAAATGAAATAAGAAGACAACTAAAAGATTGGTGGAAAGAAAAATATGGTTATTGAAACATTTTTTTTCTTATTTCTTAAATTTAAATAGGTAATACTTATTTGTAATCTGTATTTAATTCCACTAACATTTGATTATTATTTATAACATTTGCTGAATGAAGACCTTTTTTCGGATTCTCTCTTTTGCTAAACCCTTTGGTCGCTTTATTCCTTCGTATGCTACATTTTCTTTGTTGGCAGTAGTTTTTGGTTTGGTTAATTTTAGCCTTATTAAGCCATTATTAGATGTTTTATTCGAAACAAAAGAAATTGCAATCGTTAAATTGCCTTCATTTTCCTTTTCGCTAAACTATTTTACCGAACTTTTTAATTACGGTTTTTACAGTTTTTCAGCCATTTATGGTAAAGCCGGAGCTTTACAATTTGTTTGCGGTATCATACTCTTTTCAGTATTAATGGCAAATCTTTTTCGGTATTTAACACAAAGGGTTTTAGCTAGACTTAGAGTTTACGTAGTTCAAAATGTAAGAAGAGATTTGTTTGGTAAAATTAATAGTCTACATCTTGGATATTTTCAAACCCGTAAAAAAGGAGATGTAATGTCGACTATGAGTAATGATGTTAATGAAATTGAAAACTCAATTGTAAATGGAATTCAGGTAGTTTTCAGAGATCCACCAATGCTAATTGGGTTTATTATTTTACTTTTTACCATGTCGGTGAAATTAACATTATTCACACTGATAGTTTTACCATTATCAGGTTTGATTATTAGTAGAATAACAAAATCCCTTCGGAAAAATTCTAAAAAAGGTCAACAATATTTAGGGAATATTATGTCCATCATGGACGAAACTCTTTCCGGAATTCGAATTATAAAAGGGTTTAACGCTCAAAACTATATCTCCAAAAAGTTTGAAGATGAAAATCAAAACTATAGTTCGGTATTAAAGAAAATGCTGAATCGCAAAGAACTTGCTTCACCCTTATCAGAACTTCTTGGAGTAAGTGTTGTAATTGGAATTTTGCTTTATGGTGGACAGTTAGTATTAGAAAACAGATCAGAACTAACTGCAAGCGAGTTTTTAACATATATTATTGTATATTCTCAAGTGTTAAATCCACTCAAAAATATTTCGAATGCAGTTTCAAATATTCAACGAGGTATTGTTGCCGGCGATCGGGTTTTGGAAATTATTGATACAACCAATACAATAATTGATTTGCCTAATGCTAAAGAAATTAAATCATTTGAACATTCTATTCAATTTAATTCAATAAGTTTTAAATATGAAAGTGATTATGTTTTAAAAAATATTAATTTAAAAATACCTAAAGGAAAAATGTATGCGTTAGTAGGCCAATCTGGTGCAGGTAAATCAACTTTGGCCGATTTAGTGCCTCGTTTTTATGATGTTTCTGAAGGAGAATTACTAGTAGATGGAATTAATGTAAAATCATTAAAATTAGAAAGTCATATCAATTTAATTGGAATTGTAACTCAAAACCCAATTCTATTTAATGATACTATTCGAAATAATATTGCCTTTAATTTAGAAAATGCAAGTCTGAATGAAATAGAACATGCAGCAAAAATTGCCAATGCACATCAATTTATAATGGAAATGCCATTAGGCTATGAAACAAATATTGGTGATCGTGGCGAAAAACTTTCTGGCGGACAACGTCAACGTATTTCGATTGCCCGAGCAGTTCTAAAAAATCCACCTATCTTAATTTTGGATGAAGCAACTTCCGCATTAGACACAGAATCTGAGCGATTAGTGCAAGATGCATTATTTAAATTAATGGAAAATAGAACGTCATTGGTTATTGCACATCGTTTATCTACAATTCAGCATGCTGATCAAATTGTTGTCATGCAAAAAGGTGAAATAATTGAACAAGGAACCCACAAGGAATTAACTTTAGCCGGCGGTATGTACAAAAAACTAAGCGAGTTGCAAACCTTTGAAAAGTAATAGTTACCCTTTTATTATTATTTAAATTATTAGCTAATTACCCTTCGTGATCCATTAATTCCAATTCACGTTTCACAACTGTAAACTTTTTGTAAAGTGCTTCTCTTTGTTCAGTAACTTGATCATTGTTTACAAATTCATCATACGTCATTGCTCTATCAATTATTCCAACGGGAGTTATTTCTATAATTCGGTTTGCGATAGTTTCTACAAACTGTAAATCATGCGATTTGAATAAAACTGTTCCTTTAAATTCAATTAAACTATTATTTAAAGCAACAATAGATTCCATATCAAGGTGATTGGTTGGCTCGTCCATAACCAATAAATTGGGACTTAGCAGCATCATTTTACTTAACATGCATCTAACTTTTTCACCACCAGAAAGTACTTTACTACTTTTCAAAGCTTCTTCGCCACTGAATAACATTCTTCCCAAAAAACCTCGTACAAATGATTCGTCTTTATCTACCGAATATTCTCGTAACCAATCTACCAAATTGTTTTCAGCTTTGAAATATGAAGAATTCTCTTTTGGAAAATAAGCCGGTGTTATGGTTTGGCCCCATTTAAAATCACCTTTATCCGCTTTTTTTTCATTCATTAATACATCAAAGAAAGTAGAAACTGCTAAATCATCTTTACCAAGAAATGCAATTTTATCTCCTTTATTAACCATAAATTCTACTTTATTAAAAAGTAGAACTCCATCTTCTGATTTCGTTAATCCGTCTACATTTAATAATTGATCTCCGGCTTCACGTTCAGGTTTGAAATGAATAAAAGGATATTTACGCGTACTTGGTTTTATATCATCAAGTGTTAGTTTTTCCAATAACTTCTTTCGAGAAGTTGCCTGTCGAGACTTGGATGCATTTGCACTAAACCTTGCAACAAAAGATTCCAATTCTTTTCTCTTTTCTTCGGTCTTTTTATTTTGATCTGATCTTTGACGTAATGCAAGTTGACTACTCTCATACCAAAAAGTATAATTTCCTGTATATAATTGCAATCTACCAAAATCAATATCAGCAATATGGGTGCATACTGCATCTAAAAAATGCCTATCGTGACTAACAACAATTACCAAGTTTTTGAAATCTGCTAAGAAATTTTCTAACCATAAAATAGATTCTAGATCCAGATAATTGGTTGGCTCATCTAGCAATAAAATATCAGGATTACCAAAAATTGCTTGCGCTAATAAAACTTTTACTTTTTCAGATCCGCCTAAATCTCCCATTTTTTGAGAATGTAATGCCTCTTTTATTCCCAATCCACTTAGTAATTCAGCCGCTTCACTTTCTGAATTCCATCCATCTAAATCAGCAAATTCGGCTTCCAAATCCGAACTTCTAATACCATCTGCTTCTGTAAAATCTTCTTTTGCATACAAAGCATCCTTTTCTTTCATGATACTATACAATTTCTGATGCCCCATAATCACGGTTTGCAAAACGTCAAATTCATCAAACTCAAAATGATTTTGTTTTAAAACAGCCATTCGCGCTCCTGGATTGGTACTAATAATTCCAGAATTAGGTTCAATTTCACCTGATAAAATTTTAAGAAATGTGGATTTTCCTGCTCCGTTAGCACCAATAAGTCCATAACAATTCCCAGCTACAAATTTAGCATTCACCTCTTCAAACAAAATGCGCTTGCCATATCGCAGCGTTACATTATTGGTACTAAGCATAATATATTTTATTAAAAGTGCAAAGATAAGTAAAAGCAAGCATTCAATTTTTAAGTTTAGTTTTATGTAATTGAAATTTGGTGGCTATTATTAAACTAAGAATCTTTTTTGGCTATAAAAGAAACTTAGTCGCACTATTTGCATTAATTGATTAACTATTGAGCTTACTCAAAATATACAAATGAACTCAAATCAAAGTTTATCTTCCTTGTTCAATTCGCAACAGCAAAATTTAGATGAAGTAAAAAATACTATAGCAAACGAGCGAAAAGAAAAGCTGATTAAATTAAAAAATGCAATTGTTGCAATGGAAATGGAAATACTGAAAGCCTTGCATAATGATTTACGCAAATCGGAATTTGAAGCAACTTTTAGTGAACTTATCCCAGTTTATACAGAAATAAAATTTGCTATAAAAAATCTTGATCGCTGGATGAAACCCAAAAAAGTTTCATCAGAAATACAAAATATTTTGGCTAAAAATAGATTGTATTATGAGCCAAAAGGAGTTTGCCTAATTATTTCACCTTGGAATTATCCTTTTCAATTAATGATTGCACCATTAGTTTCTGCTATTGCAGCAGGCAATTGTTGCATATTGAAGCCATCAGAAATTAGTTATCATACCAGTGTTGTTTTAAAAAAATTAATAGATAAAGTTTTTAATGATAATGAAGTTGCTTTAATTGAAGGAGATTCAACAGTTGCTACTGAGCTATTAAAACTTCCTTTTGATCATATTTTTTATACTGGAAGTACAGTAATCGGAAAAGTTATAATGGAAGCAGCTGCTAAAAATCTTAGCTCAGTAACATTAGAATTAGGAGGGAAATCACCAGCAATTATTACCAATGATGTTGAAATAAAAAAAGTTGCTGAAAAAATAATGTGGGCTAAATTTTTAAACGCAGGCCAAACTTGTATTGCACCAGATTATATCTTGATTCATGAAAGTATTGAAAAAGAATTTATCTCAGCTTGTAAAATTAGTTTAGAAAATCAACTTCCTGATCTAAAAAAAATAAACTATGATGATACGGATTACCCCAAAATAGTAAGTAAAAAGCATTTTGAAAGAATAAAAAATTTAATTGAAAGTGCAATTTCAGACGGCGCGAATTCTGAATTACCTTTATTTTTTGATGAAAAAAACTTGACTATTTTTCCTGTAATTCTTTCTTCATTAAATGACAAATCAAAGGTAATGGAAGAGGAAATATTCGGACCTGTATTACCAATAATCACATTTATGACTTTAAAAGATGCTACTAACCAAGTAAAAAACAAACCGAAAGCGCTTGCTATGTATATTTTTAGCAATTCAGAAAAAGATGTTGACTTCCTCTTATCAACAACAACTGCGGGTGGAACGGTGGTTAACGATTTACTAATTCAATTTGCTGAAGTTAATTTACCATTTGGCGGAGTTAATAATAGCGGAATTGGAAGTAGTCATGGTTATTACGGATTTAAAACATTCTCGCATGAACGAGCTGTAATATTTCAATCAAAAATTAATTTTACCAGTCAAATATTTCCACCTTATAAAGGCAAAGAAAAAATTTTAAAACTGATGAAGAGGTTTATGTGAAAAAATTAAACTTTAAAAATAGAAAATATTTAATTTATTAAATAAGTTTTTGGTAAGTCTTCCACCATCTGTCGGGCATTTCTGAGTTTACTGCTAATTGATAATCAGCATAGGTGCATGGTACCAAATGAAATCTTTCGTTTTTTGATTTATTGGATGGATAAGGAATTTGCATCCACCATCTATCGGTTTTTCTACTTTTGAAAAATACCAGTTCATGATCTGTATTTTTAATGGTAGTTCTGTACTTAGTAAACTCTCTTTTTGAATCTTGAGGTAAATCATTTTTACGATTATAGTAACCCTCAATAAAATACCATATCATTTGAGCAATTAAAAATGCAGTTTGTTTTTGATTATCATAAGCAGGATTATATTCATAAAAACCAATTGAACTTAATTTGTCACTCATGCCTGCATATCGAGTCAATCTACATGCCTGATCACCGTAAAATCCATTCGGACTTGCGTTTGCATGTCCATTTGCTTCAGACGATCTGATACTTGAAATATCAAAACTAATCATATCTGCATCCCGAATTAATGGCTCTGCTTTGGTAATATCGTCAGTAATTTCTCCAAGTCTGTAAGCATCGAAGTATAATTTTTCTAAAATAGAGAGTATCTTCTGGTCAACAAAATATGTTTGATATCCTAGGTTGCAAAAATTAAACAAGTTTCCCTTTTCATGAGTAATTATTTTGTTTAAATAAGAAATGGAAGTTGCCTCTGCATCATCTTCTACGTCATCAATGTCCAGATGTGAATCTATCACCAATAAATTAACTTTTTTATCTAGCTGCTGATAGCCTAAATATTGAGCATAAGTAAGATCCTGACTGCCTCCAATAATTATTGGAACAATATTATTCCGAATTAACTCATCAACTATTGTGTACAATGCAACATAAGTATCCCTAACTGTTGCCCCTTGAATAATCGTACCTAAATCGGCAAGACGCATCGTAAAATTACCTTGGCTAAGCGTGTAAAATTTCTCTCTTATGTAAGTAGAACCCAATGCACATCCTTGATTATCAACTGACTGTCTATCTTCTGCAATGGCAATTATAGCAATATCGGTTTCCTCTAAATCTGGAAAATCACTTACGTAAATTTGCATGTTGGCTGCCATATGCGAAGTATAAAACCCATGTTTGGGCGTTATTGAAGCAATATCTATTGGGCTGAAAAAATCCTTTAGGTTCATGTCGAGGTTGATAATCGTGCAATTTTAGTCATATTTACAAAATTTTTTTAGAATGATATTAATTACCGGAGCAACCGGATTTTTAGGAAGTCGATTAATCAAAGACCTTTTGGTTGAAGGTGAAAAAATAAGAGCCATTGCACACCTTCGCGAACTGATTTGTGATGACGTGGAAATTGATCAGTCAAAAATAGAATGGGTTGTTGGCGATATCACCGACAAATATTTTATGGATGAGGCAATGCAAAATATAAATCAAATTTACCATTGTGCTGGAATCGTTTCTTTTAAAAATAAAGATAAAGAAATGTTAAAAGCCGTGAATGCTGACGGAACTGCAATTGTTGTAAATGCTGCTTTGGAAAATAAAATTAAAAAATTCATTTATGTCAGTTCTATATCTGCAATGGGATATGGGTTAGAAAATGAAATTATAACTGAAAAAAAAACCTGGGAGTTTGATCGAAGACTTTCGCCTTATGCTATTTCTAAGTTTATGGGCGAACAAGAAGTTTGGAGAGGAATTAATGAAGGATTAAATGCCATTATTATTAATCCACCCATGATAATTGGCACAGGAAGTGTAGAAAAAGGTTTTACAAAATTATTCGAAATACCTGCAAAAGGTATACAGTATTATATGGATGGCACCAGCGGAATGGTTGATGTTCGTGATGTGAGCCGTTGCATGATCCAATTAATGAAAAGTGATATTTCTGGAGAACGATTTATTGTATCTGCTGGCAATATTTCTATCAAAGAATTTTTTTCTATAGTTGCGAAAAAATTTAATAAGCCTGCGCCTTCTAAATTATTACCTGGATGGGTTTTGCAAATTGCGTGGCGTTTAAGCAGCTTTTATTCGTTCATTACTCGAAATGAAGGTTTTTTATCAAAGTTTGAAGCGCAATCTGCTAGTGAATATATTTATTATAACAATGAAAAGATTAGAAAAGCTTTATCTTTTAATTTTATTCCTCTAGAAAAAAGCATTCATGATATATGCGATGAAATGATACGAAAGACGGGCAACACCAAATGAAAAAAGAATTACAAACCTATATTATTGATTTCGATAGCACCTTCACACAGGTAGAAGCGTTGGATGAACTTGCAAGAATATCTCAAAAAAAAAACCCAAATAAGCAATTAATTTTTGACGAAATAGATCAATTAACAAACCTGGCAATGGAAGGACGATTGTCTTTTACAGAAAGTCTGGAAAAAAGAGTTCAATTATTGCAAGCTAATAAAGCGCATTTAAAACAATTAATTAAAATATTAAAAAGAAAAGTTTCAGCTTCTTTTAGTCGGAATAGAAAGTTTTTTAAGGATCATTCCAATCAAGTATATATATTCTCAGGTGGATTTAAAGATTTTATTGTACCAGTTGTAAATGATTACCATTTTTTGCCTGAACATATTTTTGCCAATACATTTATTTACGATGAGCTTGATAATATAATTGGATACGATACCACAAATCCACTTTCCATAGAAGGCGGAAAAGTAAAATTATTAAGTCAGCTAAAATTACCAGGGCAACTCATTGTAATTGGTGATGGTTATTCCGATTTTCAAATGAAAGAAGCTGGAATGATTCATCAGTTTTTTGCCTTTACGGAAAACATAGAGCGAAGTTTAGTTACAGAAAAAGCTGATCATATTACACCAAGTTTCGATGAATTCTTATACATCAATAAACTTCCAATGTCTATCAGTTATCCTAAAAACAGAATAGCTGCAATGGTGAGTAAAACTGTAAAAACAGAAACCATTGAAATTCTAAAAAAAGAAGGATATGCAGTTTCTGTAATTGAAGATTTAACCATAAAAACTATAAAGCAAGCAGGTATTTTATTAATCACAGATCAAGATGATGTAAAGAATTTAGCAATTAATTCTTTATCCAAATTAAAATGTATTGGCTTTTTTGGAAAAGTTATAAAAAGTGAATTACCAATAAACCTTTGTACCAATAGCGGAATTGTTATTTTTGACGACCCAAATAATAATCCAAGAAATCCCGATTTCATTCCAAAAAGGATAATAAAATTTATTAATGGAGGCAGTACCTATTTAAGTTTCAATTTCCCGAATATACAATTACCTGAAATAGAAAATGCTCATCGTTTAATTCATATTCATAAAAATGTACCCGGCATTATGGCTAAAATAAATGGAGTTTTAGCTAATTATGATATCAATATTCTTGGGCAATATTTGCGAACCAATCAATCTATCGGATATGTAATTACCGATGTTGATTTGGCCTATAACAAAAATGTAATTAATGATTTGAAAACAATTGAACAAACCATAAAATTCAGGTTGTTGTATTAAACTTATCCAATATTAATTTAAACTTTAAAGGCATTTTACATTTAGAAACTTAACAGTTCCAACTAAAATCAACCAAAAAAACGCAACCCTTTCGAATTGCGTTTCAATTTATTGAATATTGAATTTATTATTTTGGAAGAACTAATCCATCAACAACATGAATTACTCCATTTGATTGATAAACATCAGCCGTTGTAACATAAGCTGAACCACCGTTTTCATCCGTTAATTTTACTTTAGCACCATCCAAACTTGCAGTAAGAGTTCCTCCACTTACAGTTTTCAAAGATGCGCGACCCTTTCCAGCTTTGATAGCTGCAACAATTGCTTTACTATCCATTTTGCCTGCTACCACATGGTAAGTCAAAATTTTAGTTAAGGTTTCTTTACTTTCTGGTTTTAATAAACCATCCACTGTTCCTGCTGGCAATTTATCAAATGCTTTATTGGTTGGAGCAAATACGGTAAATGGACCAGCTGACTTTAACGTTTCAACTAAACCTGCTGCTTTTACTGCTGCAACTAACGTAGTGTGATCTTTAGAATTTACAGCATTATCAACAATATCCTTACTTGCATACATAGGTGCACCACCTACCATTGGATTTTTCTTTTCTTGTGCATTTGTTGATCCAGCAAATAAACCAGCAACAACAGTTAACATTAACATTACTTTTTTCATGATTTTTTTGTTTTATAATTTTGATTCATAAACGAGTAAATACTTTAGCCGGATTTCAAAAAGTCAAAAAAGTCCTGTATTTTATTGTAACATTTATATGTTTGTTTTAAACTTTTTTCTTAACATTATAATACTTTTTAAAAAATAGAAAACTATTAATCAATAATTTAACACATAAAAAATGTTTTGGGTTTTTATAGGTGGAGGTATTGGAAGTGTTTGTAGGTTCTTAATTTCAGAATTTTCGAACTCGAAAAATTTTCAATTTCCTTATGCAACTCTACTTTCGAATAGCTTAAGTAGCTTAGTTCTTGGTATTTTGGTTGCCTTGTTTGCCAGTAAACCTAGCTTAAATAACCAATGGTGGTTAATTCTTGCAGTTGGTTTTTGCGGAGGTTTCAGTACTTTTTCCACTTTTAGTCTCGAAACTCTTAACTTATTTAGAAACAATAATAGTAACCTTGCCTTACTAAATATCGTTTGTAATTTTTTTACAACATTGATGTGTTTATTAGTAGGTATTGAACTCTTTAAACTTTTAATTCACCAAAAATAAAATCAAAAAATGGAGCTGAGCGAAGAAATATTAGTTCGTATTAAAATTTTAAAAGAAAAGTATGATGCCATGGGACAAGATATGGTTTCCTATTTGGATGGATTAATTCATGCAGATTATTTAACCTATTGGGATTACATACATTTAGATACCCTTTTAAGCTTGCAAACACCGAAAACTTCTTTTCCTGACGAAAAGATTTTTATCATGTATCATCAAATTACCGAATTGTATTTCAAAATGATATTGTGCGAAATGCAACAAATAAGCGAACATCCGAATCTAACCGCTGATTTTTTTCATCAAAGATTGGGTAGGGTAAATCGCTATTTCGACAATCTCACTCATTCATTTTCTATTATGGTAGATGGAATGGAACGAGAACAGTTTCTTCAATATCGAATGTCTTTACTTCCAGCATCGGGTTTTCAGTCGGCACAATATCGAATGATTGAACTGAGTGCAACCGATTTAATTAATTTAGTGGATAAAGAAGTTCGTGAATCCTTAAATAAGAACGATACTGAAATTTTATTCAAAAACATATATTGGCGAAATGGTGCAACCGAATTAGCAAGCGGTAAAAAAACACTAACCTTAAAACAGTTTGAAGAGAAGTACGACGAAACTTTTTTAAAATTGGCTACTTCACTGCAGCAAACTAATATTTGGCAACGTTACTTATCAATTTCTCTCACTTCTGAACAAAAAGCTCAAATCGAAAAAGCGTTAAAAGAATTCGATACTAACGTAAATGTTAACTGGCCTTTAGCACATTATAAATCAGCGGTTAGATATTTACAAAGAAATCCAGAAGATATTAAAGCCACTGGAGGCACCAATTGGCAAAAATATTTGCCTCCTCGTTTCCAAAAACGAATATTTTATCCTCAACTTTTTACTGAATCAGAAATAGAAAATTGGGGTAAAGGCTGGGTAGAACAAACCCTACATTCTTTGGCATAGAAAGTGAGTAAGGCAAACAAATTTTAAGAATGTTCGTACAGCAAACCTGTTCAACATTACTATCTAAAATTTAATTATAGCCTCGCTGTTTATCT
This sequence comes from bacterium, assembly GCA_031412335.1. Classification (GTDB taxonomy): domain Bacteria; phylum Bacteroidota; class Bacteroidia; order Sphingobacteriales; family Sphingobacteriaceae; genus JBBQYA01. Next base: position 183,242 of record JANOCT010000030.1, on the reverse strand, counting down.
TATCTATGTTAATTTTAGTAATTAATGGGCTTATTCTTTCAAAAAATTAATTCAACATTCTTATTTGTTGTATTTTTTATTTCGCTTAACTTATTGGTTATTAAAGCAAAAGCCACTGTAACTTTCAAAGTAACCAATACCAATAATGCTGGTACAGGTTCTTTAAGGCAAGCAATTTTAAATGCTCAAAATAACGGAGATGCTGGACCAAAAGTGATTGATGCAAGTGCAATGCCTTCAGGTTCAGTTATTACTTTACAATCAGCCTTACCTGTTATTTATTTTGAAGCCGTTTTTAACGGGCCAGCAAATGGAGATATTACATTAACAAAAAATCCAGCTTTGATTTTCAGACATTTATACAATGCTGATGGAAATTCAATGACGATTAATAATTTCAAATTTCAAGGTGGTAGAGCAGAAGGTATTGGCGAAGAACGAAACGGTGGAGCTATTTTAAACAAAGGTTTTCTTCGCGTTAATTATTGTGTGTTCTTATTTAATAATTCGTCTAATGATGGTGGAGCTATACATAATGCAACCGATTATAGTACTTTAATCATATCTAATACCTATTTCTGGGAAAACGAAGCGGAATATGGTGGAGCAGTTAATAATAAAGTGGGTGATATGACTATTAACAATTGTACTTTTCAAAGCAATGGAAAAAATCTAACTGATGGTGGTGCAGTTTATACTTCTTCTCCATATTTAAATCAAATTACGAATACTACATTTAGTGGCAACGAATCTGAGTTAGGAGGAGCAATTTTTATTGGTAATGCTGTTTCCCTAACGTTAACCAATGCTACCATAACCAATAATTCTGCATCAAACACCAATACTTTACCCGCTTATGGCGGCGGAGGTGGTATTCATGTTCGAACCGCTGGTAATGTTATTTTAAACCAATGTATTGTTGCAGGCAACACTGCGGTTTTAGGCCAAAATGATATTGACAATACAACACAACCCGCTGCAAACGTAACATCTAATACTGGTCATAATATTATTGGCAACACAACTGGAAGCAATCTAACAGGAGTTATAATTGGAAATGTTTTAAACGTACCTGCTGCTTCTGTTTTCAATACTACTCTTCAACAGAATAATGGCTTTGTTCCTTCGCACTTACCAGTTATTGTAGGGCCTGCAGTTAATGGAGGAATTCTAGATCCTACAACTCCAATAAATGATGGACGTGGTTTTGCAAGAGTCGGTTTACCCGATATTGGAGCAATCGAAATATCAACAGTTGATTCAAAAATTCCAGCGACAATAAGTATATTACCATCTGTTGCCTTACCAATATGCGAAGGACAACCAGTTCCTTTTCAAGCAACAGTCAGCAATCAGGGCAGTAATCCAGTCTTTCAATGGAAAGTTAACAGTAGTTTTATTACGTTACCAAATAGTGCTTCCGTTATAATTAATGGATTAAAAAATGGAGATACCATTCGTTGTATTCTTACTTCTTCCGCAATTCCTGATATTAAATCAATTCCTGTAGTTTCTTTGGAAATTATTATTCAATTAAATCCAATTCCTCCTATTCCGGCTTCTAATCCTTTGATTGTTTATTGTTTAAATTCTCCATCAATACCATTAGTTGTAACTGGTTTGCCCGGTGCTACATTTAATTGGTTTTTAGATTCTTTAAAAACCTTGCCAATTGCTACTCCTACTCCATCAACTTCTATAAACGATACCTTATTTTTTTATGTAAGTCAAACCGTTTTAGGCTGCGAAGGAGTTTTGCAACAAATTGAAGTTCAGATAAATGCTGAGCCAACAGCACCATTAACTACTTCTGTTATTAACTATTGTTTAAATGATGTATCGGCAATACTATCTGCTACCGGAACTAATTTGAGATGGTACAAAGGCACAGTTTTATTAACCCAAGCACCCACACCAAAAACTGATTCTGCAGGACTTTTCACCTATTTTGTTTCACAAGTTGTGAACGGTTGCGAAAGTCCAAAAAGTAAAATAGATGTGAATGTAAGTTCAGTTTTAGCACCAATTGTAATCGATTCTATAGGATATTGCCAGTTTAGCCCAGGTGTTATTGCTTTGAAACCCAACGGTAATGGTTATAATTGGTATACCACTGGAAGCGGTGGAAATAGAACTGATAGCATTATTCCTCAAGTTTCCAATCCAGGGAAAACTATTTTTTATGTTAGTTTTAGTAATAATGGATGCGAAAGTCCAAGAAGTGCAGTTGCAGTTACAATCATTCCTTTATCTCCAAATCCTTCTGTAAATGATTTAACTACATATTGTTTGAATGACGATACTTATCAATTAGCCGCAGTTGGTCAAAATTTACTTTGGTATAATGATTCTGGTGAATTATTGAGCGAAGCGCCAACACCATCATCAGCAATAGCTGGAACTACCATTTGGTATGTTACTCAAAATACTGGTGTTTGCGAAAGCAGAAAAGTTCCCGTTACCGTCACCGTATTTGACATTCCATTAGTCAAAATAACAGCTTCTGGTCCTGTAAAATTTTGTATCAGCGATTCGGTAACATTATCATCCAATTCAACCAGTGGAAATAGATGGTTGCGTGGAAATCAGCAAACAGAAAGTATAGTTGTTTATGAATCTGGGTTTTATATATTAGAAGGAACAGATCCGATTACAGGATGCAAAGCAAATGATACTATTTTCGTAAGCGCCATACCTTGCGAAGCTCAAATATTTATTCCTGATGCTTTTTCTCCAAATAACGACGGTCAGAATGATGTACTTAACATAAAAACTCTTGAAGTTTCAAAATATACTTTTCAGGTTTTCAATCGTTGGGGCAAAATGATTTTCCAAAGCAATGCTCAAAGTGAAGGATGGAACGGAACAACAAATGGAACCGAATCGCCAGAAGGTGTTTATGTATACAAAGTTCAATTTGAAGGATTTGGAAGGCCAAACGTTTTTGTAAAAACCGGAACGATTGTCTTGCTTAGGTAATTTTTTTATAAAATATCTTGATAAATTAAAATTTGATTTGGAAATTAGGTTGATTTGCAAAGAAATTTTTGTTTCCTAATACAAAGGTTTCATCAAAACACCTAAAAACCAAAGCCCAAATCATGACAGATGTTTATGATATTGCGATTGAAAAAGCTAAAAGCAGTAAAATCAGCACCGTAGATTTTTCGAATCTTCCGTTCGGTAAAATATTTTCCGATCACATGTTTACCGCCGATTATAAAAACGGCGAATGGACAGATCTTAAAATTGTGCCTTATGCCGATTTACAGATTAGTCCGGCATTATCTGCTTTACACTATGGTCAAGCAATTTTCGAAGGTTTAAAAGCTTTCAGAGATGATGAAAATGGTATCAATATTTTCAGACCTACAGCCAACTTAGCCCGATTAAACACCTCTGCCGAACGTATGTGTATGCCTGCTATGCCAGAGGAACTTTTTCTAGAAGCCATTTCGCAGTTGGTAGCAACAGATGCTGCATGGGTTCCAAACAAGCCAGAATCTTCATTGTACATACGTCCAGTAATGTTTGCAACAGATGAATATGTGGGCGTTCACCCTTCTGAAACCTATAAATTTGTGATTTTTACGTGTCCGGTTGGGCCATATTTTTCAGGTGCCATAAAAGTAAAAGTAGAAACTACCTATTCACGCTCATTTGAAGGTGGAATAGGATATGCAAAAGCTGCTGCAAACTACGGAGCAGCCATGTTTGCAACTCGAAAAGCGCAGGAAGAAGGATACAATCAAGTAATTTGGACAGATGCGAAAGAGCACAAATACATAGAAGAATCGGGTACTACTAATGTAATGTTTGTAATTGATAATGTATTAATAACGCCGCCAGCAAAAGATACGATTCTAAAAGGTGTAACCCGTGATAGTGTGCTTATGCTTGCTCGCGCATGGAATATGAAAGTTGAAGAACGTAAAATATCCATCGACGAAATTGTTGAAGCAATTGAAAACAAAACCTTAACTGAAGTTTTTGGAGTAGGAACAGCTGCTACCATTGCCCAAATTTCAGAAATTGGCTATAAAGGAATTAATTATGTGCTAACTCCTGCTGCTAGTAGAACTTTTTCTAATAAGGCATTACATACGCTAAACGAAATGCGAATTGGTAAAATGCCAGATACTTTTGGTTGGAATTTTAAGGTAAAGTAAAATTTATTGAGTTATTGATTTTGGGGGAAAGATTGATTTAGTTCAACCCCTTCAGGGTTGTGAAAATTCATATTTTTGTAACCACGGATTTCATCCGTGGTTATTCATATTCAAGCCTTTTAGGCTTGTTCGCAAATTCGTGTTTAGAAAAATTTTATTGCTCAACTTTTTATTATTAAAAAATGATTTTCCTAGAAGCCTGAAGGGCTTTAATTTCAATAGCCTTGGGTTTTAAACTAGAGAAATAAAGCCGGTTTTAATTTTTTATTTCTGAATTACAATTGTTTATAAAGTTATTTCATCCCCTTCAGGGTTGTGAAAATTCATATTTTTAGTTGCCACGAATTTCATCCTTGGTTATTCAGATTCAAGCCTTTCAGGCTTGTGCGCAAATTCATGTTTAGAAAAATATTATTGTTGAGAAATTTTATTGCTCAACTTTTTATTATTAAAAAATGATCTTCCTAAAAGCCTGAAGGGCTTGAATTTCAATAGCCTTGGGTTTTAACCCAAGGTATAAATGCAAGTTATGATTTAGAACCCCAAAGGGGTTCAACAATTTTTTCAATTCGATTTCAAAAAATAAAATTATTATTTATGTTTAGTTCAATCCCTTCCGGGTTGTTTACTAATATTAATATTTATTTAAAAAAATCTCCGTTCTGTCATTTTGTCATTATCATTTAAAACGCTAAATTTGGCGCCCAGACTTTTAGGAAACGGATGTTAGAACAATTAATTTCAAAACCACACGACGAGGCCAGACAAGGTGAAGCATTGATGTTGGATACGACAGATAACGTTGGTAAAAAGCGTAAACTCTTTATCGAGAGTTATGGTTGTGCAATGAACTTTGCAGATAGCGAAATAGTTGCATCCATTATGTTGGATATGGGTTTTGGTACAGTTGCGAATGTAGAAGAAGCAGACGTGATATTTGTAAATACCTGCAGTATTCGAGAAAATGCAGAACTGAAAATCAGAAAACGTTTAACAGATTTTCGGAAGTTAAAAGTTAAAAATCCGGAACTAATTGTTGGTGTTTTAGGATGTATGGCCGAGCGAATCAAAGCAAAATTTTTGGAAGAAGAAAAGCTTGTAGATTTAGTAATTGGTCCGGATGCATACCGAGATTTGCCAAACTTATTGGCCAAAGTAGAAGATGGTCAGAAAGCCGTAAATGTATTGCTTTCAAGAGAGGAAACGTATGCTGAAATTAGCCCAGTTCGCTTGGGATGCAATAAAATTTCGGCCTATGTAAGTATAACCAGAGGTTGCGACAACATGTGTTCTTTCTGCGTAGTTCCATTTACCAGAGGGCGAGAACGCAGCCGTGATCCGCAGACGATACAACAAGAAATTGCTTCCTTATTGGTTGACAATTACAAAGAAATTACGCTATTGGGGCAAAACGTAGATTCGTACAAATGGATGAATGCCGAGAATGAAAATGAAGTGGTAAACTTTGCTGCTCTATTAAAAATGACGGCAGAAAATTTTCCAAGCATGCGGATTCGGTTTTCAACTTCACATCCAAAAGATATAACGGATGAGGTTTTGCACACAATAGCCAGTCATTCAAACATTTGCAATTATATTCATTTGCCAATTCAATCTGGCAGCAGCCGAATTCTTGATTTAATGAATAGAACCTATACCAGAGAATGGTATTTGAACAGAATTGACGCAATTAGAAATATCATACTTGGCTGTGCAATATCTACTGATTTGATTACTGGTTTTTGTACAGAAACGGAAGAAGATCATCAAGAAACTTTAAGCATAATGAAGTTGGTAAAATTTGATTTCGCATATATGTTTAAATATTCTGAACGACCTGGAACGCTAGCTGCTAAACGTTTTAAAGATGATATTCCAGAAGAAACAAAAGCTAGAAGATTAGATGAAATAATTGCTTTGCAACATAATCATCAACATGAAATATTATTAAATCAAATTGGAGAAGTGCAGGAAATTTTAGTTGAGCGGATTTCTAAAAAATCTTCAAAAGAATATAGCGGTAGAAATGACCAAAACATGGTAGTGGTTTTTCCTGTTTCAACAATGGTGAAGCCAGGAGATTTGGTAAAAGTTAAAATTACCAGTTGTACTCCGGCTACATTATTAGGTGTTTTATTTTTAAGCCACTAATTTTTAGCCATAAAATTGAATAGTATTAAATGAGTAATAAATTATTCGTGCATTCGTGGCAACAATTACTAAATACAATAAACTAACAACCTTTTAAATTCTATATGGAATTTCAGGATATAAAACAACGTTTTGGAATAATTGGAAATTCTCCATTATTAAATCGGGCAATTGGAATTGCAAAACAAGTAGCACCAACGGATATTTCTGTATTGATAAGTGGTGAGAGTGGAAGTGGAAAAGAAGTCTTTTCACATATAATCCATCAGATGAGTGCCAGAAAACATGGACCTTTCATTGCGGTTAATTGCGGTGCTATACCCGAAGGAACAATTGATTCAGAGCTTTTTGGGCACGAAAAAGGATCGTTTACAGGTGCTAATGAGGCACGTAAAGGATATTTTGAAGTAGTAAATGAGGGAACAATATTTTTGGACGAAGTAGCTGAATTGCCAACCGGAACTCAAGCAAGATTATTACGGGTTTTAGAGACAGGCGAATATTTAAGAGTTGGTTCATCAAAAGTTCAGAAAACGAATGTGCGTGTAATTGCTGCCACCAATGTGAATGTTTTTGAAGCAGTAAATAAAGGTAAATTTAGAGAAGATCTTTATTATCGATTAAATACAGTCCCGTTAAAAATTCCTTCGCTGCGCGAAAGAAGAGAAGATATTTATTTGCTTTTTCGAAAATTCATGTCAGATTTTTCAGATAAATACAGGTCTCCTTTAAAACAATTAGATGCAGAAGCGCAACAATTATTAAGTAATTATAAATGGCCAGGAAATGTGCGGCAATTAAAAAATATTGCCGAGCAAATTGCTGTTTTAGAAACTAATAAAGAACTTACAGCAAGCGATATGCTTAAGTATATTCCAGACGAACGAAGCAGCGATTTGCCGATGTTGGTAAGAGATGGAAACCATGAAAGCGATTTTTCTGAACGGGATATTTTGTATAAAGTATTATTTGATATGAAAAAGGATTTGACCGACTTGAAAAAAGTAGTTGTAGATCTTCTTCAATCTGCTGGCAATGGAAACATAGATGTACAAGCTACAGATAGAAATAATGCATTTGTGAATAAATTATTTCAAGAAATTAATCCATCTGCTCTACAACCTGAAAATAATTTTCAACTCACAAATAATTCGGAAGGAAATTCAAATTCATCTAAATCAAATACCATAAACCTAACACCCGATACCATTCAAGAAGTAGAAGAAACACTTTCTTTAGGTGAACGTGAAATTGAATTAATTAAAAAGGCATTAAAAAAACATAAAGGCAAACGAAAAAATGCTGCATTAGAATTAGGAATTTCTGAACGTACCCTTTATAGAAAAATTAAAGAATATGATTTTTAATATAAAGCGTTATTTAGGATTTATACTTTTTTGTATTGTAGTCATACAAAGTTCTTGTGGTGTTTATTCATTTACAGGAGCTTCTGTTTCTCCAGATACGAAAACAGTAAAAGTAAGTTTGATTGAAAATAACAGCGGTTTTGCTGCTCCCACATTAAGTCAAACATTTACAGAATCATTAAAACAAAAAATTTTAAACTCAACTAGTCTTAATATCACTACAGCTGATGCGGATCTTGATTTTTCCGGTTCTATTACTACTATAAATATCACTCCAATTGGTATTCAAGGAAACCAGCAATCAGCTCAAAACAGATTTGAAGTTTCTGTAAATATTAATTTTGTTAATTCAAAAGATGAAAAGCTTAGCTTTGAAAAGGTTTTTAAACGAAACGTAGATTTTGCTGCCGATAGAAGTATAGATCAAGTTCAAAGCGCATTGCTTGAGCAAATAACTAAAGAATTGGTTCAGGATATTTTTAATGCAGCATTTACTAATTGGTGATTTAATATTGAAATAATGAATAGGGAACAATTTAATAATTATTTGCAGCATCCAGACCAGTTGACGAGTTCAGCAGATCATTCATTAAAAGAATTGATTGAAAAATACCCGTACTGTCAATCATTGCATTTATTGTTTATTAAGTCATTGCATAATCAAGATAGTGTTCACTATTATTCACAATTAAAACTCTCAGCAGCATATGCAATTAACCGAAAGCAATTGTATAATTTGGTAAATGATAAGCCGGAAAATGAAATGCAATTAATGGACGAGCCTGTACAAGCTAGTTCATTGAATATAATAGAAGAGTCAATAAATCAACCAGTTGATGAAATAAATAACACCTCGAATAAAGATTTAGAATTGGATGAAGTTAGCCGAATTGAAAATGAAGTTAATGAAAATCAAGTTCAAATTTCTGCACAAATAGAGGATGAAATTGAATTAAAACAACCATCAACAAACGAAGAATTGATAGAGAATTTTGAAATTGAAAATACAGAAACTATCGTTGACTTTACTCCTGAAAATCAAGAATTAATAAATAATGTTGCGGAGATTGATGAACAAAAAGATGAAAATTTACAGGTTTTTGACTTAAGTTCTGAAAATGGAAATAGCGAAATAGAAAATAAATCTGAAAATTTTAATTTGACTAACGATGTGGAATTAGAAAATTCGGAATTAGAGATTGAAAAAGATGCTAGCATTTCTAATGAATTAGAAATCATAAATAATGATTCAGAAGAAAAACTAGAAAATCATCAGTATAATAAAACAGAATTGGAAGAATTAACTGAAGAAACAGTAATTACTTTAGAGAAAGAACAAAATAATGAACCAATTTTTGTTTTAGATCCTGATGCAAAATTCACTTTTTTGGAGTGGTTCAATCAACTTAAAAAAAAAGAGCAAAGAATAATTGAAAAGCTAGAAACAGAAGAAGAAATCCAATCCAAAAGAAAAGAAGAACAAGCGTTAGATAAATTATATCGCGAAAATCTATTTCATTTATCAGCAGCCGATGTTTTACTGGGGGATGAAAAACCTACTGTTGTTTTCAATTTTTCGAAAAACGAAGATGTGGTTCTTGAAAAATTTATTCGGGAGGAACCTCATTTGAAACAAGCTGATGAGAGTAAAGTAAGCTCAGAAAATAAAGCTCAGAAAAGCTCGGAAGATCAGGAACTTCCGGTAACAGAAACTCTTGCTATTATTTACGAACAACAGCGTTTATACGAAAAAGCAATAGGAACTTATCAGAAATTAAGTTTGAAGTTTCCGGAAAAAAGCCTTTACTTTGCCACTCTTATAAAAAAAATCGAAGAAAAAATTAAATAGTATTCAACAATGTACACTTTCATCACCATCATCACCATTATTGTTTGTATTCTTATCGTATTAATTGTTTTGATACAAAATCCAAAAGGCGGTGGTTTATCATCTAATTTCGCGAGTTCAACACAGGTAATGGGTGTTAAAAAAACAGGAGATTTTTTAGAGCAAGCAACTTGGGGCTTAATTATCACCTTATTTGTTTTAACTTTATCATTAAACTTTTTCACCCCACGTGCAGGCGATGGAACTCCAGAAAATTCACTGATTCAGGAACAATTAGATCAAACTGAGGTACCAAACCAAACAGCGCCGGCAACTTCACCAGCACCAACTACAAATCCTGCTTCGGCAGATTCAGCAAAATAAAATTTGAACCTCCTGAAAATCCAGGAGGTTTTTTTTTGAGTTTTTGTCTGCCAATTACTGACAAATTTATCGGTTAAAAATAGAGCCAATGAAATTTTGTCCATATTCTCTCATTATTTTTCATTTAACATCAATTGGCACATTAACTGTTAAACGTGGGTATCTCATTAAAATTAATCTAAACACATATTATGGCATTAAACATTAAACCAATAGGCGACCGGGTTGTAGTAGAAGCTGCAACAGCCGAAACTAAAACAGCATCTGGAATTTATATACCAGATACAGCTCAGGAAAAACCAGTACAAGGAACTGTAGTAGCAATTGGTGCAGGCAAAAAAGATGAGCCTATCACAGTAAAAGTTGGCGATAAAGTGCTTTATGGCAAATATGCAGGCACAGAAGTAACTTACGAAGGAAAAGAATACCTGATTATGCGTGAATCTGATATTTACGCAGTAATTTAATTTACGCTTTATTTAATTTTTAAACAAGAAATCGAACAATAAACAAAATGGCAAAATCATTAAGTTATAATGTGGAAGCCCGCGATGCTCTGAAAAGAGGTGTGGATGCTTTGGCAAATGCAGTTAAGGTTACATTAGGACCAAAAGGAAGAAATGTAATTATTGATAAAAAATTCGGAGCACCTTCTATAACCAAAGATGGTGTAACGGTTGCAAAAGAAATTGAATTGAGAGATCCAATTGAAAATATGGGTGCTCAAATGGTGAAGGAAGTAGCTTCTAAAACTGCAGATATTGCTGGTGACGGAACTACAACGGCAACTGTTTTAGCTCAAGCAATTGTAACTGCTGGTATTAAAAACGTAGCAGCTGGTGCAAATCCAATGGATTTGAAAAGAGGAATTGATAAGGCTGTAGCAGCAGTAGTTACAAATCTAAAATCTCAATCAAAAACGATTGGTGATGATAACAATAAGATTAAGCAAGTAGCTTCAATTTCTGCCAACAACGATGAAATCATCGGATCTCTAATTGCTGAAGCAATGGGTAAAGTTGGAAAAGAAGGTGTAATCACGGTAGAAGAAGCAAAAGGAACTGAAACTGAAGTAAAAACAGTGGAAGGTATGCAATTCGACAGAGGTTATTTATCTCCATATTTTGTTACGAATAGCGACAAAATGGAAGTGGAATTAGAAAATCCTTACATACTTATTTATGATAAAAAGATTTCTTCCATGAAAGAATTGCTTCCTATTTTAGAAAAGCAAGTACAAACTGGAAAGCCACTTTTAATTATTGCTGAAGATTTAGACGGTGAGGCATTAGCGACATTAGTTGTAAATAAATTAAGAGGTTCATTAAAAGTTGCAGCTGTAAAAGCTCCTGGCTTTGGCGATAGAAGAAAAGCAATGTTGGAAGATATTGCCATTCTTACTGGAGGAACTGTAATTTCGGAAGAAAGAGGATATAAATTAGAAAACGCTGAGTTATCTTATTTAGGTCAGGCTGAAAAAATTACTGTTGATAAGGATAATACAACGATTGTAAATGGTTCTGGAGTAAAAGAAGATATTGCAGCTCGAGTAAATCAAATCAAAACTCAAGTTGAATCTTCAACATCTGATTATGATAAAGAAAAATTGCAGGAGCGTTTGGCTAAATTAGCTGGTGGTGTTGCAGTACTTTATATTGGAGCAGCTACAGAAGTAGAAATGAAAGAAAAGAAAGACCGTGTTGACGATGCATTGCATGCAACTCGTGCTGCCGTTGAAGAAGGAATAGTTGCTGGTGGTGGAGTTGCTTACATCCGTGCCATTGCTGCAATTACAGATATGAAAGGTGCAAATGAAGACGAAACAACTGGAATTCAGATTGTAAAACGTGCTTTAGAAGAGCCTTTACGTCAAATTGTTGCTAATGCTGGCGATGAAGGAAGTATAGTAGTGCAGAAAGTGAAAGAAGGAAAAGATGACTTTGGATACAATGCTCGTACTTCAGTTTACGAAAACATGATTGGAGCTGGAGTTATAGATCCTACAAAAGTTGCTCGTGTAGCTTTGGAAAACGCAGCTTCAATTGCTTCTATGTTATTAACTACAGAATGTGTAATTGCTGACGAACCAGAGGAAGATAAAGGCCATAGCCATGGTGGCGGAATGCCAGGTGGAATGGGCGGCATGGGTGGAATGATGTAATTCCTAATTGCTATTTTAAAGAAAAACCCTTAGTGAGAACTAGGGGTTTTTTTTTAGGAAAAATTATGTTTTAGCTTGCTTTATTAGACTTAGTATATATTCTAAATTTACATCATTATAAACATCAATCTGGTAATCTCCGTTGCCCCAATGACCTTTTTTTTCGACATCTTTTGTTAAGCCCTTTGGGTCATCTAATTCTCCTTTTTTAAGATTGATAAAAATTTTAATAAATTGATTTAAAATGGTAATATCAACAACATTACGTTTTTGTTTGAAAGCTATATAAGATTTTTTAGGTTCAATGTTTAAATTATCTATTAGGTTTTCAATACCCATTCTGAATTTATAATACAGTTCTTCAATTTCTGGGCTTTTGTCTTTCAGATGATCTAATTCCGAATAGGATGTAATTCCTAATTTTAATTTTACAGTAGAATTATTTGAATTGATTATAGGTTTGATACTGACATTTGAATTAGTTTTTTTAATAATGTTCAATGAGAGTATATCCTTTTGAAATTTCCTAACTTCCCATAATTCTATTCCGATATCTTTGAAAGCTGTTGATAATCTTTGGTTTTCTGTAAATACATTTGCTACAAAAACTACCCGAGATTGAGACCATTCAAAATCTTTCTTATGTTTTGTTTGCTTAAATTTTGAATTATACTCTAGCACTAAGTCAGCTTCGTTTTCTAACATAAGATATAAATAGGCCAATCCTTGATCAGAAACACTTTCATTCTTATTTCTTTTATATTCGATTATTATAAAGCTATTATTTTCAGAATCAAACGCAAGAGTATCAATTCTACGATTCTTTATACTAAATTCTGATTTTACCAAATCCAACCCAGTTAAAAGTTTTAAGTTATTTTCAAAAAGTTCTTGAAGGTCCTTTTCAAGAAGAAAAGGTGCTTCATTTAATTCTGTAATTAAAGAATTTTGTATTTCGTAAATATTCATTATTTTATTTACTATAAAGATCTAATGAATAAATTTCCCCTTTATAAAAATGCCATGCTTGATCCATACCCGATGGTAAATACTTTTCAATATAATCAGCTTTGATTATTGTTTTATAACCCATTACATCTTTACTAAATATTTCTTTTATTATCCCTTTTTGATATCTATAAATTGATAAATAGGTTTTATTCTCATTTTCATATTCTGAAATTAATAGCAATTCTTTATCACCATCATTTTCAAAATCATATTCAAATAATGATGCAAAGGAGTAATTTTCTGGAATTATAGTACTTATCACTTTATTTTTATACACAATCATTAATTCACATGAGCCATGATCATGTTTAATCAAAACTTTTTCACCACTACTTAATATTCCACTAATTTCTAATTTATCTGTAGCTATTATTTGTTTTTTATTTCCATCAATTTGAACATTATCAATTCTCTTTAATTTTTGGGCAAGTAAATCAATATTATTAATACAAATGAAAAACAATATTAATAGTTGCAATTTGAGTTGTATTTTTATCATTAGTTAATGTTTTAAATTCCAATGTATGTTAAAGAAATGAAAATTTAAAATTTATTATTCTTTTATTAGTGATGTTTTCAATTCAAAACTTTTTCAATTGAACTTCTAAGTTTATAGTTTTTACTTTGGTGGCTGTATCGACCTAATACAATTGCAGGATGCAAACCGTGTTTACGAGCAAAATAAGTTAAATCGCTTTCAATTGGGCGTTCTACATTTTGTAAAAAATCTTCCCAATCATTCTGATTTATTAAATGATTACCAGCAAAAGTATTTGCTTCCTCTTCTTTAATATTACTTTCTTGATTATCTAAATCAATAAATTGAGCTTCATTATCACTAGTAAGGTGAAGGAAAATATGCCCAAGTTCATGCATTAATGTAAATGCAAAATTATCAATTCTTTTGTATCTCACTGTTAATCCTACTGCAGGATTACCTTTACTCCAAAAAGAAATGCCATCTACCGCGCAATGCTCAGGATGTGTAAGATGAATGAATTTAATTCCATATTTAAATAGCACCTTTTCCGATTCTTTAATTGTTTTATTATTTTTTAAAAAAACTTGCTTTAATTCATTTATTAATGGTTCAATCAGTTGACTATCAAATTTTTCTACGTTAATTTGACTAGCTTTATATCGAACCAAATGTGTCCAACCTGACAAATTAATTTGATCTACAGTTAAATTTTCAGATTTTCTATAATTCATTTCAAAGCCTGGCTCTAATACAATACTAGGTAATTCTTCAATATTACTGAGTGCGTAAATTTTTTTTATTGAAGGTATATCGATAATTGGATCTCCTGTTATTATATTCTCTTTTTTAAAAAAAGAATTTGGAATATAATTCTTAATCATATTCCAAATCCCAATTGCATTTATGGTCGACTTATTTTTCTCGTTTATTTTTGAAATATTTAAATCATATTGGATTTGAAGGTTTAACCAATATTCAGCATCTATTTCCAAAGACTTTTCAATGAGGAGTGCTAAGTCAGCTGTTATCTTTCGTTTGCCTTTAATAATTTCGTTTAACTGAGAGTGTTGATAACCTATTTGGATCGCAAAATCTTTTTGGGTTATTTTTTTTGATTTTAATTCATCTAACAGCATTTCGCCTGGATGAATTGCCATGGCTGGTACTAGTGCATTGAGGTTCATTATATTTTTTTGATAAGTTGGTTTTGTATAAATGAGTCTTATTGGTAGTGTTTGCTCAATTCTTCTATATTAAGTATTACTATTTCGGATGGCATATTTTCATTTGATATTTCTGAAAAAATTAAACGATACTGATCATTTACACGCACAGAACTTGTTCCTTTTCTATTTCCTTTAAGCTTTTCATAATGTAAACTACCTAATTGAAGAAGTGTTTCTATTCTAGGAGCAGACTTTAAGGCTTGCACAGTTTTTATGTACTGCTTTATTAAACTAGGATTAGATCGAAATTCTTTTTCCTTTATTTTTTTCCCTTGATATAAATCAATAAGTAATTGGGTTTCAAACGTGATTTCCATTAATCATTAAAGGGAATGTTTTTCAAATATATAAAATATTCACAAAATTGTGAATAAAATAAAATCGTTCAGTCTTTCACTTCATCCAAGTAAACCAAAATATCATCTGGAACTCCATTTATTCGGTTTTCGCTTCGTTTATTTCCAAACCGAACGATAATCATATTTTTTGAAGGTATTGCAAACATATATTGTCCGCCTAGGCCTCTTGCGTATTTAACTTCTACACCATTTCGATTTATCAACCACCACTGATAACCATAATAATCTGTTGCTTTTCCTTCTTCATCAGGAAGCATAGTAGGGCTGAATGATGCTGACAAATAGGTAGAATCTATTATTTGTTGATCATTATATTTCCCATTTTGCAAAATAAGTTTTCCAATTTTGGCTAAATCTCTTGCATTGGTATAAAAACAACAATACGCTTTTTCATCTCCATTTTCGTGATCTAAACTCCATTGTGCAGATTTCTTCACATTCAATTTCGACCATATTTTTTCAGAAGCATATTCACTCAATGATTTCCCAGTTGCTGCAATTAAAATTAAACCTAGAATTTGAGTGTCGCCACTTTTATATCTGCTGATCGTTCCAGGTTTTTCTATCACATTCAATTTTCTAATCATCCCTTTTAAATCTGTTCCGTAATAGGCTTCGGTAGTATAATTAAAAGGTGTGCTGTAACTTTCCATAAAATCTAAACCTGATGCCATTTGCAAAACGTTTTTTATCGTAATTGCAGATTTATCACCTTTCTTAAATTCAGGTATAAAATCACCAACTAATTGATCAACAGATTTTATTTTCCCTTCACT
Organism: bacterium; assembly: GCA_031412335.1. Classification (GTDB taxonomy): domain Bacteria; phylum Bacteroidota; class Bacteroidia; order Sphingobacteriales; family Sphingobacteriaceae; genus JBBQYA01. Next base: position 167,329 of record JANOCT010000030.1, on the reverse strand, counting down.
TATAGCAACTCCAATTAGTAAACTTACTATACTTTTAGTAACGGAAAACGGATTGGATAAAGTGGTATCGGTATAATTATCCCAATACTCTTCGTGTAAGATTGAATCATTTTTTATTACCAAAAAGGCAACAGATTCATTTCTTTCAAGGGTTCTTCTCAAGGAATCTGAAATTGGATTTTTATTATAATCTATTGCCTTTGCCCATTCTCTGCTTGAATTACCTGATTTAACTTCTCGTGTTTTAAATAAATTAATATCATCAATTCCAACTTGTTGATAAACTAACGCTTTATAAATATAAGTGGAATCGGTTACAAAAATTAAAACATTAGCAATAAGTAATACAAGCAGGAAACCAAGTAAAAATTTAATTCCGAAGGATAGGTTTGTCATAACTATTTATATAATTAAAATTAAAAAGTTGAGCAAGATGGTTTTTCAAAATTGATTTTAATTCATTCATATCAACCTGTTTACCAAGCTCGGCGGCCAACGATGTTACAGCTTTATCATCTATTCCGCAAGGGATAATATGCTTAAAATACGACAAATCAGTATTAACATTAAATGCGAACCCGTGCATTGTAACCCAGCGGCTACACCGAATACCCATAGCGCAAATTTTTCTTGCTTTTTCCTGATTTTCAGGTTCTACCCACACACCTGTTAAACCAGCTATTCTGCCAGACTCAATTTGATAGTCTTTTAAGGTAAGAATAATAGCTTCTTCCAGATATCTAAGGTATTTATGAATATCTGTAAAAAAATGATCTAAATCAAAAATCGGATACCCAACCAACTGGCCAGGACCATGATAAGTAATATCACCACCGCGATTTATTCTATAAAATTCAGCTTGTTTTTCTTTTAATTCAGAATCATCCAATAACAAATTATCGATTTTCCCGCTTTTTCCTAAGGTATAAACATGGGGATGTTCACAAAAAATTAGATGATTTTTAGTTTCAGTTTTAATCTCCTGATCTCTGTTAGCTGTTTTTAAAGCAACTGTATTCGAAAAAATCTCTTCTTGCTGTTCCCAAGCTTGTTGATAATTACAAACACCCCAATCCTGAAATTCTACATTTGCCATTTATTCAAATTTAGTATTTTGAAATAAAATTAGCTATTCAAATTAATAGCCGAAACAATAAACGGGATCAGGAAAAGATATTAATGATAAGAAGTAACGAATAAAAGACTAGTTTTAAACTAAATCTGTATAAGCTGGCCTTTTTTCCGTATTTCTAAAAGATTCCAAAAGCAAGTCAATCTTTTCTTCTGTCAGATTTTCATAATATTTTGCACCACATTGCATCATTGGAGCTGTTCCGCATGAGCCTAAACATTCAACTGTTTTTATGCTAAATAATCCATCAGTAGTTGTTTGTCCTTTTTTAATCTGAAGACTTGATTCTAAATAAGAAATTATTTTCTCAACTCCTACCACCATGCAAGGTCCGGTATGGCAAACTTCTAAAACAAATTTACCCATTGGTTTAAGATTAAACATGGAGTAAAAACTGGCTACTTCATACACTTCAATGGGTTCAATTTGCAATATTTCTGCCACATAATCCATTGATTCTGGGCTTAACCAACCATCGAAATCAGCTTGTGCCATATGTAATAATGGAATTAAAGCAGATTTAGATTTTTCGGCAGGATATCTTTTCATTAATTCCTGAATCTCTGTGATGCGCTCTGGCGAAAATTGCTTTTTAGTACTTGTGTTCATATATAAATCAGGCATCTAATTCGCCTGCGATAACATTTAAACTACTCATGGTTAAAATCGCATCTGATAATAATGATCCTACAGAAATATCGGCAAATGCTTGATAATTAATAAAACTTGGTCTTCTGAAATGCAAACGATAAGGCGATCGTCCACCATCTGTTACCATATAAAATCCTAGTTCTCCGTTTCCACCTTCCACAGCATGATAAACTTCTGATTTTGGATTCGGAACTTCTCCCATCACAATTTTAAAATGGAAAATTAATGCTTCCATGTTATTATAAACTTCTTCTTTTGGAGGTAAATAAAATTCCGGAACTTCAGCATGGAAAATGCCCTTTTGTTCTTTTTCCAATTTTTTCATCGCCTGCTCAATTAAACGTAGACTCTGCCAAACCTCTTCATTGCGAACAATAAAACGATCGTATGTGTCACCATTTGTTCCTACTGGAATTTCGAAATCAAAATCTTGGTAAGAAGAATAAGGTTCCATCGCTCTTACATCATAATCTACTCCTGTAGCTCTAAGAATCGGCCCACTCCATCCATAATTTAAAGCATCTGCCGCCGAAACAGCTCCAACGCCAACACATCTATCAATAAATATTCTGTTTCTGTTAAATAAAGTTTCAAACTGTTTAAACACTGGAGGAAATTCTACCAAAAACTTATTGATTTTTGCAAAAGCAATGTCATTGAAATCTCGTTCAAAACCTCCTACTCTACCGAAATTTGTTGTTAGTCTTGCGCCACAAACCTCTTCGTAAATCTCGTATATTTTTTCTCTTTCTTGAAAAAGGTATAAAAATCCAGAATATGCGCCTGAATCAACTCCAAGGATTCCGTTACAAATTAAATGATCAGAAATTCTGCTTAACTCCATAATAATAACACGGAGATAATCAACTCGCTTTGGAGTTTCAATACCAAGCATCTTTTCTACTGTCAAATGCCAACCGATGTTGTTAATTGGCGAAGAACAGTAGTTTAATCGATCGGTAAGCGGAGTTATTTGGTAAAAAGGTCTATGTTCGGCAATTTTTTCAAAAGCTCTATGAATATAGCCAATGGTCGAAACTGCACTTACGATTCGCTCTCCATCTATTTCAAGCACATTTTGAAAAACACCATGAGTTGCTGGATGAGTAGGGCCAAGATTTAAGGTAATCAGTTCGTCCTGCGGATCGTTATCCGTCAATACCGGATGGTTTATTTCGCTCATATTATCGTCCAAAGAAATAATCTTTTTTATCAATTCTATTCGGGTCTTCTAGCGGATGTTCTTTTCTCATCGGAAACGCTACCATGTCGTCCACATTTAATATTCTTTTCAAATTTGGATGTCCAGTAAAAATAATTCCAAAGAAATCGTACGTTTCTCTTTCCATCCAATTTGCAGCTTTAAATAAATTTGTTGCAGTTGGTATTTCAGGATTTTCTTCGTTTAAAAATACTTTTATTCGTATCCTTTTATTGAATTGCAGACTATGAACATGGTAAATTACCCCTAATTGCAAATTATTTTCAGGGTAATGAATACCGCAGATGTCTGTTAAATATTGAAATTTAAGTTCGGGAGTTGAATATAGAAAATGTAAAATCGGTAGGATGGTTTCAGTATCCGTTTCTAATGTTAACAAATTATAAGGCTCAGAAATGTTAACCAATTTATCGCCAAAATTTGCTTGTAGCTTTTCTAATAATACCTGATTTTCCATGAATAATTTATTGAATATTATACAAAGACATCAAGTTTTGATACTCTTCTGAATCTCTTCTACGCGTTGATTCTGATCTAACTAAATCTTGAATTCGGTTGAAACCATCTATAATTCCTTCAGGTCTTGGCGGGCATCCTGGTACATAAACATCAACTGGAATTATCTCATCAATACCTTGCAAAACGCTATAAGTATCAAAAATTCCACCGCTTGATGCACATGCACCTACAGCCATTACCCATCGTGGTTCAGCCATTTGAATATAAACCTGACGTAAAACTGGCGCCATTTTTTTAGCGATTGTTCCCATTACCATCAACAAATCTGCTTGGCGAGGCGAAAAACTATTTCGCTCTGAACCAAATCGTGCTAAATCATAGTGGGAACCCAATGTGGCCATAAATTCTATTCCGCAACAAGAAGTTGCAAAAGGCAATGGCCATAAGGAATGAGATCGAGCTAAACCAACAACCTCATCAAATTTTGTCGCAAAAAAACCAGAGCCTTCCACTCCTGGAGGAGCTGCAACTACGTTTACTGTACTCATTTTTTTTTATTTAGAACTGCATATTAAATACAGCATGTAAAATTATAACAAAAAAAACCGATAAAGTTTCTCAATAATTATTTAGACTTTATCTAGTTACTCCCAATCCAATGCACCTTTTTTGAGGATGTAAACAAAGCCAAGAAGTAATAAACCCATGAAAATAAACATTTCCATTAAGCCTTGAACTCCATATTCTCTAAAATTAACTGCCCAAGGGTACATAAATATCACCTCAACATCAAACAAAACAAATAAAATGGCCACTAAAAAATATTTGATAGAAAATGGCTGTCTTGCGTTTCCAATAGATTCTATTCCAGATTCAAAGGGAATCAATTTATCGGTTCCTTTTCTTTTAGGCCCAATAGCATGAGTTACCAACATAGAAATAACTACAAATCCTAAAGCAACCGCTATTTGTATTGCAATGGGTAAAAAATTCGATGGTAAGCTTGGTAATTCCTGCATATTCAAAATTTGCCAAATCTACAAAACCTCTGCTATTTATTTAACCTTGAAAAAAAAAGATCGGAATTATTTCCGATCTTTTTCAATTCATTAAAGTTGCTTTAAAACTTCGGTGGCTTGTTTATTTGCCGGATCAATATCTTTTACTTTTTGCCAAAATGTTCGGGCTTTTGCATTGTCCTTTTGCAAAAAGTAATAATAGCCCATATATGAGTTTGCTTCTACCAATTCATTTTTGTTTTTAGTTGGTGTTGCTGGGTCATAAGTTACTAATTCTAAGAATTTTTCATAAAATGGTTTTGACAGTCCTTTTTTAGAATCCATATCCATTTTAGAATTTATTCGTGCCCGATATAAGTAAGCAGTTGGGAAATTTGGCTGCACTCGATTTAACGTCGCAAATGCAGAATCAGATTTTTCAAATTCTTGATTTAAGTATAATGAACGACCATAATAAAAATAATCAATGGTAGTAGCTTTCTTATTGTCAATTTTTTTCTGATAAGATGCTGCTGATTTAGAAAAGTTTTTCATTTTGTAATACGCAGATCCAAGCTCGCTATACGAGTCAAGGTTTGTTGTATCCTGAGCAACTGCCTTTTCTAAATTTTGAATTCCTAAAGAATCCTGACCTGACTTTATTTGAAGTTTTCCTAGATATTCATAATCGCTTCCAATAATTTTGTTGCTTGGTGCAATCGTAAATAATTTATTAATCGCCATTAATCCACGTGGATATTCTTCCGTTTCATAAGCTGAATATGCTAGCAAGCGATATAACACATATTTAGAACTGTCTTTTTGCATCAACTGATTTATTTCTGAAACTGCAGATTTATAATCTTTCGTTAAAAATAAGAAGGAAGCATAACGAGATCTGGTATCAAACGAATTATCGGTCATGTCAACATACTTTTTATAATTTTCAATCGCTTTGTCATACTTTCCCTGACTGTACCATAATTCTCCTAACTCGCGATATGCAGGTGCATAATTCGGGTCTAAAGCAATCGCTTTATCAATTGATTCCTGAGAAGCAGGATAATTTAATGCTCGTTTGTAAACTTGACCGATTCTAAGATTTACTTTTGGTAAATTTTTATTGATCGCGAACGCTTTATCGTAATTCAGAATAGCTTCCGATCCCATATTTTTCTCTAAATATACATCACCTATTGCTGTATACAATTCCGGACTTTTAGCATTTAATTTTAAAGCTCGATTTAAATAAAGCAGCGCTTGTTCAGAATTTTTCTTGGAATATGCTTCACCAATATACAACAAAGTGTAAAAGTCTTTCGCACCTCCAAGTGTAACTGCTTTTTCAAAATTCAATTTAGCGGCTGCATCATCACCTTTTTTCAAATCAATTTTTCCTAAACCAATATAGCTATACGGATGTAATGAATTTGCGGCAATTCCTTTATCAAAAGCCATTTTTGCTGAATCATCATCATCGTTTTTCAAGTAAATATCTCCTAAAAAATAATAATTAGGAGCATCTGTCGGCTTTGCCGAAATCAGACTTTGGAATATTGATTTAGCTTTTGCATACTTCTCCACCTGTACAGCCTGCATACCATCTGCCGCGGTTTGCGCAAAAGCAGATGAGCCAATAATTAATAATGTAACCAGATTAAACAACCTTTTCATACTCTCTTTTTTTACTTTTTTTTTAATTGTTAAAATTTAACTCCCGACTTGGCATGGTTGCAGGCATAAGCCCACCTTTCAAAAATATGCGTTGCCCTCGTTCGCCACCCATGAAAGATGCAAATCCCGTACCTAATCCAGTTCTTGATTCTTTGCTGATAACATAAATGTTTCTAATAAATGGATAATTCCCTTCTCGTAAATCTCCTTGGGCTGGTTTATAATACGTTACCTCTCCTTTATCAGCAGAAACAGAAGAAGAAATGGCCAATACTTTTATTCGAGATAAATAATCTTCAGAAGTAGAATCACCGCTATCGCTAATCCAATTTGCACCAATAATACCAATTGCATTTTTATTTTTTTCAATAAAAGATACCACCTCCGTTGTTGTATTTACTGCATAAACATTGGTGTTACTCAATGCTTTTTCACCCAATTTTTCTTTCAAATATCGCGCAATTCCTGAAGCTGGATCATCTATAACAACAGTTACTGGTCCACTGTTTCCAGTCGAAAATTTCCAGTCAGTAATTTCGCCATTTAGAATTTTGGTTAAATTTTGATAGGTTATTGAAGTATCCTGCTGATCATTATTAATCAGAAATGCAATGCCATCGGTAGCCATAATATTTGTTTTTACGCTGAGCTTAGATTGCGCAAAAAAGTTAAACTCCTCTTTGTTCAAATCGCGTAGAGCAATAATCAATCGGGTAGTATCATTCATAAATGAATTAAATATTTCTTGTTCCGATGATGATTTTAATGAAAATTGAGCTCGAGGATATATGCTTGTGAACACGTCAATCTGTGCTTCAATAATTGGTTTTATGTTTTCGTCACAAGCAATTGCAATACTTCCGGTATTAGCAGTATCCAACTTTTTTTCTGAATTTTTACATGCGTAAAAGCTTGAAAACAAAATTAATAATACACTGCTAATTAGTAGTTTCAACTTCATTCTTTAGTATAAATAGTGTAAACCCGATAAAATCTGAAAATTGCATATAAGGCCAGAAAAACCCCCGCTAAAATCTTTTGCATCGGTGTAAACTGAGATAAAAATGGTGGATAGAAAATAAAAAGCAATCCTAAAATTAAGTATACGATGCCCATTACTAAGCCCATAATTATTTGAGCTCGCATAATGGGTGTTTTAGTATGATCCTGCATGTTTTATAAAACTATTGAAATTAGGTTTTAGTATGGTATTATTATTCTAGCAATTGATTTTACTGGTTTTCCAACTTCAAATGCAGGTTTCCAGGCTGGCATTTCACTTATTATTTGTAATGCATTTCTATCAATAATATCCGATATTCCTTTTACGATATATGGATAACTTACTATACCGTATTTATCTATTTGTACAGAAACGATGATAAAGCCATCTGTATTAAAAGTAAAATTTTGTTTTCGTTCATTGATAAATCTATCCATTTCCACTTTTCCACCTTTAAATTCAGCCTTAATCTCTGGATTTAAAACAATAGCATTTTCATTTCTAGAAAAACTAGCATTCGAAAAAACGATAAAAACAATGGAAGCAACTGAAATTATAGAAACAAACAAAACCCTTAAATTCACAGCGTAAAGAAAACAAAATAATATTTCTGTTTTAACTAAAAGTTGAGCAAAAAAAAACCCAGACCAAGCTGGGTTCTTTCATCTAAAAATAAATCTATTGTAATTTAAAACTAACTGGAATTGTATACTGAACTTTAACCGTTTGACCATTTTGTTTGCCTGGAGCCCATGAAGGCATATTTCTGATAACTCGCATTGCTTCTTCGTCTAAACTTTTATTTACTCCACGTTTAATTTTCACATTAGTAGGTTTTCCATCTTTATCTATTACAAAATCGATGTAAACAATTCCGCTTATATTATTCTCTCTAGCAAAAGCAGGATATTTTACATTTTTGCTTAAATACTTTATAAATGCTTCTTCGCCACCTGGAAATTCCGGCATTATTTCAGCAAAATCGACTATTCCATCATTTGGAACTGTTACACCAGGTCCTGGATTTAAAATTGGCGGATTGCCATCTGGATTGTCTCCTGGTTCTCCCTGTGTCACGACTCCCGGCGTATTTTCTGAAACTTTCTTATTATTTGGCAAATCATCATTAGGAACATTTACATCAATATCAATTACTGGAGGTACAAATTTAATAGTCGATTTTAATTTTGCAGGAGTTTCAACAGCGGGTGGTAATGGTTTAATAATGTCAATGGATGGTGGTGGCGCTATAGTTATCGTAGGATTGTATTTTACCAACACATCAGGAATTATTTTTCCAGATATTAAATTGACAATAAGTGGAGCAGTAACAGCAAATGAAAAAAGTAAAATAGCAAATAGAATTCCTAAAGCAGAATTCTTGGCAAATTCTTTTCTTAATTGATATGCTCCATACTCCTGATTTCTGTTTGCAAAAATGAGATTTACCCATTCTTTTTCATTCAAATCTAATTTAGTTGCCATGGTTTTTAGAGATTAGAGTTAGGATTCTAACACAATTTTTGTGTTTTGTAACATTAACGCTAGCTAATTTCTAAATATTGTTTGCAGTTATTTAATCAAGAAAACAGAAAATTACATCTTTTAAAACCCAGAACTTAAGTTGAAATAAAAAAAATTTATAACCACCAGAAGTTAAATACTCATAAATTTTTAAGCAAAAAAAAACCCGAAAAAATTCGGGTTTTTGAAATATGATTGAAAACTTTATTGCAATTTAAATTTAACTGGGAACGTATATTGAACTCGAGCAGGTCTTCCATTCTGCTTTCCTGGAGCCCAGGCAGGCATACTTTTTATCACACGTACTGCTTCTTCTTCCAATCCTCCACCTAATCCACCACGCTTTACTTTTACATCGATTGGTTTACCTTCCTGATCTATTACAAAATCAATATAAACTGTTCCGGTAATTCCGTTTTCACGTGCAATTGCTGGATATTTTACATTTTTTTGAATGTAGGCAACAAAGGCTGCGTCTCCACCTGGAAAAGTTGGCATTTGCTCAACGCTTAAAAAAACCTGGTTTGGATCACCTAATACTTCGCCTGTTTCCTGCACCAAACTTTCATCAATTCCTTCAGGATCGCCTTCTTCTGTTTTTGTACTTGCTTCAGCTTCTTTTAATTCTTCTACAGTTGGAGGTGGTTCGTCTGGCACTTCCTCATCTTTAGTAATTACAGGAGGTACAAATTTAATGGTTGTCTTCAACGGTGGAGGTGGTTCAACCGGTGGTGGTGGTGGTTTCGTTTCATCAATAGGTGGCGGTTCAATCAAATTTACTTCGGTACTCACCGCTGCTACTGCATCCTGATCTGCCATACCTGACAATAATTTTACGATTAATGGAGCACTTACTGCCAATGAAAATAATACCACGGCGAAAACTATTCCCAAAATAGAGTTTTTTGCAAACTCCTTTCTTAATTGATACGCTCCATATTCTTTATTACGCTCTTCAAAAACTAGGTCTACCCAAGCTTCTTCATTCAAATCTAATTTAGCTGCCATGTTTTTAGGATAAAGGTGTAGATTTTAACATTTCAACTTCTACTGGAGTGATATCAACGATTGCATACCTACCAATATTACAAATAGCCATTTCATCTAAAATATCTACCAAATTTTTGTATTTAGATTCATCATCAGCTTTTATAATTACAATTAAACCGTTTTTAAATGATTGTATTCTGCCTACATTTTTCTTGTATTCAACTTCATTTATTTCGCGGTTTTCATATTTTGCTTTATAAAACGGAATCGAATCAACTGAAGCATTTCTCAATCTGTTTTCGCGAATCAAAGTTTTACGAATACCTGATTTTGAGTAGGTAGTAACTTGAGGTACACCGGGTTCACCGGTAACACCATCTACAAAATAGTATACAATTTTATCGTCTTTAGTTAAAAGCAACGTAATTGTTTGCGAGGCTTTTATTTTTTGCTGCTCTTCTGGAGGTAACTCTTCCTTAACGGGCATATTAATTTCCATGGTTTGTGGCTTATTCATGGAAGTTGTAAGCATAAAAAAAGTAATAAGCAAGAATCCAAGATCAACCATGGGAGTAAAATCTACCCGAGTTGATTGCTTTTTCGATCGTACTTTATCACCTTTTTTGTGTCCACCACCGCCGCCACCTTCTATATCTGCCATTGTTTATCTTTTAAACTATGTGTTATTGATTAGCACTTTCCATGCTTGTTATAAAATTAAATCGGTTCACTTTACGTTCCTGTAGCGTTGCAATTACTTGTTTTACAACTGGATAATTTGAATCCTTATCGCCTTTTACCGCTACTCGAACATCATTGTTAGCCAATCTAGTCTGCCAAATCCAATCACTCAATTCATTTTTTGCTGAATCGCTTGGAATGCCAGGTTGAGGAAACTTTGATCTAGCTTCTCCTTCTGTTGCCAGATATTGTTTTAGATTAGCAATAGGTACTCCAAATTGTTCAATAAGCGAAAATTGCTTTATCTCTTCAGGTGTAAAAGTGATCTGATATTGCTTACCCATTTCTACTAAAACTTTCGCCCTAACTGGTTGACCATCAGATCCGAAAAATACTCTTCCGTCTTTACTAATAGAAATCAACATAATATCTGACTCTGGTAATTTTATTTCTGAAATGGATGAAGGGGTATCGACCAAAACCGGTTCTTCGGGTTTGAATTTTGTTGCCAACATAAAAAAGGTAAGCAGCAAAAATGCAACGTCCGTCATTGCGGTCATATCAACATAAGTACTCTTTCGAGGAACTTTTACTTTCGACATGCTTTTCTTTTGTTTTTAATGTATTTAAATTATGATAACAGGCAATTAGTCTTTGTGACGAGCAGCAAAAGTTTGAATGATGCTATATCCTGCTTCATCAATTGCATACGTTATTTTATCAATTTTGCTAGTAAACACATTATACATAATAATTGCAACAGCAGAATTACCTATTCCTAATGCTGTATTAATCAATGCTTCCGAAATACCATTAGCCAAACCAACTGAATCTGCAGAACCAGCAGAAGCCAATGCCGAGAATGCCTTAATCATACCTAAAACAGTTCCTAACAAAGCAATAAGCGTAGAAACTGAAGCCATAGTTGCAATAACAACTAGATTTTGCTCCAACATTGGCAATTCTAATGTGGTTGATTCTTCCACTTCTTTTTGAATAGCTAAAAGCTTCTGCTCCTTATTTAAATTTGGATCATTTTCTACTTCCTTATATCTTTTTAAAGTAGACTTTACCACATTCGCTACCGAACCTTTTTGCTTATCGCATTCTGCTAAAGCTGCTTCTACATTACCAGCATTTAAGTGATTTCGTACTTTAGAAACAAATACTTGAACCGAACCAGTACCAGTTGCTTTAGAAATAGTTAGAAAACGCTCAATTGAAAACGTAATCAACATAATTACTAAGGATAATAAAATCGGAACGATAAATCCGCCTTTATAAATTAAGCCTAAAACGTGACCTGCGCCTTCGGCAACTGGATGATTTTTTGTGTCGCCACCTTCAAAATTTGCAGAATTACCCATTACGAAATAGTAAATCAAAATTCCTACTACTACTGATAAAGGGATAACCAATGAGGCAAAAGAAGAACTCATTGCTCCTTTGTTTTCATTTTTAGGTGTTGGTGCTGTTTGTGCCATTTTTTTAATTTGAGAATTGGTTTTATTAAATAAGTGAATACTGTGTTATCTGTTGTTTTAAAACTTGTAGAGGGCAAAAATATAATAATTAGACAAATTACAAAGTTTTAAAGTATTTATTAACAAAAGCTTAATATTAGCTAATAAACGTTTGACACAGCAAATATTATGTTGATAACTACTAAAATGTTCAAACTTCTGATAATCAGTAATTGAAAATCTAAAATATGTGATTTATCAAAATGGAATTGAAAATCTCAATGATCAAGAAAATCAAATTCTGAATAATTAATTAACAACACTAATTAGTAAACTCGAAAATTTAAGCGTAAAAAAGGGCATTCTTTTTCAAGAATGCCCTTTTTATATTCGATAAATTATACCGTTTGTGCAACTAAAGGTGCTGCAGAAAGAATCTCTTCGCTTGCACCATCCGCAAATTGAGCAAAGTTTTTTACAAAAGCAGCTGCCAATTCATTGGCTTTGCTATCATAAGCGTTTTTGTCGTTCCAGGTTGAGCGTGGATTTAAAAGTTCAGCTGGAACATTCGGACAAGTAGTTGGAATTTGAATTCCAAAAACTGGATGTTTTTCATAAGAAACTGAATTCAGTTCTCCTTTTAATGCTGCCGAGATCATTGCTCTGGTATAAGAAAGCTTCATTCGCGTTCCAGTTCCGTAAATTCCGCCGGTCCAGCCGGTATTTATTAGCCATACATTTATGGTAGTTCCTTTTAATTTTTGACCAAGCAAATCGGCATATTTTGTTGGATGTAAGGGCAAAAATGCTTTACCAAAACAAGCTGAAAAAGTTGTTTGTGGCTCTGTTACTCCTGCTTCTGTACCGGCAACTTTTGCTGTATAACCCGAAATAAAATGATACATAGCTTGGCCAGGATTCAATTTTGAAATGGGCGGTAAAACTCCAAAAGCATCAGCTGTAAGGAAAAATATATTTTTTGGAGTATCCGCTACAGAAGGCATTATCGCGTTCTCAATATAATTGATTGGATATGCAACTCTAGTATTTTCAGTTTTTTCAGTATTGTTAAAATCTACTGTATTCGTATCCGGAAAGAAGTTGATGTTTTCTAATAATGAACCGAATTTTATTGCTTTAAAAATTTGTGGCTCCTTTTCTTCAGTTAAGTCAATGCATTTTGCATAACAGCCACCTTCAAAATTAAATACAGCATTTTCTGCCCAGCCATGTTCATCATCACCAATTAAAGCTCTTTCAGGATCTGCAGATAATGTTGTTTTTCCAGTTCCAGATAAGCCGAAAAATATAGCGGTATCTCCATTTTTACCAACATTGGCAGAGCAATGCATGGATAAAGTTTTTCGAGTATGAGGCAAAATAAAGTTTAAGGCAGAAAAAATTCCTTTTTTAATTTCTCCTGTATAACCCGAGCCACCAATCAATATTATTTTTTTGGTAAAATTTAAAAGCGTGAAATTATGCTGGCGAGTTCCATGAATAGCTGGATCGGCCAAAAAACCTGGAACGGCTAAAATTTTCCATTCAGCTTCAAAATTTTGTACTTCTTCAGGTGTAGGTCTTAGGAAAAGATTATTTGAGAATAAATTTTGGTAAGCAGTTTCAGTAACTACTCGAATAGTTAATTTAAAACTCGAATCAGCACAAGCATAAGCATCGCGAACAAATACCTCTCTACCAGCTAAATATGCAGCAACCCGATTATATAATTTGTCAAAATTTTCAGGTGAAAATCTGAAATTTACATCTCCCCACCAAACCGAATCTTTTGTAATTTCATCTTCAACAATAAAGCGATCTTTAGGCGAGCGACCGGTAAATTCGCCAGTATCAACTGCCAAAGCTCCACTATCCGCAAGGGTACCTTCACCTCTTATTATTGCTTCTTCTACTAGCGATGCAGGCGTTAAATTCCAAAATGCTGCAGCTACATTTGTTAGTCCCATATCAGCAATTGTTGCTTTTGGCGACTTCAAACCAAATTCATTCATAATTTTTCTTAGGTTAATTTTGAAAATTTTAGGTTATCAAAGGTAAAGAAAGAATTGTGATAAAATAAAGAGGTATTATTCAGAATTATTATCCGCCATGGCGAACTGTTTTGTAGCCAGCCTGTTGCAATAGAAGCATTATTTTATCTCTAAAATCGCCTTGAATCAGTATTTCACGATCTTTTACCGAGCCACCTACTCCGCATTTCGTTTTCAACATTTTTCCTAAAATTTCAATGTCTCCAGTTTTTCCGGTAAATCCGGCAACTAGGGTAACTACTTTTCCACCTCTTTGCTTTTTATCAAGGCTTACATATAGTTTTTGTTTATCTGGCGAACTTGATATTTCCTGATCGTCGTCCGGCTTTTGAAACTCAAAATCAGGATTGGTTGAATACATAATTCCTGAACGGGTTTCTTTATTTTTTTTCATCTTTTGTACTATTTGATGAGTTTATAATTTTATTAATTTCTTCTAAATTTCATTCAGAAGAATCTTGAATTTATTTTTGTATCATTAAAAAAATTTAAATTCGAAAAGATAAAATAATATTGGGCTTACCCCAAAAAATGGGGTCGGGCTTTCAGCTATATCTTTTTTGCGGTTAGTTAAGCGAAAATTGAAAATTTTGTACAGCAAAAAAGGATAACGCTTCAATCCCTAAGCCGACCTCCGATGTTTTATTATCGAAAAATCTTTTTGAAAAAATTCTCATAAACTCAAGCAGCAGCTACACTCAACGAAGAAGGATCAATTTTATAGTTAAGTTGAATTCCCATTTGTAAAGGTTCACCATCAATATGGACAGCTCCTTTATCTTTTCGCATTATTTTAATTTCTTTCCCTTTTAAAATTTCTACATGAGGGGAGTGATGAGCAGTTTTTGAAAAAAGTCGGAATGCTAGTTCTGGAAAATCGAACCATTTGAAAGGTTTTATAATGCAAACATCCAATAATCCATCTTCAATTTCAGCAGTTGGTGCTACGTGTGCGTTATTCCCCCATTGGGATGAATTAGCAACAGCAATTAAAAACGCCTCGCGATCAATTTCCTTTCCATCAATCGTTATCACATAAGCCGATGATTTGAAACTGCTTAATTCTTTCAACGTTGTAGTAACATAGCCTTGAAAACCACGACCTTTTAAAGCAGCAAATTGCAAACTTATGTGAGCATCAAAACCAACTCCCGACATATTGAAAAATTTTTTATCATTCAAAGAGGCAGTATCAATCATTTTTATGTTGTAGTCATTCAATAATCTAATGGCTTTATCAATATTCATCGGAATGTCCAAATGTCTGGCTAATCCGTTACCACTACCAAAAGGTACAATTCCTAATATAGCCTCTGAGCCCATTAATGCAGTTGCCACTTCATTCACTGTTCCATCTCCTCCCACAGCAACTATTAGTTTAAATCCATCTTCAAGACCTTTAAGGGCTAGTATTTTCGCATGGCCAATATTTTCACTAAAAGCAAATTCTGGGTTGAATAACGATTTATCAAGATTTCTGTCAACTGCATTTTTAAAATTTAACTTTGAACGACCACCCGCAATCGGATTGATGATAAAAAGTATTTTAAGTTTTGAATGAATTTTCTGCATTATTTAATTTTTGTTTTAACTTGATATATGGAAATCAAACTTTGATCCATTCGTTTTCAAGTGAATGTATATTAGTCTAAAATCTTTTTTGCTAAAGTAATACATGAAACAATTACAAAGAAGTAAAAGAGATGTGATAAATCTTTTTATTTTTGCACTTTATTAAAAAACCGTTGGATTGATTTTTTTGATTGCAACCACGTTAAAAAGTGCTAATTACAATCTTTTCTGATTTCAGAATCTTGATCTGGGGTTTACTTTGAACCTTTTTATTAATTATTAACATACTATGGCTTATTTATTTACTTCCGAATCGGTATCGGAAGGGCATCCAGACAAGGTTGCAGATCAGATTTCGGATGCATTAATTGACAATTTTCTTGCATTCGACCCAAGTTCAAAAGTTGCATGCGAAACGCTGGTAACTACCGGACAAGTGATTTTGGCTGGAGAGGTGAAATCAAAAACATACTTAGATGTGCAGCACATTGCTCGTCAAGTGATTAAAAAAATTGGTTATACCAAAAGTGAATACATGTTTGATGCAAATTCATGTGGTATTTTATCAGCCATACACGAACAAAGTGGCGATATAAATCAAGGAGTGGAACGTTCGAACCCAGAAGAGCAGGGAGCTGGTGACCAAGGAATGATGTTTGGCTATGCCACTCGAGAAACGGATAATTATATGCCACTAGCTTTAGATCTTTCGCATAAAATATTGATTGAATTAGCTGCCTTACGTAGAGAAAATAACGAAATACAATATTTACGTCCGGATGCAAAATCGCAAGTTACAATTGAATACAACGACGAAAATAAACCCGTTCGGATTGATGCAATAGTACTTTCAACACAACATGATGATTTCGATAAAAATGATGAAAGCATGTTGAGCAAAATAAAATCTGATATTATTAACATTTTAATTCCAAGAGTAAAATCTAAGTTAAAACCAGCTTTACAGGAATTATTTAACGACAAAATTATTTACCACATTAACCCAACTGGAAAGTTTGTAATCGGCGGTCCACATGGCGATACTGGCTTAACGGGTAGAAAAATAATTGTTGACACCTACGGTGGAAAAGGTGCACACGGAGGTGGAGCATTTTCTGGAAAAGATCCATCGAAAGTTGACAGATCGGCGGCGTATGCAACCCGCCACATTGCTAAAAATTTAGTTGCTGCTGGAGTTTGCGACGAAGTTTTGGTTCAAGTATCTTATGCAATTGGAGTTGCTAAACCTATGGGAATTTATATTAATACCTATAACACTAGCAAAATATCTTTGAGCGATGGAGAGATTTCTAAAAAGGTTGAAGAACTGTTTGACTTACGACCTTACTTCATCGAAAAGAATTTAAAACTAAGAAATCCGATTTATAGCGAAACTGCTGCTTATGGACATATGGGTAGAGAGTACCAACAAGTAACAAAAAGTTTCACCGATCCATCTGGTAAAACTATTCACTTAGATGTTGAATTATTTACTTGGGAAAAACTGGATCGAGTTGATGATGTGAAAAAAGCATTTGGGATTTAAAAAACGAGTTTTTAGAATTAAGAAAGCAGCTTTTGGGCTGCTTTTTTTTTGCAAAAAACTTATATACTATTGATTATAATTATAGTTTTTTAAGTTTTAAAATTAATTGCACTTAATCAGCTGATATATCGTTTTCATATTGGTAAAAAGTAAGATAAAATAATTTTTTGCTTTTTTACAATAATCAAAAATAATTTCCGCAAATCCAATTTCAATCTTAATTTTTACTATATATAGGCAAAAATAAAAGCAAGTTTTTAAATTTGAGATAAGAGTAATAATTTTAGAAAAAATCTAACTTATGAAAAGTTCTAAATCTTTACTTTTTTCTATTTTATTCATAATCTCATTGTTTTTAATTTCTTGTCGAAAAGATGCATTAGAGAATGATGAAAAAAACAATAACCAGAATTTAAACTCAGTAAATTCATCAGTATCGAATACAGGTACTGAAAAAATGATGGAATTTGCTGCTCAAACGCCAAATCCATATACTTTGCAGAACATGCAAGCTGCCTTATCTTCTTTAGCAGAAAGAAATCTTTCTCAATGTAATTTATCCAGATTTGTAGTTAGAACAACTCATAAATACATTAAATTTAAGCCTGAAGATTCTATTCAATTTGGATTACTAATTCAAGATACTTCTTTGATCCTATTTGATTATCCAATGGATAGAAAAATAATAAGGGGTGGCACTTATTATCGTGATCCAAGTATTCCTGTAGGAAAACCAAATTACCAATGGACATGTGTTAAAGTAGAGAAAGCATTACCATCTGGTATACCTTTCGAACTGCTGTCTAACTTATAAGTACCGGAAGAAGATCCAAATTTGATTAAATATTATGAAACTCCCTTTGATGATTGCATAACTTTACTTATTAAAGAGGCATTAAAACGAACTGGAAATTACGATACTACTACATATACTATCAATATGAAAAAAGGAGGAGAATTAAATACTTCTTTTTTACCATCAAAATGGACTCCAAGAGGTTGTATTAAACTTTCAGACAATATATTAAGTACAACCACTGGTTTAAGAGGTGCAAAAGCTCGTGCTCATAGATGGTTTGAAACCAGAGAAGGTTTAACAAATGAGAATGGAAATTTTGACGTTGGCCATAAATTTAGATTTCCGGTAGATTATTCGATAAAGTGGGAACGAAATGATTTTAATATAAGATCTGGTACAAGTGGGCAAGCCTATTATAATGGTCCACATCATAGAGGTGATTGGAACTTAGATATTACAGGTGGAGTAAGTTGGCATTATGGTCACGTTCATCGAGGTGCGTTCGATTATTATTATAACAACCAAACTGGCTTAAGAAAACCACCGACAAATGGTTTTTTAGGTGCTAGAATTGCGATTGGAGTTTTTGATAAAGGAGACCGTGCAAATTATAGGCATTGGCAAAGAAACTGGTTTGGTCCTGAAATTCAGATGTATACAAAATGGCAAGATAATTCTCCAAGAAGTGCTCAAGCTCAATATCGAACAACTATCCATGAATTAGCGCATGCTTCTCATTTTAATATGCATCATGCTGATTTTAGAAATACGCAGGATATGGTTCAAGAAAGCTGGGCAGTTGGAGTGGCTTGGTCTTTTGAGAAATTAAGATATACTTACCCTTTAGATTGGCAAAGCGTAACTTTAAATTGGATCTCAACAGACGGTGAAAAGCAATATACACCATTAGTTATTGATTTAGTAGATAGCACTAACCAAAGAGCTGTTTCCGGAGGTAATTTAGCTTATCCTATTGATAATGTTTCAGGCTTTACAATTAGAAAAATAGAAGATGGATTAAAAAATAAAAGAACGATGACTGATTGGCGAGATCAGCTAAAAACAACAAAACCTTCAGGTGTTACTAATGCTCAATTGGATGAGTTATTTTTAAATTATACTCTGCTTCAATAAAATGAAAACGTTTAAATTTTTAATAATAATTTGTTTTCTATTTTCCAATTGCGATGAAACAGATAAAGGAAATTTAGTTAATTACAAATTTTACATAAAAAATGAAACGGGTAAATCCTTTTCTTTAAGTTTGTTTAAGCAAAACAATTCACTTTTTTCTAGTACATCCATTAATATTGATTCAATTGAACTTTTAGATGAAGGGTTTTTAGACCCTGGTTTTGATATTCAATTTTCATTAACAAAAGATCTTGACTCAGCCGAATTTATTTTTTCTGATGGTAAAAAACTTGTGCAAACATATTTTAATAGAGGAATAAACGATACTATAAACAATGTTTTGTCTTCATCATATTTTAAAATGTCAAATAGCAATGAAATAACTAAAACATTTTTCTTTACACTAAGTGAAAATGATTATCTAAGGGCAAAATAAATAAATCATAAAACCATTAGATAAAAAATTTTTAAAAACTTAATCCTAAGAATTACTGAAAAATCAAAGAGTAAATTATGGTGTGAATATTGATTTTCCGATAGATAGTGCTTCTGGCTATACTATTAGAAATATTGAAAATGCGCTAAAAACAAAACGAACAATGGATACTTGGAGAGATCAATTAAAAACTACTAAACCTACTGGTCTTACCAATTCTCAGCTTGATGAGTTATTTTTAAATTTTACTCCATTACAAAAACCATGAAAAATTTAAAAATAATCAGTTTAATAGCAATGCTGTCGATTAATTATAGTTGTGATGAAAATATTGAGGCAAGTGGAATATCTACATTAGTGAAATTAGAAGTAAGAAACAATGCTAAAAAAAATGTTACCATTGATTTTTACTATAGTAATAGAACATTATTTAAAAAAGTTTTGATTAATTCTCAAGATTCAATTGTAGTTGAAGAGGGATATTTGCGTCCTGCTCCTACTGGACCTGAGTACAGTTTAACTCATTCCCTAGATTCAGCAATTATAGTATTTGAAGACGGCAAAGTATTAACTCAAACATTTTTTGATCGTGGAAACAATGACACCATAAATAATATTTTAATATCATCGAATTATAAATCTTTTGAATCCTTTAATCCAACTTTTGCAAGATTACAATTTACATTAACCCAAGCAGATTATTTAAGAGCAAAGTGATTGATAGATAAAAAACATTATACACAAAATTTTGGTCTACTTACTCTAAATTATTTCTAAATTTTAAATAATTATATAATGTACGTAACCAGAGGAAGAATAAAAAAAGTCAAAACAGTAGTAGCGATAAAATGGTGTTTCTAAAATTTCATCGAATCATCTATTAAACCAATCCATCTGGAAATAGAATTATTTACCTGGTATAAACTAGATCGCGTTGATGATGTGAAAAAGGCGTTTGGGATATAAAAAACGAGTTTTTAAAATTAAGAAAGCAGCTTTTGGGCTGCTTTTTTGCTTTGCTACTAACAAAAATTATTTAATTTCAGTAGTGTTATTTAAATGTTCTAACATTAGTTGCGCCCTTTCAACTAATTCTTTTTTTTTACTTTGGTATAAATGCCTCGTTTTACGGTTATTAAATGTGTCCCATAAATCCATTAATTCAGCAAGAGATATTAAAAATGTATTACATAAACGCATGGTTGATAGGATATTCATGTTTTTACCTGACTCCCATCTTGTACATATACTTACAGAAAAGCCATTTTCCTTGGCAAATCCATCTATTGAAGTATAACCATGATCAACTCTAATTTCACGCAGAATGAAACCAAGATTCTTCAATAATTCTTTTTCTAATTGGGTTGTAGGATTACGAGGCAAAATTTTGTTTTTTGCAAATAATCTAAAATAATTTTTATAAATCCAAATTTTTTTTATTTTTATGCAATATATGGTGAAAATTAAGCTTAACCTTGCAGGTTTGATTTTAGGGTAATATTTTTAGAAAAAAATCTAACTTATGAAAAGCTCTACAATTTCTAAGATTCTTATTATTCTGTTTTTATCGTTTTTAGCGAAAACAACTTACGCCCAAGATCCCATTGGTGAGGCAAATGCTGAACTTAGAAGATTATTTTCAAATACTAATCCACCAATTAGTAACACCCGCTCATTTCTTTATGACATGGCTGCGCATATAGTTGACAGTTCCTTTTTCAATAATTATAATACAAATGTAGGTTCAACTGATAATTGGTATTTGCTATATTCTGAAATGAGGAATATGGCTTATGATACGACTCAATTTATTACAGATGATAGTCTTTTCTATCGAGTAACGAAGAACATACTGAAAGATACAATCCCATTGGGTTTGATGGCGTATGATTTCTATTTGCTTGAACCAAATGCATTCACAAGTAACACATATTTTAACTTTGATACAATCAACGATTTATTGTCTGATAAAAATCCAAGGCCATCTGGACCATGCGGATTAGGACCATATTGTATCAATACAGTTTTTGCTGGAAGCCCAATGATAAGGGATTCAAAATACAGTACTGTAAACTTTAAATTCTCTCCAGAAAATTTTCTTCGAGATAATTTTCAATTTTCTATTGAACAAAATTTAGGTATTGATTTTGGCGATGGCACTGGTTGGCATACGATAGATCCGTTTACAACTACCACAATAAATATAAAGCAGCTGGCAATTATCAAATAAGGTTTACATTAATGAATGGGAACAGCCCATCCCCAAATTATCTATCGATAAGTACAATATCGATTATGCAGATAAACAGTTATATTGAACCAGATTACACCTTAGATTTAGAAGGGATAAGTATTGGAGTATTTGAAGGTTGTAACCCAGATGGAATAAAACGAGCTGTAATTTATTTGGAAGCTTTTGATCCTTTAGATTTTGATAAAACCTTTGGTTTAAGTAACGATCCATCAGAAGTATATTCCAATTTAATTAAAAAAGGTCATTTAGATGAATTAAGGAGATATGGATATAGTTTTTATGTTGTAAACTGGGATAATAGTAGAATAGATATTAAAGAGAATGCACAATATGTTATCAATCTAATTAACGTATTAAAATCTGAAATACCTGGCGATGAGCAATTTGTATTAGCAGGAGAAAGTATGGGTGGTTTGGTTGCCAGATATGCCCTAACCAAAATGGAAAGTAACAGAGAAGATCACCGGACTCGATTAATGATAACGATCGACTCGCCACATGGAGGAGCAAACATTCCTCTTTCATTTCAACATTTATATAGAGATGTATTTGATGCAACAATCGGTAGTAAACCATTTCAAAAGTTAGTTGGCATGTCAAGCAGACAGATTGGTATTGCGTTAAATGTTTTCCTTGATTCTAAAGCAGCTAGACAAATGCTTATCTACCATGTAAATGGTGAAAGCCAAAGTAATGGTACATCAACCTATACTGCTGATAAAGCAAAAGATGAGTTTTTTGCAGACCTAGCTAGTATTGGTAACTATCCGAAGTATTGTAAACTTCTAGCAACTACCAATGGCTCTATGAGTGGTGATAAACAAACAAGAGCTTATGATTTAACAGATCGAATTGCAGGAGATAAGTTATTTGATTTTAAAGGAGAAATTTACTATCGAATTTTGAGTTTTAAACTTAAAATCATCGAATCACAACTTGATTTAAGAACTAATTTCAACGGACAAATTTATAAGTTTACAGCAGGTAACTTCAAAATAAAAATTAAACTGAAGTGGTTTAAAATAAAAATAACCCAAAATTATAATGATTGGTTTACAAAAAGTAAAAACGCCCGTGTTAAAGATTTTTGTGTTAATGCAGGAGGTGTATATCAATTAGGTTTACAACCAAAAGCTTACAGCTACCAAAACACGTACGATATTGGTATTTTTCAAGTAACCTCTCAAAATAACGGAAACGGGCTATACAATTTAAATATACAGTCTGGCATACCATGGGTTTCAACTTTAAATGTTGCTGCTTCTATTTACTCTGATGGTTTTCATTTTAACTTTATCCCAGTTCAATCTGCTTTGGATATTCAAAATTTTCCGAACAACCCGTTAAATATTGACTTAACTCGGCTATCAATTCAAGATTTAATGTCGATTACACCTTTTGATGTGGTGTTAGGAAATAATAATGTTGACTATATAGATACAGTTGTTGACGACGGTCGTAATATATACTATTACTATTTTTACAAAAATTATACCCATTTATATTTGAGAAATGATAATTTAAATAAATCTTTGAATACTTGTAGCGTAATTAAATTTTTAATTAATACTGAAATTGGTGATGAGGAATTATGGATTAATAACTTACAATTAAATAGAGCAGCCTCATTCCGATCTGCTTACGACATTAATATTGA
The DNA here is from genome assembly GCA_031412335.1 of bacterium. Lineage (GTDB taxonomy): Bacteria > Bacteroidota > Bacteroidia > Sphingobacteriales > Sphingobacteriaceae > JBBQYA01. Next base: position 144,083 of record JANOCT010000030.1, on the reverse strand, counting down.
TCAAAATCCTTATTTTAAAAGGCAATCTTTTTTATCATCATTAGAAAGACCAGTTTCCTATTCTAAAGAAAATTTGTTTTTTACTTTAGGGGGCAACACTGAATTCATTTATGAAAGTTCATTTAATTTAAATCAACCTATTGCTGGTAGTTACTCAACTACTCAAAATCGTTTTTCTCCATGTTGTAATCTTCAATTACCTAGGCAAACATCATTAATCGATAATTCCCAATTGTCAACCATACTTCTTTATCCAAATCCATCAGAAAATTTAGAAAACATCAAAATTAAAACAAATGCAAGAGATGAAAATGTAATTATTACTGTTTATGACTTAACTGGTAAATTATTAGCATCTCAATCTGTACCAAATAAAGGTGTTTTAGAATTATCTTCCTTAAAAATTAATCTTAATCCTGGCATGTACCTTATAAAATTAATATCGAAAACTTTAACTGAAACACAGACTTTTATCATTCAATAATATGAAAACAAAACTTTTAATCGTATTTAGCCTTATTTTACTTACTATAGGTGCTTGTAATAAAGATCCTGAAACTTTATCAATAGTTGCTGGCAATTATTATTCCGACTGCTTTAGCGAATCGCCTATGAAAAATATTAAGTTGAAATTGACTTATTCCACAAGAAATAGGCAAATCGGCACTATTGCTGAAACAACAACAGATGCAAATGGATTCTTCAAATTTGCTTATGAATATAAGAATAAATATTACAAAGTTCTCATTGAAGCCTATGACCCAGTTTTAGATAGTAAAATTATCGTAAATAACATAGGCAGCTTTTCTGATCGATCTAAAATGAAAGTTTATTATCAAAATCAAGGAAAACTAATTTATTCAACAAATTTTAAAAATATTTATACTAATAAAGATACTCTTTATTACACCTATCCATCTACAGTGGGAACATTTATTCGCATAGGACCCTTTGAAGAAAATCAAAAAATAGATAGTTTATTATTTGGATTGGAAGGATCAGGCTTTAAAATGGTTTGGGGAATTGGATATGCAGATTTTAGAAAAAACTTTCAATCCTCAGAGTGCTACCGATGTATTCCAATTGAGAAAGTAGCTTGCGGTGAGCGAACAATCATAAAAATGACAGAGTAGAATTTACTAATTACCAAAATTATTTTATAACAATTAAAAAAAAATCTATTTCTATGTTCAAATTCAATTCAAAAAAACCTTTTTTAATTATTACCTCCATTATTTCAATCTGGGCTATGACCATGGCAAGTTGCGATGAAAAGAAAAAAGAGGATGATCCAAAACCAGTTGAAACGCCAGGTCCACTTTTTAAATATACAAGCAACGGTAAAGATTTTATAGGAGTTGCAGCATATACTACTGCTGATACGTTATTTGTGCCAGATAATAATAAACTAATCGAAATTTTAGCTGGAAATGCTGACGAAAGCGAAAGTCTCCAATTTTTAATAGATGCCCGATCAGCTGGAACTTTCTTAATAAATGCTCCAAATGCTACTTATGATAATAAAGTTTTATATTATTTTGATCCATTTCAAATTTATGAAGCCATTTCTGGTACAGTAACCATTTCCAAATATGACTTAGTAAATAAAAAAATATCGGGAACATTTTCTTTAAATCTGGGTCAAAACAGTTCGAGTACAACCATACTTAAGGTTATTACAAACGGAGTTTTTAACGATGTTCCTTTTAATAAAAAATAAGTAAAGAATAATTAAACAAAAAAGCCTTGAAAACAAATCAAGGCTTTTTTTTGTTACAACTTAGTTACTTTATATCCCCAACGTAATCGTAAACTTGGCGAAAAAATTGTCAATCAAGTCTGGGTTTCTGTTTGAGCCATATCGATGATAAAAAGCCAATCCAAAACCTCGTAAAAGATTGTTTTTCAGTCGTATAGTTTCTTCAATATAGACACCCGATTCGAAGTATCCTTTTTCTAATGTTTTAATTGAATAGTTTAAATGAAGTTGTTGATCTTTTAGTTTTCCGATGGCCAAATTGGTAATTAAAGATAGTGCCGGACTAAATTTTTTACTTTTAAAAAGCAATCGATTAAATTTATGATTGATAAATAATGCTGCATATTGGGAGGATAAAAATTCATTTCTACCCATGGTTTCGAATACGTTGGAACCACCAATCCTAAATAAATTACCTGCTAAAATATTTCCTTTTCCATTATAAGAAATGCTATAAGGAACTGGATTATTGATATTCCCAGCAGTTAATTCAAAATCAGTTCTTCCTAAACCGTAAATTTGAATATAATTTTTAATTTTTATATCCAGTTTTAGGTATTCAAAATCTTGATATCCGTTGGTAATTTTAAAAAACACGATGGGGTATGGAGCTGAAAAAATTATTTTATCAGATCCTTTTTTTAAATATCGTTCACCAAATGCGTACCGGAATGATGCTCCAACTTCTTTAAACGTATACTTGTTTATGGGTTCGCCATTCTTTAAAAATGAATAGGTAGTATTTGATTCGCGCCTGGTTTCATTAACAAATAAGGTGGTCAGCATATAATTAAAAGGCCTTACTGTAGCACTTAATTCCAGCTTTTTATTATAATCCATATTGGTAAAAACAAAATGTCGGGTTACATCGGTGATCGTTCTTTTATCATTAAAAAATTTAACATTACCTGATTCTATTATGTCATTTACTAATTCAGCTTTTAATTTAATTTCGTTTTTTTTATTTAAATATGTTTCTGCCATTGCACCATATTTTAATTTTTTATCTCCGAAACTATATCCAAAATAACCGCCGGCAGTAAATCTGTTAGAAAGATTTTCGCTGGTATAAAGATTAATCATAGGCCTGAATTTCTCAAATGCGTTGTAGTTAATTATTTGGGTAATATTTGTCTTGAATAAACCCAAAGGAATAAAACCTGTTCTAATAATTTCCAAATAAGATATTCTGTTACTTGCTCTTTTTTTAATTCCCAAAAAGTCATTTCCAACATACGTTTTTTCTTCTTTTATGGTCAACGGTCTTTTTCTATAATCGTTAATTAATACTTCGGCTTTCACTTCTGCACTATCAGAAATTCGAATTGGGGCATCATCAAATTTCACTTTCACAATAGAATCGTTGACTGAAACTTCATTATAAAAAACATTCAAAACACCAATTACATTAAACCCTTTTACTTCTACTACTCCATTAAAATCTACTTCGCTTGAGTAAAAAGTAGGAAACCAATGTCTGTTTTTTCGATTAAATCGTTGTTCTATTTTAAAACGAATTCTAGGAATTTCGGCTGCTTGAGCAATAATACCTTCTATTGCATATCCATCCGAATTAATATTTACCCAACCTTTTAATCCTTCAAAAAATTTTCCTTCTTTTGGTTTAAAATTAATTTTATAAGTAGTATCCTTATTATGTATTTTAGTTTCAACTAATTCATAATCATAGTTTTTCAATGCATTTTTACTAAGTGGACCTAAATAATCTACTTTTGATATCCGTAAATAATCATCGTAAAAAGAAACAATCTGAAAATTAATAGCAATTAAACTTAAACTGGTTTTTTTAAGCCCCGACATTTTTATTGCTCGCACCACCTCTTCGGATTGTACTGCATTTTTCATGTATTTATCGGCAACGGTTTCTGAAAGAAAAATATATTGGCTGTTGTAGAAAGAATCTATTGAAACGTCGTACTTGCTTTTTTTTATTTCATTTCCATCAATCAAATTATTCGGAAAGCCCAACTCTTTCAATGGTTTACCTTTCAGCATCGTAAATTTATTATACGATCTGTATTGGTATGTTTTTAATTTTTGATAATCGTTGACTGGCTTGTTCTTAATCGCCAACTCAATCGCTTGTTCGGCAGTTTTAAATGATTGCGCTTGAGCATTGATGATCAAAACCAAAAAAGAAAAAAAGAATAATACTTTGCGTTTCGAAACGATTTTCATGTTGTTATCTTGCGCAAATTATTAAAATGATTGATATGCAAGAAAGTGAGAATCCGTGGAAAACACTTGAAAGTAATGAAATTTATGATAATCCATGGATAAAAGTAACTGAGCATAATGTGCTGAATCCTGCTGGAGGAGCTGGTATTTATGGTGTGGTACATTTCAAGAATCTTGCCATCGGCATTATTCCAATTGACGAAAATGGGAATATTTGGTTGGTTGGACAATATCGTTTTCCGCTAAAAGCATACAGTTGGGAAATACCTGAAGGAGGTGGTAATCTAGCAATTCATCCATTGGAATCTGCCAAACGCGAATTGTTGGAAGAAACTGGCTTAAAAGCAGATAAATGGACAGAAATACAACGAATGCACCTTTCAAACTCTGTTTCTGATGAATTAGCGATACTTTATCTTGCAGAAAATCTTACTCAATATGAGGCAGAACCAGAAGAAACGGAGCAACTTACCATCAAAAAAATTCATTTTGATGAAGCATATCAAATGGTTTTGATGGGCGAAATAACAGATTCTATGTCAGTTATAAGTATATTAAAACTAAAACTTTTACGGGCTGGAATTTGATTTAAAGCTAAATCGTTTTGAACTATTATAAATTATTCAATTTTTGATACACACAAATCGTATTGTGTTAAAAATGCGTTTCTTTGCATCATGGAATCAGCCTTTTTAATCGAAAAATCAATTCTTGTCATCGTAGTTTTTGGGCTAACCTTAGTTATTGCCTTATATTCCACATATGCGGAAAGGAAGGTAGCAGCTTTTATGCAAGATCGGGTTGGACCAAATCGTGCAGGGCCATTTGGTTTGCTACAACCGCTTGCCGATGGGGTTAAAATGTTTTTTAAAGAAGAAATTATACCAACCCAGGCAAGTAGCGCTTTATTTATTGCCGGGCCTTCTATTGCAATTTTTACCGCCTGTATGACAAGTGCAGTAATACCTTGGGGGCAATCGTTAGAAATTTTTGGGCGAATAGTAGTTTTACAAGTTGCCGATCTTAACATTGGAATTCTCTATGTTTTTGGTGTAGTTTCCTTAGGTGTTTATGGAATTATGATTGGCGGTTGGGCATCAAACAATAAATTTTCGTTGATGGGAGCCATTCGTGCTGCATCTCAAAATATAAGTTACGAAATTGCAATGGGCTTATCCATTATTGCATTATTAATGGTAACCGGAACGTTAAGCATGGGCGAAATTGCAGCTCAACAATCAGGTTTCGCATGGAATGTATGGTATCAGCCTTTAGGTTTTTTGATCTTTTTAATCTGTGCTTTTGCAGAAACTAACAGAACACCTTTTGATTTGCCTGAATGTGAAACCGAATTGGTTGGAGGATATCACACAGAATATAGTAGTTTGAAATTAGGTTTTTACCTCTTTTCAGAATACATCAACATGTTTATTTCTTCGGCAGTTTTGGCAACGCTTTATTTCGGAGGATATAATTTTCCGTTTATGAATGAATTGGGATTATCACAAAACTTGATTACGATAATTGGAACGAGCTTTTTGTTTGCAAAAATATTCTTCTTCATTTTCTTTTTCATGTGGGTACGATGGACTATTCCACGTTTCCGATACGATCAGTTAATGCGGTTGGGTTGGAACATATTAATTCCATTAGCTATTGCAAACATCGTTTTAACCGGAATATTTATCATTGCTAAAATCACCTATTTTTAAACAAAATCATTTTTTATGTTTATTCTGATTGCCCGGTTTGTATTATTTTTTAATTTTTTTAAGAATTTAATCGTTTGTGAGTATTGTAGTTAATTTTATGGGCTTCCCCCATCTCGTCAGAAAAGACGAGATGGGGTCGGGCTTTCAGCTTTATCTTTTTTGCGGAGAGTTTATTCAAAATTTGATATTTTGTAAAGCAAAAAAGGATATCGCTTCAATCCCTAAGCCTTCTTCCTACGATTTCAGGATTTCAAATTATTCAAGTAAACCGCGCATCGTTAACAGGTCATTTTATTAAAGTAACAACTGAATGGAATCATTAAGTAATAAAAAAAAGGTTTTAGAAAAGAAACCAATGAATTTTCTGGAGCGATTGTACATTCCTGCAATTTTGGGAGGAATGGCGATTACCTTTAAACACATGTTCAAGAAAAAACATACCGTATTTTTTCCTGAAGAAACGAGACAATTCAGCGAAAATTTCCGTGGATTACATTCATTAAAACGTGATGAAAACGGAGCAGAACGTTGCACAGCTTGCGGTTTATGCGCTTTATCTTGTCCAGCGGAGGCTATTACTATGGTAGCTGCCGAACGGAAAAAAGGCGAAGAAAATTTATACAGAGAAGAAAAGTATGCTTCGGTTTACGAAATAAATATGCTTCGATGTATATTTTGTGGTTTTTGTGAAGAAGCATGCCCTAAACAAGCTATTTATTTAGATGGAAACATACCCAAAGCTGATTTCACTCGAGGAGGTTTTATTTATGGAAAAGATAAATTATTGCCCGATATGCCAGAGGTAAATAAAGTTTTAGTTTCAAAAACTATATAAATTAATAGTTTTGCCTTCGCAATAAACATTACACCCCCTGCTGAATGATTCCCTACATTTTTTATTTTCTTTCCTTTATCGTATTGGCATCAGCAGCCATGGTGGTTATTGCTAGAAATCCTGTTCATAGTGTACTTTATTTAGTACTTACTCTTTTTGGTGTTGCTTGCCACTATATTTTGCTAAATGCTCAGTTTTTATTTGCTGTTCAAGTAATTGTATATGCAGGCGCAATCATGGTGCTTTTTCTTTTCGTAATCATGTTGTTGAATTTAAATGAAACATCAGAACCTCGTAAAAAAGCATTTAGTAAATTTATTGCTGTTCTTGCGTTCGGTTTATTGCTTATAACATTGGTTGGAGCACTTCGCTCTACGGCCGAATCTCCAGTCACCCAATTGAATGAAACCTCAATTGGTTTGGTTAAAAATCTGGGGACTGTATTATTTCGAGATTTTCTATTGCCTTTTGAAATGTCGTCTATATTGTTGCTTGCTGCTATGGTAGGAGCTGTTTTATTAGCTAAAAAAGATAAAGTAAACGCATGAATACGCTGACCGATACAATCCGCTTAGTTCCTATAAACCATTATATTTTATTGTGCACAACCTTATTTTTGATCGGTGTGCTTGGAGTAATGATTCGTAAAAATGCAATTGTTCTTTTTATGTCGATTGAATTAATGTTGAATGCGGTTAATTTATTATTAGCAGCATTTTCAGTATTCAGAAATGATGCAGCAGGGCAAGTTTTTGTATTTTTTATTATGGCTGTAGCGGCTGCAGAAGTTGCTGTTGGTTTGGCAATTATCGTTATGATTTACCGAAACGCTAAAACGATTGATGTGGATATGATGAATAAATTGAAATGGTAATAATTCTAAAAAGCTTAAAAACAAGTTCGGATGATTGATTTAGTTTGGTTAGTACCATTATTACCGCTTATCGGGTTTCTGATAAATGGATTAGGATTTAAAGTTATCCCTAAATCTATTGCTGGTATGTTAGGATCTGCCACAGTTATTGGATCTTTTCTCATTAGCTTAATGATGTTCAATACCTTGCTGGGATCGGATGTGAAATCTTTTACCATTCATTTATTCAATTGGTTTAGTGTCGGCGATTTATCTGTAAGCCTTTCTTTTTTATATGACCCTTTAAGTGCTTTAATGATTCTGATAATTACCGGAATCGGATCACTAATTCATATTTATTCTATTGGCTATATGAGTCATGATCAGGGATATGGAAAGTTTTTCGCTTATCTAAACCTGTTTGTGTTTTTCATGCTTTTATTGGTTTTAGGATCGAATTTCTTAGTGATGTTTATCGGATGGGAAGGCGTTGGATTGTGTTCCTATTTACTAATTGGTTTTTGGTTCAAAAATCAATCGTATGCATCGGCTGCAAAAAAAGCATTTGTGATGAACCGAATTGGAGATCTTGGATTTTTGTTAGGCATATTTTTATTATTTAATACGTTTGGTTCCGTTGAGTATTCTATTATTTTTTCTTCTTTAAAAGATTTTGCAAGTGGCAATCCAGTTCTAACGACGATAACCTTGTTGCTTTTTATTGGAGCATGCGGAAAAAGTGCACAAATACCTTTGCATACTTGGTTGCCAGATGCAATGGCTGGCCCAACACCGGTTTCTGCATTAATCCACGCTGCAACCATGGTTACGGCAGGTATTTATATGATAGCCAGATCCAATGCATTATTTGATCTAACTCCTATTACTATGCAAATAATTGCAGGAGTTGGTTTAGCAACAGCTGCTTTAGGTGCATTAATCGCCATAACTCAAACAGATATTAAAAAAGTTTTGGCCTATTCAACGGTTTCGCAATTAGGTTACATGTTTTTGGCTTTAGGTGTTGGCGCATATTCAGCAGGTGTTTTTCATCTAATGACCCATGCATTTTTCAAAGCCTTGCTTTTTTTGGGTGCCGGAAGTGTAATTCATGCGATGAGCAATGAACAGGATATGAGAAATATGGGTGGATTAAAAAAGAAACTTCCAACAACTTATTTAACGATGTTGATTGGAACCATCGCCATTTCAGGAATACCACCATTTTCTGGGTTTTTCTCTAAAGATGAAATATTAGCACACGTTTTCGAATTCAGCCCAGTTATGTGGGCAATAGCTGTAACCATTGCTTTTTGCACCGCATTTTATATGTTTCGATTGATTTTCTTAACTTTTTTCAATCAATTTAGAGGTTCAGAACATCAGCAAAGTCATTTGCACGAATCTCCATTAAGTATGACTTTACCTCTTATAATATTAGCTGTACTTTCTTTTGCTGGTGGTTTCTTGAACGTTCCCGAATTATTTGGTGGAAATCATGCTTTGAGTTCATTTTTAAATCCGGTTCTAAATTCGGAGTTGAATCCTATTTCTTTATCGCACGAAACAGAATATGTATTAATGGCTGTTTCTGTTGTCGGAGTGCTTGTTTCTATTGCTATTGCTTGGTTTTTATATGTTAAAAAACATAGTCTACCAGCAAAAGATGTTGAACAAGAATCGGCATTAACCAAAATTTCTTTCCATAAATTTTATTTGGATGAGTTATATGCACTTATTATTACTCGACCACTTCGAGCTTTTTCAGTAACATTATTTGAGTTTGTGGATAAAGCCGGTATTGATGGTTTGGTAAATGGAGCTGGTAAATCAGTTGTTTTCGGAGGAAAATATATTCGTTATATTCAAAATGGCTCAATAGGTTTTTATATTTTAATGATGGTTATTGGAGTGGCTGCTTTATTTATTTTCAGCTTTTTTCAATTTTAATACGACAGCAATAGCATGATAACTGCTTTACTTTTATTTTTTCCGATTTTCGGCTCATTACTTCTTTTATTACTGAAAGGAGAATCTGTCAGGAAAATAGGATTGCTATTTGTTTTGATCGAATTTGCAATTTCGTTGGCGGCAGCCATTCGCTTTGTTCCAGAAAATGGCACACAGTTTTTATTGGATTTACCTTGGATACCCGCTTATGGAATTCATTTAAAAGCAGGAATGGATGGAATAAGCCTGTTATTAGTTTTGTTGACCACTACATTGGTTCCACTGATTATTCTTTCCACTTTCCAACGCAATTTTAAAAATCCAAATGCCTTTTATGCCTTGATATTATTTATGCAAGCTGGGCTTATCGGAGTTTTTGTTGCTTTAGACGGATTCTTATTTTATGTAAGCTGGGAAGCAGCATTAATACCCATTTACTTTATTTCTGCTATTTGGGGAGATGAGAATAGGGTTAATGTAACGTTCAAATTTTTCGTTTATACAATTTTTGGAAGTTTACTTATGCTTATTGCAATTATCTATTTGTACTTGCAAACACCAGGAAATCATACTTACGACCTTCAGGCTTTTTACAACCTCACACTTTCAAACAGTCAGCAAACATTTGTTTTCTGGGCATTTTTTATTGCTTTTGCTATCAAAATGCCATTATTTCCATTACACACATGGCAACCTGATACATACACTTCTGCACCAGCCGCTGGTACCATGTTGCTTTCTGGAATTATGCTAAAAATGGGAATTTATGGAGCTGTACGTTGGTTAATGCCTATTTCTCCGTTAGCTTGGCACGACAATTTTTACATCATCATCGATGTATGTATTTTAGGAGTTGTGTATGGTTCGTTGATTGCCATGGTTCAAAATGATATGAAGAGATTGGTGGCCTATTCCTCACTTGGCCATGTTGGCTTAATTGCAGCAGGAGCTTTTTCAGGAAATTTAAATGGAATGCAAGGTGCGATGATTCAAATGATATCTCATGGAATAAATGTAATCGGGATGTTTTTTATTATTGATATAATTGAACAACGAACAGGATCACGATTCTTACGTGATTTGGGGGGTATAGCTAGCAAAGCACCAAAATTGGTTGTTTGCTTTATGATTATATTATTGGGAACTGTTGCTTTACCTCTTACCAATGGTTTTATTGGTGAATTTTTATTACTAAAAAGTGTGAACGATATAAATATGTGGTATGGGGCTATAGCTGGATTAACCATCATATTAGGAGCCGTTTACATGTTCAGAATGTTTCAGAAAAGTATGTTAGGTGAATCGAATACGTTGACAGAAACTATTACAGATTTACGCTGGAATGAGCAAATTGTGCTTTATAGCATCGTATTTTTAATTATTACAATTGGAATATTCCCTCAACCAATATTGGAAGTAAGCAAGTTTGCCTCAGCAAATTTGCTTGATCTGATCAATTCAAGGGCATATTAATTTATTAAACAAAGAATTTATTAATCGATAAAATGATTGCTCTGGTAATTTTAATTGTAACAGCACTGGTAATTTTGTATGCTGGCTTATATCGTTTTAGCAAAGCTTTACTTCCTATTAGTTTATTGGGGATTATTGCAGCGCTTGCCAGTATGATTTCAGCCTGGGACCATCCACAATACTATTTTGCCGAAACGCTGTTTATCGATAATTACGCTATTGCTTTTTCCTCCTTATTGCTGGTTACTTCTGGTTTAATTTTTTTACTATCCTCTAATTATTTTGAAAAAATAAGTAGTAATGTAGCTGAATATTACGCTTTGATCTTATTTGCATTGGTGGGTGCTTTGTGTTTAATTTCTTACCAAAATCTTTCTATGCTTTTTATTGGAATAGAAATTATGTCGGTAAGTCTTTACATTTTAGCTGGAATACGAAGAAACGATCCCTTTTCAAACGAAGCTGCACTCAAGTATTTTTTAATGGGCTCTTTTGCAACTGGCTTTTTGCTATTTGGAATTGCATTATTGTATGGCGCAACCGGAACATTCAACATAGAACAAATAGCGAATGTGATACAATCTGGTAATGTTTTACATACTCCAATTTTATATGGTGGAGTACTGATGATCATTGTTGGTTTATCTTTCAAAGTTTCAGCTGCACCTTTTCATTTCTGGGCTCCTGATGTTTACCAAGGTTCACCTGCATTAATAACAGCATTTATGTCTACTGTAGTAAAAACCGCTGGAATTGGTGCTTTTTATAAACTTTTCGCTACTAGTTTTATTGGTCTAGAGCAATTATGGATTCCTGCAATCACAGTTATCGTTATTGCAACTTTAGTTATCGGAAATTTTACTGCAGCCTATCAGTTAAACTTTAAACGATTATTGGCTTATTCAAGCATTTCAAATGCAGGTTATTTATTAATCGGAATTGTAACTGCTTCGGCATTTTCAGCTGGATCGGTTTTCTTTTATGCTGCTGCATATTCTATTGCCTCGGTTATAGCATTTGCAGTTTTAATATTAATAAAAAATAAAACCGGTAATACCGATATTGCTTCTTTTGCAGGTTTAGGAAAGACGAATCCTGGTTTGGCATTCGCACTTACCTTAAGTATGTGTTCGCTAGCCGGAATTCCTTTGACTGCTGGATTTTTTGGGAAGTTCATGATTTTTTCTTCAGCCATAAGCCAACAATTGGTTTGGTTGTGTGTAATTGCAGTTATTAATTCAGCTATTGGAATTTATTATTATTTCAAAGTGGTAAAAGTTATGTACACCTCCGACTCAGAAAGCGAAATAGAAATTTCCATTCCAACTGGATTCAAAGTTGTTTTATCTGTTTGCGCATTATTTATCCTTCTTTTCGGTGTTTATCCCGATTTTTTAATCAACTTATTTTAACAAAAAATAATCAGTGGGTTTATTAATTTTCTTTGGTTACATAATTGAGATAGAAACTAAAGTAGAAAAATACGAGGGTTTAAATAAATCATAAAAGTTTACCTTTGATTTGTATCAAAAAATAAAATGAATAACAACCCCTGGCATACCGTTTCTTATGGTGAAAAACAACCTGAAATTGTAAATGCAATTATAGAAATACCTAAAGGAGCCAAAGCTAAGTATGAAATTGATAAAATTTCAGGTTTGCTAAAGCTTGATCGAGTTTTATTTTCAGCTGTACATTATCCAGCAAATTATGGATTTATTCCACAAACTTTTTGTGATGATAATGACCCTTTAGATATTTTAGTAATAAGTTCTATTGAAGTTGTACCGCTTTGCATAATGCAAGCAAAAGTAATTGGTGTAATGCACATGGTTGATAATGATGAGCAAGACGATAAAATAATAGCTGTAGCGCACAACGATATTTCTGTAAATTATATTGATGATATTTTGGATCTTCCTCCTCATTTTGAGGTGCAAGTAATTCGTTTTTTCGAAGATTATAAAAAACTGGAGGACAGAAAAGTTGAAGTAAAACAGTTTTTAGGGAAAAAAGAAGCATTCGAAATCATTCGGGAAAGCATTAGCCTATATGATAAAACTTTCCGAACTAAATAAATATGCTTTTAGATATTTTCTGGACACTTTTATTAGTATTTCTTAACGGTTTCTTCGTTGCTTCTGAATTTGCGATCGTGAAAGTACGATCATCTCAAATTGAGCTTAAAGCAAAAACAGGAAGCCGATCTGGTAACATTGCTAAACGAATTACTACCCATTTAGATGGTTACCTAGCTGCTACCCAATTGGGAATCACTCTTGCAAGCTTGGCTTTGGGTTTTATAGGCGAATCTATTGTTTCTAAAATAATCATCAACATATTCAACTTTTTTGGAAGTACTATGAGCGAAGCGTCGTCACATAGCATAGCTCTTCCAATTGCATTTTTAATAATAACTGTTTTACATATTGTTTTCGGTGAATTAGCTCCTAAATCTTTAGCCATTCAACGACCTATTTCAACAACATTTGCCATTGCTTTGCCTTTGCAGTTTTTTTACATTCTTTTCAGACCATTTATTTGGGTGTTAAATGGATTTGCTAATGCTGTTTTAAAATTGGTAGGAATAATACCCGTGCATGGCCACGAAGTACATTCATCAGAAGAATTACAATTATTGATTGAACAAGGTAAAGATAGTGGGGCATTAGATTCATCCGAACATACCTTAATAAAGAATGTATTTGATTTTAAAGATCGGGTGGTGAAAAACATCATGATTCCTAGAACAAAAATTGCTGCGATAAATATTAAAACACCCTATCCAGAATATGTGGATATGGTAATTGCAGAAGGCTATACTCGTATTCCTGTTTTTGAAGATACAGTAGACAACATAACTGGAATTATTCATGTAAAAGATGTATTGGTTAAATTAAAAAATAACGAAAACATGAGTATTTCTGAAACCATGCGCCCTGCGTATTTTGTTCCAGAATCTAAAAAGATTAGTGATTTACTAACCGAATTAAAAAACCAAAAAAACCCAATGATGGCGATTGTGCTTGATGAGTTTGGAGGTACTGCAGGCTTAGTTACTATGGAAGATATCATCGAAGAATTGGTAGGTGAAATTCAAGATGAATATGATGAAGAAATACCAGTTGTAGAAAAAATAAACGAAAACGAGTTTGTAGTAAATGCCAGTGCATCTATTAGTGATGTAAACGAATATTTACCAACAAATTTACCAGAAGAGGATGATTATGATTCGATTGCTGGTTTAATGAATTTTATTTTTGAAAAAATACCCGAAGTAAGTGAAGAGATTGAATATGCTGGCTATCAGTTTATTATTCTTAAAAAAACAAAGAGAAATGTTGAACTGGTAAAAATGATTGTTATTCAACCAGAAATTTCGCAACCATTGATTGTTAATTAATTAATCGTGCATCTTTTTTACACACCTGATATTGTTAGCACAAGTAATCATTATGTGCTAAATGAAGAGGAAAGTAAACATGCAATTAAAGTACTCAGACTTACCCAAAATGCTGAAATACAATTAACAGATGGAGTTGGAGGTTGGTACACTTGCGTAATTGAAAAGCCAGATAGTAAAAAATGTAGGCTATTAATAAAGAATTACGAAGCTGAATACAGAAAAACGATTTACAATTTGCACCTAGCAATTGCACCAACTAAAAATATAGATCGGATGGAGTGGTTGTTAGAAAAAGCAACAGAAATAGGTATTCATCAATTTTCTCCAATCATTTCTTCCCGATCAGAAAGAAAAGAAGTTAAAATAGAAAGATTAGAAAAAATTGCTATTTCTGCCATGAAACAATCATTTTCTGCTTATAAACCAATTGTTAATCCGGTAATTAGGTTAAACGATTTTCTTATTAAACACAAAGACTCCAATTTATTTATCGCTCATTGCATGAATGGTGATAGAAAATATTTACATAAAATTTATCTCGAAAAGCAAGATTGTATAATTTTAATTGGGCCAGAAGGAGATTTTACAGATTTAGAAATTGAAAGTGCAAAGAAATTGGGTGCAAAAGAAGTAACGTTTGGAAATCAAAGATTAAGAACAGAAACAGCAGGTTTAATGGCGGTTGTAGAAATTAATTTACTAAACAGATGATTAGTAAAACCTGTATTTATTTATTTGTAATTTTTCAATTATTAATTTCTGCTGCAAATGCTCAAAGACAAGAAGTAAGTGCATCAGGTATAAATGGTGCTGTAGTTTCGGTAGATAAATATGCATCTACTGTTGGAGTCGAAATATTAAAAAAAGGAGGGAATGCCATAGATGCGGCAATCGCAACAGCTTTTACTTTGGCTGTTACTTACCCAGCTGCTGGCAATATTGGTGGAGGTGGTTTTATGTTAATCCACTTGGCAAATGGAGAAAATGTAGTAATTGATTACAGAGAAACAGCACCAGAACTCTCAACTGCAGCCATGTTTTTAAATGAAAAAGGAGAAGTTGACATCGAAAAAAGTACGTTTGGATACTTAGTTGCAGGTGTGCCCGGCACTATTGCAGGTATGGAAATGGCTTGGACTAAATATGGAAAACTACCTTGGAAAGATTTATTAGAACCTGCTATCAACTTAGCAGCAAATGGATTTATTCTTGATTCATTGATTGCAACAAGGACTAATAATGAAAAAACTGGATTTCTAAGGTATCCGGAATCAACAAAAATCTTTACACGAAAGGATAAAAATCTTTTCAAACCGGGTGATATTTTTATCCAAAAAGATTTGGCAAAAACTTTAAAATTAATTGCAAAAAAAGGAGCGAACGAATTTTATGAAGGAAAAATTGCAAAAAAAATTGTCAAAGATTTTAGAGCAAACAAAGGTATTCTTACTAAAAATGATTTAAAAAATTATAAACCAATTATTAGAAAAGCATCAATTGGAACGTATAATGATTTAGAAATTATTACTACTCCTTTGCCATCCGGTGGGCCTGTTGTTTTGCAAATACTTTCTATACTAGAAAACTTTGATTTACAAAATTTATCAATTGCTGATCAATTACATATAAAAGCAGAAGCTATGCGAATTGGTTTTTGGGAACGAGTACAAAATGATGGTGATCCTGACTTCTCAGTTATTTCATCAAAAGAATCTTTAAATAAAAATTATTCAAAAATGCTAGCAAAAAAAATTAGCCTTGAACGAGTAATTGATAATGAGGAATTAAAATCTAAAACAAAAATATTTAAAGAAAATTTAGAAACAACTCATTTTTGTGTTGTTGATAAAGATGGAAATATTGTTTCTAACACATTTACTATTGAACATCTTTTTGGATCCAAAGCTGTAGTTAAAGATCTTGGCTTTCTATTGAATAACGAAATGCATGATTTTAATATACGCCCAAATGTAATTAATCAACAAGGTGGATATGGAAATAATCCAAATTTAATTGAAGGTGGAAAAAGAATGCTAAGTTCAATTTCGCCAATTATAGTAATGAAAAATGGAAAACCTGTGATGGTTAGTGGTTCACCAGGAGGTAGAAGTATAATAAATACGATGGTAAATCTTATTTCAGCGTATGAGGAAAATAAATATTCTAATCGCGAGATAATTGATTTACCTAGAATAAATCACAATTGGATGCCAGATGAGTTATTGGTAGAAACTGGGAAATTTGACATTGAAACTTTAAATAAATTAAAGCAAAGAGGGCAAATTATAAAAGATATAATCGCGTTAGGAGACGCTCATACTATATTTATTGATGAAACTAAAATAAAATACCATGGAGAAGCAGACAAACGTTTAAGAGGATCAGCTGTGGCTTATTAATTTTACAAATATTTTGATTAACAATTCATGAGAAGTACGTATTCAAATAAAAGTTACTTTCTATTTTTCGCAATTATATTATTGGTTTTAAGCAGTTTTACCTTTCCTGAAACATATCAAATTGCTAAATTAAAATATAGTGGCGGAGGCGACTGGTACGCAAATCGTACAGCATTGCCCAATCTTGCCAAGTTTTGCAATGCCAATTTGAATACAAATTTTAAATCGGAAGATGCGATTGCTGAAGCTGGAAGCGTTGAGTTGTTTAATTATCCATTTGTTTATTTAACTGGGCATGGTAATGTTGTTTTCAATGCTCAAGAAGCAGAAAATATAAGAAACTATTTAACTGGTGGTGGTTTTTTGCATATTGATGATAATTATGGAATGGATAAATTTATCAGACCAGAAATGAAAAAAGTTTTTCCTGAATTAGATTTCATCGAGTTGCCATTTAATCACCCGGTTTATTCCATTAAATATAAATTTACTGGTGGTTTGCCCAAAATACATGAACATGATGGAAAACGGTCTCAGGGCTTTGGATTAATTTATAAAGGAAGGTTGGTCTGCTTTTATTCCTACGAAACTGATTTAGGAAACGGTTGGGAAGATTTTGGAGTAAACCCTGGAGACACAGAAGCAACCAGAGAAAAAGCTTTAAAAATGGGAGCCAATCTGGTTCAATATGCACTAACACAATAGAAATGTATAAAGTAACGATAAACGCTAAGAACACTTTTGAAGTAGAAAAACATAAAGAGAATTATGTATTGAAGAATAATTCTTTTGAGTTTGATGTACTTCAACTAAGCAATGGAAGGTTGCATGTTTTAAAAGATAATAAAAGCTATTCTATTGATTTAGTTTCTTTCGATAAAGAAAAAAAAGAAATGGAAATTTCCATAAATGGAGCTATAATTTCTGTTTCTGTTAAGGATCAGTATGATGAATTGCTACATAAATTAGGTATTGATAGTTTGATAAGTTCAAAAATAGCTGATATTAAAGCGCCAATGCCAGGTTTGGTTCTTCAAATTATGGTAAAAGAAGCTGATCTAATAAAAAAAGGAGATACATTATTAGTATTAGAAGCAATGAAAATGGAGAATTCAATTAAAGCTTCAGGTGATGGTGTAATTAAAAGTATTAAAATAAATAAAGGCGATAAAGTAGAAAAAAATCAGGTTCTTATTTTGATGGAATAAGAACCTGAATTAATATTATAAATTCTCCTGTAATGAATCCATCATTACTTCCCCACTATTTTCGAGCTCAAGATTCATTTTTTCTTTACAAGCGAGCCCATTTTTTGTCATAATCCACTCTGTTTTTTGCTCTCTGAAATCACGTTCTTCATCATGTTTGCATTCCCAAAGATTTATATTGTTTAAATATTCATTAAGTCCTCCATCAATGATAAGCCGTGTATTTTCAGGAATTTTTAAAACCAACTCCATATCTTGATTTCGATAGAGTGTTTTTTCAGAAAAAACAAAAATAGGGTCGAAAGTAATTGTTGAATCAGATTGAACGTAAGAATATCTTACTTTTTCAGCTTCCCGAATCGCATCGGAAAGAGAATTACCATGAGAAGAAGCAGTACTTACCAACGAAATCTGATCATTATCACTTAATTCAATTCTAATCTCAATTTTATTCCAATCTGTTTCAATATTTTTTCCTCGAAGAACTGTAGTCTTTTTCATTCCAAAAATTTGAAAATTAATTGACGTACTATCTTCTGGAGAAAAGGGAGTCATCCCATTTAAATTTAAATAGTAAACATTGTTTTTATTTGGTTTTAACATTTCAGTCTTTTCCAATTTACCCACTTCTCTAAAGTCTTTCGTAATTTTTGTTGCAGAATAAATAACACATCCCAACGAAACTATCCAAAATAAAAACAGGTAAAGTGCAAGTTTTCGATTTATGTATGCATTTTTGAAAAGGACTTTTACAGATAAAAAACAAATTGCAATAAAAGGAATTATAATAGCAATCGCAGCGCTAACTGTTGCAAATTCTTTAAGAGAAGAATTAGTAAGTTGCAGCGGAAATATATTTTCATAATCAGAAGGAATAATGTTCATTGCAGCCATAAATACGATGAAAACTGCAATAATCATTACAAAACCAATAACTAAAAATAAGCCGGAAGCAACAACTGCAATTACTCTGACAACGCCTCCTAATAATCGTAAAACTAACTCTACTAATTCCTGGATGAAGTTTTTTACTTTTGCGCTTGCCGGTACAATTTCCTTCCCGGCAGAATTAAAATTTCTTCGAAGATCCCCCAATTCTTCCTTCACTGATTGTGTGATGCCTGATAAATCCATTTTCTGCCCTTTCATTTGCATTTTTTCTGTACGTGTTTTTGCTTTAGGTACAATTATCCATAACAAAATATAAAGTAAGAATCCAGTACCAAAAGTGAAGAAAAGTGCTGCTAAAACTAACCTAATCCAAATTGGATCAATATCAAAATACGATGCAACACCTGAACAAACCCCTCCAATTATTTTATTATCTGGATCTCTAAACAAACGTTTCTTAGTTTCGAATTTATTATATGATTCAGCAGATTCAGAATTAGCTGAACTAGTATCTTCAAAGTCGGTAACTTTACCCATTCTATTTATTACTGTTGTAATATCTGTTGGTAATAATACTTGACGATTTTCTTTCTTTAATGTTTCGCTAAACATTTCTGCCACGCGATTTTCTATGTCAGTTATAATTTCAAAACTGTCTTCAGATGAACTAAAATGCCGCTTTACATCGTTCATGTAGTTTTTCAGCATTTCGTACGCATCTTCTTCTATGTGAAATATGATACCGCTGATGTTGATTATTATGGTCTTATTCATGATGTTGAGTGTTATGAGTTTGGAGTGTTAGATGATTTAGGGGTGATGGAAAGAGTAACAGCATAAGCCAATTCTTGCCAGGTTTTGTCAAGCTCAGAAAGAACCTGAATACCAATTTCGGAAAGTTTATAATATTTCCGCGGTGGGCCAGACTGTGATTCTTGCCAATTATAAATTAGCAATCCGTTATTTTTTAATCTGGTAAGCAGCGGATACAAAGTACCCTCCACCACCATTAGTTTCGCAAGCCGTAGCTCTTCGATTATGTCTGAGGCATAAGTCTCGCCCTTGGCGATAATTGAAAGAATACAGTATTCGAGTATTCCTTTCCTCATTTGGGTTTGTGTATTTTCGACTATCATATAACAAAGATATATCTTATAGATGGTACTTTGCAATACATAGTTCTAAATATTTTTAAAATAAGCGTGTATTTTTAATTAACTACTTGATATTCATACAAATTATTTTTGTAACTATTTTATGTAAGTAAGCATAATGAGGAAAAAATTGGATTAATTTCTAAAATAATGAAAAAAGAAAAGCATAACATTATTGAAATCTTGATTAAAACAGTTGCGCTTTTTAGCTTATATTTATTTTACTATTCAAATATTATAATGTTTTAACTGTCCATAAAATCTACTTCCATGAAATCAGAAGAAATAAAAAACCTACTTGAGAAGTTTGAGAATGCTTGTTATAACTATAAAGATATTGAATGTTGGAGTGCAAGGGAACTGCAAAAAATATTAGGATATACAAAATGGGATAATTTTATTAACGTAATTGAAAAGGCAAAGAATACTTGCAAAAGTGCCAATTTGAGTATTCCTGATCATTTTGCTGACGTCGGCAAAACGTTAAAAATGCCTAATAGTGCTGAGAAACAAATTGATGATATTGCTTTAACCCGTTATGCATGTTACTTAGTTGCACAAAATGGTGATTCATCAAAAAATGAAATTGCCTTTGCACAAACTTATTTTGCAGTTCAAACTCGTAAACAAGAAATAATTGAGCAAAGATTGTTGGATGTGGTTAGAGTTGCTGCGCGTGAAAAACTTTCAAAATCAGAGAAAAAACTATCGGGAATTCTTTTTGAAAAAGGTATAGACAGTATTGGTTTTGCATTAATCAGAAGTAAAGGAGATGAAGCACTTTTTGATGGTTATTCTACTATTGAAATGAAAAAAAAGTTAAGTGTACCTAGTAATAGACCATTAGCTGATTTTCTCCCTACTTTATTGATAAAAGCTAAAGATTTTGCAACTGAACTTACGAGTCATAATGTATTGGAAAAGGAGTTATTAGGTGAAACCAAAATTACAAATGAACATATTGATAACAATCAAGCCGTAAGAAAAATGCTAAAAGAAAGAGGTGTAAAACCAGAATTACTCCCAGCAGCCGAAGATGTTAAAAAGTTAAAACGAAAATTGGAAAAAGAAAAAGAAAAGATTTTAAAAATAAAAAAATAACACTTTTCACTTTTGGGGTTAGCAAGATCGTTCAGAAGTTTACATTTGGTGTATGACAAATACTTACACAGCAATCGGCGTAATGTCTGGTACTTCGCTGGATGGGATTGATTTAGCTTGTTGCACTTTTGTAGAAAATAAAGGATGGTCGTATAAACTTATTGCCACAGAATTTATTCCTTACTCATTAAGCTGGAAAGCAAGATTATCAAGTGTTGAAAATTCGACTGCATTAGATATAGCATTAACCGATATAGATTACGGGTTGTATATCGCAGAGCTTTGTGTTGGTTTTATTCAAAAAAATAAGTTAAATCCTGAATTAATTGCCAGTCATGGGCATACTATTTTTCATCAACCTGAAAAAAAATTAACTACTCAAATAGGTAACGGTGCTGCAATTGCGGCTTCAACTAAAATTCCTGTTGTTTGTGATTTTAGAACTGCAGATGTATTAAACGGAGGTCAAGGTGCGCCTTTGGTTCCAGTTGGTGATCATTATTTATTTTCAGAATATGGTTTTTGTTTAAATATAGGAGGTTTTGCTAATATTTCTTTTGTTAAAAATAACAATCGAATTGCATTTGATATATGCGGAGCAAACATTGTTCTCAATAAACTTTGCGAAACTATCGGATTGGAATTTGATAATGATGGAAAAATAGCTAGAGAAAATAAGATTGACTTGAATTTATTGAATGAGCTAAATAATCTTGAATTTTACCAAGAAAATGGACCAAAATCTTTGGGTAAGGAATGGATAATTGAAGAAGTTTTACCGATTTTAGAAAGTTCAACCATATCAACTGAGCAAAAAATAGCCACTTATACAGAGCATATTGCCTTTCAAATTTCTCGAACGTTATTAGAGACTGATATCCCAAATTCTAAATTATTAATAACCGGAGGAGGAGCTTTCAATGCTTTCTTGTTGCAACGAATTGAGAAATTATCCGGTGTCAAGCAAGAATCTGCCAGCAAAGAAATCATTGCTTTTAAAGAAGCAATTGTATTCGCACTTTTAGGAGTTTTGCGCTGGAGAGGTGAAATAAATTGCCTAAAATCGGTAACAGGAGCTAATAAAGATGTTTCGGGAGGTTGTATTTATTTGCCTTAATTTAAAAATGTGAACTTGAAATTAAATAATAAATGGGCTAAACAGCCTTAGCCCGGATTGAAGCGGCATCCTTTTTTTTCTCATTTTTTTTGAGAAAAAAAAGATACAGCTGAAAGCCGGATTAGCTCCAAATCTAATTTACCTTTCAATGCATTTACTTTTTGTCGACACTAAATTTACCTGGACCGATAAACAACAATCCGAAAAATACAAAAGCCAGTTCAATGGCATGTAATGCTTCTCCGATACCATGACCTTCTTTAATATGCATAATGCTGGCAACTAGCATAGTAAAAAAAAGTAAAACGGTCGATAATCGGAATGCGAATCCAATCAAAAATAATGCTCCACCAATGGTTTCGGTAGCTGCAGCCAAAAAACCCCAAACTATTAGATAAAAATTAATTCCTATACTGCTAACTGCGCCTCCAAGACTTGTCCATTTATCCGGTCCGCCCAATAATTTTGGATATCCATGGTAAATCATCATTGCTCCTAACCCAATTCGTAAAACCAATAATCCGAAATTGGTGTAATTTTTTAATCCTGAAAGTATCATGGTTCAAAACTAAGTTTTGTAGCTGATTTTGTAACCATCAATTCTACATCCTGACCAAAAATAAGTGCTCTATTGTCTGAGATATGTCCTGCAGGAAAATGAAATGAAATCGGAAAATCAAATTCTTTAGTATGATTTGCAATAATTTGCTCAGCATTTTTGCCAAAAGGAAAGCGATTATCCTGCATATTAGTCATTCCACCGATTATTAAACCAGCCAAATTTTTTAATTTTCCTGATCGTTTAAGCGACAATATCATTCTATCAATATGATATAGATATTCGTCCAAATCTTCCAAAAATAAAATTGCGCAGTCAGTATTAAAATCAGAATTAGAGCCTTGCAAGGCATAAAGCAAGCTTAAATTTCCACCTATTAGTTTTCCCTTTGCTTTTCCAGTTTTATAATTTGCTTCTAAGGTATGTTGGAATTCAATTTCATAATTTTCACCAATTAATGCCTTTTTGAGTGTATCCATTGCCATCAAACTATTTTCAGCAAATGCAATAGGCATACTCGCATGCAAGGTAGGAATTGAGTAATTTCTAAAAATATGTGAATGAAATACTGTGATATCGCTAAATCCTACAATCCATTTAGGTTTTTTGATAAAATTGGTAAAGTCTATGTCATCAATAATTCGCATTGTTCCATAACCTCCTCTAGCACAAACAATGGCGGAAATTTCATCATCGTCCAAAAAATTTTGAAAATCTGCTAAACGTTGCTTGTCTGTCCCAGCAAACTGATTATCTTCTAAACCAATCGTTTTTCCGAGTTTTATGTTAAAACCCCATTGCTCAAATTGTGCTATTGCAGCTTCTAATTCTTTTTTTGAGATTTTTCGGGCAGTGCTGAGAATGCCGATGGTGGAGTTAGGTTTAAGTTTTATGGGTTTCACATTTATTAATTCAATTATCTCCAAAATTTTTTAGTTAAACATTTTGTTTTAAAAGAGTGAATTTTATATTAATAAAATAATAATTATTTAACATTGTCTTAATACTAGAGCGAACTAATTTTGTACCTTTGAATATACTAATCTACAAATTATTTATGAAAACTAACTTTCTACTAATTTTATTATTTATTGGTATTTTTTTACCAATAACGCTTTTCTCACAAGTTAACTTTATAAAGCCAAATAAAAATATATCTGTTAAGGCAGGTCCATTCTCTGGTGTACAAACTAATGTACCACCACCAGATGATTACCTGTTAAATCCAAATTACAGGTCATCATTTATATTTGTAAAATACGATGCTGGATTTGATGCCAATTTACCAGCTAAAGCTGCATTTCAACATGCGGTAAACATTTTGAGTACAATGATAAGCTCTTCAGTTCCTATAGAAGTACAAGCTAACTTTATATCGTTGCAAACAGGAACACTTGGTTCAGCAAGTCCAGCAGAACTTTATTACAATTTTTCTTCTACAGCTAATTATGATCTAAACACGTTATATCCAGTCGCATTAGCAAACAAGATTGCTCAAATTGATCTTAATCCTAACGAAGTAGATATTATATGCAATTTTAATAAAAATTATAATAGTTGGTATTTTGGAACAAATGGAAGCACGCCTGGTAATAAATACGATTTCGTTACAGTGGTAATGCATGAAATTATGCATGGATTAGGATTCTATAGTTTACCGGATGTTAATAGTAACGGCATAGGAACTTTGTTGTCTTATGCTCCATTATATTCTATTTATGATAAGTTTGTACAAAATACGGGAGGACAATCAATTAAAAGTTTTCCTGAAGGTTCCATTCAACTTGGTAATCAGTTAACAGGCAATGCCTTGACTTGGAATGGAATTTATGCTTACGGTCAAAATCCCAGTGGTTTAAATCCTAAATTATATGCTCCTGCTACATTTTCACCTCCATCAAGTTACGCGCATTGGGATGAAAATTATTTCTTTCAAGGTAATGCGAATTCATTGATGACTCCTAGTATCAATATGGGTGAATCTATTCATAATCCTGGAAATGTTTCCATTGGTTTATTAAAAGATATAGGATGGGCGGTAAATTTTACTACAGGAATTGGAGATTACATAACTATTAATACATTTAACGAACAACTGACCCAAGGCACAACTCTGAATTTATATGCGAACTTTTATGATGAGAACGAACCTAGCTATGTTGTTGAGTATTGGTATGAGTTAGAAGTATATAAAAGCGGGGGAAAATATATCCATAAATCCAAAGCACCAGCATACCCCACAAATGGACTTTCTTGGTCGTTCAATATTGCTTTCCTACCATTTGGTCCAGCTTGGATTCGAGGTAATAATGGAGATGTATTGGGGAAAATCACAGTGTTTACTAAAGATCAAAGTGGTTACACTAATTCTAAAAGTGTACCAATTACGATAAAACATGTTCCAGATAAACCTGAAATTCAACTAAATTCTGTTGGAGATAAAAGTTTAACGTTTTCATATTACTCCTATGGTGCAACAAATTACACTGTTTATTATGATATTAACCCTGGACAGCCTTATACTGGAAACCAAGCCATTCAAGGTTCAAGTGGATTTTCTGCCACTCCTGGTCTGAATACAATTACATTAAGTAATCTCACAAACAATATTAATTATTACTTAACTATAAAAGGAGTGAATACTGCAGGCTCTAGCGTTTATTCAAATGAATTATTGGCAATGCCGACAAATTCTACAGGACCAGGTGGGGGGCATAATCCAAATAAATCTATAAATGATGATTATAAAATTAAAAGTTTAATCTTTCCAAATCCAGCAAATAAAACTATAAATTTTACAACAAAAGACATACTAGAAATAAATATCAAGGATGTTACAGGTAAAACTATTCGTAAGATAAATTTAGGTAGCAATTTTTCAGATGAGTTATATACTTTAAATTGTGAAGAATATGCAGATGGAATTTATTTTGCAGTTTTCTTAAATAAGGTTAATGAAACGTTTATTAAAAAGTTAATAATTCAACATCAATAACTGTGCGCTACTATTTTTTATTAATTCTTGTTATATTATTCTGTTCTAAAACTTTTGCACAGGGATACAAAATTATTGAAGGGACTAATGAAGAATGTTCTTATACTTTGGAAAGCAAGATAGATATTAATGGTAGCACATATTTAATATTAGGCAATTACAGTTTTGATAAAAACGGAAACGGCTTCCCAATCGATGGCACGCCAATGATTGGTAGCCGTTTCTTAAAAATAGACAAAAATGGTAAAATAGTTTCAAATGAAGAACTTAAAAATATTTTAAACTCTAATTCTTTTCCATTATCCAATGTTGCTTTTAATCAAAAATCAATTTATTTTTCAGTATGTCAACAAGGTTATGATTTCTTTAATACAGATAGCAATTTTATGGCTTGGGGTTTTTCTCAGTATTTAATTCAATTAGATACGAATGGAAATTTTATTGCTAAAACTCAAATCTCAAGTTTCAAAGCGGGACAGCCTGAACGAACCATCTTGGAATTATTAAATAATACTCTAGTAATAACAACATCAACTGCAAAAAATGTCAGCATTACAACCTATTCACCAGAAAACAAAACGACTAAGCAAAATATATTGGACAAATGGATGCCGGCATTTAATGTAAATAATTTAGGCAACACATTTTCTATAAGTGGATTTGAAGAGAAAAATCTAAAGTTTACCTATTTAACATTAGATTCCAATTTTGTTATAACTTCTGAAAAAATAATATCCGACCCAGTGTATAATTTCAAAGGTACTAATCTTGTAAGTCTACAGAATGGTTCTCATGTAATATATTCAAGCCATCAATTATATAATTATAATCAAAATTTCAGCCTTCTTTGGAAATTAACATTAGATACAACTTTAGAAATAAAAAGTATAAAGCAAATACCGAATGGTAAAATCATTCTTACTTGTCAGCTTATAAAGGATTTAAATACCGAATTTTATAAAATAATTATAAATCAATCAGGAAAAATACTGAGTAAAGAAAAGTTATTTTCAGGAAATGAAATGTTTCTAAGAAACATCTATTATGGAGAAAATTACTATATATCTATTATAGACACAGCTATATATTTCAACCAAAAAGGCATTGCACCAAAAGTAATCATCACAAAAACTTTATTAGAATCGAAGGAAACTAAACAATCAGATAAAGATTTTATCATTTTTCATCAAAACAAAAAAATTACCATTACTAGTATACTGCATTCACCGATTGGTTCATTTATACTACTAGACGCAACAGGTAAAATTTGCTATAAATCTAACTCCAATAACTCAGAAATTACTTTCGGAGTAGAGAATTTTAGTAATGGAATTTATTTTATAATAATAGGGAATTATTCGAAAAAAATATTAATCAATTAATTAGTTAATTACCTTTTTTAAACTTTTTTCTATAATCACTAGGCCGTATTAATTTTTTTTTCAAAAATACTCTATTGAAATAAGAAATTGAATCAAAACCTGAATTGAAAGCGATTTGTAATATGGGCAAATCACTTTCACGTAATAATTCTGCGGCGTTGGCTGTTCTAATTTCATTCACATAATCTGAAAAAGTTTTTCCACTTACTCTTTTAAAAAATTTGCAGAATGCACTTTCTGAAAGAAATAAAAGCTCAGCAGCATGTTTTAAGCTTATTTTATTTTTATATTCCAACTGTACATATTCAAATACTAAATTAATTCGATTACTATTCTCAGCACTTTTAATGGCTTGAAATTTAGCACTTGCTAATTCAATACTTTTTCTTTGTGCCAATTTTTGAAACAATAAAATAAACTGAGGAAGTTTTTCAAAATCTTTTGATGTCACTAATTCTTGCATCGTTTTAAAAATTACATCATTATTTTTGGTAATAAATCTAATTCCTAAGGATGAATTTTTCAATAGATTTTGAATAAAATTTAATTCATGATAATGAAATAATGGAGTTACAAAATCCAAACTAAATTGTAAAACTACTGCTTCGCAATATTTACCAATGATTTCATTACTAAACCAAGTATGTGGCAAATTTGATCCTAATAAAACCAAATCGCCCGCCTTGAAATTTTCATAACTATCTCCTACTAATCGCTGTCCTTGCCCTTTTTTAATATAAGTAAGTTCATATTCTGGATGATAATGCCATGCAAATTTGAATGCTTGAATACGATATTGATAACATACCAAAGAATTATATTCTCTTCTTAAAGCAATGTTTTCAAATTTTGGTTTTATACCATATTGCAGTATTTAATACTAAAACTACAATAAAGGTTAATATAGTATAACTATTTGGAAAATTAGTTTTAATTTATTACTTATCTCACTCCTATTTTTATAAAAAAAATAAACGTGCAAATTACAGGAGAAATTGAATCAGAATTAAATTCAGCTTATTTATTAAGTGAAAATGATATTTCATTTTATGATGAAAATAGATTTATCAAGCTTAAAAATGTGTTTTCTGAAAGTCTTATTAACTATTTTAACCATGAAATTACCAAACAAGTAGAGTTGCATAATAAAGCAGAAAAGCCATTAGAAGATAGAAACACCTATGGTAAGGCATTTCTTCAAATATTCAATTTATGGAGAGAAGATTCAATTGTAAAAGAATTAGTTTTTAGTAAAAGAATTGCCAAGCTAGCCACAGACCTAATGCAAACTAAAGGAACTAGAATTTATCATGATCAAGCATTATTTAAAGAAGGTGGAGGTGGAATTACTCCTTGGCATGCAGACCAATATTATTGGCCCTTAGAATCTGATAAAACTATTACTGCTTGGATTCCACTTCAAGCAACACCGTTGGAATTGGGTCCATTAGAATTTAGTGCTAAAAGTCATGAAATAGTAGAAGGCAGAGATTTAGAAATTAGTGATACAAGCGAATTGCAAATTCAAAAAAAACTAAAAGTAACTGACTTTAGCCATATTATTGAGCCATTTGATGTTGGCGAAATAAGCTTTCACTCTGGTTGGATATTTCATAGAGCTGGTGCAAATACTACCAATAAGATGCGAAAAGTAATGACTATTATTTATATGGATAAAGAAATGATTTTAAAGAATCCAGAAAATGAAAACCAACGAAAAGATTGGGAGAAATGGTGTCCAGGTTCAGAAGTCGGAAGAGAAATTAATTCAGAATTAAATCCTATTTTGTTTCAATATTAAAATTTCTATTATGTTAAAAAAAATATCATTCACTACAATTTTATTGTTGTTTAGCTATTTTACTCATGCTCAAATACAACATGTTGAACCATTAAACTGGTGGGTTGGCATGACTGATCCAGCAGTTCAACTATTAATTCATGGAAAAAATATTTCAGAAACAACGATTAAAATAGACTACCCAGGAGTTTCTATTAAATCAGTTGAAAAAGCTGATAGTGAAAACTATTTGTTTTTGAATTTAGTAATTGATAAAACTGCAAAAGCAGGAACACTTGTTTTAAATTTTAAAAAAGGAAATAAAATTTTATATAAATATGATTTTCAATTATTAGCACGAAAACAAGCCGCAGATCAATCAATTGGATTTAATTCATCAGATGTTATTTACTTAATTGTTCCAGATCGTTTTGCAAATGGCGATTATAAAAACGATGTAGTTGAAGGGATGAAAGAAAATAAAATTAATCGCGGATTTGATGGTGGCAGACATGGAGGCGACATCCGAGGAATAATTAATAGCCTTGATTATATAAAGGAAATGGGGTTTACTGCAATTTGGCCAACACCAATGTTAGAAAATGATATGTCTTCCTATTCGTATCATGGCTATTCAATTACCAATCATTACAAAGTTGACCCACGCTACGGAACACTAAATGACTACAAGGAATTAGCAACAAAAGCGAAGGAAAAAGGAATTAAATTAATTTTTGATGAAGTATTAAATCACACTGGCACAGGTTATTGGTGGATGAGCGATTTGCCTTTTAAAACTTGGCTCAACAAGCAAGACAATTTTGTAACAACTAACCACCGAAGGACGGTTAATCAAGATTTATATGCTTCTGACTTTGATAAAGATTTAATGAAAAATGGTTGGTTTGCTCCAACGATGCCCGATATGAACGGTCAAAATCCATTTATGGCTAACTATCTAATACAAAATACTATTTGGTGGATTGAAACTTTGCAATTAGGGGGTATTAGACAAGATACATATGGCTATTCTGATAAAACGTTTTTAACAAATTGGAGCTGTCGAATCTTAAATGAATACCCAAATTTTACCATTGTTGGAGAGGAATGGAGTACAAATCCACTAATAGCTTCTTACTGGCAAAAGGATAAGGAAAACAAAGATGGCTATAAAAGTTGCTTAACAACGGTTATGGACTTTCCGTTGCAAGCTGCTTTGGTTGACGCATTTAATGAATCAGATGATTCAAATTTTGGTAAAGGACTTCCAAAATTATACGAAGCACTAGCAAATGACTTTGTTTATGCTGATCCGAATAATGTGATGTTACTTGGTGACAATCATGATATGGACAGGCTTTTTATGCAACTAAATCAAGATGTTGATTTGACTAAAATGGCAATAACCTATCTTTTAACTGTTCGTGGTATTCCGCAAATTTACTATGGAACAGAGATACTAATGGATAATACTGGACATCATAAAAATGATGGTTTAATACGTTCAGATTTTCCTGGAGGCTGGAAAGAAGATTCTATAAGTGCTTTTACAAGCAAAGGACTATCTTTTGATCAAAAAAACATGCAAACTTATATTAAGCAAATCCTAAACTGGAGGAAAAATAATCAAGTAATAGCCAATGGAAAGACTTTACACTTTGCACCATTTGATGGGATTTACGTTTATTTCAGATACAATGCTGATAAAACAATTATGGTGGTTTTGAATAAAAACAAAACATCAGTAAAAGTAGACAGTTCTCGATTTAAAGAAATATTAAATAATAAAACGTTTGCAAAAAATATAGTTAATAATAATTTAATTGAATTAAAGAACCAATTAGAAATTGAGCCGAAATCTGCAGTAATTTTTGAAATAGAATAAAAGGATGGGTGATGCTGAAAAAATAAAAATTGCACTAGCTCAGATTTATTGTGAATTTGATCATTCACAATTAAAAAAGGGTGCAAAAATTATTTTTAACTAATCTTTTTCTTAAAAAAGCAATTATTTAATTACAAAAACGCGAATTCACTTATTTTGCTGCTATAATTCTACCTTTGCAGCTTAAAGATGAAAGAATTTAAGAGATATACCGTAACTGCGGCCTTACCTTACACAAACGGACCAGTTCATATTGGGCACTTGGCCGGAGTTTATTTGCCAGCTGATATTTACGTAAGATATTTAAGAGCCATCGGAAAAGATGTAATATTTATTTGCGGATCTGATGAACATGGCGTAGCCATTACCCTGAAAGCAAGAAATGAAGGAATTTCCTCTCAAGAAGTGGTCGATAAGTATCACAAAATTATCGGTGATTCTTTTCAAGAAATGGGAATTTCTTTTGATATTTATCATCGCACGAGTTCAGAAACACACCATCAGACTGCTTCAGAAATATTTTCTACACTCAATGAAAAAGGAATTTTTGATGTAGAAGAAACGGAACAATATTATGATGATGAAGCAAAACAGTTTTTGGCAGATCGATACATTATCGGTACTTGTCCAAATTGTGGTAACCCAAGCGCATACGGTGATCAATGTGAAAACTGTGGTTCAACATTGAATCCTACAGATTTAATAAATCCTCAAAGTACATTATCTGGCCAAGCTCCCATTCTTAAAAAGACAAAAAATTGGTTTTTGCCATTAGATAAGTTTCAAACCAGATTAGAAGATTACATCAATAGCCATTCAGAATGGCGAAATACGGTAATTGGACAATGCAAATCGTGGTTGAATAATGGTTTGCAAGCTCGTGCTATGACACGTGACTTGGATTGGGGAATAAAAGTTCCGCTAAAAGATGCTGAAGGTAAAGTATTATATGTTTGGTTTGATGCACCAATTGGTTATATATCAGCTACTAAAGAATTGTTTAACCAAAACCTTTCAGAAGAAAAAGTAGCATTGTATTACCTAAGAAATAAAAATAATGCAGAAAGAAATGGAAATTGGGAGGATTATTGGAAAGATGATTCAACCCGTCTAATTCATTTTATTGGGAAAGACAATATTGTTTTTCACTGTTTAATTTTTCCGGCAGTTTTGATGGCTGAAGGGAATTATATTTTGCCCGATAATGTGCCAGCCAATGAATTTTTGAATTTGGAAGGAAAGAAAATTTCGACTTCGAGAAACTGGGCAGTTTGGTTACATGAGTATTTATTAGATTTTCCAGGCAGACAAGATGAGCTTAGGTATGTTCTAACTTCCATTGCTCCCGAAACAAAAGACAGCGATTTTAGCTGGAAAGATTATCAAGCAAGGGTAAATAATGAGTTGGTTGCTGTTTTGGGCAATTTTGTAAATCGTGTGGTTGTACTTACTTGGAAATATTATAATGGAATTATTCCTGAATTGCCAAATATTAAGCTTTCAGAATCTCAACAGGAGTCATTTAATTTAGCAGATGATGAATTTCAACGAGTGATAAAAACGATTTCTCCTTTATTAGAAAATTTTAAATTCAGAGATGCGCAATTCGAACTAATGAATTTTGCAAGAGCTGGAAACAAATTTTTGGCTGATTTAGAACCTTGGAAACTAATAAAAGAAGATTCTAACAAAGAAACTGTTGCTTTTATCATGAATTGCATGATACAGACGTGTGCAAATCTGACTTTGCTTTGTGATCTGTTTTTACCTGAAACTGCAAAAAAACTTCGATTTCAATTAAATTTATCCGAAAATTGGGTTGATTTTTCAAGATTTGGAAGTTCCAATTTAATACAAGCGGGTCATCAGATAAATGAAGCAGTTTTACTTTTCCAAAAAATAGAAGATTCAGAAGTGCAAACTCAGATAGAAAAACTGGAAACATCGTTAAAAACAAATTCGGAGGTTGTAGAAAAAGCAAAGGATGTAATCAATTTCGAAGATTTTGGAAAGATGGACATTCGAATCGGAACGATTTTAGAAGCTGAAAAAGTAGCCAAAACCAAGAAATTATTAAAACTTACAGTCGATACCGGCATTGATATTCGTACGGTTGTGAGTGGTATTGCCGAACATTTTGATTCTGAGAAAATAATCGGACAGCAAGTAAGTATTTTAGTAAATTTGGCACCAAGAGAAATTAAAGGAATTGTTTCGCAAGGGATGATTTTGATGGCCGAAAACCTAGAAGGAAAATTATTTTTCGTTTCAAATGCTCAAACGCTGCCACCGGGTAGTGTGATAAAATAAAATGGTCCCGTAGTTCAACGGATAGAATTGGAGTTTCCTAAACTTTAGATATGGGTTCGATTCCCGTCGGGATCACTTAAACCATGCCAACGATTTTTTCTTTGGCATGGTTTATCTCTATTAAATTTTCATCTAAATGCCTACACATAAAAATATATGCATTTTTACAGCCAGCTCCAGACAAGAATGGAGAGATTGGCTCCATAAAAATCATGAAATCGAAAAGAGTGTTTGGTTATTAATCCATAAAAAAGATAGTGAAATACCAAGTGTGTATTATCCTGAAGCTGTCGACGAAGCATTGTGTTTTGGTTGGATTGATAGTGTAGCCAATAAATATGATGAAAAAAGTTATCTGCAATATTTTGCAAAAAGAAAATCAACAAGCAATTGGAGTGCAGTTAATAAATTAAAAGTTGAAAAACTAATAGCCGAAGGTTTGATGACGGAAGCGGGAATGAACATGATAGACCTGGCAAAAAAAACTGGAACTTGGAATGCATTAGATAAAGTAGATCAATTAGTTATTCCAGATGATTTGTTGGACAAACTAAACACAAACATGCAAGCAAAAGCAAATTTTGAAAACTTTGCTGCATCTGCCAAAAGAGGAATATTAGAATGGATTTTAAATGCCAAAAAACCTGAAACCCGACAAAAAAGAATTGACATAACAGTAGAAAAGGCTACTGAAAATAAAAAAGCAAACTTTCCAAGTTAATAAATTGGTAGTAAAAATCAGAAAATTACATCCAAAGATTTTATGAATATAAACAGAACAATAGAAAGAAATTTATCTCTAAATAGTTCAAAGACATATGTTTTAATCAAAAAGAACCAACATATTTCTCTTTATGCAATTTTTCTATTTTCTCAAAAATCTTATCTTTTAATTGCTCAAGATTCACTTTGTTTTTGGCCGATATAAAAATTGCTGGATCATTGGATTTAGACATCCAACTATTCTGAAATTCTTCTAATGAAAGCGCTTTATCATTTTCCAAATCTTTTGCGTCAGTTGAATATTGATCAATTTTATTAAAAACTACGATAGTTTCTTTGTCCAGCGAATTCAATTCTTTCAAGGTTTGATTAACAACAATTAATTGCTCTTCGAATCCTAGATGTGAAACATCAACAACATGAATTAATAAATCAGCTTCCTTAACCTCATCCAATGTGGAAGTAAAACATTCGATTAAATGATGGGGTAATTTGCGAATAAAACCTACTGTATCGGATAGTAAAAAAGGAATGTCGTTAATTACAACTTTTCTTACGGTGGTGTCGAGGGTTGCAAATAATTTGTTCTCAGCAAATACATCAGCTTTGCTCAACAAATTCATAATGGTGGATTTACCCACATTCGTATAACCAACTAAAGCCACGCGAACCAATTGACTCCTGTTTTTACGCTGAACTTCGTTTTGTCTATTTATTTGAACCAGCCTTTCTTTCAATAAGCTAATTTTATCTCTTATGATTCGCCTATCGGTTTCAATCTCTGTTTCTCCAGGGCCTTTCATTCCAATCCCTCCTTTTTGCTTACTTAGGTGAGTCCATAAATTAGTAAGTCGGGGAAGTAAATATTGGAACTGAGCTAACTCAACTTGTGTTTTTGCTTGTGCAGTTTTAGCTCTTGTGGCAAAAATATCCAAGATTAAATTGCTTCTATCCAGTATTTTGCATTCCAAAAAACGCTCTATATTTCTGATTTGCGAACCCGAAAGTTCATCATCAAAAATAACCATATCCGCTTCTTCAGCTTTTACATAATCTCTAATTTCTTCTAGTTTTCCTTTTCCTACAAAAGTCTTCGGATCAGGTTTCTGAGCCCTTTGCGTAAAAGTTTTCAACGTTATTCCTCCGGCAGTTTCTACCAAAAATGCCAGTTCTTCCAGATATTCTTTCGATTGTTCCTCCGATTGTTGTGGCGTAACTACTCCAATTAGCACAACCTTTTCGGCTTCTTTGGCAGTAGTGTACATTTTTCTCATGTATTTCGAGTTAATTTTTTGTTTAGTAATCGTTGTTGGTTTGAATAAAAAGCTATTCCAATTAAAATAAAAAATAATAGCAAAAGGAATATGTTTCTTGCTTTTAACAAACTTTCCAGTTTTTCCAATTCAGCTTTTTGAGCTTTGATGAGTTGCTGGTGGGAATTCAATGCCCTTTCTTGCCGAAGTATTTTTGAATCTTTTTCTGCAAGTTCAAAATTACCAATGGTTTTCTCAGTGGTTTTAACATTCAAAAGTTTATTTAGCTCTGCAAAAATTTCATTGTCCGATCGTACAATTGTTTCCAGAACTTCATTACTTCGTTTTACATCTTTTTTTGTTTGGTTACCAAAAAAACCAGTCTTCTGATCTAAGCTTTCCAGATAATTGCCAAATCTTGCTTTTCGGTTCTCAATTAAAATATGAAGTTTTTCTTTTACAACCTCTGTACTATCCGAAGCAAAACCTTTTGAAAGATTATTAATTAGACTTAAAAAAATAATGAGAATGATAGAAGTATATTTCATCTTCATGCTAATTCAAACTGCATGCCTTAAAATTTTTGAACAGCAATTGAAAAAGAGACTATTTTCCGGCTAATCGTTGTTTTCTTTTATCAATAAAACCAGCAACATAAAACCCAGTTGCAACTAAACAAGTAACACTCATAACTCCGAAAACCAACATTCTACGATTTCTTTTTTCTAAGTCCTGCTCATTTCTTGATTTCAACGCCATAGAAGCAGTCATAATTCCAAAAATTAATGTTAAAACCACGACAACATGAGCAACAATTTTATTGTTTTTCTTTAATGCGCCAGTCATAACTAATAAAATAGCGCCTAATCCTACTCCAATCAATGCTGTTGGTGGGCGTAGTGGATTTGAAAAATAACTAAAAATTCCTGCAGCAATTAAAACGAATGCTGTAAATAAATTAACTAAGTGTGGTTGTTTCATAAAATATTTTAATTGGCAAAGATAGTGTTAAAAAACAAAAAAGCTTTCCGGTACCTAACCGGAAAGCTCAAACAAACTAAACCTAAACACTACAATCTTTATTAAATTTACTATAGACAATGAATCATTTATTCAAATTCCTTGGTGATTTTATTAAATTACGCAACATAATACCAAACAGTTTTTTAAATTTTTAAAATTATTTATGAGGAGATTCCGCGTGATATTACTATTAACTGGATTATTAATCTGGATGATTGGTGTAGTTTCTCCTTATTTACCTTATAAACCTCAAAAAGGGTTAGAAAGTGTTTATTTTAAAAAATTTCGTTCCCTTTTTCTCAGAGGCAAATTCTTTTCTACAGAAAGATTAAATGCAGAAAAAATAGTATTCTATCGAACTAGATCCAAAGAAACCAATTGGACCGAATTTTCAAATCCGGAAGCAATGGCTTTTAACAAATTTCAATCTACTGCTTCTATTTCTGAATTAAAGAAAAGCAGGCTTATTCGATTTTATAAAAATCAACTTCAATCAGAAACAAATACTCATTTATTAATTAATCATTTAACAATTGACGGTTCCTCAGATAGCATACAACTTTTAATTGCTGAGAAGAGCGGAGATGTATACAGCAAAGTTTATGATCATAAATTTTTGATCAAGTGAAAAAAACACTATCCAATATTTTTTTTCTCACTGATTGGTTCGCAAAAATCCAACCCCATAAAAATTTATTGCTTTTCCGATACAGCCTATATTTTTTCTTGCTTTTTAAAATTTTATGGCTTTTACCCGTTTTTTCTGAGATAATATCGATTTACAATATTTCACCTGAAAAAAGTGCAGATCCATTTTTTCTAATTACTGATCCAATACTAAAACTTGTCGGAAATTCAATTTCAGAAAAAATATTTATTTCCGTTTGCTTACTAATTATTTGTGCTGCCATTTGGAAAAAGTATGAAATAATTTTAAGCGTTTTAGTTTTTATTATTTCGCTTTGTTTCAATGAGATATTATCTCCAATTATAAATGGAGGCGATAGAATGCATTGCCTTTTACTATTTGTAAATATCTTTTTTATTACAAATAAAAATTTAATTACCAGTGAGTTAAGAAAAAACGTTGGAAATTTTTTTCTTTATGGAATTCAGTTTCATATCTGTCTTTTTTATTTTATTTCTGGAGCCGATAAAATACTAGACCCACTTTGGCGAAATGGTGAGGCTTTAATATCCATCTCTCAACTTTCCAATTATAGCACAAATGGAATGCAAAATTTTATGAATATTAAGTTGGCAGTTATACTAAGTTGGGCAGCTATTATTTTTGAATTAAGTTTTGGAATTCTTATTTGGATGAAGAAAACCAAAACAATAATTTTAATCATAGGATTAGTTTTTCATTTATTCATTGGTGTTTTTCTAAGCTTGCCAGATTTTAGTTTGGTTATGATAATTAGTTATTTATTATTCGTACCAGCTGATTTTTTTAAAACCGAAAACCTTAAAACCAAAAAACCCGCTTTTTCAAGCGGGCTTTTCGTTCCTAATAATTAACCAAATTAACCTAAAGCTGTAGGGGAAGGAGTCGAACCCTCACGAAGTGGTTAATGTAAGAAATCTTACTTTTTCCGAACCTTCGCCACCGAGACAAGGAGGTGTGTCTGCCAATTTCACCACCCTACAATTTGTATTTCAATGTTGCAACGTTTTGCATATTGATATAACAAATGTAAAGGAGTTGACTATATGTTGCAAATATTTTAGATAAGTATTTTAATTTTTATTATAATTGTAATATATATCTTATTTTTATACAAATATTATAAATCATGCTTGAAAAACATTACTCAAATTTAGATATTGATAAACTCGATCTACAGATTTTAAGCATTTTGATGAGAAATGCTATGACTCCATTCACAGAAATTGCTAAAGAATTAATTATTTCAGGTGGAACTGTGCATGTAAGGATGAAAAAAATGGAAGAATTAGGAATTGTAAAGGGATCAAATCTCTTGGTCAACCCTACAACTCTAGGTTTTGATATTTGTGCTTTTCTTGGAATTTATTTAGAAAAGGGTTTTTATTATCACGATGCTGTTGATAAAATGCGAGAAATAAAGGAAGTTGTTGAATTACACTATTGCACAGGTAGTTACAGCATGTTTGCAAAAATTATTTGCAGAGATACCAATCATTTAAGAGAAGTATTGAACGAAAAAATACAAGCCATTGAAGGAATTTCTCGCACAGAAACATTCATTTCGCTAGAAGAAAGTATTAGAAGACAAATAACACTTTTAGAATAATTAGGTGAATTATTTCACCCGTTCAACATAAGCACCTGTTCGGGTGTCAATTTTTATCTTTTCTCCAGTATTTACAAATAAAGGTACTTTAATCTCTGCTCCGGTTTCAAGCGTTGCATTTTTCATCACGTTATTTACCGTATCTCCTTTCACTCCTGGTTCAGTGTAGGTAATTTCTAATTCTACATGGTTTGGTGCTTCTGCGCCAAGAGGTTCTTCGCTTTCAAAAGAAATTTGAACTTGCATCCCTTCTTTTAAAAATTTAGCAGCGTCTCCAAATAAGGTTTTATCGATGTTAATTTGATCGTATGTTTCATTATCCATACAAACAAATGATTCGCCTTCAGGATATAAATATTGATATTCTTTAACCTCTACTCTTGCAATGGTCACATCCTCATCAGCTCTAAAACGATATTCAACCAGTTTACCTGTTTTTACATTTCTCATTTTTGCTTGATAAAAAGCACGAAGATTTCCAGGCGTCCGATGTTGACATTCAACTACCGTTAAAAGTTCGCCGTTGAAACGTATGAAGTTCCCTGATTTTAGGTCTGATGGTTTTGACATGGTTAATTCTATTTGTAAAGGGGTCAAATATAGAGGAAATCTAAGATTGATTGCTAAGCTATTTAAAATCGGCTAATTGAATGTGATATTCGCTAAATTCATATTCTTGTGGCTGATTTGAAGAAACAATAACTAGTCGATTGGTTGTCCAAATTTCTATCATTTCATGATACCATGATATACCTGCAGCATCAAGATTAGTGCAGGGTTCATCCAATAATAATACAGAGGTATCTGATAATAAACTCAGTATCAGTTTTACTCGCTGTTTCATTCCGGAAGAAAATGTTTTATACACTCTGTTTTTATATTTTTCTAGCGTGCTTAGTTCCAGTAATTGTTTTGAGGTAATACCAGGTTGATACTTTTTAAATTGAAAATGAAAATCGATTATTTCTTGAAAAGTAAACTCTTCAATCAATTCCAAATAGGGTGCACAAATACTAATATGCGTAAAAAACCGATCAGCAGGAATTATATTTCCGTTTAGTTGAAACCTAATTTCTCCTTCACTTGGGCTAATGTTTGCAGCAATAATTTGCAATAAAGTAGACTTCCCCGATCCATTACTTCCTAAAATCGCATATTTTTTGGTTGAAGAAAATTCATAATTAAGATTTTTGAAAATCCATTCATGCTGAAAGCGTTTGCTTATATTCAGAAGTTCAATTTTCAAGAAAAAAGAGTTTACTTAAGAAGATTGATGAGAAAAACCTTTCATAATACCTCGATTAGAGTTTCTAATGAAATTAACTATTTCATCTCTTTCCTCAGATGCTGGCATTTCTGCTTCCACTAATTCTAATGCTTGAGAAGTATTTAGTTTCCGCATAAATATGATTCGGTAGATTTCTTGAATCTGTGAAATTTTTTCTGAGCTAAATCCTCTTCGGCGCAATCCAACTGAGTTGATACCAACAAAAGATAATGGCTCGCGACCTGCTTTTGTAAAAGGTGGTACATCTTTTCGAATTAGGGAACCACCAGAAATCATTACATGAGAACCAATGGAAACAAATTGATGAACTGCAGAAAGACCGCCGATTATAGCAAAATCATCAATCGTAACATGGCCAGCCAATTGAACAGAATTAGCCAAAATGCAATTATTACCAATTAAACAATCGTGAGCAACATGCACATAAGCCATAATCAAGCATCTGTCTCCAACTCTGGTTTCACTTCGGTCAATGGTTCCACGGTTTACTGTTGCACATTCGCGAATGGTGCAATCATCTCCAATAATAGTTAGTGTTTTTTCACCACCAAATTTTAAATCCTGTGGGATTGCAGAAATAACTGCACCTGGGAAAATTCGGCAATTCTTGCCGATTCTTGCTCCCTCCATTATCGTTACGTTGGATCCTATCCAAGTTCCTTCGCCAATTTCTACGTTCTTATGAATCGTACAAAATGGATCTATTACTACGTTATCAGCAATTTTGCTTTCGGGGTGTATATATGCCAGCGCTTGAATCATTCTGTTTTTCTTACAATTTGAGCCATCATTTCAGATTCCATCACTATTTTGTCACCAACATAAGCAATCCCTTTCATTTGGCAAATTCCTCTTCGAATAGGTGCAATTAAATCACATCTGATAATAATTGTATCACCTGGCAATACTTTATCTTTAAATCGAGTATTGTCTATTTTCATAAAATAAGTCCAGTAATTTTCTGGATCCGGAACCGTATTTAAAACTAAAATTCCACCGGTTTGTGCCATAGCTTCTACTTGAAGTACTCCTGGCATAACTGGATTTCCTGGAAAATGACCTTTGAAAAATTCTTCGTTCATAGTTACATTTTTCAATCCAACCACGTGTGTTTGTGATAATTCAAGAATTTTATCAATCAATAAAAATGGTTGACGATGAGGAAGTATTTTACTTATTTGATTTATATCGTAATACGGTTTTGTATTCGGGTTGTAAATCGGTGCGCCTTTTTTCGATTTTTCTTTTCGTATCAATGCTTTAATTTTTTTTGCAAAAGCAACATTTGCTGCATGCCCTGGTCTTGCAGCCATAATCTGACCTTTCAACGGCATACCAATCAAAGCTAAATCGCCAACAACATCCAATAATTTATGGCGGGCTGGTTCATTCTGATGGCGGAGCGTAATGTTATTTAATATTCCTTCCTTGGCAACTTCAATTTTTGGTCGGTTGAAAAGTTTTGCGAGGTTATCAAGTTCTTCATCTGTAATTACTTTATCAACAACTACAATCGCATTATTTAAATCTCCACCTTTTATCAAATTATTAGCAACCAACATTTCCAATTCATGCAAAAAGCAAAAAGTTCTTGACGAAGCAATTTCTTTTTTAAAATCGCTCATGGCTAAAATAGTCGCATGTTGACTACCAAGAACTGGAGAATTATAGTCAACCATTACAGTAACTCTGTAATCATCTTGCGGCATTGCAATCATTTCTACTCCACGTTCTGGCTCAGCATATCTGATCACTTGTTGAATATTATAATATTCTCGATCAGTTTCTTGATCTACAAATCCAACTTTTTCCAATGCTTCAACAAATTGAATAGAACTTCCATCCATTATTGGAGCTTCAGCAGCATCTAGTTCTATCAATACATTATCCAATTCAAGACCAGCCAATGCTGCTAAAGTATGTTCAATGGTTGATACACTTCCTCCGTTTTGCTCTATAGTTGTTCCTCGTGAAGTATCTGTAACTAAGTCTGCATCGGCATCGATTGTTGGCTGACCAGGAAGATCAATTCTTTTAAATTTATAACCGTGATTATCTGGCGCAGGACGGAAAGTAAGTGTTACACTTTTACCGGTATGCAATCCAACTCCCGATAAGGATACCGGACTTTTTAGTGTTTTTTGTTTAACATTCATAAGAATATTGCCCGAAAAAAGGCTGGGGGTAATTTTGATTTTTTGTAAAACAACAAAAAAAACAATTACCGTACAAATAAGGCTTTTAAAGTATTGACTGTCTTACCTCTTTTAAAAGCTGTTCGAGGTCTTCAATTCGTTTCTCAAGATCAGGCAAACGTCGATAAACAACCTGAGATTTAAGCGCATCCCGAAATGGAGATAATGGGCTTCCATTCCACAATTTACTTTCCTCTTTTATAGATTTCGAAACTCCAGATTGAGCATTTATTTGTGTTCCATTCGCAATATAAATATGTCCAACTATGCCAACCTGACCACCAATTACGCAATTATCACCAATTTTTGTGCTTCCAGAAATTCCAGCTTGCGATGCTACAACAGTATTTTTTCCGATCTCAACATTATGAGCTATCTGAATTAAATTATCAAGCTTTACTCCTTTTTTTATAATGGTTGATCCGATTGTGGCTCTATCTATTGACGTGTTTGAACCAATTTCTACATGATCTTCAATTACAACATTTCCGCTTTGTACTATTTTAGTGAAACTTCCATCTGGCTGAGGTGCAAAACCAAATCCATCACTACCAATTACACTGCTTGCATGAACAACAATATTGTTACCTAGCTCGCAATGGTGATAAATTTTTACTCCAGGATGTAGAATCACATTATCGCCAATCACACAATTATCGCCAATAAAAACATGAGGATAAATTTTTACATTTTTCCCTATCACAACTTTACTACCGATATAAGCAAAAGCACCTACATAGCAATCTTCATTAATAATTACATCAGGCGAAATAAAAGAAGGTTGTTCAATTCCTGTTTTAATTTCACTTTTAGTGAATTGTTGCAACAAAATTGAAAATGCTGAATAAGCATCCGCAACGCGTATTACTGTGCAGGAAAGATTTTTTTCAGGTTCAAAATCATTGTTGATTATTACAACTGATGATTGAGTAGTATATAAAAATGACTGATATTTTGGATTAGCCAAGAAAGAAATAGAACCCAAATGACCTTCTTCAATTTTTGCAAGAGAAGTAATAACGACAGAATCATCGCCTTCTAAAACGCCACCAACCATATCACTAACCTCTTTTGCCGATAATTTCATTTTCAAATTTAATAATTAATACCAAAAACGGAATATTGGTACAGCTATAACTTTAGTAGATGGCTAAATATCAATACTTTTTAAATAACAAAGAAAGTTTTTTTTGACGGTAGATAAAGTTTTATCTGATACAATCCCATCAGACGCTTCAAGAATATCAACAGTTGCACCAGAATTTAATAAAATTTTTATCTCCTTTTCTTCCAAACTATAGGCATTATTATGAATAACATCTGTAAAAACAAAGTAATTCGTTTCTTTTAAACTAATGGAAAGTTGCTCCATGGTTTTATTTCTTATTAATTCTATATAGTCTTTGTCGAATGAATTTTTTTGAATTTCAACCCGATATAAATCTCTGTTTACTATTGATTTGCAAAGTAATGACAATATTTTATCATCATGACTAGCCCAAACTTTTATAGCCGAATGAATATCATGATCATCTATTTGCATAAAAAGCTCCAATCGGATTTTATCATCTGTGGTTTTATCGGAACATAACAACTCTATCAATGCAGGTTGGCCAAACAAATTCACTCCAGAACGACAAAGTACCTTTGCCCTAATAATAATTTTCAACAGCATTTGTTCGGCAGCAAGCACTGTTTTATGCAAATAAACTTGCCAATACATGAGTCTTCGAGCAATCAAAAATTTCTCAACCGAATAAATTCCTTTCTCTTCAATTACCAACTCATTATCAACTAC
This sequence comes from bacterium, assembly GCA_031412335.1. GTDB lineage: Bacteria > Bacteroidota > Bacteroidia > Sphingobacteriales > Sphingobacteriaceae > JBBQYA01. Next base: position 100,559 of record JANOCT010000030.1, on the reverse strand, counting down.
ATTTATCATTTTCAAAATCCTGTCGAACCCAATTATACCTTCTGAAACGCCTGTAAAAAAACTATCACGATTCAAATAATCAAGTCTATCAATGTCCATTTGGCCCGAAACAAGTTCGTATAAAAACTTTTTATGATAATTATTTTGAAAAATTTCTATCGCCAAACTTAATCTGCCAGAAAACTCTTCATTTAACTTTTGCATAATGGCTAACGATAACATTTCATGCGATAATCCTTCAGCAATTTCACCTTCTAAGGCATGCGAAAATGGTCCATGGCCAATGTCGTGCAATAATATAGCCACGGTAACGGCCTCGCATTCTTGATTACTTATTTCAATTCCTTTATTTTTAAGCGTGTCCAAAGCCATGCTCATAAGATGTAACGCACCTAGTGCATGATGAAAACGGGTGTGTAATGCCCCAGGATAAACCAAATAAGTAAGCCCTAGTTGATTGATATTTCGCAATCTTTGAAAATAAGGATGAGAGATCAAATCAAACAACAACTCATATTGAATGGTGATAAAACCATAAACCGGATCATTAAAAATTTTCTTTTTATTATGCTGCAATGTTTCTTGGTTTAAATGTTGCTCAATTTTAACAGTGTTATACTACAAATGTAAATTTTATAGTTTAGCTAAGAGACTTTTAATAATTTTGAGCCGATTTAAAAACTAGCGAATTATGCAGGAAACAACCATTTTGTGGGCCGATGATGAAATTGATTTGTTGAAACCACATATTATGTTTTTGAATGACAAAGGGTATAAAATAACCACAGTCACTAACGGAAGCGATGCGCTAGATGCGTTTAAAAACTCTTATTTCGATCTGGTTTTTTTAGATGAAAACATGCCTGGCTTATCTGGTTTGGAAACTTTATCAGAAATAAAAAATATAAGTGCTGATGTTCCAGTAGTATTGATTACTAAAAATGAAGAGGAATATTTGATGGAAGATGCAATCGGCAGTAAAATAGCTGATTATTTAATAAAGCCTGTAAATCCAAGGCAAATATTATTGACGATAAAAAAATTGGTTGATAATAAAAGGTTGGTAAGTGAAAAAACCACATCAGCATATCAGCAAGATTTCCGACAATTGGGAATGACGCTTAATGACAATCTTAGCTTTTCAGAATGGGCCGAAGTTTACAAGAAACTTGTTTTTTGGGAATTGGAATTGGAGCAATTAGAAGATGAAGGAATGCATGAAATATTGACCATGCAAAAAGCAGATGCGAATGTTCAATTTGGAAAATACATTGAGAAAAATTATTTGCAATGGGCATTTAAAGCCGAAAATATTCCTGTGCTTTCTAATACGTTAATGAATAAAAAAGTATTTCCTTTGTTAGAAGAAAACGTACCTGTCTTTTTTATTCTTATTGATAATTTACGTTATGATCAATGGAAAATTATCAATCCAATTTTAACAGAATACTTTAGGATGGAAACAGAAGAAATGTATTACAGTATACTACCAACTGCTACACAATATGCAAGAAATGCAATTTTTTCGGGTCTAACACCTTTGGAAATGGAAAAACGATTTCCAAAATTGTGGCAGAATGATGATGATGAAGGTGGAAAAAATTTGCATGAAGAGGAATTTCTGAAAGACAATTTGGAAAGAAACCGAAAAAAAATTAAGCATAGTTATAATAAAATTGTAAATAACGAAGCAGGTAAAAATTTAGTTGATAATGTTCAGAATCTGTTTAATAATGATTTGAATGTAATAGTTTATAATTTCGTAGATATGCTTTCGCATTCAAGAACAGAAATGGAAATGATTCGCGAACTTGCCGGAGATGAAGCTGCCTATCGATCTTTAACATTGAGTTGGTTCGAGCATTCTCCCTTATTAGATATCATTAAAAAGATAGCACAGAAAAATATAAAACTGGTGATAACAACTGATCATGGAACCATACGAGTAAAACACCCAAGTAAAGTAATTGGTGATAAAAACACTAATAGTAACTTGCGATATAAACAAGGAAAGAACTTAAATTTTACCGCAAAAGAGGTTTTTCAGATTAAAAACCCACATGATGCAAATCTTCCGAAACTAAATGTTTCTTCTTCATTTATCTTTGCAAAAGATGATTATTATTTTATTTACCCAAACAATTACAACCAATTTGTCAACTATTTTAATAATACATTTCAGCATGGTGGAGTTTCTTTAGAAGAAATGATTATTCCTTTTGCTGTTTATTCTACTAAATAAAACGTCCAAATTTGAAAGAATTTATTGTTTCGGATATAGCAGATTTAGATATAGTTGCTAAGTATGTAGTCAACCATATTACCAAATCAAAAATTATCTTGTTGACAGGAGAAATGGGTAGTGGTAAAACAACTTTTGTAAACTCATTTGTTAAAATCTTAGGATCAAAAGATCAGGTTTCGAGTCCTACTTTTTCTATTGTAAATGAATATGAAACTTCTGGATTTAAAATTTATCACTTCGATTTATACAGACTGCTGCATATAAAGGAATTGCAGGAAATTGGATTTGAAGAATATTTAGATGGCGAAAACTATTGTATAATAGAATGGCCTGAACTTGCATTCCCACTTTTACCAAATAATTTCGTTTCTATTGACATTCAATTAGAAACAAACGAAATCAGAAGATTTGCTGTTTCTAATACTACTAATATTAGCAAAGAATTGTAATTTTGTCGCAAAGCGGTTTTTTTAGCTATATTTAAAATCGATAAACATTAAATGGGCGCTATTACTCCTCCAGGATTTTCTGAAATTGCAAAACAGGCATTAATGATGCCGCAGGAATCACTGCTAGAAACAAAAAGTAAGAAGAATTCGCTACAGATAGGTATTCCAAAAGAAACGAGTTACCAAGAAAACAGAATTGCACTTACCCCCCAATCCATTCATTTGTTGGTAGAGCATGGGCATGAAGTTTTGGTGGAAAGTGGAGCTGGTAGAGCAGCTAATTTTTCAGATAATGCATATAGCGAGTGTGGTGCGCGCATTGTTTATGATACCAAAGAAGTTTTTCAGGCAGATATATTAATGAAAGTTGCACCTCCATCATTTGACGAAATTGAAATGATGAAACAAGGTCAAACTTTGGTTTCAGCTATTCAGCTCGCAGTAGTCAAAGAGCAATATATAAAGGCATTGATGGCCAAAAAAGTAACTGCGATATCGTATGAATACCTAAAAGATGAGTGGGGTGTATTTACGGTTATTCGTTCAATGAGCGAAATTGTTGGAGGAACTTCTATTTTAATAGCTGCAGAATACTTAAGTAATGTAAGCCACGGACGAGGAATTATGTTGGGTGGAATTTCTGGAATACCGCCATCAGAAGTTGTAATAATAGGTGCAGGTACAGTTGGAGAATTTGCTGCCAAAACTGCAATAGGACTAGGTGCAGAAGTAAAGGTTTTTGATAATTCGCTTTACCGGCTTCGCAGATTACAAAACAATATTGGAAGTCGCCTATTTACCTCTGTAATACAACCGATTGTACTGAAAAAAGCATTAGCAACTGCAGATGTTGCAGTTGGGGCTATTTATTCTGAAAACGGGCGCACACCCTGTATTGTTTCAGAAGAAATGGTAAGTTCTATGAAAGCAGGATCGGTAATTATTGATGTAAGCATAGATCAGGGAGGTTGTTTCGAAACCTCACGCGTAACAAATCATGATAAGCCCATATTTAAAAAGCATGATATTATCCATTATTGCGTACCAAATATAGCTTCAAGAGTTTCAAGAACAGCATCTTACGCATTGACCAATATTTTCACTCCCATTCTTATTAGCATTGGTGAAGCGGGAGGAGTTAAAAATATGTTATGGGAAAAAAGTGGGGTAAGAAACGGAGTCTATGTTTATCAGGGTCATTTAACGAACCAACATCTTTCTAATCTTTTTAAAATACCCTATAAAGATCTTGATTTGCTAGTAGCAGCAAGGGTTTAAAAATGACCTACTCTCTTAATCGAGCAATTTTTACGTATCGTATCATTTGTGCTGGATTAATAGCTGGTATTTTGTTTTCTATTCCTCTTTGGCTTAGTGATCGACTGCTACCGCTTGTTCCCGTTTACAAACAAATCAATATTTTACCTGCTCCTTTTGACAAAATATTATTAGGAATATTATTATTGAGTTTACTTTTTGGATTAATAGGGAAGTATATTCGACAAACAACAATTCTGATAAGTTTTATCCTTATTCTGTTTGTTTTATCCGATCAATTAAGATGGCAACCATGGGTTTATCAATATGGTTTAATGCTAATTCCTTTTATATTCTTAAGCACAGAAACAAGGGCAAGAACACTCATTAATATTCAGATGCTGTTAATAATTAGTATTTATTTATGGACTGGTATTCACAAGTTACAACCACAATTTATTCTATATGTAAGCAATCCGATTTTTAAAAATTTATTCTATTTTAACAAAGATTTAATTAATAAAGTTAAAGACTTAGGATACTTAATTCCCTTTGTTGAAATACTAACAGGATTACTTTTAATTTATTTTAAAACCCGAAAAGCAGGCTTCTTTTTATTACTATTTTCGCACCTATTTATTTTATATTACTTAAGTCCATTAGGAATAAATTTTAACTCTGTTGTATGGCCATGGAATGCCTCAATGATACTTTTTGGTTTTATTTTGTTTTATAAAAATACCGACTTAGTTATTGATTTTGATTTAATTAAAAAAAATATTCTACTCTATATATTTTTTGGTTTTGTTTGTATATTAATGCCATTATTAAGTATTAAAAAAAAGTGGGATCACTATTTATCTTTTAATATATATTCAGGAAATCCAAATGAACTTGCATTAATAATTCCTGAAAATGTGAATAAATTACCCATCAAATTGTCGAAATATATTGTTGATGGTGTTTTAGTAAATGAAAATAAAGTATTGAATTTAAATCGATGGTGTATGTTTGAATTAAATGTTCCGATTCCGCCGCAACATAGAATATATACAAACCTGGCGCAACAAGTAAGTATGAAGTATAATTTTGAAGGAATATTGTTGATACGTGAATTAAAAAATGGGAATATGATCATGAACCGAAACGCAATCACAAAAGCGGGGAAAACATTACCATAGTAATAATTTTCAATACCCTATTTTTATCCATACATTTAACACTTCATTTCCAATGAAAACATAGAATAGGTTAATAAATTTTTTGGTTTGACATTTGCATAACCCAAGAATCATTCAATCAGTTTATGTTTCTGTATAAAACAACATTATTGAAAAATTAAATTGATTATTTTTAAACCTCAAAAAAAGTAAAAATGGAAAATGCACAAAATGCACAGAAAAAAAACACGAATTACATCTACGTTCTACTTGCTGTAATTGCGTTATTGTTGGGAACAAATATTTATACGTTTCTAAAAAAGAATAAAACAGAAACAACCCTGACTACTGTAACCGATGAACGTGCTGGATTGCAAAAAGAATTAAACCAACTGGAAGCAGAACTTGCAGAAGCTACAAATAGTACTACTGAACTTAGTGCTGAACTAGAAGAAAAAAATCTTGAACTAAAAAGTAAGGTTGAAGAACTTCAGAATTCTTTGAAAAAAGGAAATATGAGTGCAGGTCAATTGGCAAAATCTAGGAAAGAAATTGACCAGTTAAGAGTTTTTGTTTCAAACTATCAAACAGAAATTGAAGAGCTGAAAGTAGAAAACGAGCGTTTAAATACCGAAAACACTGGTTTAAAACAAACTGTAGTTGCTGAGCAAACGCGTGCAAGTACACTTGCATCAGAAAATACAAATTTAAGTGGTAAAATAAGTGCAGCATCTGTACTTAAATCTGAAAATTTGACAATTACTCCAGTTAGAGAACGATCAAGCGGAAAAGAGTCAGATGTAACTAAAGCTAAAAACGTAGATAAAATTAAAGTTTCATTTACTTTAGCTAATAATGATATTGCTGAAAAAGGTGCTAAAGATTTTTACTTAAGAGTGCTTGATCCAAAAGGAAATCTTGAAACAGTTAGTGATCGTGAGCAAAGCATGTTTAAAGCAAACAACCAGGATATGCAGTATACAGCAAAATATACGATTAACTTTGATAATCAACCACAGGTTTTTAACATGTATTGGACCAAATCTTCTCCGTTTGAAAAAGGTCTTTATGAAGCAGTTTTATTTGCTGACGGTGCTATGGTTGGAAGCTCAAAATTTGAACTTAAATAATCATAAAAAATAATTATTCTAAAAATCCTTCTGAGAAATCAGAGGGATTTTTTTTTAGAAAAAATGCTCTGGCTTGTACTCCACCACTGTGAATTGTTTTAGAACCTTCAGAGCTTCGACCATCATAGGTAACATTTATTTGCAAACCTTTTGATACATTTTGTTGCAAAGTAGCATTCCAAGTTATGTTATTTCCTTTTTGCAAACCTTCCAACAATTCGTAGCCCACAGATGAATTACTTTCGCCTAAATAGTTATTATTTATCAAATTTAACTTAGCACTTATGCTTCCTCTTTTCACCAGATTGTATCGAATTTCAGATCCCAATCGATTTAAAATTAGTTTTTCGCCTCCGAACTCTTGATTGTTTTCTTTACTGCTATACGCATATGAAAATGTAATCCGAAGGGTAGTATTAACCTGATAATTAAATTCAGGAGTTATTTCAGTCAAATTAATTTCGAAGTTTCTTGCTTTTAAAAATTCAGAATTGTAGGTTTTGAAACCTTTACGCAAAAACAACACTAAGCCTGCAGAAGTTACAAAATTCCACCTTAGCCGAACACTATTTTCCAAATTTTTTCGAGTTTCAAATCCTCCGGAAAGTAAAATTTTATCTGAATTTATTTGATAATTATATTCTGCACCATATATAGGATCTGCCCTTTTAAAATAAATTGTATTACGCACAAATGAATTTAAGGAGATTAAACTCGTATCGTTTACTTTTAAATCAAATGGATTGAAATAGCTTATTCCAGTATTATTAAGAACTTTTTTATCAATTTTGAAAGTAGTTTGATTATAAAAATTAGCTGCAAATTTTCTAATTCCTTTTTTATTATTCCATTTTACATTTGGGTTTATAGTAAAAACTTCATTAAATCCAGTTAAATTGGTTCGAACATATTCTGTAGTATTTACTGATACCCGAATGTAATTAGCATCATACGAATATTGAGCAATTTCAAATTCATTTAAATCTTTGATTCCATCTTTGTTATAATCTGTTGCTGAGCTCCACGTATAAACACCTTGGCCATTTGGCACTTCTAAGTAAGTAAATTCGCGTTTGGGTTCTTGCCCGCTTCCAATTTCATAATACGTAAGTGATGCTAAAAATCCTTTTAGAACACGAATTTCATATTGAATTCTAGATAATAAAGTTTCTTCGTTTGTTTTAATGGTGTCATTCTGATAATTAATTTTACGATAAGTAGAATTTATACTAAAAACGCTATTTGGATTTTTGCTAAATGAAGAATTAAAATTAACAATGTCTGCTGATGATGATCTTTTAAACTCATTGCTTTGAGGCAAAAAATCATTTCGTTTTGCATAATCAATTCTAAATGTATTATCAGAAGAATCGGAATTTTGAATAAAATATAATAGCTGACGAAAGTTTGCAGAAGGGCTAATTAATGTATCTAAAATAATTCTGTTTTGTTCTGACCAGAATTCTGTACCGATCGTAAACTCCTTAAATTTTTTGGCCAAATAATATTTTTGTTTCAAAAATTCTGTATTTCTAATTGTGTCAGAAGTTGAAAGATTACTTATTTCTCCTTTAAAATAATAGCTCTTTTGTGAAATTTGAGTTGATAAGCCATGTAAATTTCCATTATAAAATCCAGGTCGAATAAGTCTATTGTATCGATATGTAACTTGTTGGTTTTGGGTTCTTAAAAAAGTAAGGTTTAAACCTGATAATGATTCATTTTGAGTCCTTATTCCAGTTAAATTAAAGTCTCTTTCAAATTCAGCAGGTCTATACCTGTCAAGTGGTAAAAAAGTTTTATTGATAAATTCATGATCAATTCGGGTAATTAAAACGTTTTTAGCAGTATCTTTTTTTGATAACAACGTACGATAACTAGCTGAAATTTTGAGACCAATTCCTCCATTATCTTTATCACCTTTGCCCGAAAACAGGTTCTTATCATTTTGACTAAACGCTATTTCTGAACTTATAAAAAAATTCTTATTTAAATTGTATAACGCTCCCAATGTAGTTAATTGGGTTTTTTTTGGTGTAATTAATAAAAGAATTGGCTCATAATCACCTTGGGGAATTGTATTAATTGGAAACACGAATTCAAAGACACGTCCGTTTGCTGTCGAACTTGTTTTTAACTTATAATTACCTTGGTTTGTTCCTACTTGACTGAATCCTAATCGATATTTTGCACTGTCTGAATTGGTAGAAAATTGATAAAATTGAAATCCAATACTATCTGTTAATTTATATAGAATTTCTTCTTTGCTAAATGGAACTGAATCGATATTTGGAAAAAATGCCTGATTAGTTTGATCACCAATTCCTTTTAAAAATAATTTTTGCTCATTATCCAACGTCTGTAGTAATGGTTGGTTTTTGCTGTCTTGTTCAGCAAAATGATTAAACTTTACTTTAACTTTTTTATGAACTACCTCATTGTTTAATTGAATCAGCGAGCGTGAATAATTTCGATCACTATACTCATATTCTGCACTTATTCTTGAAAATTGAGTGATTAAACGTTTTGCAGTAAACGTTAATTCGGCAGAGTTGTAATCAATAATATAATCATTTTCCGCCCCCCTTATCAAAATCTCTCCGTCTAATATTATTCTTTCAGTACCAGAAAGAATAACAATAAATTGTTCATTGTTTTCGCCAGAAAGGCGATATGGACCTTGATTAGATTCTATTCCTAAAAATTGTGATCGGGTATATTTTCCTTTAGCAACAGCAATAGAAACTCCAGAAACCATTTTTGTACTATCTGCAAATACATTACCAGTGCGTAGCGATCCTCCTTTTAGTTTTTTCCAATAATTCATAAAATAAGAATCTGGTCTGCGCAATTCAAAGTCTCCTACAATAAGTGAAGTTTCTTTTCTTTTTAGTTGAATAAATACCCGATCGAAATCTTGAATTTGTTGCGTATTTCCTTCAGCTTGTATCGGAATATTATCATCAGAAATACTGGCTACCAAATCAATATCACTTCCAAGCTTGCCAGCTAATTGTAATGATAAGTTTGAATTGACTGATAAATCTTGATTATTTCCAAAGGCAACACTTCTAGAAACGCTTCCGCTTTTACTTAGCGAACCCAGTGAAAATATATCGCCAGTTGTTTCGCTTACAGTTAAACTATATGGATTTTCTGTAGAACTAGATTTAGCCTCGACCAGTGAGTAATCTTTATTAAAATACGGTCGCGAAAAACTAAAAGGAAAAACTTTATACCTGATTTGTAATGTATCATTCAGTGTTGCATCAATTCTAATAAAGAGAGATTTAGGGTAATCAATTTCATACTTTTTTGATAAAATTTTCTCCCCTTTCGAATCGCTAATTTCAATTGAATTATATATGATACTATTGGTATCAATTTTAATTGTATCGCTAGTAAGTATGATTGTTTTGCTGCGCGAATTGCCCGATTGAGCCTTTGCACTATTAGCCAAAACGGATATAAATAAAATACTAAAAAGAACTACAACTTTACTCATCGTGATTGGCTATTGTCAATAACCCTGCATTTTAGGTTTTAGTATAGTTGCTGTACACCGGAAAATTAAGATAAAACGTAGTTCCATAGCCTTGTTCAGTCTCAAACCATATTTTACCGTTAGACGATTCTACTATATTTTTAATAATCGCAAGACCCATACCCATGCCTGAAGACTTGGTTGTAAAATTTGGTTCAAAAATTTTATCCTTTAATTCATTAGGAATACCCATTCCATTATCAGTAAAACTAATTTGAATGATGTCGAAAATATTTTTTGTGCTAATAATTATTTCTCCATCCCGCTCATCTTTTATAGCTTGAATCGCATTCTTAATTAAATTATTGCAGGTTCTTAATAACTGATCTTTATCTGCAACTATATAATTTTCGTCGGCATCTGAGTGAAATTCGATGGACACTTCACTAGAATTTTTAAATAATTCAATCGACTGTAAAATCATATCATCCACTTTTACAATTTCATTTTTAGTGATAGGCATTTGTGCAAAGTCAGAAAATTCAATTGCGATTTTAGATAAGCTATCAATCTGCTCAATGAGTACATTCTTAAATTTATCAAATTTGATGTTAAACTCCGGATCATTTTTCAGATAAGCTCTTTCCAATTGCTGAATTCCAAGTTTAATTGGAGTAAGCGGGTTTTTAATTTCGTGTGCAACTTGCTTGGCCATTTCTCTCCAAGCTGTTTCTCGCTCAGAACGTGCGAGCTTTGCTGCACTCATTTCCAAAGCGGTAATCATTTTATTGTATTCTTTAATCAAATTTCCAATTTCATCTTTCCCTTTCCAAGTTATGGGTTCGTTATGATTTCCAATCTTGGTTTTTTTCAAGCTATTTTCAATCAATGTAAGTGGTTTAGTAATGCTGTTTGCAATAAAAACAGCGAAAAAACCAATTAGCACAAAAACAAATGCATATACATTGATGAGTGTATTCAGAAAATTTAAGATTTCGGTATTGTACTCTTGAGGATTAGCAAAAAATGGGAGATTGATATACCCCATTACTTGACGGTTTTCATTTTGCAACGGTGCATACGCTGAAAAATATTCCAGTTTCCCGATCTTCTCTTTACCAATAATCTCCGTTCGTTTCATGGTTTGCATCTCCTGAAACGCATTTGGATTCATTTTAGCTGAAATTAATCGCTTTTCAAAAACTTTGGGTTGCGTACTTATTTTCAGATTGCCTTCCAAGTTATATAAATTAATATCGGTATTATAAACTGCTGAAAGTGAAGTTAGATAAAGGGCAAAATCGTCGTTATTTTCATCAATATTTAAGTTTTGAGTTGATATATCTTTCTCAATAGAAGAAACGACAGCCTTGGTAAGCTGACTTACGCGAGTATTTTGCTGAACTATATATTGCCTTGATAAATATGAAAAAGTGATGAAGCCAATTAATACTAAAGAACCAACAACGGTAACCAATACTGCACTTTGGATTCGGGTTTTGTATAAAACACCAAACGATCGGATGCTTTTTAATTTCAACATTTGTTCTGGACTGAACATTTTTGGACCAAAAAGAGTTGAAAATTTATTCCATATCAGAAATACAAAAAGCATGAGTGATAAGAATGCAAACAAATAGGAGAATACAGCAAGTAGAGTATAACTGCCTTCCTTTATTTTGCTCATAACAATTAATGTTCGGTTTCCGGTTTTATACAATAAATGATTGTAACCATTTATATCGATAGAAGAAAAACCTGATAATACTTGTCCAAATTCATTTGCGTTTAAACTGTAGGCGTATTGCCCATGCTGGTTCACTAATTTATCATTCACATATACGCAGTATGAATAGTTAGAGAAATCTCTATTCAAGCCAAAATCTCCATCTAATAATAATTCAGGATATGGATTATTTTCCTGCAAGGTTCTTAGTTTAAACTCTAAAATTAAAGTACCTAAAAATTGTCCTTCAGTATAAATTGGAATTCCTGAAAAATAATTTTGTAATCCATTTCCATCTGTTACCGGAAATAAGCCTGGATTCTCTACTGAAATTCTGGAAGATCGTAACACACTATCAACAATCTGAAAATTTGGTGGATAACGACTGGCAATAGGTTGATTTAATAAATTATATTCAAAATTAATGACTTCATATTTTGAAAAATAACCCCCAAAGTATAGTTTATTTAATCGCTCGTTTAATAATACACGATCAGAGCCAGTATTTTTAAAGTAATTTGAAATAAAATTATCTTTTCTAATTCGTTTAAAAATATCAAGAAATAAATATTCTGCAACTGGATCTTTACTACTTTCTAATTTACCAGCTAGCAATTCACGATTTCCCTTTTCTTTCTCATTATTAAATTCATTAAGCTTGCTTGCAGATGCAAATGAAAATACAAAAAGCAATAAAACAGCATTCGAAAAGCTAAACTGTTTTTTATGTGTTCGCCTTATTCTTTCTAAAATGAATAAATAAAGTGCAGAGGCTATAATTAATATATCAACACTATTAATTAAAATTTTTATTACTACATAAATAGAAAAAGAAATACCAAAAAGCCATAATTTCTCGACTTTGTTGTATTGAAAAAAATCGATAAAAGAAATTACCATAAATGATAATTGATAAATGGCGTATAGGCAAAAGCCAAGAAGTACAAATCCAATTACACTATAACCAGAAATACTCAGAATATTGGTAACATCAAATGAAATGCTTGAATTGATAACTAATCCGCGGAATAAATAGCTCAACAACTCACTGAAAAGTAATACAAAAAGCAAATAAGCAACAGACCTCAAATGAGTAAGATTTGTTTTTTCTCTTGATTTGAAAAATTTAATTTGATGTTCATGAATAAAATTAATTATCCATAACAATAACATGGTGTTCAGTAAAAAATCACCAAGTGAAGGAAGCAAAGCACTGGATGCATAAATCGTTGGAGAAAACAGTTTTAATGCATAAAGTTCTATCGGCCATTGATACCATAGGGTAATAAATCTGATTCCAATACTTGCCAATAAAAAAAAGATAAAGCCGAGAGTTAATTGTTTTTGAATGTAAATAATCCAACGAGCTATTGCTGCAATTAATAAATAAAGAAAAATAAAACCTGCTAACCATAAAATGATTTTTAAAACGGGTATTTCCAGATCAGAACTTAAACTATCATACGATACTGAAAAAAGAAAATTTCCCTTAATACTTTTCACAGACCATTCTGGAAGTATTTTACTTCTTAAAACCAATAGGCTTTTTTCAATATCAAAATCAGGATTTAATGAACTTGCCAGATATTCATTCTGATATGCATACTTACTTTTGATTGGGATAAAACATAAAACCTGAATTGAACCTATTGTAGTGTCAATCAGGCAATAATCACCATTGGCAAGTTTATAAAAGCTGGTAATTCCTTTTCCATTTAACAAACTTAGTTCGGGAATAATTCGATTATCTGACCAAAAAACACAGGAATCTTTTTGAAAAAGCAACAATCCAATATTTTTCTTTTTAAAATCTAAAAGGAGTTTTTGTGATGCAACAGAACCAGCTGGTAAATTGTTGAAGTTCGATACATAATCAGAAAATCGTTGACTACGTAATGTAGATTCTATAAATTTTTCTCGCTCGTTTACTATTCTTTCAATGCGCTTTGCATCACTGCCAAGCGATTCTATTTCTCCAAATTGTCTACTTGCGATTACAGCAAGAAGAAAGAAAATAACTGTTAGAACAGCATTTCTTCGTAGTGATTCGGATATGGAGGAGTGTAGTTGCAAAACCTTACAAGTATAACCATTTCGGATAGCAGGTGCTAAAATGTACGAAATTGAATTTTCTCAAATCAAGCAGATTAACCAATTCTTTTTAACTCAATTCTACCAAGCTTTCTATTATAGCTTTATTCAACTTGCTTGCAAAGCTAAAGTTTCGACTTCTTTGGAAACTTTTCTAACTAAACCTTGCAAAACATTCCCTGGACCGCATTCTGTAAAGGAATTTGAACCATCAGCCAACATTTGCTGAACACTTTGAGTCCATCGAACTGGAGCTGTAAGTTGAGCAATTAAGTTTTGTTTTATTTGCTCCGGATCTGAATGAGGTTTCGCAGTTACATTCTGATAAATTGGGCATGATGGTTTGGAAAAAGGTGTTTTTGAAATGGCCTTTTCTAATTCTGCTCTGGCTGGTTCCATTAATGGTGAATGAAAAGCCCCTCCCACATTCAACATCAATGCCCTTTTTGCACCTGCTGCACTCAATTGCTTGCAAGCTTCTGTAACTCCAGACACACTTCCTGAAATTACTAATTGACCAGGGCAATTATAATTTGCTGGAACTACTGTATCGTTAATTTCAGAACAAATATCTTCCACAATACGATCTTCTAATCCTAAAATAGCTGCCATTGTTCCTGCTTGCATTTCGCAGGCTTTTTGCATGGCGTTTGCTCTGGCAATTACCAATCGCAATGCATCTTCAAACAATAAAGTATGATTAGCAACCAGGGCGGAAAATTCTCCTAATGAATGACCTGCAACCATATCAGCCTCATGGTTTTGCATGGCAACATGAGCTAAAATAGTAGAATGCAAAAATATGGCTGGCTGAGTTACATTGGTCTGACGTAGCTGTTCTTCTGTTCCATCAAACATTAAATTGCTAATAGAAAAGCCAATTATTTCATCAGCAACATCGAATAACTGTTTTGCTTGCGGGTATTGATGATACAATTCTTTGCCCATCCCTGGAAACTGAGAACCTTGACCTGGAAAAATAAATGACTTCATAGCGTTTTTGTTAAATGCTAAACCTAAAGAAAATCAGGAATAAGTCAAATTAATTTAACTAAGGTTTGAACTTAATAATCTCAGGAATTCTGAACGTGTTTTTTCGTGCTCAAATTCGCCAGTGAATGCCGAAGTTGTAGTTACAGAATTTTGCTTTTGTACCCCTCTCATGCTCATGCATAAGTGTCGACATTCTATTACAATCGCAACACCTGCAGGTTGTAAAGTTTCGTTGATACAATCTCTAATTTCGTTGGTTAACCTTTCCTGAACTTGTAATCGCCGTGCAAAAGCATCTACTACTCTTGGAAGTTTGCTTAAACCAACTATGTGCCCATTCGGAATGTAAGCAATATGAGCTTTACCAAAAAACGGAAGTAAATGATGTTCGCATAAAGAGTATAATTCAATATCCTTTACGATCACCATTTGGCTATAATCTTCTTTGAAAAGTGCCGATTTTATAATCTCACGTGGATCAATATCATACCCATGAGTCAAAAATTGCATGGCTTTCGCTGCACGTTCAGGAGTTTTCATAATTCCTTCCCGATTTACATCCTCTCCAATATTTTCTAATATCTGTTTGTAACTTTCACTCAACGAAGAAATAATATCCTGATTAAAAATAATCTCGTTTCGATATCCTTTTTCAGTTTCTTCGGTACTTATTCCATTATTATTATGCATGTAGTCGATTGTTATAGTTCACCAAAATATTCAACAAAATTATTTTCTGTCTCAAAAAGTTTAATGCTGTGCAATGCTGCGTCTTTAATATGAGGATTTAGTTGATTCCATATTTCAATAGCTAAAACTTCAGTACTCGCCATTTTACCTTGCATAAAATCTACATCCAGATTAATATTTCGATGGTCCAATTTATCGATCACATAGGTGTTAATTATGTCTTTCAATTTCTTTAAATCCATAACATAACCCGTTTCAGGATCAATATTCCCTTTCACAGTTACATATAAATCGTAGTTATGACCATGCCAATTAGCATTGCTGCATTTTCCAAATACTTGTTGGTTTTTTTCATCAGACCAATCAGTTCTGGCAAGTTTGTGAGCTGCATTAAAACGCTCTTTTCTAGTTATGTAAATCATTTAACTGTGTAAAATTCAAATATAGCCAAAAAAGAAGGCTGGTTTTCAATTGCGAACAAAGTGATTTTATTAATTTGCAGGGTGAAAATATTGATAGTAGCAGCAACATTAGCAGAGGTTAAACCAATTTTTACTCATTTTGGTTTTACCAATTCTACATTTAAGTCAAATGAATTTGAGTTAGATATAGTAATAACCGGTGTAGGCATCGTGGCTACCACTTTTGCTTTAACGCAAAAGCTCGAAACAAAAAGTTTTAATTTAGTAGTAAATCTTGGAGTAGCTGGAACTTTTTCGAATATTTTGCCAATTGGAACATTAGTGGAAGTAATAGAAGAACAAATGGCTAATATGGGTGCTGAAGATGATCAAAATTTTCTTTCACTTTTCGATTTGGGTTTACAAATGAAAAATGATTTTCCTTTTTCTGATCAGAAAATCAAAAATGAAAAACCAATGACCGATTTGATAAAAGTTTCAGCAATTACATCAACTATCGCACATGGCAATGAAAAATCCATTGAAAAAATAAATAATTATTATAAGCCAGCAATTGAAACTATGGAAGGTTTTGCTGTTTTTTATGTGTGTAAGATGAAAAATATTTCGTTTGTTGAGCTTCGATCCATTTCTAATTTGGTTGAGAAAAGAAATAGATCGAACTGGGATTTACCATTGGCTGTAAAAAATCTGAATGATTTCACTATTTCATTCATAGAAAAATTAATTTTATTGCCCTGAAATATAATTTTGAAGGTTGTCAATAGCCACTTGCTGATCTTCCATTTTCATTTTCACCAAATCACCAATTGAGACTACCCCAACCAATTTACCTCCATCCAACACAGGTAAATGTCTGATAAATTTGTTGGTCATAAGTTGAAGGCATTCGTCAACACTCGCATCTGGGGATACAAAGTGTACAAGATGGGTCATAATTTCAGCAAGACTGGTTTCTTTTGAAGCCCTATCCATGAGTATTATTTTCCTCGCATAATCTCTTTCGGTAAAAATGCCGACCAAGGTTTCATCATCGACCACCATAATGGCTCCAATATTCTTTTCGGCCATTAATTTTAACCCATCTAAAACAGTACTATCTGGCTTCAGTGTGGCTACATTGCTACCTTTTGCTTTTAAAATTCTTGAGATTGCTGGCATAAAAATTTGATTAAATGTTGATTAAAAATACAAAATACGATTGGCAGAATCAATACCAAAATCATTTTTATGGCTGGCATCATTTTTTGTATTAAATAAGTATGAAACTAAACAAATTAATCATGAAAAAATTATTTGCAATTGCTTTAATAAGCACAATAAGCATTACTTCTTTTGCGCAAAACTTTAATTTTGGTATTCAAGCTGGGCCAAATTTTTCAAAAGTCAGTAAAACATTTCTTGATAAAAATCAAAATGATATAGAAACAGATTATCTAGTTGGCTTCCATGCTGGTGTTTACTTAACCTTGGGATTGGATGTTTTCTCAATCCAACCAGAAGCAAATTTTTCAACAAAAGGATTTAGCAGAAACGATGGTTTATTTGATTATAAATCAAGAATCAATTATCTAGATGTTCCAATTTTATTTCAAGGTAAGGTTGCTGATAATATTTACCTTTTTGCTGGCCCACAAGCATCATTTTTAGTATCTCAAAAAACTTCTGGAAAAATTGGGGATGGAAACGGAAATTCTATAATAATAGAAAATGACGATCGAGGCGATTTTAATTCAGCTGAGGGATCTTTTGTATTTGGCGGAAAAGTAAAAGTTGGAAATTTAAACATTGGAGCGAGGTATAATTTTGGCTTAACAGATGTGTATGAAAATGACCCAAGCGAAGAAAAAGCCAGAAACAACTGGGTTCAGGTTACTTTGGGATTTGATTTATTGTAAAATCATAAAATTATCCTCAAAACCCCGACTAATCACCGGGGTTTTTTTTTGATAAATTTGAAATGGTAGATAATACAATATGAGGGTGGTTTCTATCCATAATTACATATAGCTTACTGAATTTAATAGGCTACATACTCCAAACTACCTATATAACTTATAAAAAATCTATTTGGGCACATGCACTTTATTTGAACGATAAAAAAATTTTATTTTTTAAAAATAGTAAAATTTATATGAGGTGATTTAAAGACAAAATACCTCTAAAAAATATAACTGAGCCATTTTTTGCTTTCAAAATGCCTACAATAATTTGTACACATAATGTGTACAAAACACTTGTTTTCAGCCTATAGTACTTACATTTAACAATTTGATAACATAAAAATAATTTGGAATTCTAAAATTTGTACCTTACCTTGGTTTCTTAAACCAATAAAAATGAAAAATGTAACACAACTCAAAAAAACAGGCATTTTGCAAATCTGCATTCTTGCCATTTTGTCATGGGGGGGGGGTATTTAACCCTGCAATGGCACAAAACAATGTGAATGGATTTACTGTTAATGCCGGGCAGATGAAGGATACGGATGGTGCACTTCGTTCGGATTTACTTTACACAGCAAATGCTGCTGGGGCAAAAATTTATTTACGTCAAACAGGTATTAGTTTTTGTTATTACAAAAATGAAGAGGACACCTTATTAAAAGATTCTGCTGCAAGGTTCGATATGAACTTTAATTCATCATCTTCTCAACTTCAAGTAGTAGGTGAAGATATACTTTCAAACAAAAGCAACTTTTTTATAGGAAGTGTTGCATTTCCGAATGTAAATGAATATGGTAAAGTAGTTTATCAAAATCTTTGGTCAAATATTGATCTTGTTGTCTCAATTGATGAAAATGGATTTAATTTTTCTTACAACTTAAAGAAAGGAGCAAACCCGACTGATATTAAAATTGATTATGTAGGAACTAAATCCCTAAATCCAAATGCTAAATCAACATTAGTTAATTTGCCTTTTGGGAATTTGTTAAATGTTACTAACTATTCTATAAAGCAATTAAATCCTACCAAAAACAAACCTACAATCAGCTCAAGTATAAATTCATCAAAATTAAGTCAGCTTTCGGTAGGGAATTATTCTAGTTCTTCAGAATATGAAATATCTCAAGCAGTAGTTGCACCAAATGCTGCACCTGTTCCTCCGCCAAGTACTACCAACAAATGGTCTACTTATTATGGGGGTAGTTTAGATGATGAAGTTACAGACGTTTATGTTCATACGGATTCAAGTATTTTAGTAACTGGAGTAACAACGAGTACGAATTTTCCAAGAAGCTTACTTCCATATGATAATACTTATGATGGATTGGGTGATATTTTTGTAATTAAGTTTAATAAAAACAGAGAAAGGCTTTTTGCTACTTTCATTAATGGTTCAGACCAAGATATAAGTTCACAAATTGCTTGCAACTCATTAGGCGAGATTTATTTTGTAGGTAATACGAAAAGTAGTAATTATTTTATTTTAGGATCTGGTTCCGAATATCGAAGAAGTAGAGGCGCTAATGCACTTGGTAGACCAATAGGTTTTATAACCAAAATGAATGCTAACGGATCAGCTATTACTTGGAGTTCTTACGTAAATGCAAATGAATATATAATTATGAATGGTTTGGCCATAACGAGTGATAATAAGGTATATGTTTCCGGCTTCAGAGAAGGTATACATGGGGCTGAATCAAATGCTACCCAAACCAACGGAAGCGCTTACCACCAAAGTAATGCAAGCGTAGTAGGCAAATTTCCGGGCTATTTTAGTCGATTTACTAGTGGGCATGTGCAAGATTGGGCTAGTTATTTTGGTGGTACACAAAACACCTTTTTATCTAGTTGTGCAGTAGATCAAAATAATAATTTCATTATTTTAGGTACTACTACAAATACAGGATCAGCCAGTTGTGGTGTTCTTACGAATGGTAATTTGCCTATATGTGGAGCAACAAATGCTTATAAACAATTTAACAATGGTGGAGCAAGAGATTTTATTATTACCAAATTTAACACAAATGGCATCATTACTTGGTCAACCTTATATGGAGGCACTGGCTCAGAAAATCAAGAAAATTACTTTCTGCCAAATTCATTGACTACTGATGAAAATGGAGATATTTATGTAGTTGGTAGCACCACTGGAAACATTCCTGGTCCTTCAAGCTATTCAGGTCAAACTACATATGGAGGGGGTTTAAGTGATGGAATCTTACTTAGATTTGGTAGTGTTGGTAATCCTAAATTTGCTACCTACATTGGTGGTGATAATACAGATGTGGCAACATGCGTAAAAACCTATCCTGAATATGGATATGCAGTTGGTGGAAATACCATGAGTTCTAATTTCCCGATTTTTCCTAGAACAGATTCTTATTTTGATGGTAGTTTAGGAGGTTCACAAGATGGATTTCTAAGTGAATATACTGTTTCAAACAGTAAATTTTTAGCAACTTATTTTGGTGGTACTTCTAATGAAACACTAAATACCATTGGTATCGGAAAGAATGGAACTTCTATTGTAATGGGTGGAAAAACTAACAGCGATGATTATGATTATGAAGATCCTGCTGGAAGTTTAGATTATACTGACATTAGCGCTAATGGGTTAAACGATGGTTTTGTAGCAGACTTATTTTACTATTGTGGTAATATTTGCAGAACTATAGGTGATGAAGATAGAATTGCCTCTACATTTAAAATGTATCCTAACCCTACTAATAATTTATTAACTGTTGATTTAGGAAGTTTGGCTAATAATGCACAAATCTCGATCATAAATTATACTGGTCAATTAGTTCTTGATCAAAAAATAGAAGCAGGAATTAGTAAGAAAGAATTTGATTGCTCAAATTTAAGCAAAGGAGTTTATTTAGTAACTCTACTAAACAATAATACTACTTCCAGTTTAAAATTAATTATTCAATAATAAGTTCATTAAACCAGCGCAACGGAAATTTCCGTTGGGCTGGTTTTTAATTTTTACAACATGAAAAATTTCATTGTTTTTTTCTCATTTGTCTTTTCTTCATTCTCCTTTGCTCAAACCATCATACCTTTAGGAAGTGGCACATACGATTCCATAGCCCAACGTAATTTTGATCATATTAGAACTATTTTTGTTGATTCCGCAAGTAATGATCTGTATATTGGAGGTGATTTTATTTATGCTGGAGGCAAAAGGTGTACTGGTATAGCTCGCTGGGATGGTAGTGAATGGCATTGTATGGGAACTGGATTGAGAGATCCTGATACAGTTAACAATTATACGGGTAGTGTTCGATCTATTTTAAAATACCAAGGAGAAATTTATATCTGTGGAAACTTTCAATATTTAGATGGGAAAAGAATACCTACTATTGCTAAATGGAATGGTACAACTTGGGTTGGTATTGGCGATTTTATTCAAAATAGACCTTCAAGATATTTTGGCGTTGGGGTTGAAATGTACATATTTAATAGCGAATTATACCTAGCTGGATTTTTTGACTCTGTTGGTACGTTAGCAACCCGCGATATTGCCAAATGGAATGGAGTAAGTTGGAGTGATGCTAGTAATGGGTTACCATTTGGTGCTTCTACGGAAACTACTGGTTCGATTTTGGAATTTAAAGGAGATTTGTTCATAGGAGGTAATTATAATTTTCAACCGGGCTCAATTGAAAAGTTATATAAGTTTGATGGAAATAACTGGATGCAAGTTGGACCAATAATTACTGGGGATGCTACCATCAATAAACTACAAAAATTCCAAAATCAATTATATGTTGGGGGTTATTTTTTCACTCAAGCTGGTAATGCTGACAATAGTTTAGTAATTTATGATGAATTAAACAATACATTTTTACCAACTCAAGGGGGGGTTCTACCTAGTAACTTACAAGACATGTATGATTATCAAGGAAACTTATATGTGGTAGGACAATTAAATTTTGCAGGGTTTCAGCAAAACGGTAGAGTAGCCAAATGGAATGGAACCAATTGGGTAAATTCAAACTTAATTTTAGAAAGAGATTTCATGACCCCTGAACCGGGTGGAATTGGTACTGGAACTGCATTTGCTTTGGGAGAGTATCAAGGAAAGTTAGTAATAGCTGGAAGTTTTGATGCAATTAATGGTGTTTCTGCAAATAGCATTGCATTGGTAGATTTTACTGTTGGTTTACCCACAAAACAAAATGATAAAAACTTAACCATTTTCCCCAACCCTACCAGCAACCTTCTAAACATTCAACTAGAAAAAGGAGTCCAAGAAGGCAGTGTAAAATTGTACAACCAATTAGGGCAAGTAGTTTATAGCCAAACAAAAGGTGTTTTCCAAACTATTGATGTAAGCACTTTTGCTAAGGGAGTTTATTTTGCTGAGGTTCGGCAAGAAGATAAAGTAATGAGGCAAAAGGTGGTGGTGGAATAATCTTACCTATTAGTAAAGCTCAACAATGTTGAGCTTTTTTTTTGCACTAACTTTTTTTGTGATATATTTAACACAAACTACATGAAACTAAATTCTACTTTATGAAAAAAATTTACGGGTTCCTTATTGCATTCTCCATTTCACTTTCATCCATAGCTCAAAACGCAGGAAGTTGGTCAAACGCTGTTAAATCTGGCAGCGGAACACTTAATGTACAATATTTCGATAATTTTCCATTCAGTTATCACCGCAGTAAAGCTGAGTTGGTTGGTATTGAAGTAGACATGATAAACGAATTTATTCGTTGGGCAAAAGATCAGAAAAACGTGACTCTTACTTCTAATTTTATCGAGAACAAAGATTTTTATACCTTTTACGATGAAGTCAAAAAATCTTCAGGTGATGTGGTAGGAATAGGATCGGTAACTAATACTCCAAGCAGATCGACAGAGGTAAATTTTTCTGCTCCTTATTTAAAAAACAAGTCTC
Source organism: bacterium (assembly GCA_031412335.1). Classification (GTDB taxonomy): domain Bacteria; phylum Bacteroidota; class Bacteroidia; order Sphingobacteriales; family Sphingobacteriaceae; genus JBBQYA01. The sequence continues at coordinate 78,057 of JANOCT010000030.1, read as the reverse complement.
TATTAATTACATCAATCAATGTGCCTACATTGGGTTCCATGGCTGATGCAACTAAAAACTTTGATTCACTGACAGCTATTGTAGTTAAAGGTTCTATCCATGAACAGGAAGTTTTGAGTCTAAAGAGTAAATATCTTCCAAAATTAAAAATAGAATATGCAGCATCGCCGCGACAAGTTTTAGAAAAAATGAGAGCTAACTCTCGTTATTTCAGCTATATCGATCTGGTTTCTTACTGGGCTTTTGTAAAACAACCTAAAAGTAAATACATGAAAATTCACCGTGTTGCTAATACAAATGAGGAAATGTTTGGCGTAATTTTTCCAAAAAACTCTGATTGGAATATGGCTTTCAACGAATTTATGGAAAGCGGTTTAGGTTTTGCATCAAGCGAGGCTTACAAAGAAATACTTAGAAAAAATTTAGGTGAAGAAATTATTAAAACGGTGAGTGTAAGTAATATTGAATAAAATAATTTTAAATAAAAAAGCCCTTCAATTTTAGAAGGGCTTTTTTTTTGCTGATTTTTCGATTTATACAAAGAAAGAATTTACATCTCATTAGAAAATTCAATTTAAAGTAAGGATGCCAAATCCTATTCTATTGAAATAATTTATTTTACCCATGAAATATTCTTAAATATTATACTTCTTATTCTTACTCCCAATCCACCTCATATGATGCTCCTTGGCGATTCACATCTAAGGCATTTTTTTTCACAAAATTGCACCATTGGCATTTCTCGTCGTTACAACCTGAGTCGAATTCATGGTTCTTTATTTTCTCCCAAGTACTTACAATTTGTCGAGTTACAATTGAAACATCTTCAGCACTTACATCAACTTTTAAAATTTCATACGCTTCTTTATATGGTTCAACAAAATCAAAAATAGATGAAATGACCATTTGTTCGTTCCCTCTAAAGTTATCCATCAAAATTTTATAAAAAACTGCTTGCCTCCAATAGTCACCACCATTTATATCTTTATCATTGGGGCCTGATATTTTCTTCTTTGCATTCTCATACTTGCCTGTTTTATAATCTATAACCGTAGCAAAATTTCCTGAAATCTCTATTTTATCTAATTTTCCATTTATCGGAACGCCTTGTATTTCTACTCCTTTTATATTTTTTTCAATTAATACATTTTTCGACCAATTATTTATTTTTGAATCATAATATGCAGGTAAAATTTTTGCTCCGTATTCTTTCCTTAATTTAAATTCTTCTTTAGTAAAACTTTGTACATTTCTGTGCAAATACCAATTAAAATCATCAACAAATTCTTTTTTTGAAGGAAAAATCTTTTCATCACTTTTATCCATTTTCTCAAATAAACGCTGCAAAGCGTGATGAACCGCCGATCCAAAACTCATAGCAGCACTTTTTGCTGCTGGTACTTTTATTAAATTCTGAAAATAAAATGACAATGGACAATTTAAATACGTATTTAAATGAGTTACACTTAAGGTATAATTTTTTAAAAGTGTATCAATGTAATCTTTGTCAATAAGCTTAATTCTAGGAGCTTCATTTTGCTGAAAACGTGTGGCATAAAAATTAACCATTTCCATTTCCGTTAATGATTTATGAAAAAGATTATCATTATTGATGATCTCTTCTACAAACTGACTACGTTCGTGATCTTTTTCTTTTTCATCTTTTGCAAAATAGGATATCGTTAAGTTTGTTTTTGCACGCGTTATCGCTACATAAAATAATCTACGCTCTTCTTCCATCGGATTTGTAGAGTGCGCAGAAACGATACTGACTAAATTATCTGGTAATTTAAAATCTAAATTATTGTTCTTTTTTTCTCCCCAATTACTTTTCGTGCAGTTAATTATAAAAACGTGTTCAAATTCAGCACCTTTTGAACCATGAGCCGTCATTAACTGTACACCCATTTCATCCCCCGCTATTTTATAAAAAGGAATCGAAATATTATTACTCTGCAATAAATCCAAGTTGTGCACAAAAGTCTGTATATCCATATTATCCTTTTGCGTTTCATCTTTTAGGTAATTAAAAAAACTATTAATTAATTGCAAGGAGGTGTACTTGTCACCAGCAGTTAACGAATAATTTAAGATGCCTGTTTGGTACAACAAATTCTCAAAAAACTGCTGTAACGTGTAAGAAGCAGCATCAGCAATTAATTTTTCCAAAATTAAACTCACTCTTTTCATATCAGCAGAATCTGGCTGATCGAACAAAGTTGCAGTTTGAGCAGGTAATTGTTCTGAAATAGCATTACGCAAAGAATACGTTTCTTTTCCTTTATCGTAATTTTTTTGGGTTGTTTTTAATGCAAGTCTCGCAATATCTAAAGGTCTTAAATTAAAAAATGGGAAATGTAGAATTTGAAATAAAACCGGATCTCCACTATAGGGTACAGCTAGTTCTAAAGAAACAAAGCGAATAATATTAACAATCTGCTCTATTAAACTAAACTTTAATAGGTTGGAGCTTCTAACTAAATAAACAGGTATGTTTGAATTTCTTAAATACTGCTCCAGATCAACAACATTTTTATGATTTCTAAAAAGTACTGCAATTTCTTTTGGCTCAACTCCTTCTTTAATTAATTGTTCAATCTTTAATGCAATGCCTACCGTTTCATGTGCAGATGAGGAATATTCAATGATTTCAGGAATTATTTTTACCTCTTTTAAACGTTCTGATTTTGAATACAAAACCTTGTCTTGCTCTATCCTTTCCTTATTATTTGTTATTAAAGTCTTTGCCAGATCCAATATTATTTGGGTCGATCGGTAATTTTCTTCTAATACAACTTTGGTTAAATTCTCTTTAAATAAATTTCTAAAATCTTCAATGTTTTTCACATTTGCGTCTTGAAAAGAATAAATACTTTGATCATCATCTCCTACCACAAAAACATCCGGATTATCGAAATAATTAATTAAATAATACATGAGTTTACTTTGCGAACCACTGGTATCTTGAAATTCATCAATCAGAAAATATTGAAATCGCTCTTGATAATTAAGTAATAAATTTTTGTTGGTTGAAAACGCATCCAAAACCCAAAGAATCATATCATCATAGGTATATCGTCCACTTTCTTTCATTTTAAGTTGAAAGTTTGGATATAAGTTTACGGCATCTTTCAATTTGTTCATCCGTTCTATCTCAGTTTTCCCTGCTGGATTTAAATCTCCTACATTATTATCCTTACTTTTTCTTTTATACCTAAATTCTTCCATGTATGGGACTAATTCAATATAACTGTTAATCCTGCCGATTAAATATTCTACTGTCCAAGCTTCCTTTTTGATTTTCTGAAATAAGTTTTTCAACCTTGGCAAATCATAGTAAACTTCGCCTGTGTATCTTTTCAACTCATTCCCTTCTGGAATTTCATCTATTAATTTTCTCAACAGAATTATCAATTCTAGCTCTGAAATAAGATCCAGATTTAACTTTCCGAAATAGGTTGAATTTTCTTGAATTACTTCATTACAAAATGAATGAAATGTATGGATTGCAACCCTGTATGCAGCAGGTCCAATTAAGCTAATCAGCCGTTTTCGCATTTCATATCTACCTGTATCTGTGTAGGTTAGGCATAATATATTTTCTGGCAATGCATCAGTATCCTGCAAAATTTTTCCAATTCTAGAGGCTAGAATTTGCGTTTTACCAGTTCCAGGTCCGGCAATTACCATTACGGGTCCGGTTAATGTATTTACTGCTTGTCGCTGAGCATTATTTAATCGTGCCAAAGCCAAATCAAAGGCTTCGTTATATTTTTTTGTATTCATTTATTAATTTTATGAAACAGAAATTCGCGTTTTTTTCTTATGATTGATAACAAACAAGTATAAGCATAAATCATTGCAGGGCTTTGAAGCTTATCCTCAATTAATATGAAAAAAATTACGCTGGGCTTTTCCTCTTGCCCCAATGATACTTTTATTTTTGACGCAATGGTGCATCACAAAATTGACACCGAAGGCTTAACATTTGAATTTGTGATGCATGATGTTGAATTACTTAATCAAAAAGCATTGAATCAAGAACTAGATGTTACCAAACTTAGTTTTCATGCTTATGCGTATTGTATTGAAAACTATGTTTTATTAAATTCAGGTAGTGCTCTAGGTTTTGGAGTTGGTCCATTATTAATAGGTAAAAATAAAATAGAAAATCCTCTCCGAAATATTACAAATCAGAAGATTGCTATACCTGGCAACTACACAACAGCCAACTTTTTATTGAGTTTAGCTTTGCCTAAAGCAATCAATAAAACAGAAATACTTTTTTCGGAAATAGAGGAATCAGTTTTGAAAGATTTATTTGATTTTGGGTTAATTATACATGAAAGTAGGTTTACTTTTCAAGAAAAAGGATTGGTAGAAGTATTAGATCTAGGTGCATTCTGGCAAAATTTAACTCAGTTACCATTACCGCTTGGAGGGATTGTTGTAAATAGAAATCTGGATTTAAGCTTACAACAAACAATAGATCGGGTTTTAAAAAGAAGTATTGAGTTTGCATTTGATAATCCTGAATCTGGTATTGAATTTATAAAAGAAAATGCAGCAGAAATGAGTGAAGACGTAATGTATAAACACATTCAATTGTATGTAAATAAATATTCTTTAGATTTGGGAGATGAAGGAAAAAATGCTGTTCAAACATTATTTGATAAAGCAAACCAATTATCAATTATTCCTTTTTCTGATAAAGCTCTATTTTTAACTTAATAAAATGATTGTAATTACAGGTGCAGCAGGATTTATAGGAAGTTGTTTAGTATCAAAACTAAACAGCAAAGGTTTTTACGATTTAGTTTTAATCGATGATTTTTCTTTTTCAACTAAAAATAAAAATTTTGAAAAACTTCGATACAGTTTTAAAATCGAGCGGGAAGAATTTCATGACTGGCTGAAAGAAAATCACAGAACAACACAATTTATTTTTCATATTGGTGCGAGAACTAAAACAACAGAAAAAAACCTAGAAGTTCTGAATCATCTAAATATAGAGTACAGTCAAAAAATATGGAATATATGTGTTGAATTTGGTTTACCAATGGTTTATGCATCTTCGGCTGCAACCTATGGCCTTGGCGAAAATGGATTCGACGACGATACATTACCTGAAAAATTAATTCCGCTTAATTTATATGGAGAATCCAAAAATAACTTTGATAAGTGGGCCTTGGAACAAGAAAAAAAACCTTATTTCTGGGCTGGATTAAAGTTTTTTAATGTTTATGGTCCAAATGAATATCACAAAGACCGAATGGCTTCAGTAATTTTTCATACATATAATCAGATAAAAAACACAGGAGAAATGTATTTATTCAAATCTCATAAAGCAGGTATAAACGATGGTGAGCAAATGCGAGATTTTGTTTATGTAAAAGATGTAGTTGATGTTTGTTTATTCTTGTTAAGGCATCGCAAAAATTCAGGAATTTATAACTTAGGATCGGGTAAAGCCAGAACATTTAATGATTTAGCAAAATCAGTTTTTGACTCATTATCAATTGAAAGCAACATTAAATTTAAAGACACGCCTGAAGACATTAGAAATAAGTACCAATATTTTACCGAAGCAAAAATGGATAAATTAAAATCTATTGGATACGATAAAGAATTTCAATCGTTGGAAGATGGGGTAAAAGATTACGTTATCAATTATTTGAGCGTGAATGAATATTATTAATTGTTTATTTTAATTAATAAAATAGCATTCTATTCCTCTCTGATTAAACCACTACCTTTTACACTTAAACCAGATGTAATTAATGAAGCTAATAATGCAATCCCCATTACAGTTGCTGAAACTAAAAAGTAATCAGAAATTTTTAATACAATCGGATAAGCTTTAGTTTCGAATATTTCTCCTGAACCCATTTGAATTAATCCAAATTTTTGTTGGGCAACGCAAAACAAAGTAGCGACAATTAGTCCCGCCATTGCACCAACAAAAGCAATGAGAAGTCCTTCCAGCAAAAATATTCTTCTAATTAAACCTCTTGAAGCGCCCATACTCATCATTATTGATATATCTTTCTTTTTATCAATTACTAACATGGTAAGTGAACCAACTATATTACAAATAGCTATCACTAATATAAATGTTAAAATAAGATATACTGCCCATTTTTCTGAATTTAAAATTTTATATAATAGTTGATTTTGTTGATATCGATTTTGAATTTTAAATTCTTTACCTAAACTACTTTTAATTTCCTTTATCAATTCATCAACATTAGTACCTTTTTTTGTTGTTAATTCTATGGATGAAATTTTTTTAGATTCATTTAATAATTCACGAGCAAAAGTAAGAGGCACAATTACTAATTTATCGTCAAATTCTTGTTGTACAGAAAATATTCCAGCAGGGTAAATTTCCATTCTGTTAAAATCATCACCTGGTACTAATGAATTGGAAATTTCTTTTTTTGGAGAAAAAATTGATAAGGTTTCAAACGTTTGATCTACTTGCAAACCTAAATTATATGCCACTCCAGCTCCAATTATAGCAAATGGCCTATTTTTATTTCCCAAGTTCATTTTGCCCTGTATCATCATCGAATCTAAAAAGCCAGCTTCTGAAAACTCAGGAGAAACTCCTTTTACAACTCCTATAAACTGCTTATCATTATACTTCAATAAGGCCTTTTCTTCTAAAACTTCTACATAATAAATAACCGACGGATTCTTTTTTAACGAATTATAATCTGTAAAAGAAGGGTCTAATAATTTTCCACTTGCTGCAGTAATCTTAATTTCGGGAGTAAATGTATTATATAGATAAAGTACCAGTTCTTCAAAACCATTAAAAACTGATAAAATAATAACAAGAGCTGTGGTACCTACAAAAACTCCTAACATAGAAATGTTTGAAATTATTTGAATAGCATTCGTGTTTTTTTTAGAAACAAAATACCGACGAGCTACAAACCAAGCAAAATTCATTGATTTAAAAATGGATTTGATTTCCGTTCTTTCCCTATGGTGGTTTTAGGTCCATGGCCAGCATACACTATAGTTTCGTCTGGCAAAATCATTAATTTTTGTTGAATTGAGTTAATTAATGTCTGATAATCTCCACCAGGCAAATCTGTACGACCAATACTATTAGCAAACAATACATCTCCTGCAATTAATTGATTGGATTCTGAATGATAAAAAGATAAACTACCAGGCGAATGGCCAGGCGTAAATATCACTTTTAGTGATACCGAACCCAATTTAATATCCTCTCCTTCCTTAAGATACTTTTCTGCCAAAGGAGATTCATTGTATCTAAAACCTTGATTAGGAGCGTAAACAGTAACAGCACGTAATACCGGAACTTCTTCTATTGAATATTGAGGAAGCAAATTATACTTCTCGCATACAAATCTATTGCCTAAAACATGATCGATATGGCAGTGAGTATTAAGTAGTAAAACTGGTTTTAGCTTATTTTTTATCATATAATCATCAAGCTCTATTTGTTCCGGTTTTGTATAACAACCTGGGTCAACAATAGCGCATTCGCCTTCATCATTACACAATAGATACGTATTCTCGCTGTATGCATTAAAGGTAAAAACGTGAATTTTCATTATAATTTTGATTATTGCCACAAAACTAATGAATATTGTAAAGTAGCAGCAATATTAACTAAACAATAAAATAGTATAGAAGACGTACTTTTTATATCTTTATTTCGTACAGTAAAATACTGTATATATCAGGAGAAACATGAATAAAAAGACCGTTTTGATAAAATTTTTCTGTTGGATTTGCCTTTTTCTTTTTACTTCTGTGCAGGTTTTTTCTCAAGGCAAGGGTACACTCAACGATTTTGGCAAAAGTCGTGTGCAATACAAAGATTTTGATTGGTTTTATTACCGCTCTACCAATTTTGATACGTATTATTATCGTTCTGGAAAAGAGCTAGCAATTTCTGTTGGAAAAATGGCAGAACAAAACTTAATCGATTTACAGGAAAAATTAGATTATAAATTAGATGGTAGAATAAAAATTCTTGCTTACAACAAACAAACCGATGTACGACAAACAAATCTTGGATTAAATAATGAATTTGTAAATATTGGCGGAGTTACCCAAATAATCGGTTCTAAAATATATGTCTATTTTAATGGTGATTATATTGATCTGGAAAGACAAATAAAAGCTGGAATTGCTACAGTTTTAATTAATCAGCTTTTGTATGGTGGAAATTTGCAGGAAATGTTGCAAAGTTCTGCCTTACTTACCTTACCAGATTGGTTTGTGCCGGGCTTGGTTTCATATTTATCAAATAATTGGGATCCGTATTTGGATAATGATTTAAAAGATGGAATTTTAAGTGGTAGGTTTTCAAAATTTTCGAGATTAAATGAAAAAAATAATCAAGTGGCTGGTCATTCGATTTGGAAATATATCTTCGATACATATGGGGCTGCTACGCTTTCTAATATTTTATACATGACCCGTATAAATAGAAATGCTGAAAGTGGTTTTCTTTATGTATTATCTCTTAACTTTCAAGAACTTACGGATGAGTGGAGAAATTATTATAAAAAAGTATATGCAGATGCCGACAAAGGAAAAACATTGCCCAATGTAAATAATGCTTTGCTTCACAAAAACAAAAAGAAACATAAAAACCTGATATTTGACCAGGCAACATTAAGTCCAGATGGTAGGTATATTTCTTATTCGAGTAATGAAGGTGGTGCGTTTAAAGTATGGCTTTTTAATATTCAAACTAAAAAAACAACTCTTTTATTTAAAGGAGGCATAAAATCATTAACTCAAAAAAACGAACCAGGAAAGCCTGGATATGAACCTGTTCTTACTTGGCATCCATCCAGCCAACTCGTTGCAATTGCTTACGAAGTAAAAAGCAATGCCACAATTTATGTAGCCAACATTGCGAAGAAAAAAGAAAAACTAATCATTCCAATGTATAAATATGAGAAAATATTAGACTTCTCGTATTCTGATAATGGCAGGAAATTCGTTCTTTCAGCTATCAAAAATGGACAATCAGATATTTTCGTCTTCGATATTCCATCACGGCGTGATGAGCAAATTACCAATGATTATTTTGATGACCACTATCCAAGATTTATCAAAAAATCGGAAGAAATAATTTTTAGTTCCAATCGAACAACAGATTCTTTGCAAAAGACAGATTTTGTGAAACAACCTCTTATTAATTCAAAAGATTTGTTTATTTATCATTATGCAGAACGAGACAATAAATTAGTACGAGTAACCAATACACCTTTTGCAAACGAAATTAAAGCATTTGAGTTTGATTCATCCAGATTGGTTTATCTAAGCGACGAAAGTGGCATTTTTAATAGATTTCTTGCAACTCGTGATAGTTTAGAAGATTTCAGATTAGATACAACCATCGGTTATTTCGATACAACATTTGTGTTTTACAAAGACACTTTTTTTCATAAAACTATTAGCAATTATTCTCGAAATATATTGTCGCAGGATATAAATAAGAGGAATAAGCAATTTTCAGAAGTATTATTTTATAATAATAAATATCAGATTTTCAAAGGAAATTTAACTTCACAAACAGATACGTCATATTCTCTAAGCCCATCTACTTTTAAAACGAAGCAAAACAGATTGTTAAAAGCACTTAGCGATAAACTTGTTTTAGACCAAAAGAAAGTTGAAAAACAAATGGCAGTTATTAAAGAAAAGCCTCTGGATAGTATTTCAACAAAAGTTGATTCAACCAAAATAGACATAAATAATTATACTTTTCAGAGTGAATTTCCTGTAAAAAAAGAGATTATAAAAACAACTGAGCAGTCAAATAACGGTATTGTTTTTAGAAGAGAATCATTAGCTCAGGACACTGTTAAAACTGAACAGCAAAAATTAGAAGAACTTTTCAAGAAATCAAAAGCAAGACCGTATTTACCTGTTTTTTCGACAAATTATGTAGTTACCCAGCTCGATAATAGTGTGATGAATACTACGTATGAATTTTTTACAGGGTCTGGACCTATACAAACCACCAATCGAATAAATGCTTTAATTAAAGTGGGCGCAAGTGATTTGATGGAAGATTATAAGTTTACGGGCGGTTTTAGACTAGCCGGTAATCTTACTATTCCAGAGTATTATGCAAGTTTTGAAAACCTGAAAAAAAGGATAGATAAACAATTTATTTTTTATAAACGAGGCGAAGTTTATTCAAGCCCTCAAGTTGGAATTATTAACGGTAATAATTATGAATTCCGTTCAGTAATAAAATATCCTTTTAGCGAGGTTTTATGTTTAAGATTTAATGTTTTTTATCGTAGAGACGAATTAATTCCCACAATTTCCGATCAACAATCTATTCGGTTTTTACCTTTTGTAAATAATAACCTTGGCTTGCGCGTTGAACTAGTTGGTGATAATACCGTGAATAAAGGAATTAATTTATATAATGGGTCACGCTATAAAATTTTTGTTGAGCGATTTCAAAATTTAGATAAAAACTCCGATCCATTAGCAAATTTTGGATTTGATGCAAGACACTATGAAAAAATAAGCCGACAAATTATACTTGCATTGCGTGCAGCAGGCGAATCATCCATATCTAAGCGTAAAGTTGCCTATTACCTTGGTGGAGTTGATAATGATCTTTTCCCAAGTTTTTACGACAATATTGAAATCAAAAATATAGAGGATTATCAATATCAGGCCTTAGCAACAAATTTGAGAGGATTTGATCAGAATATAAGAAATGGGAATAGCTATTTTGTATTGAATGCAGAACTTAGAGTTCCGATATTTGCTTATTTATTTAATAGGCCAATAAAATCCGACTTTGTAAAAAACTTTCAGATTGTAGGTTTTGCAGATGCAGGAACTGCATGGGTTGGTCTTAATCCCTTAAGCGAAGAAAATTCTTTCAATCGTTTTGTCACTTCAAGTGGCCCAATTACAGTAACGGTTATTGAAGAAAAATCGCCAATTGTTGGTGGAACTGGTTTAGGTATTCGTAGTCGATTATTAGGTTATTTTGTTCGGTTTGATTATGCTTGGGGTATTCAAAATGGAGGTTTTAGCGCACCGCTTACCTACCTTTCTTTAAACCTTGATTTTTAATTCTTCCATTCAAAACCACTCAGCATTTTGGTTATATCCTGTCGTATAAAATCAACTACTGGCTGCAAAGAATCTATTCTCGGTTCTTCTTTAAAATAAAGTGCCCCTCGCAAAAAATGATTAGTACTATCGGTTACAAAAAACTGAATAGATGAAGCTGTATTTCCTTTTATATTGTACAAAATTCCATGTACGTTTTCTTTATTTTTATTTATAATAGATTCTGAAATTCCCTCTGCTTTAATAGTGTGTTTATAGGCTAGTTTTCTGCAATCTTCAGTTAGTTGATAAAGTGTATTTTCTTTGTTAATAGCTTTATAACTTAAATGTATAATTCCATTAAATTGTGGATATTCAACATTCAACCAGCAATATTGTGGATTATCTGTAGAATCATTTTTTACAATAGAATATATTGGATGCTGAAAAGAAAACGGACATTCAGAAGAATAAAGTTGATACTTTTTCTCTGGAAATTCTATCCTGAAATAACCTCGAGGTTTGGGACTGTAGCTTTCATCACAGGCTGATAATAAAAAGATTGCCATCAATAATAAGCCAATATTTTTTTTCATTGTCGGGTAATTTTTACTCTTTTCACTCTTCTTTTATCAGCAGACTCAATCGTAAAAGTAAAGTTTCTGAAATTCAATTGTTCATTGATATTTAGAAATCTGCCGGCTATTTCAGTAACTAATCCACCAATAGTATCCGTTTCTCCTTGTGCATCTTCAAAAACTTCTGGCTCCAGATTCATTAATCGATAAACATCATTTAGGGCAGTTTTACCATCAAACACGAAGTTGTTTTCATCCAACTTCAAAAACTTTAATTCATCTTCTACTTCATCATATTCATCATGAATTTCACCTACAATTTCTTCTAAAATATCTTCCATAGTAGCAATTCCTGAAACACCACCATACTCGTCGACAATTACACAAATATGCGTGTGCTTAACCTGAAAATCTTTTAACAAATCATCAATTTTTTTTGTTTCAGGTACAAAATAAGGAGCTCTTATTAGTTTATGCCAATTTAAAGAACCAGAAGGTTGGCTGTTAATCATTAAATCTTTCACATAAATTACACCTCTTATACTATCCATATTTTCTTCAAATACTGGAAAACGAGAGTAGCCTGATTTTTTTATACCAGCCATCAAATCACCAAATGTAGTTTTATAATCAAATGCAACAACATCCATTCGTTGAGTCATTATTTGTTTAACATCTACATTACTAAAATTTGCTATACCCTTCAAAATCAACCGTTCGGTATCGTTTTCTTCATTTATTAAAGGCGAATCATCTAAACTATCAAACTGTTTTGGACTAAAGCGATAAGATTCGGGCATTATTTTATTTACTAACCTTAAAAAGCTTAATAAAATAAATAGTAATGGACTTAATAAAGTTTGAAAAAGTAAAATAATAGAGGCAGAAGTTTTAGCTATTGATAGGTATTGCTGCTGAGCATAAACCTTGGTGATAAAATTTGAAAGAAAAATGATTAACAAACTGATAATCGTAATTTCCATCAGCAATATATATTCCGGTACGTTGGAAGAAAAAATCCAGCCGTTAAAATATAAACTAAACAATAATACAAGACTTACTAATGAAAAAGTAGAGAGAATACTAAATGTAGCTTGAAGACGTGCCGGTTTATCTAAAGCTTTCAAAAGTTTTTGATCAGATTCCAATTCTGATTTTTTAAGATCAATAATATCACTTCTTGAAATTAAAAAGAAAGCACGTTCGGCGGCAAGTGTCAATGCTAAAAAAACAAATAGAACTAATAAAAGTCCAACAATTGTTAGTTGGTTTTGCAGTGAAAATAAATAAGTGTTTGGGATAAAAAGTAAAATCGCGCTAGGCGAGGGTTCGGGACCTGAACTCATTGAGAGTATTTATTTTAAAAATGTAAAAATAAGAAAGAGGATCGTATTTCATATCCTCTTTCTTATTTTATTCAAAATGGTAAATCTCCTTCGGCTTCAGATGTGTTATTGCTATACGTTTCTGATTTTTCAGCAACACCATTACTCGAGCCTTCTTCTTTTTTGCCAAGCATTGTAAAAGTATCGGCAACAATTTCTGTGGTATATCTTTTTACACCTTCCTTATCGTCATACGATCGTGATCGGATTTTCCCTTCCAGATAAACCTGTTTTCCCTTTGTTAAATACTTTTCGGCAACATCGGCTAATCCTCGCCAAACTGCAATGTTATGCCATTCAGTTTGATCAACTCGCTTACCTTCTTTATTGGTATAGCTTTCAGTTGTAGCTAAACTAAAGTTGGCAACTTTTGCGCCACCTTCGAGGTTTCGAACTTCCGGGTCCTTGCCCAGATGTCCTACTAAAATTACTTTGTTTATTCCTGACATAGTAGTAAGTTTTTATAGTTAAATGTACCTAAATAATTCTATATCAAAATAATTTTCTATCAATTTTGGAATAGGAATTTTTTTTAGCTCTTCAAACGTTATAAAAACCAATTTATCAACCTCTTGTGAAGGTTTTTTCAAAACCGTTACCGAAGCGAATTTTGCATAAATATGCTGGTGTGATAAAATATGTTTGTACTCCAAACTTACTTCCGTTATTGCAGGTAAATCAAAAGTACTAAGTATTGGCGAAGCTGATGCCAAAGCTAATAGGTTATCATCTAAAGAATCAACCTCGATTAAAGGAAAATCATACATATTTTTCCAAACATCGTTAGCGGTTCTTTTATTCATATACACACCTTTTTTGGTTTTAATAACTAAATAGATAAAAAACCGGTTTCTGACTTTTGTTTTTTTTGTTTTGGTTGGAAGAGAAATAACTGAATTGGTTAAAAATGCAATGCAATTATCGTTCAAAATACAAATACTACAATCAGGTTGGCCGGGTTTGCATTGTAAAGCGCCAAACTCCATGATGGCTTGATTATAAATATCAGGATAATCAATATTCATTACCTCTTGAGCAAGTTTTGCAAATGCTTTTTTTCCTATTGTACTATCTGGGGCATCATATACTCCAAAATAACGGGCAAGTACACGGTATACATTTCCATCAACTACTGCTACAGGTTCCTGATAGGATATAGAAGCTATAGCAGCGGCTGTGTAAACTCCAACTCCTTTTAACTTTAATAAATCTTTATAGGTACTTGGAAAAACTCCTTGATGCTCTTCATGAATATTTTTTGCAGTAAAATGTAGATTTCTTGCTCTGCTATAATATCCTAAACCTTGCCAGGCTTTTAATACCTCTTGCTCTGGTGCTTCAGCAAGCAGCTGAACATTACCAAAAAGTTCTACAAAACGTTCATAATAGGGCAAGCCTTGTGCAACCCTTGTTTGTTGCATTATGATTTCTGAAAGCCAAATAAAATAAGGATCCTTGGTTTTTCTCCATGGTAGATCGCGTTTCTTTAATTGATACCATGCTATCAGGTTGTTGGCAAATGACACTATATATTCCGAATCGATTGATTATTACAAAGAAAAGAAATAAATATTTCAATAAGTGAAGAAAAAATCCTAAAATTGCAACCCTAAAAAAAAATATAAAACCACATATTTAGCACACCAAAAAATAGCATGACGAAAGCACAAGTGATAGCAGAAATAGCTACAAAAACAGGAATCGAAAAAGTAGATGTACAGGAAACAGTTGAAGCGTTTTTTAAAGTTATAAAAACGACTATGATTGATGGTGAAAATGTATATGTAAGAGGGTTTGGTAGTTTTATTGTTAAAAAAAGAGCAATGAAAACAGCCAGAAACATTTCTAAAAATACTGCAATTATTATCCCAGAGCACTTTGTACCAAGTTTTAAACCAGCCAAAGTATTTGTAGAAAAAGTAAAAGCTGCTACTAAGAAAAAGGCTTCAAAACAAAAAGCTTAATACGCTTTTACTGTATTATGCACAAGAAGCAAATTTTTGTTATCGTATCGGTTGCTGCACTTATGGGTGTACTTCTTTCTCTTGATATAAAGGGATTGGTGAAACCGAAAGAAAATGAAAAAATTACCAATAACTCAGAAATAGCTAAAAGTGTTGAACTTTTACTTGATACAGAAATCGGTTTAGCAAAAAAAAATCTGGTTGCTCAGCAATTACAATTTATTGAGCGTGCGGAAAGGAAGCTAAACGATGATGAAAACAAAGAAGAAAACAAAAAGAATCTGGCAAAAGCTTGGGATTCTGTTTCGGCTATTGGAGTAAGTGCATTTTATTATCAGCAGTTGGCAGATAATAACCCTACTGTAAGCAACTATCTTTTAGCTGCAGATAGATTTAGAGATGCGAGCAACGGAATTCAAGATAGCTTAAGAAAAGTTTCTTTTGTCAACAAGGCTATTTTAATTTATAATCAAGCATTGGCCATTGAACCAGAAAATGCAAATGCAAAAACTGGTTTAGGTGTTGCCTATGTATCTGGTACGTCTAATCCGATGCAGGGAATAACTCTATTGCTGGAGGTAGTAAAAAAAGATCCAGAAAACGTAAATGCAAACCTTCAATTAGGTTTGTTTTCGATGAAATCTGGTCAGCATGATAAAGCTGTGGCAAGATTTACCAAAGTGGTAAATATAGCGCCAACTGCCGAAGCCTATTTTTATTTAGGCGAATCATATAAAAACCTTGGCAACAAGGCAGAAGCCCGAAAGGCGCTTTTGAAGTGCAAAGAATATATCAAGGATCCTGAATTTAAAAAAGGGGTCGATAACTATATTAACGAATTATAATAATTTCATCATTTTAAATTAAGATTTTATGCCAAGCGGTAAAAAAAGAAAAAGACACAAAATGGCTACTCATAAGCGCAAAAAGCGTCTTAAAAAGAATAGACATAAAAAGAAATAGTAAATAAATTTGGAGATAAACAGTTTTGAACAATGCCTTTTTTTCTGGCGTTTTTATTTAATACTGCTATTTCCTTATAGATTTATTTTGTTACACCTATAGCAGATTCAAAAACCATCCGGTTTTTGAGTTTGCTTAATGTATTTATTATTGAGTAAAGAACTAATAATAAACGCTACTACCTCCGGTGTAACTATAGCATTATTGCAGGATAGGCAATTGCTGGAGTTGCATCAGGAAAAAAGTAACAATAACTACGTTGTCGGCGATATTTATTTCGGACGCATTAAAAAAATAATGCCTGGATTGAATGCTGCTTTTGTTGACGTTGGTTATGAAAAAGATGCGTTTCTGCACTATCTTGATTTAGGTGCGCAGATAAAATCTTTAATAAAATATGCTAAACTGGCTAAGGCTGGTTCTATGCCTGGAAAACTATTAGCTGGTTTTGAGCTGGAAAGCGATATTCTCAAAAGTGGAAAAATTTCTGAGGTTTTATTACGAAACCAATTGATTCCAGTACAGATCGCAAAAGAACCAATTTCATCAAAAGGACCAAGATTAAGTTCAGAGATTTCATTAGCTGGTCGCTTTGTTATTTTAGTTCCGTTTTCAAATACGGTTTCTATTTCCAAAAAAATAAAAAGTAATGGCGAAAGAAGTCGGTTAAAAAAGCTGATCGATAGTATTAAGCCCGAAAATTTTGGTGTAATTATTCGAACAGTTTCTGAAGGTCGTGGCGTTGAAGAATTGCAGAAAGATGTAAAAGATCTTTGCGAAAAGTGGGAAAATATTACCAATGGAATCAAAATAACTGAACCTGGAAAGAAAATTATTGGTGAAATAGATCGATCTTCTACTATTTTGCGTGATTTATTAAATGCATCATTTAATAATGTGGTAGTAAACGATCCGGTTGTTTTCGAAGAAACTAGGCAATACATAAAAAGCATTTCTCCGGAGCAGGAAAAAATTGTAAAACTTCATAAAGGCAAAGAAAGTATCTTTGAATATTACGGTATTGATCGACAAATAAAAGGTCTTTTTGGAAAAACCGTAACATTACCAGGAGGCGCTTATTTAGTAATTGAACATACAGAAGCCTTACATGTAATTGATGTAAATTCAGGTAATAGAACCAGCAACGACATTAATCAGGAAGAAAGTGCTTTGATGGTAAACATGGAAGCTGCTAAAGAAATTGGGCGACAGTTACGTTTGCGAGATATGGGCGGTATTATCGTTGTTGATTTCATCGATATGCATAAACCAAATAATCGTAAAACATTGTTTGATAGTTTGCGCCAGATAATGCTAGAAGACCGTGCAAAACATACTATTTTGCCTCCAAGTAAATTTGGTTTGGTACAAATAACACGGCAACGTGTAAGGCCAGAAATGAATATTGTCACGGTTGAGAAGTGCCCTGCATGCGATGGAACAGGTGAAATAAAAGCAAGCATTATTTTGGTTGATGATATTCAAAACAACCTAAACTACATACTAACCGAACAAAACGAGAAAACTGTAATCTTAACCGTACACCCTTATATTGAAGCTTTTCTGAAAAAAGGACTAATTTCTTTGCAGATGAAATGGTTTATGAAATATAAAAAATGGATTAAAATAACTGGTGTACCTAATCATCATTTAACCGAATTTCATTTTTTAACTGATAAGGAAGAAGAAATTAAACTGTAAAAAAAAATCCGGAAGTTAAAGTTCCGGATTTTTTTTTGACTTGTATTGAAATTATTTGTTTACGATTATCTGTGCACCTAGTGCTTGTGCTCCAGCTCCTGCTAAAAAGCCTTTAGCAAAAATTGTATAAATTTTACCACTTTGTAAAACTACATTAGGAACTTCTAAAGCTACAGTTGCAGTTCCTGCAACTCTTACCTGCAAATTATAGGTATTTGCCGCTAAACCTGTAAATCCAGATGCACTTTTAAATGCTTGATTAGGAAAAACTTTTGTTCCATCTGTTAATGTTACGTCAACAGCTGGAGCATCTGGAGACAAATGAACAAAACGAACTTTTGCTTGTCCCGCTACTGGCGCATCTAAATTATCTTCAGTAACCAATGCTGTAATTGTGCTCAATTTATCAATGGCAAATACTGAATAATTTTTATCTGCTACTAAAGGTACATTGGCGTTAATTACAGTTGTAGTCGATCCAGAAGCATTAATTTTAAAATTTCTAGTTCCTTCATTTACTTTTAAATAGGCTGTATTATTTGGAAATGCTAATCCGGCACTATTTATTTTAACATCATCAATTAACAAATCTACCGCAGGAGCATCAGGAGATGCATGAACCACTTGTACGTTAGCTTGTTTTGCAACTGCTTGAGGTTCATCATCATCTTCGTCACAGCCTGAAAATACTGTTACACTTATTAATGCTAGACCGAGAATAAAGCTAATAGGACTTTTTTTTAAATTTAGAAAAGGTTTTCTCATGTTGTTTTTGTTTAAGTTATAATCCAATTACTTAAACAATAGTTGGTGGGTTGCTTGTTAGATTTTTTTTATTTTAAAAAACACCTTTAAAATTTTAACTAATAAATTTTGAGCTTATTATTTTTTTTTACGGATTTCATCGGGATTTATAAACCATCTATTTGGGGTTTTTGAACCACTAAATCAGAATTATCGGAATTGACAATTCTCTTATGAAACCTTACTATTCAATTACTATTTTTTTTGTAATAGATTGATTTCCTCTTAAATGAACTAAATAAATACCTTTTGGAAATAAAGCAGTATTGATTTCTGTCAAATCGTTTCCACTTTTTTTGAATACGATTTTTCCAAGTATATCAGAAATAATCACTTCAAATTCGCCATTTGCTGAAATAACAAGAGTATTTAAGATAGGGTTTATGAATATTTTTACTTCATTAAATTGAGAATTAATTAAAGATGTTGTGGTGCAGTTAGGCGAATTGGAAACGTTGTTTTCCGAAAAAATTCCATTTTGAGCAAACCACTTTTGCCAATTACCTCCATTACCTGTAAGCCATGTTTTTACATTAAACTGGTTTGATCCAGTTTCATTTCCTTTAATTTTATATACATCAACTGCATTTTGACCATTACTCCAGGTTAATGGCAATCCTGCTTCACAAATTTCTGGAAGGTTATTTATCAAACAATTCGTTTGTAAAAAATAGGCAAAATCATCTTCAAGACTACTTCCAAATACTTTTGCAATTCCAGTTGAATCAATACAAACTGCTGTGTACTCATCGCAGGCAATGGCTTTGGCTTTAACAGATAAATTTTGCTGCATTCTTGCCATAAATGTTAATAATCTTCCTTTTCTATCAGGGTTGTCAAAATGAGTATCACATATTGTATTATCTAAAATTGGTTGGTTTATAAAATCTGAATTACCAAGCGTTAGGGTTGGATGATATGGATCTGATAATGCTGTTGAAGAAATAATACTACCATTTGATGCACTAAAATAAAAATCTCCAGCTATTGCCATACCAGCACTAAGGCCACCAATTGGAACTTTTTTTGAAGAAATTAAAAAGTTTAATGCAGAATCTACCGCTGTATTTTTCCAAAAACTTAAATAGTCTGCTTGATTTCCGCCAGCTATAAAAACTGCTTCAGCATTTCTTAATTGCTTTTTTACGTAAGGGCTAAGAGCGGCAAGTCTAGACGGAATTTTTATTGTTTCTACCGAATTTACTGAAATACCAAGATCTGTAAATAAATAATTATTGTATCCGTCGGCACCAGTTACTCTTAGAACTACTATATCTCCTCCACCAGCTCTTGTTAAAAACCATTTCATGGCATCATCATTTTCTGATGCGCCGCCCATTAAGCAAATTCCAAATTGTGTGCTTGTTTGTACGTCTGATGTGTCTCCAGTAAAATAGCTGCTATACGTTTGAGAAAAAGCAAATTGGCTTATTATTAAAAAAATGAAGTTACAAAAATGAGTTTTCATGATTGAAAAGTAAACATTAAACCCACAAAAGAAAATTTTTTAACAGATTTAATTGTCTATACAGAGAAAAAATGTAAGTTGGGTTTATCTTACATATCCATTATTAGTAACAGCATAAGAATGATCAATCATCCAGAGCCGGAAATATTTGCTTTAAAAAACGGAATAAGAATAGTACAACAAAAAGCGTATGAAAATGGAATTATGCATTGCTGTTTTTTGGTAAACAGAGGTTCAAGAGATGAAGAAAGTAAAGTAAACGGACTTGCACATTTTATAGAGCATTTATTATTTAAAGGAACTGAAAAACGAACATCATACCAATTATTGAATCGTTTGGAAAGCGTAGGTGGAGAGATAAATGCTTACACGACTAAAGAACAAACGTGTATACATGCTTCGTTTTTAAACGGACACCTTGATAGAGCTTTTGAATTAATTGCTGATATAGCATTCCGTTCACTTTTTCCTGAAACAGAAATGGAAAAGGAAAAAGGAGTAATTCTGGACGAAATCGAATCGTATAATGATTTACCAGAAGAACAAATATTGGATCATTTTGATGAACTAATATTTCCGGATCATCCTTTAGGTCTTAATATTTTAGGAACACCCGAAACTGTGAAAAATTTTAAGAAATCGGATATTGATCATTTCATTAAAACTAATTATACAAGCGATCAGGTTGTTTTTGGAGTTCATGGAAATATTTCGCTTTCAAAATTGAAAACTTTGGCAGAAAAATATTTAGGGTATTTGCCAGAAACTAACAAAGCAAAAAATAGAATTGCACCATTAGCCAATAAACCTTTTTCTATTGTTTCAAAAAAACCTATCAACCAAGCTCATGTGGTTGTTGGAGTTCAATGTTATTCTCTTGAGCATAAAAATAAAAAAGCCATGTTGATGTTAAATAACATATTGGGAGGACCTGGTTTAACCTCGCGATTGAATTTGAATATTCGCGAAAAACATGGATTGACATATACCATTGAATCAGGATATTATCCGTATTGCGATAGCGGGTTAATGGAAATATATTTTGGAACCGACCCTGAAAAAGTAAATCGCTGTCTTAAACTAGTTTACAAGGAATTAGGCGTATTGCGTGAAAAAAAACTAGGTACAATTATGCTTCATCAAGCAAAGCAAAAAATAATCGGACAAATTGCATTGGCAGAAGAAAGCAGAATATCTGTTTTAATTGGTGCTTGCAAAAGTTTATTAGAATATGATAAAATAGAACCGCTAACAGAAGCTATTGAAAAACTGAAAAAGATAAATGAAATAGATTTAATGGAAGTAGCCAATCAAATTTATAACCCTGCTACGTTAAGTGTGCTTCAATTTTTACCACAAGAATAATATGGAGTTTATTGACATTGCCCTATCTGCATATTGTGAGAATCATACTTCTCCAGAGGCAGATTTATTAAAAAAAGTAAATAGAGATACGAATGCTGAGGTATTGTTACCAAGAATGTTATCCGGACACCTGCAAGGCAGATTTTTGAGTTTCGTTTCGTGCATGATAAAGCCAGAAAAGATTTTAGAAATAGGCACTTACACTGGCTATTCGGCACTATGCCTAGCAGAAGGGCTAAAAAGTTCTGGAAAACTAATAACAATTGATATAAATGCAGAATTGGAAGATCGAGTTCGTGAATATTTTGATCAATCAGAATACTCAAAAAATATTACATATATAATTGGAAATGCATTGAAAGTAATTCCATCGTTAAACGAAGAATTTGATTTGGTCTTTATAGATGCTGATAAAGAAAATAATGATGCCTACTTCGATTTGGTAATTGATAAACTAAAAATTGGCGGATTTCTGTTAATTGACAATGTTTTGTGGAGTGGCAAGGTGATTGCACAAGGGGTAAAACAAGATAAGGATACCCAGTCTATTTTAGACTTTAACACAAAAATTCAAACTGATAAAAGGCTAAAAAACATGCTGTTACCAATCCGAGATGGAATTATGATGGTTCAGAAAATTTGAATAAAACCCTTTCTTTTTTATCACTACCATGAAAAAATTGAACACACTTTTTTTATTAATTCTTATAAACGTTCAAGTATATGCCCAAAAACTAACGGCAGACGGCTATAAAGATAAATATAGCCCAATTGCAGTTTCTTTGTCAGAAAGTACCAGAGTTCCAGCAAGTATAATTTTAGGTGTTGCTATGCTTGAATCTGCAAACGGGAATAGTAGAAATGCCAAATGGCTGAACAACCATTTCGGTATAAAGGGTTCAAATACTTTAAAAGCAAGAGGAGCTAAATTCAGATCGGCGTATAAAGAATTTGAAAGCGTTGAAGATTCGTATCAATATTTTGTAAAAATGATAAGTACAAGAAAAACATTTTCATCACTTTGGAAAAATAAAACAGACAATTATAAAGGTTGGGCCAAAGGTTTACAACGAGTGGGATATGCTTCCAATAAATTGTATGCAGAGCATTTAATAGCAACTATCGAAAATAATAAATTATATAATTTTGATAAAAAAACGGCTGATGTTACCGAGTCAGTACTTTTGAAAACCGAAGAAATAAATGCAGCATATTCACCCAGTGGAAGTTTGTATTACAAAATAAAAAAAGGTGATTCCTTATCAAAGATTGCAGCAAAATTTGGAACAACAGTAAACGGGCTTAAGGCATTAAATAATTTACCAAACAATAAAATTATAGCCGGAAAACGGATAAAAATTAAAGAATGAAATACCTTTTTTGTACTGTTTTATACTTCCTTTTGTGTTTCCAAGTTTTTGCACAGAGCAACGATGCTGAAAACTATTTAAATGACTATAAAGAAATTGCTATTCGCGAAATGCAAAGAAGTGGAGTACCCGCTAGCATAACGTTGGCTCAAGGTATGTTGGAATCATCTAATGGAAAAAGCAGATTAGCAACCCGAGGAAAAAATCATTTTGGCATAAAATGTAATAACGGCTGGACGGGTAAAAGAATCAGAAAAACCGATGACGCCAGAAGAGAATGTTTTAGAAAATACAAAAAAAGTTCCGATTCCTTTCGTGACCATTCTGATTTTCTGCGAAACTCAGAACGCTATTCCGATCTTTTTTCTTTAAATAAAAATGACTACAAAGGCTGGGCTTATGGTTTAAAAAAAACTGGATATGCTACTAATCCGAAATATCCTGAATTGCTGATTGGTTTAATTGAACGTTACCAATTATCTCAGTTTGATAATAAAAATCCATCTATTGCTAATAGTAATTCCAAAAATCTTTTATATCAGGTAAAAAAGGGTGATACCTTATTTTCAATTGCTAAAAAATTAAATGTTGAATTAGAAGAATTAAAAAGATTAAATAATTTAAAAGATAACAACATTGGTATTGGTGATGAACTTAAAATTCCTTAATTTTTATTTATTGATACAACGATTTTCGTTCAATAAATTCTAAAACTTTTTCGGGCAGAAAATATTGAACATTATTTTTCTCCTTAATATTTTTTCTGATAAACGTTGAGGATAGCTCCATTAAAGGTGCATTTGTTATTACAATCGATTTTTTTTGATTCCAATTTGTTAGATCAATTCCTGGCCTTGGATAAACTAAAATAGAATAATAGTTGAGTATTTGTTCGAAGTTTTTCCACTTATGCAAGCTTGCCAAATTATCTGCACCCATTATTAAAGTAAATTCATGTTCCGGGTATTTTTCCTGTAAATATGTTAATGTATCTATTGTATAGGAAGGTTGGGATAATTTCAGTTCAATATCAGAAACTTTTATTTTCGTACTACCTTCTATCGCTAGTTTAGCCATTTCTAATCTATCATAAACATTAATTAAATCACTTTTTGTTTTTAGTGGATTATGTGGCGAAACTACCAACCAAACTTGGTTTAAAATGGTATAATTTGCCATGTAATTAGCAATAACTAAATGCCCGGTATGAATTGGATTAAATGAACCGAAAAACAATCCGATCTTCATTTTTTTATTTTTGCTAAAAAATTTAAAACCTGTTGTTCAACTTCTGCACATGCTAGTTCCAATTGACCGTTTACTACAATAAAATCAAAATTATGGCTAAAGTTCAATTCAAATTTTGCCTTTTCTAATCTCGTTTTTAAATCTTGTTCAGTATTGGTTCCTCTTAATATTAATCGTTGCTCCAAAACATCAATTGAAGGAGGAGCTATAAAAATTGATAACGAATTATCAGGGTATTTTCTTTGTAAATGTAATGCTCCTTGCACATCCAGATCAAAAATAATATGGTTTCCGGTTTTCCAAATTCTCGTTAATTCGGAACGTAATGTTCCATAAAAACTTCCAGGGTATACTTCCTCAAACTCTACAAACTCTTTCGAAGCAATTTTATGGAGAAATGCTTCTTTATCCAGAAAATAATAATCCTTTCCATCAACCTCATTGCTTCGTATTGCGCGAGTTGTAGCAGAAATTGAGAACTGTAATGGCAGATTTCTGGATAAAAGATATTTAACAATCGTAGTTTTTCCTGCACCAGATGGAGCACAAATAATTATCAATTTTCCAGTGTCATGCGTCTCGTTCAAAGCTAGAGTATATTTAACAATTGCTCTTTAATTTTCTCCAACTCGTCTTTCATATTCACAACTAGTTTTTGCATATCAGCCTGGTTTGCTTTACTGCCCAACGTATTTATTTCTCTTCCAATTTCTTGAGCTATAAAGCCAAGCTTTTTACCGTTAGATTCTAAGTCGTTCATTCCTTCCAAAAAATAATCACAATGACTTTTAAGTCGGATTTTTTCTTCTGTAACATCTAATTTTTCTATATAAAAAATAAGCTCTTGTTCCAATCGGTTCGAATCTACATTTTCGGTTCCAACGGTTTCAGCTAGCAAAGTTTGAATTTTTGATTTAATAGAAGTTATCCGATTAGATTCAAATTGTTCAACATTTTTTAAAAGAGTAAGTATATTATTGATTCGGTTGGTGAATTCTGCTGCTAAAACTGCTCCTTCATCCATTCTAAATTTATTGAATTCTATCAAAGCAAGTTGAAAAACTTCTAATGCTTCTTTCCATTTTGTTTCATCAGGAGCAGTTTCTCCATTTTGAAATACATCTGGCATTTGTAAGGCTAATTGGAAAATATTAGCATTTGTATCTCCTAATTCTACCGATAAATTTTTCAAATCATGATAATAGCTTTTTACCAAATCATGATTTAATCCTAAACTAGTTTTAATTCCATCTAATGAATCAATACCGATTGTAACGGTTACTTTTCCTCGTTCAAGCAAGCGGTTACAATCATTTCTAAAACTTAATTCTTTATCAGCAAAAGCTCTTGGCAATTTCAAATTCAATTCCAGAAATTTACTATTAAGCGATTTTATTTCTGCGCAAATCTTATACTCTTCTTTTTCTTTTATTACCAGCCCGAAACCAGTCATTGATTTAATCATTCGCTATTTTATTTGCGCAAATATAGGTTTTTTAGTTTCGTTAAATCAGGCTTTACTCCGTCTGTAAACCTTCAAAAAAAGATTATCGGGAACACTTACCAGATATACTCCTATAAAAATAAATAGGGTGTAAACTGTTTTTTCAACTGTTAACAAATCTTTACCAAGTGTAACAGCTATTAAGGTGGCCAATACTGGCTGTAAATAAATATAAGTTCCTACAACCGAAGAATTTACATACCTAAGTGCCCATCCATTTAACAAATAGGTTAAAAAGGTAGCCATCACTATTAAAAATAAAATAGATAGCCATATTCTTTGTGGAATAATAGTCCATTCCACTTTTAAAAGATCAGAAAAACCAAAAGGAAGAACTAAAATAAAACCGTACAAAAAAGTCCATTTTATAACATTTAATGCCTTATATTTTGTTAATAATGGCTTCGCTAAAATCAAATAACACGAATAGATAACTGCATTCAGCATTACATAAATATCACCAAATATAGTCGCGGAATTTAGTTTAATAGCTGGGTTGAAAACCAATACAAATGCACTACCCAAACCTAAAACCAATCCGAAAATTTTAAAAAAAGTAACTTTTTCTTTTAAAAATATAAAAGCTAAAATGGCTACGAATAGTGGTGTAGTAACCATTATAACCGCTGCATTTATTGGCGTTGTAATAGATAGACCTTTAAAAAATAAAAGCATATTGGCAGCTACACCAAAAACTGAACATAGCATGAGCCTGTAATGATCTTGTTTAGAAATAGTTTCTTTAGTATAAAAAGAATGTGCTAACCATAATAGTAAAGTTGCACCTCCAACTCTCATTACTATAAGGCCGAACGGATGAATGTAAAAAGGCATAACCTCTTTTGCAATAGTAAAAGTAGCTCCATAAATTAAGCTTACTAAAAACAATGCAAGATGTACTAAAACAGTATTTTGTTTGTTTGCTTTAATCACGTAATAATATCACCTTCAGATTTTTAATTGCAAACAAGTGTTTTCGGAAGCAATTTTTTCAGCATTTTTTTTATTAAAATCTTTTCCTGTTCCAAATTCAACGCCATCAATATTTGCTGAAATAGTAAATAGTTTTTTGTTTCCGTTTTCGGCTGTATCAATCAAATCAAATTTCAACTTTTTACCTTCTCGCTGGCACCAGATTAATAGTTTACTTTTAAAGTTTGTTTCTGTTATTTCTAATTGATTGATATCTACATGTGGTTTCAGAATATGCTTTATGATGAAACTTCGGGTAAAGTCAAATCCTTTATCCAAATACACAGCACCAATTAATGCCTCAAAAGCATCGCCAAGCAATGAACCATTTCTGGCAGCAACGTTCATTGAACGGGTGTCAAGAGTTATTAATTCAGAAAGTCCAATTTTACGAGCTAATTGATTCAGAAAAATACGGTTTACCATTTTTGATCTGAGTTCGGTTAAAAATCCTTCATCTTTAAAAGGAAATTTTTTAAACAAAACTTCTGCTACTACCGCACCCAAAACAGCGTCACCCAAAAACTCAAGCCGCTCATTACTATTTTTTATTCCGGTTTTTACCTCTTCTGCTGCTGATTTATGCCGGAAAGCTAGTTTATATAAGGATAAATTGCTGGGGACGAAACCTAAAATATTTTTTAGCGAACGAACATACTTCCGATCGTCGGCGAAATAAAGTTTATATATTTTTTGAATTGGCATACTACAATTTAAACATTCTCACAAAAAATTCAGAATGATGATAGGTAGGTAGCATTAAACTAAAAAGATTCTCAGCGTATTTGATCAGCCTTCAAATTTTTTAAAAATTACCGAAGCGTTGTGCCCACCAAAACCAAAGGTATTGGAAAGTGCAGCTCGAACTATTTTTTGTTGAGGTTTATGAAAAGTAAGATTCAATTTTGGATCAAACACAGGATCATCGGTAAAATGATTGATTGTTGGCGGAATGATATCATTTTTAACAGCCAAAATACTAGCAATAGCTTCAACAGCACCTGCTGCACCTAATAAATGGCCGGTCATTGATTTGGTAGAACTAATATTTAAATCATATGCATCTTCACCAAATGCACGCATAATAGCTTTAATTTCTTGCGGATCGCCAATTGGAGTAGAAGTACCATGAACATTGATGTAATCAATATCTTTTGTTGATAAACCTGAATCTCGCAATGCATTTAGCATTACTTGATAAGCACCTTCTCCTTCTGGATGTGGTGCAGTAATGTGATAAGCATCAGCGCTCATGCCAGCACCAACTAATTCAGCATAAATTTTTGCTCCACGAGCCTGAGCATGTTCCAAGGATTCAAGAATAATACAACCTGCACCTTCACCAGCAACAAAACCATCTCTATCCAAATCAAATGGTCTAGAAGCAGTTTTTGGATCATCATTCCTGGTAGAAAGGGCGTGCATTGAGCTAAAACCTCCTAATCCCGCTTCATTGATTATCGCTTCTGAACCTCCAGAAATAATCAGATCGGCATAGTTTAGCCGAATATAATTAAAGGCATCAATCAATGAATTGGTTGAAGATGCACAAGCAGAAACGGTAGAAAAATTGGGACCTCTTAAACCATATTTAATTGAAATATGCCCTGGAGCAATATCAATTATCATTTTAGGAATGAAAAATGGATTGAAACGGGGTGTGCCATCACCTTTTGCAAATTCTGAAATTTCGTTGGTGAAAGTTGTTAATCCTCCAATTCCAGAACCCCAGATTACACCACAACGGTTTATATCATGTTTGCTAAAATCAATTCCTGAATCTTGAACAGCTTCTTCTGTAGCAACAAGTGCGTACTGAACAAATGGATCAAGTTTTCTGGCTTCTTTCTTATCCAGATAATCTTCTGGATTAAAGTTTTTGACTTCGCAGGCAAATTTTGTTTTGAACTTACTCGCATCAAAACGGGTAATTGGACCAGCACCACTAACTCCATTCAGCAAACCGTTCCAGAATTCTGAAACCGTACTACCAATTGGAGTTAGTGCGCCTAAACCGGTAACTACTACTCGTTTTAAATCCATTAAAAGGTTCTTACTTTACGTTTTTCTCTAGGTAAGCAATCGCTTGACCAACAGTTCCGATGGTTTCAGCCTGCTCGTCTGGAATTGCAACATTGAATTCTTTTTCAAATTCCATGATTAGTTCAACAGTGTCTAACGAATCAGCACCTAAATCATTGGTGAAACTTGCCTCGGGCGTAACTTCATTCTCATCAACCCCTAATTTTTCAACAATAATAGCTTTAACTCTTGATGCAATATCTGACATAATCTTAATATTTAAATTGTTTTTTAATTTTTGCAAATAAACTTAATTTATAATAACTATTCAAACTTTTTTTGGAGTACCAAATCTTGTTTGCTGTTAAAATAACATTAAGTCAATAGTAGCATATTTTTATATTTTTACAAATAATTATTATTTGTTTGGCAAAGAAAGTTCTAAAAGTCTCCTACGACTATAATTTAATCCTTATTGGTATTGTTACAACGTTGAGTGATTATCGCTTTTGCTGGTTTTTGAATAAACATTCAGGCTTCGATTTTATAAAATCTGATGATTTAATTTTAGAGAACCCGAATTCTCCAGATTCATTTTACACCCGATATGAATCTGAAAGTCAACCTGGAGAGCCTCATTATATTTTAATTGCCAACAAAGGAAATCCAACACATTTTTTGCCTGAAAAAAAAGAGCTTGACTTTTTATTGGTAGTAAAGGATGCTCAACAAAAAAATGATTTTCAGACGAAATTGATCAATAAAATTCGCTCAACTGAGTTAATTGATGCGGTATTAGGAATTGAATTGAGTACTTTGAAATCAAGAGATAACTTTATTATGCTCTAAATTTCTGTTTATTGATTATTGGTAATTTCTTCTTTTGGGTTTTTTTTAAAATTGTTTTCGATTTTTAAACCAAAACATATTTCCAAGTGCCATCTTCCATTTTAGATGAAATAGTTTTAAAAACACATTCATATTTAGTTGATTTTTCTGCATCGTTAATGAAAACCTATTTATTCTTTCTAAAGGTGTAAGCCATTGTTCCATATTCTAATACTCCAAGAATATCGGGAGACCATTAAGCAATTTCGTTTGAAAAAATAGATGATTACATCTCTAAATATTTTTAAAATCTGAGTTTATTGAAAATAAATTATCATTAATGTAAAAATGATACCTATTTATTGATAATTTGATAATGGAAGTACGCTTCTACAATCAAACAATTTTCTTTTAATTTGTAAAATTACTAATAATACAATTTTACATAAAGATTCAATAATGAAGACTACCTACAATAGGACCAAAATTATCGCCACAATGGGCCCGGCATCAAGCAGCAAAGAAGTGCTGGTTGAGTTAATAAAGGCTGGATTGGATGTATGTCGTGTTAATTTTTCGCATGGCGCATATGAGCAACATCAAAAATTAATAGATACTATTCGTGAAATTAATGCAGAATATAATACCCACATAGGCATACTAGTCGATTTGCAAGGTCCTAAAATAAGAATTGGAGAAATGGAACCAGGGGTAATTCTAGAAAGTGGACAACATGTTACTATTACAACTAAAAAGCAAATTGGAAATAAAGACACCATTTACATTACCTATGATCATTTTCCGAAGGATGTAACTTTTGGTGAATTGATTTTGCTAGATGATGGTAAACTTCAAATGCGAATTCTTGAAACCAATAATAACGATACGGTAAAAGCTCAAGTTGTATATGGTGGTCTTTTATCATCCAATAAAGGTGTTAATCTTCCAGATACAAAAATAAGTTCCTCCAGTTTGACAGATAAAGATCGAGAAGATCTTGAATTTGCACTTTCAAATGATGTGGAATGGGTTGGTTTATCCTTCGTAAGATCAGAAAAAGATATAGTTGAATTAAAAAAGATCATTAGCGATAAAGGAAAAAGTGCTAGAGTAGTGGCTAAAATAGAAAAGCCTGAGGCATTAGAAAACATAGATGCAATAATTGTAGAAAGTGATGCACTTATGGTTGCCAGAGGAGATTTAGGAGTAGAGATACCGATGGAGCAAGTTCCAGTTATACAGAAAATGATCGTTAAAAAATGTATTGTTGCTGCAAAACCAATCATTATTGCTACTCAAATGATGGAAAGTATGATTACTAATGCACGGCCAACTCGTGCAGAAGCTAATGATGTTGCCAACTCAGTTTTAGATGGTGCTGATGCAGTAATGTTAAGTGCTGAAACATCTGTCGGAAGTTATCCAGTGTTAGTAGTGCAAGCCATGCACAAAATTATCTCTTCTGTAGAAGCTACAGGTTATAACTTTAGTAAAGGTTTTACAGCAGATAAAGATGCAAAAACCTTTCTTTCTGATGCTCTTTGTTATAATGCTTGTGTACTCGCAGAGCAAACAGATGCAGTTGGAATTGTTGCCATGAGTAATTCTGGTTACAGTGCTTTTAGAATTTCCAGTCATCGGCCAAAAGCTCTAACCTTTATTTTCACAACCAATAAATCTTTGTTGAATATGCTTAGTTTGGTTTGGGGAGTTCGCGGTTTTTATTACGATCAATTTGTAAGTACTGATGATACTATAAATGATGTAAATGCCATTTTAAAAGAACAAGGATTGGTAGCAGAAGGAGAAATTGTTATCAATACTTCAAGCATCCCAATTTTAAGAAAAGGCAGAACGAATATGATAAAGTTAAGCGTAATACGCTAAAAATCAATGATTTAATGTTTTTAAATAGCACCTTTGGTGCTATTTTTGTTTTATCTATGAACGTTTTTTCTTATTTCACAAAGTTACTCGAAGGAAACACAGAGAAATGAGAGAATTGAACTAACTTAAATTACATCGTTTTTAAAACTCAGTTCAACTTTTTATTTCTCTTATAACCTCTTTGCAATTAATAAAACTAAGAGTTGATCAAAAAATTCAATATTATCCAGATTATCATCCTATTAAGTAAAATTTTAACACCGCTAAATGATGTATCATGTTAAGCTAATGTTAAGATAAAGACAGATTTATCCACATTGCAATTGATTAATAATGAAACTCTTAATCTTAAACCAATGCTTAGAATCGTTTTAATAATCAAAATGTGGAAAAACAGAATACGATTTTAAAGTGTTAAAAAACAATATTTGAAATAAGAATAAAAACACATTGTAATTGCTCCAAAGGAGCTTTTTTCAGCTTAACACTACATTAAACGCTATAATATGAGTAAGAAAAATTCAAAAGGTCTGGAATTCCAGCGCTATTTTACGAAAGAGGGCAAATCAGCTTACGATTTGTTCACCTACGAAAAAAGAACATCAGTAATCAGAAATCCAAAAGGAGATGCTGTATTTGAAATGAACAATGTTGAAGTTCCAAATACATGGTCGCAAGTTGCAACAGATATTCTTGCTCAAAAATATTTTAGAAAAGCTGGAGTTCCGCAAGCTGATGGTTCATTAGGTGGTGAAACTTCAATAAAACAAGTTGCACATAGAATGGCAAATTGTTGGATGGACTGGGGAAAGAAATTTAATTATTTTGCTTCTGAAAAAGATGCTCAAATATTTTATGATGAATTAGCTTATACGATTGTAGGTCAATTAGCGGCACCAAACTCACCTCAATGGTTCAACACAGGCTTATATTCTTCTTATGGAATTACTGGTAAACCACAAGGTCATTATTATGTAGATCCAATTACAGAAGTTTTATCTAAATCTACTTCTGCTTATGAAAGACCACAGCCACACGCATGTTTCATTCTTTCGGTTGATGATGATTTGGTTAACGAAGGTGGAATTATGGATCTTTGGGTTCGTGAAGCAAGAATTTTTAAATATGGTTCAGGAGTTGGAACTAACTTTTCTAAACTACGTGGCGAAAGCGAAAAATTAGCCGGTGGTGGATATTCTTCTGGCTTAATGTCGTTTTTGAAAATAGGAGATCGTGCAGCTGGAGCAATTAAATCTGGTGGAACAACCAGACGGGCAGCCAAAATGGTTTGTTTGGATATGGATCATCCAGAAATTGTTGGTTTTGTAAACTGGAAAGTTGAAGAAGAGAAAAAAGTTGCTGCATTAATTGCTGCAGGTTATTCTTCAGATTACGAAGGAGAAGCATACAAGACAGTTGCAGGTCAAAATTCTAATAATTCGGTTCGTATTCCAAATACGTTTTTCAAGGCATTAGAAAATAAAGCAGATTGGGATTTAATTGGCCGTACAGATGGAAAAGTAGTTGGTAAAGTTGCAGCAGTTGACCTTTGGGATCAGATCGCTTATGCAGCTTGGGCCTGTGCAGATCCAGGAGTACAATTTGATACAACCATAAACGAATGGCATACCTGTCCAGAAGGTGGAAGAATTAATGCTTCTAATCCTTGTTCGGAGTATATGTTTTTAGATAATACTGCTTGCAACCTTGCATCTGTTAATCTTCGTCACTTTTTTGATGATACTACATTACAGTTTGATGTAACTGGTTATGAGCAAATTAATAGAATCTGGACAGTAGTTTTAGAAATTTCTGTTTTAATGGCTCAATTTCCATCCAAAGAAGTTGCTCAATTAAGCTACGATTACCGAACACTAGGCCTAGGCTATGCAAACTTAGGTGCAGTGTTAATGGTTGCTGGTATTCCTTACGATAGTCCGAAAGCAGCAGCAATTTGTGGAGCTATTACGGCGATTATGACAGGTACTGCTTATTCAACTTCTGCAGAAATGGCTAGTTTTCTAGGACCATTCAAACGATACAACGAAAATAAAAAACACATGATGCGAGTTATGAGAAATCATCGCTATGCAGCTTACAATTCAACTCAAAACTATGAAGGACTAGAAATTGCGCCTCCAGGAATTAATCCAAAAGATTGCCCTGATTATTTATTAAAAGCGGCTTGCAATGCATGGGATAAAGCAGTTCAATTAGGCGAAAAATACGGTTACCGAAATGCACAAACTACCGTAATTGCTCCAACTGGGACAATTGGTTTGGTAATGGATTGTGATACAACTGGAATTGAACCAGATTTTGCTTTGGTAAAATTCAAAAAACTTTCAGGCGGTGGTTATTTTAAAATCATTAACCAGGCTATTCCAGTAGCATTGAAAAACTTGGGATACCGAGAATTTGAAATTGAAGCCATCGTGAATTATGCTAAAGGAACTGGAAGTTTAAAAAATGCGCCACATATTAATTTAGATACTCTTAAAGGAAAAGGTTTTTCGCAGGATGATTTAGAAAAAGCAGATAAAGCAGTATTGGCAAGTTTCGAAATAGGATTTGCGTTTAATATCTGGACTTTGGGCGAAGATTGTTTACAACGATTAGGATTGAAACCTGAACAATATGGTGATGCTAATTTCAACTTATTAAGTTCTATTGGATTTACCAAAAAACAAATAGAAGAAGCAAATGATTTTGTTTGCGGAACTATGACGATAGAAGGTGCACCATACTTAAAAGAAGAGCATTATCCAGTATTTGATTGTGCTAATAAATGTGGAAATAAAGGTCAGCGATACATACACGCAGGTGGACATATTCGTTTAATGGCTGCTGCACAACCATTTCTTTCTGGAGCAATTTCTAAAACTGTAAACTTACCAAACGAGGCAACAGCAGAGGATTTTAAAAATTCTTACATGCTAAGTTGGGAAATGGGATTGAAAGCAAATGCTGTTTATCGAGATGGAAGTAAGCTTTCTCAACCTCTATCAACTAAATCTGATACAAAAGATGAAAATTCTGTAGTTGAAACGATTGAAGAAGTTTTAGGAGACGCAGCCAATATTAAATTAAGTGATCTTACAGCCGAACAAGTTTTAGAAGCAGCTCGTGCAATTTTAGAACGATCTACTGATACAACTTTTAAACGCCAATTATCAAGTGTGGTTGAGAAGAAAAATTTGCCAACCAAACGAAGAGGATTTACGCAAAAAGCAAGTATTGGTGGTCAGACTATATTTGTGAGAACAGGAGAATATGAAGATGGAACCTTAGGAGAAATATTTGTAGATATGCACAAAGAAGGCGCAACTTTACGATCGTTAATGAATTGTTTTGCGATTTCAATTTCTGTTGGTTTGCAATATGGTGTGCCGCTAGAAGAGTTTGTTGAGAAATTTACCTTCACTCGTTTCGAGCCATCTGGTATGGTTCAAGGGCATGCGAATATCAAGAGTGCAACTTCTATCATCGACTATATTTTCAGATTGTTAGGCTATGAGTACTTGGATCGTACGGATTTGATACATGTTCAATCAGAAAAGAAAGCCATTATTGGTAATCCACAAATGATTGATGAAGATCAAAATCCAGATGTAAGCAACATGGCTCAAACTCCTGCACCTAAATACAGCATGAGTACCAACAATGATGGTAGCCAGCAAAAAGGATTAGATATTACTGGAGGTGTACAATCAGACGCACCAGCTTGTAACGTTTGCGGACATATTACCGTTCGTTCTGGCACTTGTTATAAATGTTTGAACTGCGGAAACTCATTGGGTTGCAGCTAAAAACAAATGATTTTGTTGTTTAATAAATGAAGAAAGCCCCGATGAGAATTGGGGCTTTTTTTTAAAGATAGAATTAGAACTGTAATTTTTTATGCATTAAAAGTTAAACCGTGCCAATGCCCAAAATCTATACCCTAGACCAAACTTTTGAAAAACAAAACTTTACAGAAAATTTTTTACCAATTGCAGAATACGAAAATTGTACATTTCTGAATTGTGATTTCTCCAATAGCAAACTTTCGGAATGTAGCTTTTCGGATTGCGAGTTTATTGCATGTAATTTAAGTTTATCTAAAATTGATAAAACTGGATTTAAGGAAGTACATTTTGTAGATAGTAAATTGCTGGGTTTGGTTTTTGATCATTGCATCGAGTTTTTATTTTCCGTTTCATTTTCTAATTGTATTCTTAACCTTTCTTCTTTTTACAGCAGAAATTTAAAAAAGATCACTTTTGAGAATTGCAGCTTACAAGATGTAGATTTTATTCAAGCAGATTTAAGTAATGCTACATTCAATACCTGCGACTTAATTCGAGCAAAATTTGAAAACACCAATTTAGAGAAAGCTGATTTTAGAACATCGTATAATTATTCTATCAATCCAGCATTAAACCGAATGAAAAAAGCAAAATTTAGTCTGGCTGGCATTTCTGGTCTTTTGGATAATTATGATATTGTCATTGAGAATTAAAAAAATCTTTCGAATCTTCTCGGCAAAATCTACAAAAAGGCTTTTAAGATTTCAAGAAAAAATTCTTTGAAAAAATTAAATGTTTTCTAAAAGTAATAGCAGCAAAATTAATTCACTTTGTCATTTCTTTATTTACTTACTCCAATTCTATCAAAATTTTACAAAAAAGCTATATTTGCAAGCATTAAGAAAAAACTATGAGAGAAATACAATTCCGAGAAGCCCTGCGTGAAGCCATGAACGAGGAAATGAGAAAGGATGAAAGCATATTTTTGATGGGCGAGGAAGTTGCAGAATATAATGGTGCCTATAAAGTGAGCCAGGGAATGCTGGATGAATTTGGCGCTAAACGAATAATAGACACACCGATTTCTGAATTAGGTTTTACAGGAATTGGTATAGGTGCAGCTATGAATGGCTTGAAGCCAATTATCGAATTTATGACCTTCAATTTTTCGTTGGTTGCTATAGATCAGGTAATTAACTCAGCAGCAAAAATGATGAGTATGAGTGGTGGACAATTTTCTGTTCCCATTGTTTTCCGAGGACCAACCGGTTCAGCAGGAATGTTAAGTTCACAACATTCTCAAAATTTCGAAAACTGGTATGCCAACACTCCAGGATTGAAAGTGGTTGTTCCATCTAATCCGTATGACGCGAAAGGACTTTTAAAAAGTGCTATACTTGATCCAGATCCAGTAGTTTTTATGGAATCTGAGCAAATGTATGGCGACAAAGGTGAAGTACCTGAAGAAGAATATTATTTAGAAATAGGTAAAGCAAATATTGTAAAAGAAGGTACCGATGTAACCATAGTTTCTTTTGGAAAAATGATGAAAGTGGTTTACCTAGCTGTTGCAGAATTAGAAAAAGATGGGATAAATGTAGAAGTAATTGATTTACGTTCTGTAAGACCGATTGATTACGCTACTATCATTAATTCAGTAAAAAAGACAAATCGTTTGGTGATTGTAGAAGAATCGTGGCCATTAGGAGCAATTGCAACTGAAATTACTTTTAAAGTGCAGAAAGATGCTTTTGATTATTTGGATTCACCAATTTTACGAGTAATGGGTATGGATGTGCCTCTACCATATGCACCTACTTTAATAGATGCTTACTTACCAAATCCAGCTAGGGTAATAAAGGCTGTGAAAGAGGTGATGTATTTGGTGAAGTAGGAATTTTATAAAAGAAATGGTTATGTATAAATTATATCAGTTAACTCATGAACCCACCAGATATACTGGTTCTGTAATAGATCTAAGTGCAAATAAATTTATTGGAGATTTTCGGACTTCTGATGAAGTTGGAAAAAAAATAAACATGATTTTGGAATCTGTAGAGGATTATAAAGATGCTTATTCTGCTCCTGATCCAAATTCACCTGAGATTTTATGGTATATTGTAAATTATCATAACGATAAGTTTTTAAATTAGTAAATCAATAAATGTTTTCAGATTAACAATTAATTAGCTATAAATAATACTACTAGCTGCTAAGTACTTAGCGGCTTTTTTGTTTTTAAAAAAATCCCAATATAACTACTCTATAAATTATACGTTCCACTATTGAATTAGAAATTAGAGATCAAACATGTTAGTAAATGAATTAAAACCAAAACATGCATTAAATAAATGCTTTTAAAAGTAAAGCATTTAAAAGTTGATATTGAAAGTTTTAAAACAAATCTTACTATAAAAAACATTGATTTATATCTAATATCACTGATTTAGGAAGCCAAATTGATGAATTAGTTTATGAATTTTACGAATTGGCGGAGATAGAAATACAAATAGTGGAAGGTGGAAGATGATTGGTAATTTTAGTAAAAGATCGCCGTTTCGTCTAAAATTAAAAATGATAATTTTATCAAATGGATAAAATTCTATTAAAAGAAATAATAAACTTAACTTTCTTAGAAAATATAGAAAGTGCTAAAAAAGTATTGGATATTTATTCCAATTATCTATTTGAGGTTATAAACCAAGGAAATAGTTATCTTATGAGTGGGAATGATGCTTATGCGATTATTCTCAATCAGATGATGTTTAGCAAAGTGCTCAACATTAAGAATATGATTGAAGGTTTTACTTTTGAAACAGAAACTAAAAAAATACCTCCACTTATTGATCCAACTTTAGTTGCTACACTTATTAGAAATGTGTATGAAACAGTTGGAGCGTTCAATTTATTGTTCATTCAACCTAAAAATGAGGATGAAAAGGTTATTCTATACAATCTTTGGGTTGTGGCAGGGCTTAGTTATCGGCAAGAATTTGAGGTTGGAAGTGATGAAAACCAACAGAAAAAAAATAGTGAGAAAGCTGAGATAATAATAAGCCTAGATAAAATAAGAACAACAGAATTATATAAAAGTCTATCAAAAGCGCAAAAGGATAAAATAGAGAATTGTATTCTTTACAGAGATTTTAAAATTACATTTACCAATAAGGAAGTAAATAGGGTAGGCTGGAAGGATTTAAACTCAGTTATCGGTATAACACTTGTATCTCATGTTAACATATATAATTTATTATCCCAGTCTTCCCATCCTACAAATGTATCAGTATTTCAATTTAGAGCTATGTATTCAAAGATAACAGAGAATTGGGCACAAATGACATTAGGTCACATCAAATTTTGTTCTGGACTGTTCAGTATTTTTATTGCAGACTACATAAAGGCGTTTCCTGACGCTAAAAGTGTATTTGAAAAGATGTCATTAATAGATCAAATCATAATTAATATGAATAATAAATTATATCGGGGAGATGGCTATGAAATCAATGATGCAACTATCAGTAAGACATTCAATGGTAAATAGATTACTTCTGAATCAAGTTGAGTTTTTTAAACTATTTAGTAGTTAAGGATAAGATTACTGAAGAAAAAAGTAAAAGCTAATTTTACCCAAAAATTGATCATAGGATATAAAATTCTGCTAGAGTTATGCAGTTAAAAATTAAATTTTTAATCTTGAACAACCTCCAAATCTCCTTTAAAAAATTGAGTAGGAATAAGGATAGTGCCTGTTACATCACCGAGGTTAGCCGTTAATGTTGTTATAAAACTTCTGATATACGGAAACATGATAGCGGGGGCATTAATATTTACAAAAGATTTTTTGATATCGCTTTCAATATTCTCTAAAATTTCAAAATGTCCGATAGCTACGAGACTCAACTCGAAGCAGTCTTTACATGAAATACTAACCTCTTGGATAATTTTAAAATTATTATTATCTTCTTTTGGGAAAAAAACTTTAGGATTCACGTTAATTCTCATAGATGACGCGTCCTCATTAAGAAATATTCTATCAGAATGAAAATTTACGACAGGAAAATCAATTCCAGAAAATTTCAATTGTATTTGATTAGCAACTTCCATCAGGCAGCAACGGGGTAGCCTTCCAATGCTGATATTTCTACTGAAGAAACAACCCAATGTATTGATTTCTTGGCAAAAAATGTTTCGGATTGCAAAGTTGGTCGTTCTTCCATGGTACCTTTTCCAAGATGATTATATAAGTTTCTCAAACGTTTACTAAATAGCCATTGAGTTAAACTTTCACAAGTTTCATTAGCTAAAGTATAGTCTAGCTCCGCTTCTAATTTTTTAAGATCTAACATAATTAATGTCTAATAAGTTAAACACATTCACTCTTTTTCAGGAGTGCAAAGTTATTAATAATTTTCACATCGTAAACAGCAAGCTGAATACGCTTTCTATACGGGAAAACCATTGTTTTTGTTTTGTAATCGTATTCAATTGGTTTAACCAAGAGTTTATTTGGATTTATAGGTAGGTCTTGAAACAAAATTCCAGCCACATCTGTCCATATTTCCTTATCTCTAAAATAATCATTTAATTCTTTAATAGTCGGCTTAACACCAGTGTTCTTTATAATGACCATTGCAACCTTAACAATTTGCTTATACCAAAAGTTATAATGCTCTTCATTGAATACTGTGTTCAAAAGATTTTCTGCTTCAATTTCACTTTTATATATTTGGTAAAATCCTGTCTTTCTCTTGGAAGTATTACCCCAATCCTCAGCATCTTCTAAATCGTACCAAAAGTAAAAGGCTTCTCCAAGCCATGCATCATCCCGAGTGCAAATGATTGGAATTTTCAATATTTCTTGTCTAAATTCTTGAGTATGGTAATAGTATTTAGTCATCACCTTCCAATAATACGCTAGATTTTCAATTTTGAAAAATTTTTATAAAAATATTATATATTCCTTTCCACCATTTCCAAAATCTCCTTCTCCAAAATTTCCGTTTTACGAGCAATTTCTTTTGCTTCCATTAAAACTGAAGTCTTGTAATTAACATCTTTAAAACTTGAAAGGTTAATTTTCACATTTAAAAAAGCTCCTAAAACTGCAGAGCGGGCACACAATGCACCAACACCAGCATCGGAAGCAGAATTGGGATTTCCATTTTCAGCCATTATTTTTATTACTTCCATAGATACAAAAGCAAGTTTCATTACTTTTAAAGGAACTTCAATTGCATATTTTGTAGCTGCTTGTATGGCTATGGTTCGGCTTTGCTTTTCTGATTCTGTATTTTTAGGTAAAGCAAAAGCTTCCATTATTCCATTGAATGAATTGGTATCTTCATCAACACATTTTAATAACTCGTTTTTATAAAACTGACCTTTTTCTGCCCAATCAGAAAAGTATTCCCAATCTGATTCCCAACCTTTTTTTATGGAAGATAAATTGGCAACCATAGTTGCCAAAGAAATACCCAAAGAACCAATGTATGCGGCAACAGAACCACCGCCCGGAGCGGGACTTTCTGATGCAGTTTCATCAGCAAATTCTTTTAATTTTAAATCTATTAATGAATCTACAGAATCCCTCATCACATATTCGATAATTTTTTCTTTCGGTATAAATGGTCCTAAATCATCTAATCCTAACGATTTTACCGCAATGTGAATTAATTCTTTTTCAGATACACCAGCAGATCGCCCTTGCTTTTTTAAAAAATAAATACCTGCATCTAATAAAGATTTTAATGGTATTAAACCAACCAGTTCTGACCCTGTAACTCTAATTCCACGTTCATTTGCTTTAGTACAAACTTCATCAAAAGCAATATGCACCGGCGTAATTGAAATGTTGGTCAGATTCATGGATATCTGTGCCACATCATATTCTTTTATATACCAACCAATTGCTTTCACTGATTTTAACGAACCTGGAATCCGAACTTCATTTCCTTGTTCGTCTTTTACTATTTCTCCATTTATTGGATCACCAATTCTCTTTACTCTACCATTTTCGCGAACATCAAAAGCTATGCTATTTGCTTTTTTTACTGATTTTGTATTCAAGTTTACATTGTAGGCAACTAAAAAATCTCTAGCTCCAATAACCGTAGCGCCTGATTGTTCATTAAAAACTGCCGAACCAAAATCTGGTTGCCAATTAGGATCTGTCAATTTTTTTGAAAGACCTTCATATTCACCAGCACGAATTGTTGCGAGATTGCTTCGCTCTGGTTTGCTGGCTGCGGCTTCGTACAAAAAAACAGGTATTCCCAATTCCTCACCAACTTTTTTTCCTAATAATCTCGCAAATTCAGCAGTTTCTTCCATGCTTATTTCCGCAATAGGTATCATCGGACAAACATCTGTTGCACCCATTCTCGGATGTTCGCCTTTGTGTTTGCGCATATCGATTATTTCCCCAGCTTTTTTAATACCTCTAAAAGCTGCTTCCACCACGTCTGTTGGCTTTCCAACAAAAGTAACTACCGTTCTGTTGGTTGCTTTTCCAGGGTCAACATTTAATAATTTAATTCCCTCTACACTTTCAATGGCATCGGTTATTTGTTTAATAATTGTTAAATCGACGCCTTCGCTGAAATTAGGAACACATTCTATTAATTGAGCCATTTATATTTTCTTATTAAATTCTTTATTTAGTTAATTACTGATTCTATTTTACCATTTAAAATAACATTCTCTATTACATTTCTTCCAAAATAATAAGGAATACTTGCTAATGAAGGTAATCTTTCGGTAATAAATACATTGGCGCGTTTGCCAACGGTGATACTACCATGCGATTTTTCTAAACCCATAGCATACGCTCCATTGATCGTAACAGCATTAAATGCTTCTTCGGGTGTCATTTTCATTTGAGTACAAGCAAGAGTTAGTAAAAAAGGAATATTTCCACTTGGTGTCGATCCCGGATTGTAATCAGAAGCCATAGAAACTGCCAAACCACTATCAATCATATTGCGAGCTGGCTGATAATGCATACCTAAAAAAAATGCTGCCGACGGCAAAATAGTACTAATCGTTTCTGAGTTTTTTAATAGTTCAATCTCTTCATTTCCAATACATTCTAAATGATCAACTGAAAGTGCGTTGTTATCTATACCAACTTGTACCCCACCAGAAATGAATAATTGGTTTGCATGAATTTTAGGAATTAAACTAAACCTAATTCCCGCTTTTAAAATTTCATCCGTTTCTGATTCACTAAAAAAACCTTTTTCGCAAAAAACATCGATATAATCCGCCAGATTTTCTGCTGCAATTGCCGGCAACATTTCATTAATTATTAAATTAATATAGCCTTCATGATTCTCTTTAAATTGCAAAGGAAAAGCATGGGCACCTAAAAATGTAGCTTTTATTTCTAGTTCCGACGTTAATTTTAATCGCTTTATTACCCTCAACATTTTTAATTCGCTTTCAAGCGTTAGTCCATATCCACTTTTAATTTCTACAGCACCTGTACCTGTTTTTTTTATTTCTTGTAAACGAATCAATGCACTTTCAACTAATTCATTTTCCGAAGTTTCATTTAATTTTTGTGCAGAATTTAATATTCCTCCACCTCTTTTTGCAATCTCTTCATAACTTAATCCACTAATCCGATCGGCAAATTCACTTTCTCTGCCGCTGGCAAAAACTAAATGTGTATGTGAATCACAAAATGATGGACCTACAATTTTACCGCTGCAATCAATTTCTTCGCAATCCAAAGACAGATTTAAATCACTCATTAATCCGAAATCATTAATTAAATCATCTTCTATTAAAAGAAATGCGTTTTTTAGAGTTTTCACATCCGCCATTTCTTTCCCTGATAATTTTCTGATTTCAGAAGGAAGAATACCTATCAATTGACTGATGTTTTTTAATAAAATCATTTGAATTAAAGTAAAACTTTTAAGTTAAAAGTCTAATTCCAGCAAAACCGGACAATGATCTGAATGGCGAGCTTCGGGTAAAATAGCTGCCCATTTCAAGTTATCTTCTAATTCTTTGCTTGCCATGTTATAGTCAATCCGCCATCCTAAATTTTTTGCTCGAGCATTTGCTCTAAAACTCCACCAAGTATAATGATGCGGATCCTTGTTGAAATGCCGAAACGTATCTATAAAACCATTATTGATAAATTTTTCCATCCATTCTCTTTCTTCAGGTAAAAACCCTGAAGAATTTGCATTCGATTTTGGATTGTGAATATCAATCGGACGATGACAAATATTATAATCTCCAGAAATAATCAACTTAGGATATTTCCATTTTAATTCATTAATATATGGGTAAAAATCATCGAGAAATTTAAACTTGAAATCTTGGCGTTCATCTCCGCTACTTCCTGATGGCATGTAAACACTCATCAAAGAGAAATCATCAAAATCTGCCCGAATTATTCTTCCTTCTTCATCATAACAATCAATACCACAGCCAATTTCAACATGGTTTGGTTTTATTTTACTCAAAATAGCAACGCCACTGTATCCTTTTTTTTGTGCCGGATACCAGTAATGGTGATAGCCCATTTGTTCAAATAAATAAATAT
Organism: bacterium; assembly: GCA_031412335.1. GTDB lineage: Bacteria > Bacteroidota > Bacteroidia > Sphingobacteriales > Sphingobacteriaceae > JBBQYA01. The sequence goes on along the minus strand of JANOCT010000030.1, from coordinate 34,565 downwards.
CTTGCAATTGATCAGGACTTGCTTTTATTTCTTGAAGGCAGACCATATCTGCATTGGTAGCCTGCAACCATCCAAGCAAATTTTTGCTTAATGCCGAACGAATTCCATTTACATTATAGGTGATAATTTTCATTGGAATAAATTGGCTATTTCTTTTGCTTTTTTACTTTGTATTTTTTTAACACAGACATTTGCATTCTTATATCACTTACCGGACGATCTGCTGCACCTACTTTTTCTTTTGCAATGGCATCTACTACTTCAATACCCGAAACAACTTCACCAAAAACAGTATAGTTTCTATCTAAATGTGGTGTCCCACCAATACTTGTATAAGCAAGTCTTTGACTTGGAGAGTAAACCATGTTATTTCTCTTTTGTAATGCATCCAATTGTGCATCAGTTATTTTCTGACCTTGCGAAATATAAAATTGGCAACCGCTTGATGCTTTTGCAGGATTATTATCTCTTGCTGCTGCTAAAGCTCCCTTTTTATGAATTAAGCTATCATTAAATTCAGCTGGTATAGTATATCCAACATCTCCATTACCTAATTGTGCATCACTAGCTGCTTTTTTTGAGTTAGGATCTCCACCTTGAATCATGAAATTGCTGATAACACGATGGAATAATAAACTATCGTAAAAACCTTGTTTTGTGAGTTTTATAAAGTTGTCTCTGTGTAATGGAGTTTCGTTGTAAAGTTTTAAAATGCAGTCTCCATAACTTGTACTCAGTTTTATGTAGGTGAATTTTTCTTTCTTTTTAGCTTCTGCCGAATTGAAAATGAATGTAATAACCAACAAGGTCATTAAAATTTTGAAAGCTGAAATAAATTTAAGATTCATGGTTGTTTGTTATTTGTTCGTCGAAATAGTTAATTATTAGTTGTTTCATTAATAATTCCTGCTCAAATAATGTATAAGCAGGAATTTTTTGTATCACTTTCCAATGCGGCCATCCATCCTGATCTAAGCCCTCTAATTCATAAAAGCCTAATTCACTCATCAATCTACAGGTCGCAATGTGCATTAATTCTTCTTTTTGCCTTTTAGAAAACTTTTGTTTGCCTTTCCCAAGTTCTTGCACACCGATCAGAAATAACATTACTTTTATATCTGGTGTGTCCGAATCAAACTCTTGGCTTATCCATTGAGTCAATTTAAACCATTTTTCGGTAACTTCTTTTCCAGTCATACACTTCAAATGTAGGTATTTTCATGTTTCTACATATAACTTCGTTACGTTCTTTATTGAAGCATACTATATTCCTTTTTATATATTTATAAATTATTCAAATTTCTTATATCATCTTTCATGAAAAATTTTCTTGGTGCGATTTTCCTTACTTTATTTATCATGAATGCAAATGCACAGGATAGTTTAGGAATTCGCAGTTCGGTACATCTAGGTGCTGGTATTCCAAATATATTTGCCAGCGATATAAGCAACGTAAATGGAACATCTACCATTCCACTTTTAGTCGGTTACTCCTACAAAACAGGTAAATTATTAGCTGTTGGTCTTTTATTTCAAACTTCTAATATTTCCACTGTCGATTCTTTTAATGTAAATGGAACTAAATACGGACTTGATAAACAGTATTTCGCTTTTGGTTTACGCCCTGATTATCATTTCGGTAAAAGCCCGGTTTTTGATCCTTACATTGGTATTTCACTTATTTATTTCGGTGTTAATAAAACTGAACGGGGTAATGTGCCCTCAAACTCAAAATTGAAAAATAAGATTGATGAAAGCATAAATTTTGGAGGCCAATTAGGAGCAAATTATTACGTATTTCACAATGTTGGAGTTTTTGCAGAAGTTGCCTATGGCCTTTCTTATCTCAATGCCGGTTTAAGCGTTCGTTTTTGAAATAATTTGACTTAAAATTCCAATTGCATCTTTTACCGTTTTTACTTGATCGAATGTTAAGGTTAAAGAATTTTTAATTTCTTTCAACCTGGTATTTTTTGGATGACTTTGAACGTAGCTTAATATATTGTTAAAAGCGGTAGATTCATAAAATAACGAAGCTGGATTTGCCACCAGAAAACCTTTAAAAATTCCACTTTTAAGAATTACACGCTCAAAACCTAACTCTTTACAAAGCCATTGTAATCTTACGGTATCCAAAAGTTCTACAACTTGCCTTGGCAAATCACCAAAACGATCATGTAATTGATTTCCAAATGCTTGCAATTGAGTTTCCGTTTCCATTTTATTCATTTCTGAATATAAACTCAACCGTTCAGCTACACTGGTTACATATTCATCGGGAATTAAAATTTCCAAATCTGTTTCAATCTGACTGAAACCTACAAACGGTCGTGGACTATCATCTATAAACAATTCTTTAAACTCATCTTCCTTTAATTCTTGAATAGCTTCATCCAGAATTTTATGATACATATCAAAACCAATATCGGCAATAAAACCACTTTGTTCTGCACCTAACATATTACCTGAACCTCGAATATCCAAATCGCGCATCGCAACGTTAAAACCACTACCCAAATCAGAAAATTCTTCAATTGCACTTAATCTTTTTCTCGCTTCGGGCGTTAGCGTACTCAATGGCGGACTTAGCAAATAGCAAAATGCTTTTTTGTTCGATCTTCCAACTCTGCCACGCATTTGATGTAAATCGCTCAAACCAAACATGTGTGCATGATTAATGATTATGGTATTTGCATTCGAAATATCCAAACCCGATTCTATAATAGTAGTAGCAACTAAAACATCATATTCGCCACTTACAAATTTCATCATCACATCTTCCAATTCATCACCAGGCATTTGACCATGGCCTACGCCAACTTTTACACCCGGACAAAGTTTCTGAATAAGGCCAGCTAATAAATGAATATCAGAAACACGATTATTCACAAAAAATATTTGCCCACCTCGGTTTCGCTCAAAATCAATGGCTTCTTTTATTAATTTTTCATTAAAAACATGCAATTCTGTTACTACAGGTTGACGGTTTGGTGGAGGTGTATTTATGATCGATAAATCTCGGGCACCCATTAAAGAAAAATGCAAAGTTCGGGGAATAGGAGTAGCAGTTAGGGTTAACGTATCTACATTTACGCGCATTTCTTTCAATTTCTCTTTGGTACCCACACCAAACTTTTGTTCCTCATCAATAATTAATAGTCCTAAATCTTTAAACTTTACATCTTTACTCACAATCCGATGAGTTCCTATTAATATATCTACTTTTCCATCGCCTACTTTTGCCAGCGTTTCTTTTATTTGTTTGGCTGTTTTAAATCGATTTATATAATCAACCGTTGCTGGAAAATCTTTTAGCCGTTCCTTAAAAGTTTTAAAATGTTGCAAAGCCAAAATGGTAGTTGGAACTAAAATAGCAACCTGTTTACTATCAGCCACTGCTTTAAAGGCTGCTCGTATGGCAACTTCAGTTTTTCCAAAACCTACATCACCACAAACCAATCTATCCATTGGGTGCGGCGCTTCCATATCTTTTTTAATATCGGCAGTTGCTTTTAATTGATCTGGCGTATCTTCATAAATAAACGAAGCTTCCAATTCAGTTTGCAAATAAGTATCAGGCGCAAAAGAAGTTCCTAACCTAGCTTTACGTTTTGCATACAATCTGATCAAATCTCTGGCTATATCTTTTACTTTTTTCTTGGTTGATTTTTTTAATTTATCCCAAGTATCTGTACCCAATTTATTCATTTTGGGCTGAGTACCCTCTTTTCCAGTAAATTTTGCAATCCGGTTTAATTGATTAATACTTACATACAACAAATCGTTGTCTGCATATACCAAACGAATGGTTTCTTGAGTTTTTCCATTCACTTCAATTTTTTCTAACCCAGCATATTTTCCAACTCCATGATCAATATGAGTTACATAATCTCCTGGTTTCAGGGTTCGCAACTCTTTCAACGTCATGGATTGAGTGCGGGTATAGCCACTTTTTAGCCGATATTTATAGAAGCGATCAAATATTTGATGATCGGTATAGCAAGCGATTTGCTGGGTTAGATCTACAAAACCCTCACGTATAGATAAATGAATCGGGGTAAAATGAACTGTTTTATCTAAATCTTCAAAAATGCTATACAACCTTTCTACTTGTTTAGCAGTGTCAGCAAAAATTAAATTCGCAATGTTTTCGGTCTCGTTTTTCTTTAACGTGTGAATTAGTAAGGTAAAATCTTTGTTGAACGAAGGTTGCGGGCGAACATCAAAATGAAATGTTTCTGTAGCCTGATAAAAAAATTGCTTACCCCATTCTATTATTTTTTTGCTTGCAATTAAATAAGAAAATGATTTATCAGAATCAAATAAACCAGAAGGATCATACCATTCTGGGTGCATTTTTTTTTCTTCTATTGTTAATTGATTAAACCATTTTTCTGCCTGGTCTGTTCCTTTTTGCAACACATCAAACATCATTTGAACATCTTTGAACCAAATAGTTACGTCATTATTCAGATAATTTAAAAATGAAACATTGGAAAGCATCAAATTGCTCGACTGAACGTTGGGAACAATGGTAATTGAATTAGTTTTTTTAACTGATAATTGGCTCTCAATTTCAAATTCACGAATGCTTTCAATATGATCACCGAAAAACTCAACCCGATAAGGCAATTCGTTTGAATAAGAAAAAATGTCAACAATACCACCTCGCACACTAAACTGCCCTGGGCCATACACAAAATCAGTTCGCTCAAAATGATATTCTGTTAAAAAATCACTGATAAAATCTACAGAAAGTTTATCTCCTTGATTTATTTCTAAAATGTTTTTTGCTAAGGTTTCTTCATTCAAAACCCGCTCAGATAATGCCTCGGGATAGCTTATAACCAAAAAATTCTTTCCTTGCTGGTTTTTAAGTTTGGTAAGCACTTCTGCTCGTTGCAATACATTATTACTATCTATCGCTGATGGATCAAATGGTTTTCGATAAGATGCTGGAAAAAATAAATGTTCAATGCCGCTTAAATTCTCCAAATCATTTAAGAAATAAGTTGCCTCCTCCCGATCTGGCAAAATAAATAAGTGTGATTGCTTTTGAAGTTTAAAAATAGAAAGAGCCAAAATCGCATCCAAAGAACCGATAATTCCTTTTAAATGGATTCGTTGAGATGAATTTGAATTTAATACAGTAGCTATGTTTTTTAGCCGCTGATCTTGTTCGTATTGCTCAATAAGAGCCTTACTGGTTGTAATGGTATTTTCCGTAACGATTTTATTTGCCGCAAATATAGGTTTTTGAGTTTCATTAATTGATAACCTGAGGATATGGTACAGAGTAAAATTTGGAGATTGTTTACTTTGATCTAAAAAAATAAAACATAAAAAAGGGGCAGAATAATTAATCTGCCCCTCTATCACATTCTTTAGAAAATTTTATTTCTGAATTGAAAAAAGTTTAGATGAAACAATTGCATCATCAACTATAAATGATATTCCATACATTCCATTAGCAAGATCTGGTAGTTCTAAATTAATAAATCTGTTTTCATTATTTAATGGAGTTGAAAAAATAACCTTTCCTAAAAGGTCAATAACTCGAATGAATGCTTTAGAATCAGCTCGATAACCAGATAAATCATAATCAACAGTTAGATTGCTATTAGTTGGATTTGGGTAAATGCTAATTATTCTATCCGGATTATCTCCTGGAGGACATAAACCAGTAGCTACATTAACCCTAATAGGTAAAGAAGCTACAGTGCAAGAAGCATTTCTAATTCTTAAGGTATATGTACATCACCGTTTGCGTTTATTGTTTGAGCATTAGAGAGAAAATTGCCATTTCGATACCATTCGTTATCATTTACTATTGATGAGGTTAAAGTATGAATAAAAGTACCGCATCCAGTTTCAAGGGCATTATTGGACGTAATTTTGGGAAAAAGTATGGTTGAATTAGGTGGCGAAGTTAATGCTTTAACTAAACTTGGTGAGAAACCGCACCATGTTGTTGTTTTACTTGCAGTTACTAAATCAGCAGCAGCGTTTTTTGCATTAAAGCTCCAATTATTTAAATCTGGTCGATCTGCTGCAGGCCAAGGTGAAGGGCCATATCTTTTTAGTTCAAAATGCATTAAAGTTTTAGGACCATCTATTAAGCTAATTTCATGATTTAAACCTAAAGAATGACCTATTTCATGTAATATACCGTGAAAAAAGTCAGCTTGATATGCAGTAACTGGATTATTAATACCATAATGCCAAGGAGTAGAACTTGCTATTTTGATGTTCGTTTTAGATGAAAAATAACGCTTAGGGCTACATCCTGTAGGTTCAAATGCAGGTTCTTTAGAAGTAACCATACCAGCAGTGAGTCCTAAACTAAAATAAATGACACTTCTTTCTAGATCACTTGTGTCGTTGTCTGTTACATATTTAATTGTGCCATCGGAATTACGCTCCAATAAAAGTGTAATACCTAAATGAGATGACCAACGAGCCAATGCAGTTTCTACTGCTGCTGCTGCTCCCGTTCTGGATTGAAAACTAGAATGAAGTGAAAACACGCGCCCATTAATACAATTATAATTAGCTAATAATTGTTTACTCATTGGATAATTAGTAAGATCTGGGAAATTTCCAAAATTAATATAGCTTGATTTAATTTTGAGATTATTGTTGCTGATAACAGAGTCACCATAAACATTTTTGATTTTTATTGGTCCTGAACCTGCACATCCACTTGTATTAGCTTTATAACCATTTGTAACAAAGCTGGGTACTTCAACTACAATTTGAGTAGGGGTCCAAGATTGAATATAACTCGGTTCAATTCCGCGCATATACCCATCTGTACCACCTCCCACTCCTCCAATATTCGCATCTTTAAATAAAACTTTCCCTTTATCTGGTCCAAAGTTTGTTCCAATGATTGTAATGAATTCTTTATTCCCTGCTATTTTATCTGCAATGTTTCCTATATTGGTTGTTATAGTCATAACAGGGCAGTTTAAAGTGAAAGCTGGAATTGATAAAGAAGTAACGTTAGTGTAATTATATACCGTACCCCAACCAGAAGCCGCAGAATTATATGCAGACTGGTTTGCATTCTGTTGCAAATTTGAAAAGGCTAAAGAGGGATTACTCCCGCAATTTGAGGGTTTAACTTTCATTTTGACATGAAACAATAAAACAGGAGTTGTAGGTAATTGGTATCTAGATAATGTGTAATTATAATAAAAATCAAAATTTATTTCATTTGATGCAAAATTTCCTACATTAAGAACATAATTATTGCCGAAAGAAGGACCTTTGGTAACTGTTATGTCGTTAGTTAAGGTTACATCTGGTCTAAAAACTAATGTATTATAAGTTAAAATTATTAAGCTAGTTTCGAAAAAGGTATTTGTTTGATTGACCTGAGCATGAACATCAAATTCAAAAAAACGCTCTGTACTTGTAGTAGTAAGTTGTTGATTGACGATGGAATAATTGATATTACCTATTTTCTTCATCAATTTGCCTTTTCCATCAATAGCTGGTTTGCTAAATTCTCTTCTTAAACTATCTAAAGTTTTGTTTCTATGTTCTATTCGGTTCATAAAAATGAGACTATCTCTTTTGGCTCTTTCACTTTCTGTAAGCGGAAGCACAATAGATGAATCGCTTTCTTGAAGAAATTTGTGAAAATCACCTTTTACTTTGAATAGTAGATTATTTAAACCACCTATATCATAACTTTTACCATTTGTGTCGTAATAATTAAATTCAACAGTTGAAAATCTTGGATTTGCAAATGTCAAAATTTGTTTATTATCAATAGAATCATTTACAGCATCAGATAATGGTTTTTCGTTACAGAAAAAAATAGCCGATCTGTCTTTAGAGTAATTTGGACCCTCATTATGAAAATTACTTCCACCCCCCCTTATCCATTCAGTTTCCGTACCATCTGGATTCCTTCTTTTTTCTGTATAGATATGAGGCACTGATCCTTTTTCTTCTAAAATAACAGTACCTAATTTTAAATTGCCCTTATAAACATATTGAACTAAAAATACAGATTTAATAATTGAAAGATCATGATTGTCAGTATGTTGGACTGTTTCTGATACATATATCCCTTGAAAAATATACTCTGCTTCTTGTACAACTTTTTTTGATTTCTCCATTCGAGAGGCTAAAGGTTCTTCATAAGGTATTAACTCTTGAGCAAAGCTTTTTGAGTTAGCAAAAAATAAGAATACTAAGAAAACGTGCTTTATCAGTTTTGCTTTACTAAAATAGGTATGAAACTTTTTCATGGCTTTTTTATTTTAAAAATAGTAATAATCTTAGATATTCAATGTTATCAAATTGTTAAGTAGGAATAAAATAATTTTAGTATTTTTTTTAACATACTATATATGAGTACCTTAATAGATGTTTTTAACTTTTGCTTGTACGAATAATTTGTACAAATTTTTTTTGCAAAAAATGTGTTTAAATGGTTTTTAGTAAAAATAAAATAGATTAACAATTGAATTGGTTAACAATTTCATAACATTGAAATGCTTAAAAAATTGAATACGGTTTTATTCTGGCTTTGCAAAATCCCTATTATAGGATTTATAATCCGTTTTAACAATAAAAAGAAATGGTTAAAACCATTATACAAAATGTTTTAATATTTTCCCACGGTTGAAACCGTGGGCTATTAATAAATTAACAAAGACATTATATTGCTAATCAAATGCTTTTTGTATTTTTAAGAATAGATACAAAAAATACAACCATGATAAAAATCTTAACGATTGATGGAGGTGGTATTCGGGGAATAATTCCTGGAATGGTGCTGGTGATGTTGGAAGACAAACTTCAAAAAGCATCCAAAAATCCAGAAGCTCGCATTTCGGATTATTTCGATTTTATTGCTGGTACTAGTACTGGAGGCATTTTAACTTGCTTGCTTTTAGCTCCCGAGCTTGAAAATAAAAAGTCTAAACGCAAAGCTCGTTTTTCTGCTAAGCAAGCGGTGGAACTGTATTTGCAAAATGGTAAAAAAATATTTCCTGATTCCTGGGCAAAATGTTTGTTGGCAGATATAGGTTTAATCGATGAAAAATATGATTTTAAGGGCTTAGCAGATGCTATGAATGAATATCTGACCGATTTAAAATTAAGCGAATTATTAAAACCTTGTTTAATTGCTTCTTACAATATTCAAACCCGATCCACTCATTTTTTTGGCCAGCACAAAGCGAGATTATACGGAAACCCTTATGATTTTTATGTGAAAGATGTTTGCCGTGCAACATCTGCCGCACCTTCTTATTTTGAAGCAGCACAAATAAAATCATGTTCGGATATTGATTATGCCTTAATTGATGGTGGAATTTTTGCCAATAATCCATCTTTGTGTGCGTATGCTGAACTTCGCAAAGCCGAAGGCAAACCAAGCGGAAAAGATATGTTTATGGTTTCACTTGGTACAGGTTCTTCCAAAAAAGCGTACATGATAGAAGACATTAAAAATAAAGCAACGCTAACAATTGTTCCATATTTAATAGATATGATGATGTCTGGTGTAGCTGATGCGACTGATTTTCAATTACAAAAAATGTTTAATACTGTTGGAGAAGGGCATTACTATCGAATTCAACCCAATAACTTGATTGGCGCAAACCACGAAATGGACGATGCATCACCTTCAAATCTAAAAAACTTAAAAGCACTCGGCGAACATACCGCTAATGCGTTCCGTCAAGAGCTTGACGAAATTGTAGATACTTTACTTAATGCAAAAAAAACTGAGCTGGTTTTTAATTGAATTAGAAAACAAATCAAAATTACACTATTTGCAAAAAAATGATTTCTTTCGGTATGAAAATTTTTGAATTAACCGATTATCTCGAAAGTCTGGCTCCTTTATCATTGCAAATGGATTATGATAATGCAGGTTTATTAGTTGGAAATCCTAATGATAGCATTCAACAAGCTTTGCTTTGTCTTGATTGTACGGAAGAGGTTGTAGATGAAGCCATCCAAAATGGATTTGATATTATAATTGCCCACCATCCCATAATTTTTAAAGGAATAAAAAAATTAAATGGCAAAAATTATGTGGAACGAATTGTAATAAAAGCGATAAAAAACAACATTGCAATATATGCCATTCACACCAATCTTGATCATATTGCAGATGGAGTAAACCGAATAATTGCAGAAAAACTTGATTTGGTAAATACTAAAATTTTAGCACCAGAATCAGGTTTAGTACGTAAACTAACTACTTTTGCTCCTGTAGAATACGAAAATCAGGTTAAAGATGCTTTATTTAATGCTGGAGCTGGTGCAATTGGAAATTATTCGGATTGTAGTTTTTCGGTTGAGGGAAAGGGTACTTTTAAAGCTTTGGATAATGCAAAGCCTTTTGTAGGCGAAATAGGAAAAAGACATAACGAAAAAGAGGTGAGGATTGAAGTTATTTACGTTAAAGAAATAGAGAATTCGTTAATAAAAAGTCTTAAAGCCATTCACCCGTATGAGGAAGTTGCTTTTTATATACAAGATCTTGCCAACAAAAGTAGTTTGGTAGGTGCTGGCATGATAGGAGAACTTCCTAATTCTATTTCAGAAATTGAATTTTTTACTTTTTTAAAAGAAAAAATGAACGCTAATATTATCAGACATTCGCCATTATTAAATAAAAAAGTAATGAAAATAGCCATTTGTGGTGGATCCGGCAGTTTTTTATTAGCAAAAGCAATCGCCTCGGGTGCAGATATATTTGTAACTGCTGATTTTAAATATCATGAGTTTTTTGATGCAGATGATAAAATTGTGATTGCAGACATTGGACACTACGAAACAGAACAATTTACCTACGAATGGATAGCTGAAAAAATTAAGAAGAAATTTCCTACCTTTGCCCACCGTTCCACAAACGTGATTACCAACCCTGTTCATTATTTTTAAGAGATACGATTCAATCAGATGGAAACTACAATCGAGCAAAAATTAAAAGCACTTTTCGACCTGCAAAGCATTCATAGCAAAATAGACCAAATCAGAACCATCAGAGGCGAATTGCCAATGGAAGTTAGTGATCTGGAAGATGATATTGCCGGTCTTGAAACCAGAATTTCTAAATTGAAAGATGATCTTACTGAATTAGAAGAGTCTATTAATGGTCGAAAGAATTTAATGAAAGATGCTGCCGTGCTGATAAAAAAGTACGAAGCTCAGCAAATGAATGTTAAAAACAATCGTGAATTTGATGCTTTGTCAAAAGAAATGGAAATTCAAGGTCTTGAAATTCAGGTTTCTGAAAAAAAGATTAAAGAATTTACTTCTGATATCTCTTCACGAAAAGATTTTTTAACTCAAACCGAAGAAATTTTGTCGGAACGTAGAAAAGATCTAGCTGTAAAGCATTCTGAGTTGGAAACTATTACTGCAGAAACTCAAAAAGAAGAAGATCATTTGAACGAGAAAGCAAAAATTGCTGAAAAAGATATTGAAGACAGATTAATGACTGCTTATAATAAATTAAGAAATAATTCTAAAAACGGATTAGCAGTTGTTACTATTCAGCGAGATTCATGCTCAGGATGTTTTAATAAAATACCTCCTCAAAGACAATCAGATATTCGTCAACGCAAAAAAATAATTGTTTGCGAGCACTGTGGCCGTATTTTGATCGACGAAGGTTTCTTACCTGAAAACAAATTATCAGAAGTTTTGTAAAATTAATTTAGCAAAAACGAAAAAAGTGAAATTACTTTTTCATTCAGTTTTTGCTTTCATTTTTTACTTTCCGGCTTATACTTTTGGCAATTTTGATTATAACTCAAATTGTAAAAAGGCATATTCTAGTGTCCTTTCTTTAAAACTAAATGAAGCCAAGGAGCTAATTAAATTAGAAAAATCAAAGAATCCTGATAATTCGGTAAGTATTTCGCTTGAAAACTATGTAGATTTTTTTAGTTTATTCTGTTCAGAAAACAGAGAACAATTTGAAAAACTAAATAAATCTAAAGATCTACGTATTGCTCGGTTAGAAAAAGAATCTAAAAACTCGCCTTGGTATAGATATTCTATTGCAGACATTCATATTCAGTGGGCAATCACACGTTTTAAGTTTCAAGAAAATGCAACTGCAGCCATTGAATTAAATAAGGCTTATAAATTACTAAACGAAAATCAACGTTTATATCCAGCATTCACCCCTAATTTAAAAGGTTTGGGAATCTTGAATGTTTTGCTTGGATCCTTGCCTGAAAATTATCAGCAATTATTACAAAAAGTAGGTATGCGAGGCAATACCAAAGTTGGAATAAATATGCTTTTAAAGCTCGCAGAACTTGAAAAAAGCTCCTCCTTTTATTTTTTGAATCAAGAAAGCGTTTTGTATCTGTCTTTTATTTCAACAGATTTGCTAAAAAACGAAAATAACAATATTCCTATTTTATTCTTAATCAATAGATTACCATCGGATAATTTATTAAAAACCTACTTGTTAGCGAAAAATTTTTCTCGAAATGCCAAAAATGATGAAGTAATAAAAGTGCTTGCGGTTCGACCAACAGGCGTAGAATTCGAACCCTTTTATCATTTAGATTATATGATGGGTATTGCAAAACTAAATAAGTTGGATTCTACTGGTTCTGTTTATCTCAATCGTTTCGTGCTTTTTTACAAAGGAATTTATTTTATAAAAGATGCTTACTTAAAATTGAGTTGGTATAGTTTGTTGAATGGTAAAGATTCTGAGTTTCAAAAATTCAAATCTTTGGCACTAGAAAAAGGATATTCATTTTCTGAAAAAGATAAACAAGCAATTACTGAGTGTAAAACAGATGATATTCCGGATAGTGAATTACTTAAAGCACGATTACTTTTTGATGGTGGTTATTTTCAACAAGCTGAATCTGTGTTGCTGGAAAAAAATAGCTTTAAAAAAGCAACTCATCAAACAGAATATAATTATAGAATGGGAAGAATTTATCAGGCTGAGGCAAAATTCCAAAAAGCAATTGAATTTTATAGCAAGTTAATACGTGAATCATCAGGACAGAAAAATTATTTTGCATCCAACAGCGCATTGCAGATGGGAATTATATATGAGTTTTTAAATAAAAAGGTTGATGCAACCTATTATTATGAACTTTGTTTGGCTATGAAAGATCATGAATATAAAAATAGCATCGATAGCCAAGCAAAAATTGGTTTAAAAAGGTTAAAGTCAAAAAATTAATAGTTAATTATTAGCTTTAAATACGCTAAAGGCATTATTTGTTACGAAAATAAGTTTTACCATTTCAAAGAAAAAAGATATTAACATCTTTGTGAGAAAGCGTAAAGTATTTTTACTTACCTTTGGGTTTTATTAAACAATTTATTACAATGACAAAAGGTAAAGTAAAATTTTTCAACGAAACTAAAGGTTTCGGGTTCATCCAAACTGACGACACTGGCGAAGAAATCTTCGTACACGTAACTGGCTTGGTAGACAAAATCAGAGAAAATGACACGGTAACATTTACTGTTACAGAAGGAAAAAGAGGTTTAAATGCAACAAATGTTAAAATTGCATAAGGCATAATCATTTTTTAGAAAGCCTCCGCATTAGTTTGCGGAGGTTTTTTTGTTTTAGGGCAAAGCACATCAATATGATACTTTTGATTATAATAGAAATGATTTGGTTAAAATAATCTGTCTTTTTATTTCTACCATTATCCACGATTCTTTTAACTGTTGAAAATTTTGTTGAAAATTCTTCTTTTGACTTAACCGAAACATTCAATTTACATGCAACGTAATAAGCCTATTGATTTTCCTAAAAAACCGATAGACTATTATGAGCGAAAAAGATTACATCTGCGAAGCGGCCGTTGATTTTTACCAACGAGGAGAATATTTAAAAGCAATTCAGGTATTTACTATGGCAATTGAGCGTGACAATAAATCGGCTCAGCTTTTTTATTTGAGAGGTAATGCCAAAGATAAGTTGAATGATAAATATGGAGCAATTTCAGATTTTAATCAAGCAATTATAATTGACCCAACCAATGCAGGTTTTTATAATTCGCGAGGATTAACTAAAAAAAATGAAAATTTTGAGTTTTGCGAAATTCTACTGGATTACAACAAAGCGATTGAATTGAAAAACGATTATCCTACAGCTTTATACAATAGGGCTTGTTTAAATCACGAAAGAGGAAATCTTCAGCAATCGTTAACCGATTTCAACGCTGCATTAACTTTTCATCCGGCATTTACCGAAGCATTAAATAATCGTGCTTGTGTATGGGAAGATTTAAAAGATTACCAAGCTGCCATATCAGATTACACATCTGCTATATCACATGATCCCAAAAATCCGGTTTTTTATAGCAATCGTGGTTGCACATACGAAATGTTAAGAGAAGCGAATTTGGCTTACAAAGATTTTTGTTCAGCAATTATTTTAGATCCATTTTATACCATTGCTTATCAACATCGAGGAAACATACGATCGTATTTGTGTGATTATCAAGGTGCTTTGGAAGATTACTCCATGGTAATTGAATTAGACAAAAACTATATGAGGGCGTATCAATCTCGTGCAGAAATCAGAAATTTGATGGGTGAAACAAAAGGTTTTGAAAAAGATATGACGACATATAGAATGTTACAATCTGATTTGAAAAATGCCGATAATGTTGTAAAAGAGTTCAAATCACTGATGTTTTTGGATTCCAAAAACAATTAATCTTTTAAAAATTATTTTTCCACATCATTGATTCAACAGGCTTGGTAGTCCTTGTCGTATATTTTGCATTAGTTTTGGTATTGTACTTTGTTGCAACTTCACCATCTACCAGAAAATAAATCAATTGCCCAATAGGCATACCAGCATAAATACGAACTGGTTGTGCACATGATATTTCAAGTGTCCAAGTATTACAAAAGCCAACATCTCCTTTACCAGCAGTTGCGTGAATATCAATTCCTAACCTACCAGTACTTGATTTACCTTCCAAAAATGGAACATGTGCATGCGTCTCAGTATATTCCAGTGTTACTCCTAAATAAAGTGTATTAGGTTGTAAAACGAATCCTTCTTCGGGAATTATAAAATGAATAATCTCATTGTGTAGTTTAGAATCTAGCGTGCGGTCTTTATAGGTAGCCAAATTTTTGCCAAGGTGCACATCATAAGAATTTGTTCCTAAGCAAGCAGCGTCCCAGGGTTCAATTACAATCGTGCCTTTTGCTTTCTCTTCTAAAATTCTGTTATCTGAAAGGATCATGGATATTATTTTTTGCCTAATTTAGAAATAATTTAACGACGCAAATTAAACATGATTTTGAGAAAAAATGCGTTTTTTATATATAAAAATGGCATTGCAATTAATTAAATCTTTTGGAGAGGAAACCAGACTTGGAATCTGGAAAATTGATGAAACAAATGAAGATTTATTATCGCGTTTGCAATTAAGTGAAATAGAGAAAATCTATTACCAAACACTAATTCATCAAAAAAGAAATTCACATTGGTTGGGCAGTCGGGTTTTACTTCGCTTTATGATGAAAACAAACGATTTTATTTGGCTTGATAAAGATGAATGGAATAAACCGGTTTTAAAAAATTTTCCTGAACATGTTTCCATTAGCCATTCAAATGATATGGCAGCTGTAATGTTGAGCAAATCTTATCCAGTTGGAGTAGATATTGAAAAAATTCGAACCAAAGTATTGCTGATTAAAAATCGATTTCTCTCATTGCTAGAATTGGATTTTATCAATAAATCTGCAGAGATTAACCATTTATATGCTTGCTGGTGCATTAAAGAAGCTGTTTATAAGTGGTATGGAAAAAAAGGTGTTTCATTTAGAGATGATATTTTAATTCTTCCGTTTAACTTAAAAGAGGAAGGTTTTGCAGAATTTAAGATTAATAGAGATGATTTCAACGAAACCCGAATGGCAAATTATTTTGTTTTTCAAGATTATATGATTGCTTGGGTTGAAAGCAGATTGTAAATATTAAAAAAAGCAGCGAAGTTTCGCTGCTTTTTAACCTGATTAATTATTCACTTTTAATTCTTTATCAATTTTATTGTTTGTTGTTGTTTGTTGCTATCTGTTATTTTTAGCAAATAAACACCAGCGCTCAAATTTAAATTTTCGGTATTTATTTCTGTTATTCCTGGATTTATTGTTTGAGTAAATAAAACTCTTCCGGCAATATCGCTTAAAATCAGTGTTGAATTTTCGAGTACATCACTTTCAATTGTCAGATTTTCGTCAAACGGATTAGGATATGCTTTTACAAAAATTTTACTTTTTTCAACTAGATCAGATTTTACTTGTGTACTAGTTTTTGCTGGAATACCTACGCCATTTAAACCTATAATTTCTAATGCGTTAATTAATGGACTAGAAAGATTTTTAATAAAACTAACATCTAATTTTCCATCTGTAACCGAAACGAAAAAGGTTTTTTGTAAAGCAGAAGTACCAGCTTCCGCAAAAATATTTAAACCTTGCAATGCTATTTGATTTTCAATTTTGATATCGAAAACTCTACTATATCCGCCAGATTTTATGGTTGAGTTTGTTTCTGAAAAATATAATCTAACTTCAAAATTACCATTTTGTACTGGAAATGAATACGTTAAAGGATCAGTAGTCGAAGTAGAAAAACGATATGTACTATAAACTGAATTAGGTGCACTGGTATTATTTGTATAATTCCAAGTTCCTGATCCACTAATTTGCCCTTTGTTTATAGAGGATAAATTAGGGTTATTATTCATAGCATTATCGTTAGCCCAATCAATTGGTTGATCAACTATTTGAATACCGCCAGCATTAATTCTATACAATGAAGTGCCTGTCGGAGCGGCAATAAATATACTTACGGTATCTTTTGCAACCTGATTTTGTAAATTTTTTACCATTATTTCAAAACTAAAATTGCCTGCAACTAATTGATTTATTATTAAGTTGAGGGAATTTGAACCAGAAACAGATAAGCTATTATTTCCAGAAATTTTTGTCCACTGGATTTGAGAAATTTGATTTGCTGGTAAATTAGTAATAGCCGATATAGTTAAAGATGGCACATTACTAAATGTATAAACATCTGAACCGGCGTTTATATTTACTGGATTGGAAACTGAATTGATTGTAAGAGAAATATTTGAACTACTTGTTTGGTTGCTGTTATCTTTTACTGTAAGGGTGAAAATAAAAGTACCAGCTGATAAATTACTAATTCCAAGATTGGGAGTAGTTATATTATTTAAAATTAAATCATTGCTTCCATTTTTCGACCAGGTGTAACTCACAATACTTCCATCTAAATCCACAGCGCTTGATGGTATTATTAAATTTCCCGCTTCGGCATTTGCTTGCAAAGTTGTTGCGAGAGTTATACTTGGTAATTTATTAATATAGGATGATAAATATTGACCATTAATTGGCCTTTGTAAAGTACCATCAGGCAATTGCCACCCTACAGAAATATTATCTTTTCCACTTCCTTCCTTATGCTTTGCTTCAATGAAATATTTTTTACCTGCTGTTAAAAATTTAGTAGATGATTGCTGACTAGCAAATTTTGTGTATTGGCGATAATCAGTATAACCACTTACAAAAGCAATTAATGATTTATTTTGAGCAGTTGAATCGCTGCTTAAATATAATTCGCAATCGTCATCACCTGATACCCAAAATGTATAATTACCCGTTACAGGAGCACAAATATATCCTCTTAACCTGCTTGAATAATTATCTGATATATCTATTGGTCCTTCAAATGAAGTTAGGGAAGAACTTGAATTTACTAATCCATCAAAAATTGATTGAGTAATTAAATTACCGCTATTATTTATCCATTCTTCACGCAATATAGTTCCAGTTGATGTACATAAAGATGATGGAAGTATTTGTATTGATACCAAAGCAGAAGTTGTTGAAGCTCCAGCATTATCAAAAGCCTTAGTTGATATTATATAATTTCCAGCTAACAAAGTTGATATTACAAAATTGTAAGGACTTGTTAGGTCTTCTCCTATCTTCAAAGAGCCTGCATAAAATTCAACTTTTGTAATTGAACCATCTAAATCCGAAGCATTTGCAACTATTTGTAACAAATTACCCTCAACAATTTGCTGATTTTGAATTGGAGCTGTAATAGAAATAGTTGGCAGTGAGTTAGCAACAGAATTTACTGTAACTCTCATTATATCTGTAGCTGTGCTACCATTGTTATCAGTAACTGTTAATTTAAATTCATATTCTCCTGCTAATAAAGAAGAAACTGTTAAATTTTGGGAAGTAGTATTTGTTAGTGTACAAGTTCCTCCTAAATATTTAGACCATTGATATGAAACAATTGTTCCGTTTAGATCTGTTCCCGTACCATTAATTATTAAAGAATTAGTTGGTAATGAAATTACTTTATCTGTACCAGCATTGGCTACTGGAGCAGTGTTACTTGCTGCCAAAACAGTCACAGTCACATCATCAAAACTTTGAATTCCTGAATTATCTATTACAATTAGTCTAAAAACATACGAACCTTGATTTAAACCAGTAACGGTTAGTGTTGGGGTTGTTTGATTAGTTAATGTTACAGAAGCACCTGAAATTTTACTCCAACTATATGATGAAATAGTGCCATTTGGATCTGAGGCAATACCAGTAATGTTAATAGTAGTGATTGGTAAAGTTACAACTTTATCAGTTCCGGCATTTACAATTGGAGGAATTGGTGTAACAGGAACCACATTTTTACTATACTGCAACATCCAAGTATAAATATCATAACCACCAGATCCATCATAGGTTTTGGTCCAAGCATCATGCCCACCTGATGAATAAATTGTTTTTTTTGCTGCAATAGTTGGTGGAGGATTGCAGGCATTTATATTCGCAATCGCATTATTAGTTCCAGCAACACCTACAGTTCCGTCATCATTATTATGAAAAGCCCACACCGGAACGTTTTTCATATTACAGTTTCCAGCTGAACCCCACCCAGATATAGGAACAACAGCTGCAATTTTATTCGGATATTGACCAGTATATAAGAAAGTTCCACCTCCTCCCATACTAAAACCAGTTAGATAAACTTTATTCGTGTTTACTCGGCTTTCGCTACTCATTTTATCGATAAATTCATTGACAACATTGGTAGCCCATCCTCCAGCATAAATATAGGTTTGTGGAGTTGCAACGATAAATGGAAATTCTCTGCCTCCTTGAATTAATTTTGCAGGACCATGACGAGTTAAATTTCCATAGTTAAGTGTACCCTTCTCTCCTTGTCCGTGTAGGACCACAAGAAGCGGAAATGTTTTTGTTGGATTTCTATAATACTCTTCTGGATAATATAATAGATATCCGTGTAATTGACCATCTCCTAAACTGGGATTTGAAGTATAACTTAGTTCTTTTTGCTTTTTTACTAAAACGCTTATGTACTTTTTTACGGAAACATCAGCCATCAAAACACCTCCACTTTCAGCAACTAAATAACTATAATAAGTTTTGTTATCTGGTATTGCTGAGGCAACAATCAAATTCGTATCACCAGCTGCTAAAGTAATACTTCCTTTCTTTTGAATGTTTGTAGTTATTGATCCGGTTGCGGCACTTTTTAGTGCTGAAGCAGTTAAATTAGCTTGATCAGTTTTATAAATCACATAGTAAATTGTAGATGCTTGATTTGATTTTACAGTAAAGTCAATAGATGAAGCTCCACTGCTTGATTTAGGATAACCTGAACTCCAAGTCGGCTGGGCAAAAGCAAAACTTAAAGACCCAAATAAACCCACTGTAACCAGAGCAACAATTTTGCGAATAGCTAACTTTTTAAACATAGTTTTTAATAATTAAATAATTGAACAATTTGATTTAAAAGCACAAAAAGATTTTAACCCTTTTGGATTTTAGTAACTGAATTAAAAGTTTGGAAATTTATCTGAGATTATCGTAACTAATTCATCAATAAAATATTAAGAAAAATATTCTATTGATTTTTTAAGGACGGACACCGGATTTTGGATTCCGGTCAATACTTATCAACAATTGAACCGTAAATTACAATACCCCAAATAGAGTATTTTGTTCTACGTAAAAAGACGTAGAGAAATCCCGCTTTAAACTAAAAAAGCCACCTTTTTGGGGTGGCTTTTTTTTATTTTTTTATTTTTTTAAAAAATCAAATTTCTTTCAAAATCTTTCCGCTTATTATTTTTCCGTCTGATAGTTGAATATTATAAAAATAGAAACCAACTGGCATACTAAATTTATCTAATTGAATAGTTGATTCTTTTTCAGCTATCGGTAAAACTAAAATTTCTCTTCCTAATATATCCGTTAGTCTAAAAACTGCTGCTTCAACATTAGAAAGTTGAACAGTTATTTGATTTGTAAATGGGTTAGGATAAACTTTAGAATCAATAGTCGATTCATTTTCACTAAGTATTGCTTCACGTTTACCACCACCGCTATTTAATAATTCAGATATTTCAATTCCAGATATAATTGGGTTTGAAAGTTGTTTTACAAATTCTATATCCAAAAAATTATCTGTTACATTTAAATAAAATGTTTTAACTAAAGCTGACGAGTCGGCCTCTGCCATTACATTTAAATTATCTAAAAACTTTTTGCCTTCCAAATACACATCAAACTCACGATTCGTTATTCCAGCTAATACATTAGCATTGTTTTCAGCAAAATACAACCGAACTTCAAAATCACCATTATTTACCGGAAATTGATAGGTAAGAGGTATTGTTGATGAGGTATGATAGCGATAAGTTTTAAATATTTGATCAGGAGCACCAGTCTTATTAACTTCTGCCCATACGCTTTTACCGGTTACAAAACCAACATTAGCGGGCATCAAAAACGGATGTTGATTTAGTAATAAATCCTGATCCCAATCTATAGGGTTATTTACAATGTGGCTTCCTCCTGCATTAACTCGGTAGATCGTACTAGAAGATGGTGAAGAAATAAAAATTTTCATTTCATCTTTTGTGGTATCGTTATCATTATCTATTACCGTTAAAGAAATTGTATAGGTGCCCGATATATAATTACTGACTGCAACATTTAACGTATTACTATTTATCAAATTTAAAACAGACGGACCTGAAATTTGAGTCCATGATATTGATGCAATTGTTCCGTCTGGATCTGTTGCTATTCCTTTCAAATTAAGTGATTTTGCATTGGCAAAAATATACCTGTCTGATCCCGCATTGGCAATTGGAGGTAAATTTTGCTGAATAACAGTTACAGAAACTGTATCAATACTTGTTGCGCCAGAGTTATCTTTAACTAATAGCGAAAACATATAATTACCAAAACTTGGGTTGTTTAATGTTAAGCTACTTGAAGTTGTTCCGTTCAAAGAAACACTTGGACCTGATATTTTTGTCCAAATGTATGATACGATTGAACCATCCAAATCAATTGTATTAGAATTTAAAACAATAGAATTTACACCTTCAACTTCCATCTGATCTCCTCCAGCATCGGCAAATGGAATCAAATTAATATAAGGAGAAAGTTTGCTTCCGCTAATTGGACTTTCAAGAGTTCCATCTGGTAATTTCCAAGAAACGGATACATTGTCAAACCCTGTTCCTTCTTTATGTAGCACTTCTATATAATATTTTTGACCTGCAACTAAGCTAATCGGTAATGAGGTTTGTGTTGAATATTTTGTAAGTTCTCGATAGTTTGTATATCCACTAACTGATGCAATTTTCGTTTTACTTCCGCTTCCAGCACCTGTACTGAGATACAATTCGCAATTGTCATCGCCAGAAATATAAAAAATATAATTGCCGGACATTGGTGGACAAACATATCCTCGCATTCTTGATTGATAATTATCACTTATATTTTGTCCAGACTCTGCCATTGTTAAAAGTGAGCTTGAACTTATAAGTGTTGGAAATACCGTTTGCACCAAATTATTTCCTTGAATATTGTTCCATTGTTCCCGCAATAAAAAACCAGTTCCACTACAAGTAATAGGAGAAATTACTTGAACTGTTACAATTGATGATTGAGATACAAGATTTAAATTGTCTACAGCTTTTACGCTTAATTGATGATAGCCGACAGATAAATTATTAACAAGAAATGAATATGGGCTTGTATTATCTTCTAAAAGTTTAATATTTCCATCATACAATTCAATTTTTGAAATCGTTCCATCATTATCGGTGGCAGATACATTAATTTGAACTGGATTGCCTTGAAGCAATACAAAATTTGTTGTTGGACTTAAAATAGAAACAATAGCTGCTTGATTTATTAGAGAATTTACGGTAACAGTAACGTCATCTTCGTCTATCGCTCCGCTATTATCGGTAGCTGTAAGTCTGAAAACATACACACCAACCTGCAAACCAGTTGCGAACAGACTAGCCGAGTTTGGGTTTGTCAATGTACAAACTCCACCACTTAGTTTTGTCCAACTATAGGTTGCAATTGTACCATCACTATCTGAAGCATTTCCTACAATAGTAACAGCGGTAGTTGGTAGGGTAATTGATTTATCAATACCTGCATTTGCCACAGGTGATAAATTTGTATTTCCTCCATTGTTTGAATAAGCAACAGTTACATCATCAAAACTAATATCTCCATCATTATCGGTAACAGATAGTCTAAAGGTATAAGTCCCAGAGCCGATATTGGTTAAAACTAAGTTTTGAGAATTTGTACCTCCTATTGTTATCGTAGATGGTCCACTTAATTTTTTCCATGAATAGGTTGTAATTGTACCATCTGGATCCGTTCCATTTCCTAAAAGTGTAACGCTATTTTGTGGAAAAACTAACGTTTGATCTGACCCAGCATAAGCTGTAGGGGCAATATTTGGTTGTTGCAAAACTGTTAAAGTTGCTTCGCTAAAAGCAATATCTCCTGTATTATCCGTTGCAGTCAATCTAAAAACATATACTCCGGGAATTAGATTGCTTAATTGCAATGAGGCTACATTTTGAGCGCCCATTGTTACTGATGGTCCAGAAATTTTTGTCCAACTGTAGCTTACAACTATTCCATTAGGATCGGATGCACTCCCAAATAAGGTTATAGTATTTGCTGGTGCAGTAATTGATTTATTTGCTCCTGCGGAAACTACAGGTGGAACTTCTGGTACTGCGACTAGATTTTTAGTGTATTGAAGCATCCAGGTATAAATATCATGACCTGCACTTCCATTATAGGTTTTTTCCCAAATACCATGTCCTCCATTTGGATAAATTGTCTTTATTGCTGGAACGGTAGGTGGTGGATTACATGCATTTATGTTTGCAACTGCATTATTGGTACCTGCAACTCCTACCGAACCATCGTCTTGAGCATGAAATGCCCAAACAGGAACGTTAGTTAAATTACACATTCCTCCAGAACTCCATCCAGCAATAGGAACAATAGCAGTCACTTTATTCGGATAGCCGGCAGCATACGCAAAAGCTCCGTTTCCTCCCATACTGAATCCCGTGACATAAATTTTATTAATATTAACCCTACTTTCAATCACCATTTTATCCAGAAATTCATTCACAACACTTTTTGCCCAACTTCCGGCATATATATACGTTTGCGGTGTTGCTATTATAAATGGAAAACTTCTGCCGCCATCAACAAGTTTTGCAGGTCCATATCTATTTAAAGCACTGTAATTTAAAGTACCCCGCTCACCAATTCCATGTAAAACTATAAGTAATGGAAAATCTTGATTAGGATTTTTATAATATTCTTCTGGGTAATACAATAAATAACCATGTAGTTGTCCATCACCTAATGATGGATTGGATGTATAGCTTAGTTGTTTTTGTCTTTTTGGTAATATAACAGTTTCTTTATAAACATTTGAATTTGCCATGGAAACTGAACCATTATCAGCAGATAGATACACGTAGTAGGTTTTATCATTAGTAAATCCAGTAAGCTTTAATATGGCAGTATCTGAAGACCCAATAACAATACTACCATTTTGCTGCAAATTTCCATTACCATTACTTCCGTTCGATAAAGCAGCAGATTTTACTGAGGCGGCAGTAAGTGTATTTTGATCATTTTTATAAATCGCATAATAAACTATGGTCGCATTATTTGTTTTAACTTTAATATCCATAGATACAGCTCCGTGCAGAATTGACGGAAAATTACTTTGCCAGGTTGGTGCATTTTGAGCAATAATTTTTTGATTTAACCCAAAAAAAAGCAAAAAGAAAAAAGCTTGGAACTTGAGAGTAGGAGTTGAGAGCATAATAAAATATTGAGAGCAATAAAAAAATGAACGATTTAAAGAATTTTTTCTTCTATACACAAATTTTGTGCCCGACTGATTTTTTCTTTAAAGGTCGACTTCAAATATAGCTAAATTATTGAAAATCAAAAGCTGATGTAAAACCAAATTATTGCTT
The DNA here is from genome assembly GCA_031412335.1 of bacterium. GTDB lineage: Bacteria > Bacteroidota > Bacteroidia > Sphingobacteriales > Sphingobacteriaceae > JBBQYA01. The sequence continues at coordinate 10,164 of JANOCT010000030.1, read as the reverse complement.
TTTGGCTATTGATTGAATGCTAACAAACTAAACACAAAGAAAAACTATCTTTTTATTGTTTTAACTTTCCTTTGATTTGCTCTTCTGCTTTTGCTAATACTTCTAATGCTGTGAGGTTTTCTGATGAGAAAGGCTCTAAAACTTCTAGGCTTATTTTTTCGCCAAAACTTAATGGAAACTGACCATATCTAAAAATTTTCCATGAGTTATTGATAACTAATGGCAAGATTAAAGCATTTGGTGCTTCCCTAAGTAGTGTGCTGATTCCACCAATTGAAAACGATTTTAATATTCCTGTTTTAGACCTTGTTCCCTCTGGAAATATTAAAGCACTTAATTTTTTTTCTTGAATAACTTTTCCAAGTTTTTCAATTTCAGCCAATGCCTGTTCCTTATCATTCCGATCTATAAGCGCAGCCCCACTGTGTCTTAAATTATAGGAAATACTTGGTATTCCTTTTGCCAGCTCTTTTTTGGAAACAAATTTCAAATTTATTTTTCTCAGATACCAAATAATCATAGGCATATCATACATGCTTTGATGGTTACTTATAACAATTATAGTTTGGCCAACAGGTAAGGTGTATTTATTTATAAATTTTATTCGGGTACCTATAGTTCTGAAGTTTTGAAGTAAAAAAAAGTTTAACAGATCCACCGATTGCTTATGTGCATTTCTACCAAAAAAATTTAATGCGATTACTTGAACCACGTGAAAAATTAACAAAAGCAGAAAAAACAATAGGTAATGAATTGGTGTAAAAAGGAATCCAAAAAGTTTATTCATAAAATATTTTGAGGGCAATGTACATACCTTTCACTTAATTTGCAGAATGGAAATTACACTCACAACACCAGCTATCTTATTTCCGGCTATATCTTTATTGCTATTAGCTTATACAAATCGTTTTATGGCTTTAGCATCTTTAATCAGAAGTTTAAAAACCCAGTATATTGAAAATCATAATCCAAATATTATTGGTCAGATTGATAACTTAAGACGCCGAATTTTACTAATCCGATATATGCAAGGTTTCGGTATCGCTGCTTTCTTTTTATGTGTTTTAAGTATGCTGGTTTTGTTTTTCGACGAACAGGAAATTGGAAAATACATATTTGCAAGTAGCCTTGGCTTACTAATGGTTTCCTTGTATTTATCTTTTCGCGAAATTCATATATCGGTAAATGCCTTAAATCTTGAACTGAAAGATTTAGAAAAAATTGAGATTAATCAAAAATAATGGCAAAAAAAAACCCTGATCGCTCAGGGTTTTTTAATTATTTATTTGAAATTATTGCTTTAATACTTTATCCGTAGCCACCTTGTTTTCAGCTTCAACAGTGTATAAATAAACACCTTTTGCTAAACCAGAAAGATCTACTTCAATAATTGTTTTTCCTGAATTAAATTTGGAAACAGAATTTTGAACAACAACTTGTCCAAGAGTATTAAGAACTTTTACATTCACAATACTGCTTCTATTCAAGTTTATTTCAATATTCATTTTATCCGAAGTTGGATTTGGAAATGCTTTAGAAACAGAAAATAAATCATTGCTAAGGTTACCAATGCTTGATGTTAAATTTAATGCAGCAACAATTCTTGGATTGAAAAATCCTTGTAATGTATCTACGTAAGCTTTTCCTTTAGCAGATGACATATTTGGATTCGTTGCTTTACTATTATTGTTTAAAGTAATTCCACTATTTCCGCCTGTTCCAGCGCTTGCAGGAATTGCAAGTACTGTTGCTTCATCCCACCATTCCCAAGGTCCAGCTTGAAAAGATGGAACCAAAACAATTGGAAATATATTTTTTGAACCACCATTAACTTGATTTGCTCTTACAGAATATGGATCGTTAAAAGTTTGAGAATTCAAAACATCATTATTTCCTAATCTATTTGCACGATCAATTACACCTTTACTACCAGATACATTTACAACAAAATCTCCTGTAGTTGGCACAATTACCTGACCAAAAACATAAGGAGCAAATGGATCTGATGTAACATGTGCAACTGCCATTGGCGCATCACCCGCTTCTAACCAAGAGGAATCTCCCATAGCGCCACCAAAATTGATACAAAATTGAATATCACTTGAGTATCCTAAATTGGTAGTTGTAGTGCTGTTTAATTGCGGAATACCACCTTCGCCTTCAAAACCACCAAGTGTACCTTGATTTATAAAAGATTGACCAGCAACAAAACCATATTGTGCATTTGAAACCGCTGCTTGAAATTTAGGCAAATCAATTTCCCCAAACTTATCAAGAGTTGCATACGCTAAAGAAACATAACCACCAGATCCTTGACCTACTAAAATAACTTTATTGGTATCTATTTTAAAGCCATTATTAGCCGTTGCTGCATTTTGTTTAAAATAACGTACACAAGCTTTTGCATCTTGAATGGCACGATAAACTGCACTTAATAATGTGCCTGTTCTGATGTCTTGTCCTGCTGCTCCTACTGCTGCTGGATTCCAGCCAGTACGATAACTAGCAGCTACTGCCACATAGCCACGTTTTGCAAATTGTCTACACATTTCTGCTACAGTACTGTCTTTTCTACCGCCAGTTACTTGACCATTAATGTACTGTGGTAAAAAACTACCCGTGTGTAAATAAACTACTAATGGTCTTAATAAATTAGCTGGGTCTCCCACTGGCTCGTAGACATCCATTCTTAAAGGTACCAAAGCTGGAGTTCCAGTTAGCACCGAAAAGTTACGTGCATATACAGTATCGCTGGTAACTTTTATTTGTGAAATAAAGTTTGCTTGTAAGTAACGTTGCGCATTAGCAGTATTAATACCAATACCAAAAGCTACCAAAGCAGCACCTAGTAAAATTTTTTTCATGTTGTTTATTTTTAAGTTAATAGCTTGCAATATAAGAATAAAAATACCCTCTACAAGGTATTTTTATTTTTTTGCTAAATCTACTAAAACAGAAAAATAAGCTAATCTTCCTATCAAAGGTCCACCATAGACCTCGTAATGCATGTTGTTAAGTAAATTTGCACAACCTAATTTAAAGGTGGTTTTTATGGTTGGTACTGTTTTGCTTATTTGAGCATCGACTAAATCATAATTAGGAACAAAACCGGTAAATTGTGGCGAGCCTTCAAATACATATCCTTCCACCCATTTGTAATTTATACTAAAACCAATGTTTCTGAGGGTAATAGGTCCAATTTTTTGAAAAATATCTCGCCCAGATATACCAATATTGAACTTATGTTCAGGCGTATTGAATGCTGGAATGATTGGATCTTGATCATCTTTAAGATTTAATTTATTGAATGAATAATTTCCATTAATTGAATAGAAATTTTTGAAAAAATAATTTAACCCAATTGAAAAACCTTGAGTTGTAACTACATCATTCGCATTCGCTGCAACTCTATAAGCTTGCAAATCTGAAATATTTAATCCAAAATCTGTTGTATAATCAACGTCAACTCCAATTTTATATCCAATAAAATATTGGTATCTACTGAAATAATAACTGCCATCAATAAATAAACGATTAAATAAAGATGTTCTATATCCTAACTCTATCGATTTCACTTGCTCAGGTCTTATTTTTTCTACATTAAAATAACGTAACGTATCAGGATTTTGGGTATTCAATAAATCAATAAGCGATTCTACTGTTACTAAAGAATCTATTCCATTCAAATTACCCAATAAAATAGCTGTACCGACATTATAGAATAAATACTGATCGGCCAGAGTAGGATTTCTAATTGCCGAAGACAGTGAAATTCTCGCAATATTTTGAGGATTAAAAGTATAAACTGCAGATGCAGCTGGTGAAAATAAATAGTCGAAGTTTTGATTTTTGTCCAATCGTCCGGTTAAGTTTATTTTAAGTTTATCATTCATAAACCTTTTTTCCACGCCAAAATAAATTCCAAATTCTTGGTTTGTAATTGTATTTCGCTTAAATGTTGTATCGGCTGTTAATGAATCGCGAGGAATAATTGTACGCACAAGGGTATCACTAAAAATTGTTCCCTGAGATTGAGGAGTGTAGATTCGATAATTTCCTCCTAATGTTATTTCAGCAAATCGAGGTGTAAATTTTCGCTCTGCTTGAATATTATATAGAGCAGACTTATCTAAAAAACGAGAACCCCCTTCACCAAAAGCACTTTTACTGATAATACTATTGAATGCCGTATCAAACGAAAATGTTCCTGGCTCTAGGAAAGCATATTCTCCAATGTCAGGTCTATTGGTGCTATCGGCTACAAATCTTGCTCTGTCATGAAATCTTTCTAAATCTTCATTATAATTGGATAACAGAAAAGGATAAATTTTGCTTTGAAACTCAAGAAAACCTTCTGGTGTTGCTGGAAAATCAGACCTTTTTGGAGCATTTGGATCAGTTTCTAAAATATTTTGAAAAAAACCATTTGCATTCTGGCTCCAGTAGTTTCTGTAATACCCAGACCATTCAGTCGTAGTTTTTGATTTTTGTTGTAATAATAATGAAGTAAAAACCGCATCATAGGATTTCCCAGCATTTTCATTGGTTGCAAATGCTCGAATAAAAAATTTATCGTTTCTTAATTCTAATCGGTTTTGCAAAAAGGTAATATCTTTTAAGCTATATCTATTATCACCTTGATAAACTGTTGTTCCTGTTCCAAAATTAAAAGCATAAATAAGTTCCGTATTTTTTGCCTGATTTACTTTATAATGAACTGCAGTACCTAATTTTAAGTTTCTAGTATCGTAATCAACAATATCTTCTTCTTTGTAACCTGTTCGATATCGTATGTTTAATCCTGGTAATGCACGTGGTAAAGCAGAATCATCATTATCATTATTATATTCATCTCCATAAATATTTACAGCATCAAAACCTCCAGGGTTTTTCGCATCTGACAAACTTACATCTGTTGGGTTGTAATTTGTTGCCCTCCAATCATCTGCACGTAAATAAAATATATTGAATTTATAAGCTAGAAAATCTTGTCCGTTTTTATTTTTGAAAGCTTGAGCCCAGCGAATCGCACTTTCCGATAATCCTCTCTCACCTATTTTGCTCGTTACACTTAAACCTTGATGCACAAATGGACTTTTCGTATTCATACTAATAACTCCATTGAATGCATTCGGCCCGTACAAAGCAGAACTTGCACCAACTATAATATCAACTTTCTGAACATCGAGCTCAGATGCTCCTAAAAAATTTCCTAATGAAAAATTTAATCCTGGAGCTTGATTATCAACCGCATCTATTATTTGTAAAGATCGAACCGGTGATGTGCTGTTAAAGCCTCTGGTGTTTATTACTTTAAAACCAATACTTGCCGACAATAAATCTACTCCTTTTAATTGACCCAAACCTTCATAAAAATTAGCTGCTGGAGTTTCTTTTATAGCTGTGAGGTCCAAAGATTCTACTGTAAGAGGTGATTCCTTTTGTTTTTCGCTCAATCTTTCAGAAATTACAACAATTTCTTTTCCGGTAATTGATGATTCATCCAGTAAAATGTTAACAGAAATACCAGCAGAAAATTTTACCGTTTTTGTACGGTATCCAATATAAGATATAACTAAACTATCACTTGCATTTGGATCGGTTTTAAAACTAAATTTTCCATTAAAATCAGTTCTAATTCCGTTAGAGGTTCCTTTTTGAGTAACGGATGCACTCACTAATGCTTCTTTAGAAATTCTGTCGGTAACAGTTCCTATTGCATCTTGAGAAAAACCTTTAACACAAACAAATAATGAACAAACTAAACAAGTATAAGTAACCTTATTCCTATTTTTGAAAAGATTTAGTATGTTTTTTATCATTAGTTAAATTAATAAATAGATGTAAATTTCTTATAAATTTTTAATGGAATTCCAGCCCTGTGCTTTTATTTCGTGAATTATGTTGCTTTTTGATTGCATATTAATTCCTTCTGAAGCATCAGTGATATAGCCGATAACACTAATATCCATATTGTTTTTTATTATTTCATAATGCTGTTGATTTAGCGTAAAAAGTAATTCATAATCCTCACCTCCATTTAAGGCACAAGTGGTTGGATCTAAATTAAATTCTCTTGCCGTATCATAGGTCATAGGGTCGATGGGTATCCTTTCTTCATAAAGTACACAACCTACTTTTGATTGCTTACATATATGTATAATTTCTGAAGCCAAACCATCCGAAATATCAATCATAGAGCTTGGTATTATCTTTTTTTCTTCAAAAAATCTGATAATATCCTCTCTGGCTTCTGGTTTTAATTGACGTTCAACAATGTAATCTTTACCTTCTAAATCTGGCTGAATTGCTGGATTTGCTAAAAAAACTTGTTTCTCTCTTTCCAATAATTGTAATCCAGTGTAGGCAGCTCCTAAATCTCCACTTACACAAAGTAAATCTCCCGCTTTTGCTCCATTTCTATAAACAATTTGCTTTTCATCAGCATAACCAATTGCTGAAATTGAAATAACGATACCTTTTTTTGAGGAGCTTGTATCACCTCCAACTAAATCTATGGAGTATTTTTCGCAGGCTAGTTGTGCACCAGAATAAAATTCTTCCATTGCTTCTAATGAGAATCTGTTCGAAACGCCAATTGAAATGGTTATTTGTTTTGGTTCGGCATTCATGGCATATATATCTGATATATTTACCACTACTGATTTGTATCCCAAATGTTTAAGAGGTGTATAGGCCAAATCAAAATGAATATCTTCTAATAAAAGATCTGTTGTAATCAGTATTTTTTTTCCGTTTGCATCTAAAACTGCAGCATCATCTCCAATTCCTTTTACACTACTTGTATTTTTAATTTCAAAATTTTTTGTGAGATGATCTATTAAACCAAATTCTCCTAATTTTCCTAATTCCGTTCTATCTGTATTTTCAAACATATTTTTTTATTAAAGACCAAGTTTAGCCGAAATTTCTAGCATTTTATCAATAGGTGCTCGTGCATTTTGTAATATAAAGTCCGAAAGTATTATTTCTGGTAATTCATAGTTAAGACATACGTATAATTTTTCAAGCGTATTTCTTTTCATATGTGGGCATTCATTGCAAGCACAATTATTATCAGGTGGTGCAGCGATAAACATTTTATTTGGCGACGATTTTTCCATTTGATGTAATATACCTGCTTCTGTTGCCACAATAAATTCATTTGCAGGATTATTGATTGTATATTTTAATAATCCTGTTGTCGATCCAATGTAATCTGCTAACTCTAAAACAGATTCTTCACATTCTGGATGTGCAATAATTTTAGCATTAGGATGTCTGTTTTTTAGTTTACTAATTTTTTCTCTCGAAAATATTTCGTGAACCATGCAGGCACCATTCCACAAAACCATATTTCTGCCTGTCAATTTATTAATATAAGCCCCTAAATTTTTATCAGGAGCAAATATTATTTTTTGGCTTTTTGGTAGACTTTCTACTATTTGCACTGCATTGGTACTCGTGCATACAATATCTGTTAATGTCTTCAGTTCTGCAGAGCAATTTATATAACTTATAACGATATGATCTGGATATCTTTCTTTAAATTTTGAAAACAAACCAGCAGGACAAGTATCAGCCAGAGAACAACCTGCTTTTAAATCGGGTAGGATTACTTTTTTTGATGGTGATAAAATCTTTGCAGTTTCTGCCATAAAATGAACACCTGCAAAAACAATAATATCAGCTCTTGTTTTAGCCGCTTCTTGTGATAATCCTAAACTATCACCAATATAATCCGCTACATCTTGAATTTCACTTTCTTGATAATAATGGGCGAGTATTACTGCATTTTTTTGTTTTTTTAATACATTTATTTCTTCAACCAAATCTATGGAAGGGTCTATTTCTATTTCAAGAAATCCTTTTATAGCTAAATCATTTGTATGCATAATATGTTATTCACACATTAAATAAATAATAAATAATTTTTAAAAAATCATTTTACCCTTTATTATGGTGTTAGTTTAGTGGATAAAAATAAATCATATCGCGTTGATTATTGGTTTTATTATTTTTGTTAACATTAAGTTAACATAGATAGTTTTTTATAGCCTTATTTTTCAAGTATATAGCTTATATGTTGGTATCTAATATTTATATTATTGTTTAATATTTGTTAGTACGATAATTGTTGATGAATGAGTTTGTATTGTGCAGTAGCTATATGAAACTTTTGGTACGATCTACTACTGAAAAAATAAACAGTTTATAAAAATCAATTATTAGTTAATTGCTTACACAAAATTAACATTTAGGTAACAGTTATTAACACAGAGTTTACATTGGATAATAAAAATATATGCGTAAAGTAGATTTTTTGGTAATAGGTTCAGGCATAGCAGGCTTAAGTTTTGCATTAAAGGCAGCTAAATATGGTAAAGTCTGTATCGTAACCAAATCAAACGAAGATGAATCAAATACCAAATATGCACAAGGCGGTGTTGCTGTTGTTTTAGATAAATCAGATACGTTTGAAAAACACATAAGTGATACATTAATAGCTGGAGATGGTTTATGCGATCAAAATATTGTTGAGATAGTTGTTAAAGAAGCACCGGAAAGAATTGCTGAAATAATTTCGATGGGTACAAACTTTGATAAAACCACCTCGGGTGAGTATGATTTAGTCAAAGAAGGTGGGCATAGTGATAGCAGAATTTTGCATTATAAGGATATTACAGGCTTTGAAATAGAGAGATCATTACTTGGACAGATTCATAAAAATAAAAATATAGAAATACTGACGCACTATTTTGCAGTTGATTTAATTACACAACATCATTTAGGATTTGATGTGAGTAAATCAAAAGCTAATGCAACATGTTTTGGAGTTTATGTATTGAATGCAGAAAATCAAAAGGTTGAAAGAATATTAAGTAAAGTAACGCTAATGGCAGCTGGAGGTGCGGGCCATGTTTATAGAAATACCACGAATCCAACTATTGCAACTGGTGATGGTGTTGCAATGGTTTACCGAGCGAAAGGAAAAGTAAGAAATATGGAATTTATCCAGTTTCATCCTACTGCATTATACAACCCTGGTGAGCATCCTTCTTTTTTAATTTCTGAGGCAGTACGAGGAGCTGGTGGTATTTTAAAAACATCAAAAGGGGATGAGTTTATGCAAAATTACGATCCGCGTAAATCTCTTGCTCCCAGAGATATTGTTGCCAGAGCAATAGATTCTGAAATGAAAAAAAGCGGGGAAGATTTTGTTTATCTAGATATTCGACATATTAAAAAATCAGAGATCCTTAAACATTTTCCGAATATTTATGCAAAATGTTTGAGTATAGGGATAGACATGTGCAAAGATATGATACCTGTTGTACCAGCTGCTCATTATATGTGTGGTGGAGTAGTTGCCGATGAAAATGGAAAATCAACAATAAAAAATTTGTATGCTTGTGGTGAATGTGCATCAAGTGGATTGCATGGAGCTAATAGACTGGCTAGCAATTCTTTAATTGAAGCATTAGTTTTTTCTCATCGTGCTTTTAATCTAGCAATTCAAGAATATAATTTCATCGAATATCAAGAAGATATTCCTGAATGGAATGAGTTTGGAACATCACAGCCGAATGAATATATTTTAGTTTCGCATAATTTAAGAGAATTACAAAATATAATGAGTGATTATGTAGGGATAGTTCGGTCAGATTTTAGGTTGGATAGAGCACACAATCGATTGAAGTTTTTATATGAAGAAACCGAAGAATTTTATAAAAAGACAACGCTTTCAGTTAGGCTTTGTGAATTAAGAAACCTTATTCAAGTAGCTTATACTATTGTTAAAGCAGCTAAATTGAGAAAAGAAAGCCGAGGTTTACACTTTACAACTGATTATCCTAACAAAAATAATAATTTATTAACCGATACTATTTTTTAATATGCCGTTTATACAGTCAGTTCGAGGTTTTAGTCCGGTTCTTGGTAAAAATGTTTTCATTGCAGAGAATGCGACGATCGTTGGCCAAGTTACTATTGGTAATGGATGCAGTATTTGGTTTAATGCAGTTATTAGAGGCGATGTTAATTCTATTGAAATTGGAAATGATACCAATATTCAAGATGGAGTAATCATTCATGGAACGTATGAAAAAGCATCGACAAAAATTGGTAATAAAGTATCAGTTGGACACAGAGCCTTAGTACACG
>JANOCT010000029.1:0-1698 GCA_031412335.1 bacterium | reverse complement strand
TACAAATAATTCCTTTCTTTTCTTTTACTTCTTTAAAATACTTTATACAACTTGATTCAGATGGAAATTTTTTAGCTATTTCTATAATATTCATAAAACAAATTTAATTATTTAAGTAGATATACGGACAGTCATTTTATTTAATAATTTATTAACTTAATGTTAACATGGAATTAATATCACTAATTAAAAATGATCTATTCTTTTTTTAATTATTGTGAGAAAACTAATTTGTTCAAATTTATTAGGCAAAAAAAAAGCCTGATGTAACTATCAGGCTTTTTTTTAATTCAGTAAGGTTTAATTTTTAATAACTTTTTTAATATAGCTATTTTCACCTTGCAAAGCTTTTATGAAATACATTCCAGCTGCTAAATTTTTATTAGAAATATCAAATTGATAAGAATTATTATTCTCATTAACTTTTACAATCTTTTCCTCAATTACTCGACCACTTAAATCAACAATTAGATAAGTAATATCTTCGTTATCAATAGTTTCTATTTCTACTGTTATTTGATCTGTAAATGGATTGGGATATGCTTTTAAACTACTTTTTTTGCTTAAATTATTATTTAAACCACTAGTTGTATTATTAGTATTGTTTAGGTTTTTGCTTCCAGTTAATGCTGAAGTAGAACTAATTTCTATTCCACTTATTGATGGTGAATTTTTAACAGGGTGTAAAATTAAATTTATCATTCCATCAATAATTGTTAAATTAAATGACTTTTCAAGTGCATCATTTCCGGCTTCGTCATAAATATCTAAATTCTCTAAGACAACTAATTCTTCCAGTTCTATACTAAATAATCTTGCCTTGATCCGTGAAGTTAAAGAACCACGATTTTCAGCAAAAAATAGTCTGATCTGATAGTCTCCATTATTTACCGGAAAATTATATCGTAATGTTTTACCAGAATTATCATATCTGAAATCTGTTAACATTTCATCTGGGGCTCCAGTTGTGTTTACTCCTGCAAAATCTTTTGATATACTTACTTGACTTGGCAATAATGTGTCAAGATTAACAGAATTTACCAAATTATCATCCGCCGCCCAGTCAATTGGCAGATCGGCTAATATTGGACCACCACAGTTAACCCGGTACACCACCGTTTTTATTCCCGGTAATACAGTTACTACTGCATCATCAGTACTCGTTAAGCCCATGTTATCCATTGCCATTAGCCGGAACGTGTAACTCCCCGTTACCAAATTGCTCAGTTCTAAATTTGGTGTGTACACCTGTTGCATGGTAGATGCAGGGCCATTGATTTGTGTCCATAAGTAATCTACTATGCTGCCGTCCTGGTCACTTCCGAATCCGTTCAACGTGATGCTGTTTTGAGGTAAAGTCAATGTTTGGTTGATACCTGCGTTTGAAATCGGTGCTATATTGGCCGCTTTTATCGATATTTTCTGATCTACAAAATGTTGTGCACCACTGTTATCTGTTACCGTTAATCGATAAACATGTGCTCCCACTCCTAAATTCTCAATCGAAAGTGTTGATCCATTGCTGTTTCCTTTGATCGTTCCATTGCCTTGTTGCTTAGTCCAGCTGTAGTTCAATATACTGCCATCTACATCATAACTCGATGAATAAAGCACCGCACTGTCCTCTGGTAGGGTTAACGTTATCTCCGTTCCGGTTTGCGCCACTGGTACTTGGTTTACATAAGCCGAAATTCGGTT